>CAVQYU010000004.1:0-157844 GCA_963718285.1 uncultured Chloroflexia bacterium | reverse complement strand
CGGCGCCGAGCAGGCGATAGCACTCGTCGACGAGCTCGCGCAGGGTGGCCCGGACCATCGCGTCGTTCTTGTAGCGCAGCCGGTCGGGCAGGACCTGGTTGAAGATGATCCGGCCGGTGGTGGTGGTCGTCGTCCGGGTGACCAGGGCGTCGGCCTCGACGTCCCAGACCTTGACCGGGGCGATGATCGGCTCGTGCAGGGTCAGCTTCGTCTCTTCGCGCAGCTGGTAGGCCAGGATCGCCTCGTCCTCGCCGGCGAACAGGCGCGGCGCGCCGGTCGACGGGAGCGGATTGTCCATGGTCAGGTAGAAGCAGCCCAGAACCATGTCCTGGGTCGGCGACACGATCGGCTCGCCGTTGGCCGGCGAGAGCAGGTTGGCCGTCGAGAGCATCATCTCGCGGGCCTCTTCCTGGGCGGCCGTCGAGAGCGGCACGTGGACCGCCATCTGGTCGCCGTCGAAGTCGGCATTGAAGGCCGTGCACACGAGCGGGTGGATCTGGATGGCCGAGCCCTCGACGAGGACCGGCATGAACGCCTGGATGCCCAGGCGGTGGAGGGTGGGCGCGCGGTTGAGCAGGACCGGGTGGTCCTTGATGACTTCCTCGAGGACGTCCCAGACCTCGGGCCGGACGCGCTCGACGATGCGCTTGGCGCTCTTGATGTTGTGGGCGAAGCCCTTCTCGACGAGCTGGCGCATGACGAACGGCTTGAACAGCTCGAGGGCCATCTTCTTGGGCAGGCCGCACTGGTACAGCTTGAGCTCGGGGCCGACCACGATGACCGAGCGGCCCGAGTAGTCGACCCGCTTGCCCAGCAGGTTCTGGCGGAAGCGGCCCTGCTTGCCCTTGAGCATGTCCGACAGGCTCTTGAGGCGGTGGTTGCCGGTGCCGGCGATCGCCCGGCCGCGCCGGCCGTTGTCGATCAGGGCGTCGCACGCCTCCTGGAGCATCCGCTTCTCGTTGCGGATGATGATCTCCGGCGCGCCCAGCTCGAGCAGCCGCTTCAACCGGTTGTTGCGGTTGATCACCCGCCGGTACAGGTCGTTCAGGTCGGAGGTGGCAAAGCGGCCGCCGTCCAGCTGGACCATCGGCCGGAGGTCCGGCGGGATGACCGGCAGGACCGACAGGATCATCCAGTCGGGCCGGGTGCCCGAGCGGCGGAAGGCCTCGATCAGGCGGAGGCGCTTGATCGCCTTCTTGCGGCGCTGCCCGGACGAGGTCCGGACCTCGACGTGGAGGGAGCGGGCGAGCTCGTCCAGGTCCATCCGCTGGATGATGTCGCGGACCGCCTCGGCGCCCATTCCGGCGTGGAGGATCCGGCCGCCCCGGGCCCCGCTGCCGTACTTGGCGTCGAGGTCGCGGAAGTTCCAGCCGTCGAGCGAGGTCTCGGGCAGGGTGATCATCGGGGCCAGGCGCTCGATCTCGTCGCGCGTCTTGCGGATCTCGTCCTTGAGGCCATCGGCCTCGGTGCGCAGGCGCTCGCGCTCGGCCTCGAGCTCGGCGTCGATGCCCAGCTCCAGGTCGGCGATCCGGCCGGCCGTGGCCCGCTCCTCGTCGGCATCGCGGGACTTGAGCTCCTCGCCGATTCGCTCGATCTCGGCCGCCGCGATCTTGCGCAGCCGGGCGGTTGCCTCACGGCCACCCTTGTCGCCGGCCGCGACGACGACCTCACCGGTCGGCTCGAAGGCGATCGTGGCCTCGGCCACGCCGCTGCCCAGGGCAGCCAGGGCCGCCTCGACGGCCTGGGCCGCCGCGGCGATTTCCTCGGTCCGCTCGGTGCGCTGGGTCTCGAGGTCGAGCCGGGTGGCCGCGAGGGCCTGGTTCAGCTCGTCCTTCTGGCGATTGAGCCCGGCCCGCAGCTCGTCCTCACGCTCGGCCAGGGCCTTGCCGCCCCGGCCGCCACGGCCCTCGGCCTCCTCGTCGAGCTGGCGCAGCGCCCGCTGGCGGGCGTCTTCGTCGACGTGGGTGACGATGTACAGCGCGAAGTACAGGATCCGCTCGAGATTGCGCGGGCTGATGTCGAGGAGGATGCCCAGCCGGCTCGGGGTGCCCTTGAAGTACCAGATGTGGCTGACCGGCGAGGCCAGCTGGATGTGACCCATCCGCTCGCGCCGGACCTTGCTCCGGGTGACCTCGACGCCGCACTTGTCGCAGATGATGCCCTTGTAGCGAATCCGCTTGTACTTGCCGCAGTAGCACTCCCAGTCCTTGGTGGGACCGAAGATGCGCTCGTCGAACAGGCCGTCCTTTTCCGGCTTGAGCGTGCGGTAGTTGATCGTCTCGGGCTTGGTGACCTCACCCTTCGACCATTCGCGGATCTGGTCCGGGCTCGCGAGGGAGATCCGGATCGCGCTGAAATTATTGACCTCGAGCATGGTTCTCCTCCGCGCCACCGCCTGGCTCGGCGACGCGATTTGGTCCGTGGGCGGCGAGCGAGATCGGGCTGGCCGGGCGCCGGTCCCGCGAGTGGTTCCTGGAAACGAGCGTGTTGATGACTAGTCTTCGAAGCCGGCGAGATTGATCCCGCCGAGGTCGGGCAGGGCGTAGGCCGCCGTGTCGTCCTCGCCGAGCTCGATCTCCTGGTCGTTCGGGTCGAGGATCTCGGCGTTCAGCCCAAGGCTGCGCAGCTCCTTGATCAAGACCTTGAACGACTCCGGCACCCGCGGTGGCTGGATCTCCTCCCCCTTGACGATCGCCTCGTAGGTCTGGACCCGGCCGAGGACATCGTCGGATTTGACGGTCAGCAGCTCCTGCAGGATGTTCGCGGCGCCGTACGCCTCGAGCGCCCAGACCTCCATCTCGCCGAAGCGCTGGCCACCGAACTGGGCCTTGCCACCGAGCGGCTGCTGGGTGATCAGGCTGTACGGACCGGTGGACCGGGCGTGGATCTTGTCCTCGACGAGGTGGTGGAGCTTGAGCATGTAGATGTAGCCAACGGTGATCCGGCGATCGAAGGGCACGCCGGTCCGGCCGTCGCGCAGCTCGATCTTGCCGTCCTCGGGCAGCCCGGCTGAGCGCAGCTCGGCCTGGATCTGCTGCTCGGTAGCCCCGTCGAAGACCGCCGTGGCGGCCTTCTGGCCCTTGGCCTGGAGGGCCCAGCCGAGGTGCGTCTCGAGGATCTGGCCGATGTTCATCCGGCTCGGCACGCCGAGCGGGTTGAGCAGGATGTCGACCGGCGTGCCGTCGGGCAGGAAGGGCATGTCTTCCTGGGGCAGGACCTTGGCGATCACGCCCTTGTTGCCGTGGCGGCCGGCCATCTTGTCGCCGACGCTGATCTTGCGCTTCTGGGCGACCGACACCCGGACGAGCCGGTTGACGCCCGGCATCAGGGCCGAGTCGTCATCATCGCCGCGCTGGATCTCGCGGATCTCGATCACCTTGCCGCGCTCGCCATGGGGCAGGCGCAGCGAGCTGTCCTTCACTTCGCGGGCCTTCTCACCGAAGATCGCCCGCAGGAGGCGCTCCTCGGCGGTCAGCTCGGTCTCGCCCTTGGGCGTGATCTTGCCGACCAGGATGTCGCCTGGGGCGACTTCCGCCCCGACGTACACGATGCCCTGCTCGTCGAGGTCCTTGAGCGACTCCTCGCCCACGTTGGGGATGTCGCGGGTGATCTCCTCGGGGCCGAGCTTCGTGTCCCGGGCCTCCATCTCGTGCTTCTCGATATGGATGCTGGTGAACAGGTCGTCCTTGACGAGGCGATCGCTGATCACGATCGCGTCCTCGTAGTTGCCACCTTCCCAGCTCATGAACGCGACGAGGACGTTGCGGCCGAGGGCGAGCTCGCCCATGTCGGTCGAGCTGGAGTCGGCGATCGGGTCGCCGGCCGCCACGCGGGCGCCGACGTCGACGATCGGGCGCTGGTTGATGCAGGTGCCCTGGTTGCTGCGGACGAACTTGGAGACGACGTACTCGTCCAGCTCACCCGCGTCGGTCTCGACCTGGATCCGCTCGGCGGTGACGCTGGTCACGACGCCCGCGTGCCGGGCGATCAGGACCTGGCCGCTGTCCTGGGCGGCGCGGACTTCCATGCCGGTGCCCACGATCGGAGCCTCGGGCTCCAGCAGGGGCACGGCCTGGCGCTGCATGTTCGAGCCCATCAGGGCCCGGTTGGCGTCGTCGTGCTCGAGGAACGGGATGAGCGCGGTGGCGACCGACACGACCTGCTTGGGCGAGACGTCCATGTATTCGATCTGGTTGGGGCGCGCCTCGGGGAACTGGTCGCGGTAGCGCGACGGGATCCGCTCGGCCACGAAATGGCCGGCGGCGTCGAGCGGCGCGTTGGCCTGGGCCACGACGTGCTGCTCTTCCTCGTCGGCGGCCAGGTACTCGATCTCGGCGGTCACGATGGGTCGGATCGGGAAGGCCTGGGCCTTCTGCTTCTTGAGCTCGGCCGCGGCTGCCGCGTCCAGCTGAGCCCCGGCCTTGGTCACGACGCTGCCATCCTTGGCCAGCAGGTCGGTGCCCGCCTCGAACTCGGTCAGGCGCGGGTCGTCGAAGGCGACGGTCCGCTTGACCTTGCGGTAAGGCGTCTCGATGAAGCCGTAGCTGTTGATCCGGCCGTAGGTGGCCAGCGAGCCGATCAGGCCGATGTTCGGACCTTCGGGGGTCTCGATCGGGCAGATCCGGCCGTAGTGGCTGTGGTGGACGTCGCGGACGTCGAAGCCGGCGCGCTCGCGGGACAGGCCGCCCGGGCCGAGGGCCGACAGGCGGCGCTTGCTGGTGAGCTCGGCCAGCGGGTTGGTCTGGTCCATGAACTGCGAGAGCTGGCTGCCGCCGAAGAACTCCTTCATCGCGGCCACGACCGGCCGGATGTTGATCAGGGCGTTGGGCGTTGCCTTGTCGATCTCCTGGATCGTCATCCGCTCGCGGACCACCCGCTCCATCCGGAGCAGGCCGATCCGGAACGCGTTCTGGATCAGCTCGCCGTTGGCCCGGATCCGGCGGTTGCCCAGGTGGTCGATGTCATCGGCCCCCCAGCGCTGCTCGGAGGGAGCCTTGGCGGCCTCGATGTTGAGCTCGATCAGGTGGCCCACGATCGCGGCGATGTCCTCACGGGTGATCGTCCGCTCGCCGGCCTGCAGCTCGATCCCCATCCGGCGGGCGACCGAGTCGAGCTTCTTGTTGAACTTGTAGCGGCCGACCCGGCCGAGGTCGTAGCGCCGGAAGTTGAAGAACAGGCTTTCGACCAGCTGGCGGGCGTTGTCGCCGGTTGGCGGATCGCCCGGCCGGAGCTTCTTGTAGACCTCGATCAAGGCCTCGTGCTGGTTCTTGGTCAGGTCCTTGTCGAGGGTCGAGGCGACGTACGGGTGGTCGGGGTCGGTGTCCACGCCGGTGAACAGGCCCGCGATCTCCTCGTTCGTCTCGAAACCGACCGCCCGCAGGAGGGTCGTCGCGGCGATCTTGCGCTTGCGATCGACCTTGACCGACAGGAGGTCCTTGTTGCTCGTCTCGAACTCGAGCCAGGCGCCCCGGTTCGGGATGACCTTGGCGCTGAACAGGGTCCGGCCGCTGGTTGGGTCCTCGGTCGCGCTGTAGTAGACGCCCGGCGAGCGAACCAGCTGGCTGACCACGACCCGCTCGGCGCCGTTGATGATGAACGTGCCCTGATCGGTCATGACCGGGAAATCGCCCATGTACACGCGCTGGCGCTGGATCTCGCCGGTCTCCTTGATCAGGAGCTCGACGTTGACGTACAGCGGCTGGCTGAAGGTCAGGTCCTTGGAGCGGCACTCGAGCTCGGTGTACTTGGGGATGCCGAACTCGTAGTCGAGGAACTGGAGCTCCATCACCTTGCCGGTGAAGTCCTTGATCGGGCTGATCTCGTCGAACAGCTCCCGGAGCCCATTGGCGATGAACCAGTGGAAGGAATCGAGCTGGAGCTCGATCAGGTTCGGAATGGGCAGGACCTCGGGGATGCGGGCATACGAAATGCGCGCCGAGGCCTGGGTCGCCCGGGGCGACGACTCAGCAGACAGCATGAATCGCTCCTATCGGAGGAGGAAGGGGAAAGGGGGGAAAGCGAGGATCACAGAAAGAGTAGGATACCGCGTTTCGCCGCCATGTCAAACAGGGCAGTGGCGCCCTCCGCCACTACCCGATCGTTCCGCCCGAAGCATCCGGTCGGCGGCTTGGCCGGCCGACCGGATCCGCGCTTCGTCGGACGCTACTTGATCTCGACCTTCGCGCCAACCTCTTCGAGGGCGGCCTTGATCTTGTCGGCCTCCTCGCGGGTGACACCTTCCTTGACGGCCTTGGGCGAGGCATCGACCAGGTCCTTGGCCTCCTTGAGGCCGAGGGCGGTCAGCTCGCGCACGACCTTGATCACCGGGATCTTGTTGGGGCCGACCTCGGTCAGCACGGCGCTGAACTCGGTCTGCTCCTCGACGGCCGCCTCGGCGGCGGCAGCCGGGGCGCTCGAGGCCGCAGCCGCGACCGGCGCGGCGGCGGTGACCCCGAACTTGTCCTCGAAGGCCTTCTTGAGGTCGGACAGCTCGAGAACGGTCATGCTCCCGATCGCGTCGAGGATCTGGTCTGCGGTAATGGTTGCCATGTCAGCTGATTCTCCTGAAGTGGGGCGCCCGCGGGCGGGCGCGGAATGGACGAAGAGGAACGGGACTGGGTCAGGCGGCTCCGCCGCGCTGCTCGATCAGGGCGGCCAGCCCGCCGGCGAGGTCCCGGAGTGGCGCGGCCAGCAGGCCGGCCATCGTCGACATCGGGGCAGCGAAGGCTCCAGCAAGCTGGGCCAGGAGCACCTCGCGTGAAGGCAGCGCGGCCAGCCGGGTCAGGCCATCGGCGTCGATCGCCCGGCTGCCCAGGACGGCCCCCTTGAGCTTGACCACCTTGTAGGGCCGGGTGGCATCGAGAACGGCCTTGGCGATCGTGCCCTCGTCGCCCGACCCGAAGGCAATGGCGCTGGGGCCCTTGAGCATGGGCGAGAGGGCCTCGAGGCCGGCCTCGCCGGCGGCGATCCGCATCAGCCGGTTCTTGACGATCCGATAGGTGACGTTCTGCTTGCGCAGGGCGCGCCGGATCTCGGCCAGCTCGCTGACGGTGAGGCCCCGGTATTCCGAGACGATCAGGGTCGGGTTGCGCGAGAGCTCCTCGCGCAGCTCGGCCACGGTCTCCCGCTTGGCCTCGGTTGGCATGCATACCTCCGATGTCTGGCGCGCAGCCGGCGCGCGGCGGCGGTGCGGAGCCGGCCGTGGCTGGCTCTGCCCCTGCGACGGTCCAATCGCGTCTGCAGGGGTCGACGCACTCCCGCCTGGGAGGCTCGTCCTGCCTTGGCGTGCTCGCCGGCGTCCCCGGGCCGGTCATTCCGGCACCGATCCGTTCGGCGGTTCAAGCCCCGACCGCTCCCCCGCCGATTGGCGTGAGGCGCGGTCCGCGGGCGCAGGCTGTCTTGGGCGTCCGTCGTTGTTCAGTTGTCAGGTGGCGCCGTCCGATCCCTGATCGAACGCGTCACCGCGTATGGTGGGGGGCCGGCGGTCAGGCCGCGGCGGCAGCCGCCAGGAGGGCGGGCACGTCAACCCGGATTCCGGGGCCCATCGTACTGGCAATGGTCAGGCCCTGGAGATAGTGGCCCTTGGCTCCGGCGGGCTTGGCCCGGTTGATCGCATCGAGCAGGGCTGCCAGGTTCTCGTTCAGGTCGGCCTGGCTGAAGCCGGCCTTGCCGAACGGGACATGGATGATCCCGCCCTTGTCCACCTTGAACTCGACCCGGCCGGCCTTGACCTCGCGAAGGGCGCGTTCGATGTCGAACGTGATCGTGCCCGACTTGGGATTGGGCATGAGCCCGCGCCGGCCCAGGATCTTGCCCAACCGGCCGACCATGCCCATTGTGTCCGGCGTGGCCAGGGCGACGTCGAACTCGAGCCAGCCGGCTTCGATCTTCTTGACCAGGTCCTCGGCCCCGACCTCGTCGGCCCCGCCGCGGAGCGCCTCCTGGGCCTTCTCGCCCTGGGCGAAGACGGCGACCCGGACGACCTTGCCCGTGCCGTGCGGCAGGACGACGGTGCCCCGGACCATCTGGTCGGCGTGGCGCGGATCGACGCCCAGCCTGACGTGGGCCTCGACCGTCGGGTCGAAGTTGACCACGCTCGTCTGCTTGAGCAGGTCGACGGCCTCGGCCGGCGGATAGACCTGGTCGTGATCGACCAGCTTGGCGACCTCGCGATATTTCTTGCCGTGAGCCATGCTGTTGTTCCCTTTGCTGCGGTGAGCGGTCCCACCTTCCCCTGGCGCGGGGTGGACGGCCGGCAGGCCGCCGGCTGGCAGGTTGCTGAGTGCCGGGCGGGCTAGCCGATGACCTCGATGCCCATGCTCCGGGCGGTGCCCTCGATCTGGCGGGCCGCCGCGTCGACGTCGTTGGCGTTCAGGTCGACCATCTTGACCGCGGCGATCTCGCGCAGCTGGTCACGGGTGACCTTGCCCACGGTCTCGCGCTTGGGCGTCGCGCCGCCCTTGTCCAGGCCGGCCGCCTTGCGCAGGAGGTCGGCCGCGGGTGGCGTCTTGAGCACGAACGAGAACGAGCGATCCTCGAAGACGGTGATCTGGGCCGGGATGATCTGGCCGGCCTTGTCGGCAGTCTTCTCGTTGTAGGACTTGGTGAATTCGACGATGTTGATGCCGTGCGGGCCCAGGGCCGTCCCGACCGGCGGGGCCGGGGTGGCCTTGCCAGCGGGCAGCTGCAGGGTGAGCACGATGCGGATCTTCTTGGCCACGGTTGTTGCGCCTCTCGGTCAGGTCCGCCCGGGGGCGGGAATGGTCAGAGCTTCTCGACCTGCAGGAAGTCGAGCTCGACTGGGGTCTCCCGGCCGAAGATGCTGACGAGGACCTTCACCTTGTTGCGCTCGGGGTTGACCTCGTCGACGGTGCCGATGAACTCGGCGAATGGGCCATCAGTGACGCGCACGCTCTGGCCCTTGGTGAAGGCGACCCGGTACTTGGGTGTCTCGACGCCCATGGTCCGGAGGATCTGCTTGACTTCGTGCTCGGCCAGCGGGATCGGCTCGTTGCGCTGGCCGGGGATGTTGCCGCCACCGACGAAGCTGGTCACGCCCGGCGTGTTGCGGACGACGAACCAGGAGTCGGGGTCGAGGATCATCTCGACCAGGACGTAGCCCGGGTAGACCTTCTTCTGGACGGTGTGGCGCTGGCCCTGCCGGATCTCGATCTCGTCCTCCATCGGGACGAGCACCTGGAAGATCCGGTCCTCCATGCCCATCGATTCGATCCGGTGCTCGAGGTTGGCCTTGACCTTGTTCTCGTAGCCCGAGTACGTGTGGATCACGTACCAGTGCTTCTCCGGCGCGGGGATCCGCGTCTCGGTCGTCATGTCGGTCATCTCAGCCGAGCCCGCTCAGCAGGGTCAGGCCCTGGCTGAAGATGAAGTCGAAGATCGAGATGAAGACGCCCACGACCAGGCTGACGACGAACACGAGCACCGTCAGGTTGATCGTCTGCTGGCGGGTGGGCCAGGTGACCTTCTTCAGTTCGGACCACGACTCGTCGAGATATCGACGGAAGCGTTGGATCACGGGGATGGTGCCTTCTCTGGGGCTACGGATGTGGGTGGGATGTGGCAGGCGCGGCCGGACTCGAACCGACAACCACTGGTTTTGGAGACCAGAGCTCTGCCAAATTGAGCTACGCGCCTCCGGTGGATCGCTACTTGGCCTCCCGGTGGAGGGTGTGCCGACGATCACGCGGACAATACTTCCGAAGCTCGAGCCGGTTGGGATCGTTCTTCTTGTTCTTGCGCGTGGTGTAGGTCCGTTCCTTGCACTCGGTGCAGGCCAGCAGGATCACCGGCCGGTTCTCGGTCTTGGCCATGTCGTCCTACTCGGTGATCGAGGTGATCGCGCCGGCGCCGACGGTCCGGCCACCTTCGCGAATGGCGAAGCGCAGGCCGACCTCGAGGGCGATCGGGGTGATCAGCTCGACCTTCATCTCGACGTTGTCGCCGGGCATGATCATCTCGGCCCCTTCGGGCAGGCCGATCGCGCCGGTGACGTCGGTCGTGCGCAGGTAGAACTGGGGCCGGTAGCCGTTGTAGAACGGGGTGTGCCGGCCGCCTTCTTCCTTGGTCAGGACGTAGACCTGGGCGCTGAACTTGGTGTGGGGCTTGATCGAGCCGGCCTTGGCCATGACCTGGCCGCGCTCGATGTCGTCACGCTCGATGCCGCGCAGCAGGCAGCCCACGTTGTCGCCGGCCTGGCCCTCGTCGAGCAGCTTCTTGAACATCTCGACGCCGGTGACCACGACCTTGCGGGTGGCCTTGACCCCGATCACCTCGACCTCGTCGCCGACGTGGACCACGCCGCGCTCGATCCGGCCGGTGGCGACCGTGCCCCGGCCCTTGATCCCGAAGACATCCTCGACCGGCATCAGGAACGGCTTGTCGACCGCCCGCTCGGGGGTCGGGATGTAGGCATCGACCGCGTCCATCAGCTCCTGGATCGGGACATAGGCCGGATCGTCGGCGTTGGCCGGGGCCTCGAGGGCCTTGAGCGCCGAGCCCCGGATGAACGGGATGTCGTCGCCCGGGAAGTTGTACTTGGAGAGCAGCTCGCGGACCTCGAGCTCGACCAGGTCGAGCAGCTCGGGGTCGTCGACCATGTCGACCTTGTTGAGGAAGACGACGATGAACGGGACCTCGACCTGGCGGGCCAGCAGGATGTGCTCGCGGGTCTGGGGCATCGGGCCATCGGTCGCGGCCACGACCAGGATCGCGCCGTCCATCTGGGCGGCCCCGGTGATCATGTTCTTGATGTAGTCGGCGTGGCCGGGGCAGTCGACGTGGGCGTAGTGGCGGTTGGCCGTCTCGTACTCGACGTGGGCGATCGCGATCGTGATCCCGCGCTCGCGCTCCTCGGGGGCGTTGTCGATCGAATCGAACGCGCGGTACTCGGCCCCGCCCTTGAGGGCGAGGTACTTGGTGATCGCCGCGGTCAGGCTGGTCTTGCCGTGGTCGATGTGACCGATCGTGCCGATGTTGACGTGCGGCTTGTTCCGCTCGAACTTCTTCTTGGCCACGTGAGCGCCTTCACTCCATCTGTCGAGGTGCCGGTCGGGCAGCAGAGCCCGTCCGGTCCATCATTTCGGGTCTTTGAGTTACGTCCCGATCTCGGGGTCAACTGCGGCCTCGCCGCGGTGCTGGAGCCCACAATCGGACTTGAACCGATGACCTCTTCCTTACCAAGGAAGTGCTCTGCCAGCTGAGCTATGTGGGCCAGGGATCCTTCCGATTCACGAGCCGGAACTTGGTGGGCAGGAAGGGAATCGAACCCCCACAGTCGAAGACAGCTGATCTACAGTCAGCAGAGCTCACCACCTGCTCAACCTACCCATGAAACGTTCCCGATCGGGCTGCGGCCCGCGGTGGACCGGGAAACGAGCGTTATTCGCGTTGGAGCCGACGACGGGACTCGAACCCGGAACCGGCGGTTTACAAAACCGCTGCTCTACCAATTGAGCTACGTCGGCGCGCAGAACCATACCGCAGGAAGGTCCCGTGGCGCCCGCGAATGATAGGGCTCAGCGCCCGAACGGGTCAAGCGCGCCCAGCCGGGCCTGATTGCCGTGCCTGGCCGAGTTTCCACGATCCAGCGGTCCCCCGGCTGCGGGCCCGGCCCATCGGCCTGATTCTCCCTGCCAGCACCGGCGCTGCTGAATGGCAAGAGTTCGGTCGGGTGGCTGGCCCGGGGTCAGGGGAGCAGCTCGTCGCCCGAGTCGGTGGCGACGGCGGCCTTGTGCCTGGGTTGCTTGGCCGTCCGGCCCACCTTGGCCGCCTTGGCGGGTTTGGCCGCCTTAACGGGTTTGGCTGCGCTGGCGGGTTTGGCCGCCTTGACGAGTTTGGCTGAGCTTGGCCGCGGTCTTGGCTGCGCTGGCCTTGGCTGCGCTGGCCGCTGTCGCCTTGGCCGGTTTCGGCGTCTTGGCGGCAGCGGCCTTGGCGCTGATCGGTTTGGCGGCCTTGGCAACCTTTGGCCCGTCCGGCTTGGCGGCCGTCACCTTGGCGGTAGCCACCTTGGGGCTGGCCGGTTCTTCCGCCTTCGCGGACTTCGGCCGGGTGACCCTGGCAGCCTTGGCCGGCTTGGGCTCCGCGCCTTGCGCCTCCTCGGCCGGCTCCTCGGCGACCGACGCCTCTGCCGCGGGCGACGCCGCCGGAACGGGCCCCGTCCCCAGGCCGACCCGCTGGGTCGTCGCCTCGAACAGCAGGATCGAGCCGGCCACCGAGGCGTTGAGCGAGCCGATCGCGCCACGCATCGGGATCCTGACCATCAGGTCGCAGCGGCGCCGGACGGCCGGGCCGAGGCCCTGGCCTTCGCTGCCGACGACCAGGGCGATCGGACCACGCAGGTCGGCCTCGCGCACGGTCAGCGGGGCGTCCGCCTCGGCCCCGACGACCCGCAGCCCGGCCACGTGGAGGTCGGCCAGAGCGCCGGCCAGGTCATCGACCGGGGCCAGCAGGAGGTGCTCCACGGCCCCGGCCGAGGCCTTGACCGCGGCCGGGGTGAGGGGCGCCTGGCGATGGGTCGGGAAGAGGACGCCGTGGGCGCCGGCCGCCTCGGCGCTGCGCAACAGGGTGCCCACGTTCTGGGGATCCTCGAGCGAGTCGAGGACGAGCACGAACGGCGGCTCGGAGCGCTCGACCGCCCGGGCCAGGATGTCGGCAACCGTGGCGTAACGGCGCGGGGCCACGACGAGGGCGATGCCCTGATGGCCATCGAAGCCGGTCAGCCCGGTCAGGGACCCGCCCTCGACCTCGACGATCGGGATGCGCAGGCTGGTGGCGTGCAGGACGAGCTTCTCGAGCGCATCGCGGCGCTGGGGCACAACCAGCAGCCGGCGTGCTTCGCGGCGGGCGACGAAGGCCTCCTCGACGGGCCGGCGGCCGGCCACGATCTCGTCACCCGCCTCGACCAAACCGGCTTCGGCCGGCGCCAGAACCGGTCGGTTGAAGGCAGCCGGCCGGGCGCGTTCGGCCCATGGCTGATTGGGCCGGTCGGGCCGGCCGAATGATCGGCTCGGCGCGGGACGCGGCCCGGGCGGAAGGTCGCGGCCGGGACCAGCGGCGCGCTGGAACGGCGGCCGGGGACCCGATGGCCGGCCAACGGGCCGACCCGAAGGTCCTGGACCATGCGGCGGACCGTCGAATGGGGCGGCGGCCCGATCGAAGATCCGTTCCCGGACCGCGTCGGGTCGCCCAAATGGCCTGCCGGCCCGCTCCGTCGATCGATCCGGGGACCGGTCGGGCGGCCCAGAGTGGCGGGGGCGATCGGGAGAGCCGGTCGGGCGGCCGTGCTCTGGCCCGGACCGCTCGGGCCGGCCTGAGCCACCCTGGAAGCCAAAGCCTGAACGGGCCGGACGAGGACGTTCGAATCTCGGACTGTCGGACCTCGGACCTTCGAACCTGGGCCGATCGAAGCGCGGGCGATCTCCTCCCCGGTCGGATGGGGACCGATCGGGGCCGGAGCGATCCTGGCCCGAACGGTCGAAGGCGGGTCGATCGAAATCCGGACGGGCGAAATCGGGACGGACGAAGCCTGGTCGGCCGCCCGGCCCGCGCGGAATCGCCGGACCGGGACGGCCCGGACGCTGGCCTTCGGGACGCTGACCCGCCTCCGGGCGACCGCCGCCGCTCCGCTGGCCGCCGAAACCGGAGCCGCCCGGACGGGGCCCGCCGGGACGGGAACCGCCAGCGCGCGGTCCGCCGCCGCGCGAACCTCCGGATGCCGGCCGGCCCGATCCCCCGGCCGGTCGGGGCCGGTCAGGCTTGACTCGTTTGGGGCGGGGACTCGAGCTCTCGCCGTCAGCCATGGGTTGCCTCCAGTCGACGCCATCGCTGGCCGTCGCGCGTGTCCTCGACGACAACCCCGCGCGCGGCGAGCTCATCCCGGAGGCGATCCGACTCCGCCCATTGGCGAGCGGTCCGAGCCGCCGTCCGGGCCGCCAGGAGCGCCTCGATCTCGGGCTCGATCCCCTCGTCGACGAGGTCCGGCCCGATCCCGAGGACGCGATCGAGATCGTGCAGGAAGGATGTCACGGTTGCGGCGTCGACGGTGGACAGAGCCCGGCCGTCGATTCGGCGATTCACTTCGCGGATGAAATCGAACACCACGCCCAGCGCCGGAGCGATGTTCAGGTCGTCGTCGAGCGCCCGCTCGAAGCCGGCCCGGGTGGAGTCGACGAGCTCGACCAAGCCCGCGTCATCCGGCCGGTCCTCGTGGTACGAGGCCAGGGCCGCCAGCAGGGCGTCGAGGCGATCGAGGGCCGATCCGGCCGCCCCCAGCGACGCCTCCGTGTAGTTCAGGGCGGCCCGGTAATGAACCGAGATCAGGACGTAGCGCAGGGCCCGGGCCGACACGCCCCGCTCGAGCAGGTCCCCGACCCGCTCGATGTTGCCGGTCGACTTGGCCATCTTCGAGCCGGCCATCTGGAGATGGGCGCAGTGCAGCCAGGTCTGGACGAAGGGCAGCCCGGTCGCCGCCTCGCTCTGGGCCAGCTCGTCTTCGTGGTGGGGGAAGATCAGGTCGACCGCCCCGGTGTGGATGTCGAAGGACGGGCCGAGGTGTTTCATGCTCATCGCCGAGCATTCGATATGCCAGCCCGGCCTTCCTTCGCCGATCGAGGTGGCATAGACCGGCTCGCCCGGCTTGGGACCCTTCCACAAGGCGAAGTCCCGGATGTCGTCCTTGGCGTACTCGTCGGCTTCGACCCGCTCGCCCACCCGGAGCTGGTCCGGGTCCAGGCGGGCGAGCCGGCCGTAGGTCGGCCAGGAGGCGATCCGGAAGAAGATCGAGCCGTCGTCGGCCCGGTAGGCATGGCCGCCCGCGATCAGCGTCTCGATCAGGGCGGTGATCTCGGGAATGTGCTCGGTTGCCCGCGGCAGAACTTCTGGCGGGGTCATCCGGAGCGCTGCGGCATCGGCCAGGAATCGGTCGGTCCAACGCCCGGTCAGCTGGCCGATCGAGATCCCCTGGGCTGCCGCGCCGCGAATGATCTTGTCGTCGATGTCGGTGATGTTCATCACCCAGGTGACGCGCAGGCCGCGGTAGCGCAGGTAGCGCACGAGCAGGTCGGCGAACAGGAACGAGCGGAAGTTGCCGATGTGGGCCGGACCGTAGACCGTTGGCCCGCAGGAGTAGATCCGGACGTGACCGGGCTCAAGGGGCACGAGCTCTCGTTTCTGGCCGGTCAGCGTGTCGAGCAGGTTGATCACGGCCCGGCCTCGACGAAAGCCTCGGGCACAGCCTCGACCACGGCCTCGACCACGGCCACGGCCGTCGCGCTGATCCCCCGGCCCGCGCCCTGCCAGCCCTCGAGGTTGCCGCTCGAGGCCTTGACGTTGACCCGCGCCGGCGCCAGCCCGACCAGCTCGGCAACGGCCAGGCGCATCGCGTCGAGGTGCTCGGCGAGGCGCGGCCGGGCCGCCACGATCGTCAGGTCGAGCGAAGTCGGCGCATAGCCGGCCGCGCGGACCCGCTCGAGGACCGTGCCGAGCATCGGCCCGCTGGCCGCGCCGCGGGGCGTCTCCGGACCGGCCGGGAACAGCCGCCCGAGATCGCCCAGCCCGCACGCGCCAAGCAGGGCGTCGGCGATTGCGTGAAGGGCGACGTCGCCGTCCGAGTGGCCGTGCAGCGAGGGGCTGCCGGAGATCGTGATCCCAGCCAGGGCCAGCGAACGGCCCGGCCCGAACGGATGCTCATCGGACCCGAAGCCGACCCGGATGGCCGGCCGGCCGGCGCCTGCCGGCGCCCCCTTCCCGAGCAATGCGGCGGCCGCCCGGCCGAGATCCTCGGGCACGGTCACCTTGATGTTCACGGGGTCGCCTGGGACGGCATGGACCGGGATTCTACAAGCCTCCAGGAGGCTGGCCTCATCGGTGAACGTCCTCGGGCCGGCGGCCGGAAAGGAGGCCCAGGCGCGCTCGAGCAGATCGCGCCTGATGCCCTGCGGCGTCTGGGCGGTGGCCAGGCCGGTCCGGTCGACGGTCTCGACCACGTCGTCACCGGCGATCCGCTTGACCGTCTCGGCCAGGGCCAGGACGGGGATCGCCGCCCCATGCCGGCGGGTGGCTTCGGCCACCGCAGCGACCAGCTCGGTCGAGATCAGCGGGCGGGCCCCGTCGTGGACCAGGATCAGCCGATCCGGGGCCGTCCCGCCGGCTTCGCGGGCGAGACGCTCGACGCCGGCCGCGACCAATTCCTGGCGTCGGGCTCCCCCGGCCACCACGTCCACGACCGAGGCCGGCAGCCAGGCCGCCAGGCGCAGGTCCGGGAGCCGCTCGGTCGAAGTCACGACGACGATCCGGCCAACCTCGGCCGCGGCGGCCAGGCGCTCGAGCGTCCAGGCCAGGAGCGGCCGACCACCGATGACCGCGGCCAGCTTGTCCCGGCCGGACATCCGCCGGCTGGCTCCGGCCGCCACCACCACGACATCGACGCTGCCGGGTTGGGGCGGACCGGCCGCCGGGGTCACTCGGTGCGCGGCTGGGCGAAGACCATCCGCCCGGCCACCGTCTGGAGGACGCGGGTGACCGTCACCTCGAGCTCACGGTCGATGAACCGGGCGCCGCCCTCGACCACGATCATCGTGCCGTCGTCGAGGAAGCCCACCCCCTGGCCGGCTTCCTTGCCGTCCTGGATCACCTTGACGTGGAGGCCTTCGCCGGGCAGCACGGCCGGCTTGACCGCGTTGGCCAAGGAGTTGATGTTGAGGACCCGCAGGCCCTGCAGCTCGGCCACCCGGTTGAGGTTGAAGTCGTTGGTCAGGATCGCTCCGCTGTAGCGCTTGGCCAGGGCGACCAGCTTGGCATCGACCTCGGTCACATCGCGGACCTCATCCTCGACGATCTCCACGGGGGTCGGCGAGTCCTTCTGCATCTGGGCCAGGATCTCGAGGCCTCGCCGGCCTCGATTGCGGCGCAGGGTGTCGGAGCTGTCGGCGATGTGCTGGAGCTCCTCGAGGACGAAACGCGGAACGACCAGGGTGCCGTAGATGAACCCGGATTCGACGATCTCCTTGATCCGGCCGTCGATGATCGCGCTGGTGTCCACGATGATGTGCGGGTCGCCCT
This sequence comes from uncultured Chloroflexia bacterium, assembly GCA_963718285.1. Taxonomy (GTDB): domain Bacteria; phylum Chloroflexota; class Limnocylindria; order Limnocylindrales; family CSP1-4; genus Palsa-1033. The sequence continues at coordinate 140,768 of CAVQYU010000004.1, read as the reverse complement.
TGCGAATCGCCGCCGCATCGGCCACCTCGGGCCGCCGGAAGACCCCGATCGCCTCGGCCGCCACGATCAGGTCCTGGCGCTTGGCGACTGTCAGGCCGACCATCCCCAGGCCGAAGCCGATGGACGTCGCCAGGGGCAGCCAGCGGCCCAGCGGATCGGGAAAGTTCGAGAGCGGGGCGCCCAGCAGGAGGCCCATCAGCAGGCCGATGAGCAGGCCGACCACGGCCGTCACGAACTCGGCCGTGGACAGGGCCTGGACGCTGCGCACGATCCAGGTCGCCGGCACGATCGTGAGGTAGGGCAGGATGGCGAAGCCGACGATGAGCCAGGCGACCGTCCAGGCGGCCAGGATCAGGCCGTAGGAGCTGCCGGTCTCCTGGAACAGGCCGCTCGCGGTCGCCAGGCCGAGCCCGATGAACGCGCCGAGCGCAGCGCCCAGCAGGCGAATGATGCGGATCACGGTCCCTCAAGAGGTGCTGCGGGCAAACGGCCGAACGTGGCCAGACCCGGGTGCGAGCCCCGACGAGCGGTCAGCCTAGCATCGCCGGCCGGCCATCGTCCGGTTCGAATCGTCAGGCGAGGGCGCGCTCGACAGCCTCGCGCAGGGTGGCCACGGCCACGACCTCCAGGCCGTCGATCGGGGGGATCGAGCCGGCCCGGCCCGGCCGGGGCACGATCGCCCGATCGAAGCCGAGCCGGGCGGCCTCGCGCAGGCGCCGCTCCAGGCCGACAACCGAGCGCAGCTCGCCGAGCAGGCCGACCTCGCCGATCGCGACGGTGCCCGGGCGCACCGGACGATCCCGGAACGAGCTGGCCAGGGCAAGGGCGACGGGCAGGTCGAGGGCTGGCTCGTCGAGGGCCAGGCCGCCGGCCAGGTTGGCGTAGACGTCGTGGCTGCCCAGGCCGATCCCGGCCCGCCGGCCGAGGACGGCCACGAGCAGGGCCAGTCGGTTCTGGTCGATCCCGCTGGCGGTCCGGCGGGGCGTGCCGTAGGCGGTCGAGGCGGTCAGGGCCTGGACCTCGACCATGAGCGGCCGCGAGCCTTCGAGGGTCGGCGCGACGACACTCCCCGAGGCGCTCCCGTCGTGCTCGGTCAGGAACGCCCGGGCGGGATCGCCCAGGGCCGACAGGCCGAGCTCGCCCATCTCCAGGACGCCAACCTCCTCGGTCGACCCGAAGCGGTTCTTCGTCGCCCGCAGGAGGCGCAGGGTGGCGAAGCGCTCGCCTTCCAGCCCGATCACGGCATCGACGAGGTGCTCGAGCGTCTTTGGCCCGGCCAGCGAGCCGTCCTTGGTGACGTGGCCGACGACGACCACGGCGATCGCCCGGTCGTCCCCCGGCCGGTTGGCTCGCCCATCGGCCTGGCGGCCGCTCTGGCCGCCGCTCTTGGCCAGCTCCATCAGGCGCAGGGTGGACTCGCGGACCTGGCCCACGCTACCGGCCGCGCCGTCGAGATCGTCGACGGTGGCGGTCTGGATCGAGTCGACGATCAGGAGGCTCGGCCGTTCGGCCAGGGCGAGGTCCACGATTCGATCGATCGACGCCTCGGCAACGACCCGGACCCGCTCGCCGGCCGCGCCGTCGACCAGGCCGAGGCGGGTCGCCCGGAGGCGGACCTGGGCCGCCGACTCCTCGCCACTGGCGTACAGGACCGAGCCCGACCGGGCGACGCCGGCCGCCGCCTGGAGCAGCAGGGTGGACTTGCCGATGCCCGGCTCGCCCCCGACCAGGACGACCGAGCCGGGCACCAATCCCCCGCCCAGAACGCGGTCCAGCTCAGGCAGCTCGACCGACAGGCGGGGCAGGTCGACGTCGGTGACCCGGGCCAAGGCCTCGGGCTGGTCGCGACCCGAACTGGCGCCTGCGACAGCACCCGGCCGGCTGGCCCGGCTGGCCTTGGAGGGCTCGCGGACAAGCGTCTCGACGAGGCTGTTCCAGCCACCACAATTGCGGCACTGGCCCTCCCAGCGCAGGTACGCCTCGCCGCACTGCTGGCAGACGTAGCGACTCTGGGCCCTGGCCATCCTCCCGGTGCCGGCCGCTAGACGACTTCGACGGGGGTCTTCTCCGCGGCGGCGTGGATATCGAGCCCGGCCTCGGGATCCTTGTCCACGATGATCGTCGTGCCCGGCTCGTACTTGCCCAGCAGGAGGTGCTCGGCCAGGACGTCCTCGATCATGTTCTGGATGACCCGCCGGAGCGCCCGCGCTCCGTAGGCGGCGTCGTAGCCGACCTTGATCACATGGGCCTTGGCGGCCTCGGTCACCTCGAGGTGCATGTCCTGGGCCCGGAGCTGGTCGCGGACCCGGGCGAGGAGGATGTCGACGATCTCGCCGATCTCCTCGACGGTCAGGCTGCGGAACACGACCGTGGCGTCGATCCGGTTCAGGAACTCCGGCCGGAAGCTCTGCTTGAGCTCGGCGGCGACCTTCTCGCGCATCAGCTCGTAGGACGCCTCGGCCCGGGTGATATCGGTGTCACCCGACTTCCGGAAGCCCAGCGACGAGTTCGTCTGGAGCTGCTTGGCGCCCAGGTTGCTGGTCATGATGATGATGCAGTTGCGGAAGTCCACCCGGCGGCCCTTGGCATCCGAGAGGTGCCCGTCCTCGAGGATCTGGAGGAGGATGTTGAAGACCTCGGGATGGGCCTTCTCGACCTCGTCCAGCAGGACGACGGCGTAGCTCTTGCGCCGGACGGCCTCGGTCAGCTGGCCGCCCTCGTCGAAGCCGACGTAGCCGGGGGGCGCCCCGACCAGGCGGCTGACGTTGTGGCGCTCCATGAACTCGCTCATGTCGATCTTGATCAGGGCGTCTTCGCTGCCGAACATGAACTCGGCGAGAGCCTTGGCCAGCTCGGTCTTGCCGACCCCGGTGGGGCCGAGGAAGATGAACGAGCCGATCGGGCGCTTGGGATCCTTGAGCCCGGCCCGGGCCCGCCGGACCGCCTTGGACACGATGTCGATCGCTTCCTGCTGGCCGACCACCCGCTTGTGGAGGGCCGTCTCCATGTTGAGCAGACGCTCGGACTCCTCCTGGGCGATCCGGGTGACCGGGATGCCGGTCCACATCGCGACGACCTGGGCGATCTCTTCCTCGCCCACCGTGGGCTGCTCGGCAGTGACCTTGGACTGCCACTCGGCCCGCAGGCCGTCGACCAGGTCCTTCTGGGTCGCCTCCGCCTCGCGCAGGCGGGCGGCCTCCTCGTATTCCTGGGCGTTGATCGCGGTGTCCTTGTCCTTGGTCACCTTGTCCAGCTCGCGCTGGGCCTCGCGCAGGGCGGGCGGAGCCGAGGCGTAGCGCAGCCGGACCCGGCTGGCGGCTTCGTCGATCAGGTCGATCGCCTTGTCCGGCAGGTGACGGTCGGTGATGTAGCGGACCGACAGGTCGGCGGCGGCCTTGACCGCCTCGTCGGTGATCGTGACCTTGTGGTGCTGCTCGTAGCGCTCCCGGATGCCCTTGAGGATCTCGACAGTCTGCTCCAGGGTGGGTTCCTCGACCATCACCGGCTGGAAGCGACGCTCGAGGGCGGCATCCCGCTCGATGTACTTGCGGTACTCGTCGAGGGTGGTGGCGCCGATGCACTGGAGCTCGCCCCGGGCGAGCGGCGGTTTGAGGATGTTGGCGGCATCGATCGCGCCCTCGGCCGCGCCGGCCCCGACCAGGGTATGGAGCTCGTCGATGAACAGGATCGCGTCGTTCGTGTTGCGGAGCTCCTCGATGATCTTCTTGAGGCGCTCCTCGAACTCGCCGCGGTACTTGGTGCCGGCCACGAGCGAGCCAATATCGAGGGTCAGGACGCGCTTGTTGAGGAGCGTCTCGGGCACATCGCCGGCCACGATCCGATGGGCCAGTCCCTCGGCGATGGCCGTCTTGCCGACGCCCGGCTCGCCGATCAGGGCGGGGTTGTTCTTGGTCCGCCGGGACAGGATCTGGATGACCCGCTCGATTTCCTTCTCGCGGCCGATGACCGGGTCGAGCTTGCCTGCCCGGGCGGCCTCGGTCAGGTTGATGCCGAGCTGGTCGACGGTCGGGGTCTTGCTGGCCCGCTTCGTCTCCTGCGCGGACGGCCCGGCGGACGAAGACTGGGACAGGACCCGGATGACCTCGTGGCGAACCTTGTCCAGGTTGACCCCGAGCGACTCCAGCACGCCGGCCGCGATCCCCTCTCCCTCGCGCACGAGGCCGAGCAGGAGATGCTCCGTACCGATGTAATTGTGGCCGAGCCGGCGGGCTTCATCGATGGCGAGCTCGATCACTCGCTTCGCCCGCGGCGTCAGGCCGACCTCGCCGACGACCGGTCGGTCGCCGCGGCCGATGATGAACTCGACGGCGGTCCGGACCTTGGCCAGCTCGACGTTCATGTTCTCGAGGACGCGCGCCGCCACACCTTCGCCCTCGCGCACGAGGCCGAGCAGGAGGTGTTCCGTGCCGATGTAGTTGTGGTTGAAGCGCTGCGCCTCGTCCTGGGCGAGCGTCAGTACCTTGCGAGCACGGTCGGTGAACTTGTCAAAACGATCCATCGAGTTCGAACGCCTGTTCCTCGTTTGAGCGTCCGGGGGACGCCTGTCTGGTCATGCTAGCACCTTGACCACGCTGCGCAACCGATCCGGTCGCCGGTCCCGGTAGCGGCAGTCTGTCATTCGCGTCCAGGCTCCGGGCGGATTGCCGGACGCGACCCCAGCCACCGAATCGAACGACCCACCGGGCGATCCGGCGGGCCGTCAGGTTGCGCGGTCTCGGGCACGGCCCGCCCGATCAGCCCTCGGTGTTGGCCTCCATTGTCTCGCGCGCGATCTCCTTGATCGCCTCCGAGGCGGCGGCCTCCTCGTTGGCCTCGTCGGTGGCCACGGTCTCGACGATCTCGGCGATCGCATCCGAGGCGGCCTGCTCTTCGCCGGCTTCAGCCTCGGTCACGGCCTCGATCACGTCGGCCTCGGCGTCCGCGGCCGGCTCCTCGTTGGCCTCGTTGGCCGCCGCGGCATCTTCGATCCGGTCGAGCTCCTCGCCGGCTGCGGCCTCGAGCTCGGCCTCATCGGCAGCGACGGTCTCGACGATCTCGCTGATGACCTCGGCCGCAGCCGACTCTTCGGCAACCTCGTCGGCCACCACCGTGGACTCGATGTCCTCGGCCTCGGCCGCCGCCATCTGCTGGCGAACCTGGGCGAAGGCCGCGGCCAGGGTGTTGTCGATCCCGCCCTCGGGCTCCTGGACGGCGTCGGCCATCGAGTAGCCACGCTCGGGCCGGTCGGTCCGGGGCCGCCGCTCGGGCCGGGCTTCGCGGGCCGGCGCTGCGCTTGGGGCACTGCTCTCGACCGGAGCCGGCCGGGCCGGGGCCTCCTCGGCCTGCTTCAGGCTGAGGCCAAGGCGATGCCGCTCGGAGTCGAGGCTGATGATCTTGAGCTTGAGCGTCTGGCCCTCGTGGACGACGTCACCCGGGTGGGCGACCCGCTGCTGGGACAGCTCGCTGATGTGGATCAGGCCTTCGAGCCCGTCGCGGACCCGGACGAAGGCGCCGAAGTTGACCAGCTTGGTCACGGTGCCATCGATGATGTCGCCGACCTTGAAGTCGGCCACCGTGGAGTGCCACGGGTCCGGCTGCAGGCGGCGGATCGACAGGCTGATCCGGCCACGCTCGTGGTTGATGTCGATGACCTCGGCCTCGACCTCCTCGCCGACCTTGTAGCCGGACTCCGGGTTGTTGACCTTGTTCCAGGACAGCTCGCTCTTGTGGACCAGGCCGTCGATCCCGCCCAGGTCGATGAACACGCCGAAGGGTGCGATCGAGCGAACCGAGCCGGTGACCTTCTGGCCAACCTGGAGGCTGCTGAACAGCTCGTCGCGCTTCTCGCGGCGCTCCTCGTAGAGCGCCACCTTCTCGGACAGGATCAGGCGGTTGGCCTTGCGATTGACCTCGAGGATCTTCAACCGGAGCTTGCGTCCAACGAACGGCTGGAGCTTCTCGGCGATCTCCTGGGCGGCGTCCCGAGGCTGGTCGTTCTGGGGCCGGCGCGGGAAGTCCACGATCTGGCTGATCGGCACGAAGCCGCGGATGCCGCAGTCGACGATCAAGCCACCCTTGTTGTGGTCGATGACCGGCGCCTCGATGATCACGCCCGACTCGAACTGCTCCTGCATCGAGCGCCACTTGCGCTCGAGGCCGGCTCGGCGCAGGGACAGGACCACGTGGCCCTCCTGCAATTCGGGCTGGAGGACGTAGACCAGGACGACGTCGCCGATCGCGAGCTGGGGAGAGCTCTCGGCATTCCGGCCGTACAGCTCGCGATTCGAGACGACCCCTTCGCTCTTGGCTCCGATGTCGACCAGGATCTCGTCCTTGTCGATCCGGACGACCGTGCCTTCGACGACATCGCCGTGCTTGAAGCTCTTGATGTCGGAGTCCTGCTCGGCGAGCAGCTCCTCCATCGTGGTCGGCTCCGGGCCAAGGTCGCGGACGGGCTCCGGCTCCTCCTCGTCGGCGGCGGCCGGCGCATCGGCCAGCTCGGCCGCCAGCTCGGCGGCGTCAACATCGGAGCCGATCCCGTTGGATCCGGCCGAGTCGGGGTTGGCCACGGCAGTTGGGGTCTCCGCCGCACGTTCGGCCGAACCCTCGCTCTGGGGAGCCGATTCAGGCTCGGCCTCCGCGGTCGCTTCGACCGTCGCCTCGGGCTCGGCGGCGGCGGGCGCCTCAGCCTCGGCTGATGCTTCGACGGGTGCCTCAGCGTCGGCTGCCGGCTCGACGGGCGCCTCAGCCTCGGCTGCCGGCTCGGCATCGGCCGGAGCGGCGGTGGCTGCTGGGGCAGCCTCCTCGGGTGCCTGGCCTGTGGGGGTCTCGGTCTCGTTGGCGGGCTCGTCGGCAACGGCGACCGTCGCCGGGCTGTCTTCGGCGGCCTGCTGCGTCGCGGCGGTTGCCTCGACGTCGGGCGCCGGCCCGTCCTGCTGCTGGTCAGTCAATTTGGTGGTTTCTCCTTGTCGGGGATTACCCCGGGAAACAGGAACGGCCCGAGCGCCGCTCGAGCCGTTGACGAACGATTTCGCGAGTCAGGTCCGGTGGGGCCTCAGTTCGCTCCTTCGTGATCGATGGCCGCAGGCGACGATCTTCTGCTGTCCTGCCTCGTGGGCCGGGAGAGTCTAGCACAGGATTTTCGCGGCCTACAATCGTGGCCGCGTGCCTGAATTGCCCGACCTCACGATCGTAGCCGAAGCCTTCCAGGCGGCCCTGGCCGGCCGCCGGATCGAGTCGGCCGTCAGCCATGCGCCGCTCGCGGTCCGAGGGACGCCGGCCGAACTGGCGGCGCTCGTCGGACGGCGGGTCGAGGCGGTCACCCAGCGCGGCAAGTTCCTCCTGATCGAGCTCGACCTGGACCGACTGGTGTTCAACCCCATGCTGACCGGCCGGTTCCAGCTCGCTGCGCCCGGCGCCAAGCTGCCGTCCAAGACGGCCCTGGTGCTGGGCTTCGGCGGGCGCCCGCCCGGCAAGCCCGCCCGCCGCTCCGGAACCGCCAGGGCGGCCTGGACCCGGGGCGCCAGCTGGCTGCCCAGCGACGAGGACTTGGTCGAGATTCGCTATCGCGACCCGACCCAGATGGGCAAGGTCTACCTCGTGCCGGAGGGCGTCGAGAGGCCGATCCCGGGCCTCGACGGCGATCTCGGACCGGACGCCGACGACCCGGGCCTGACCCTGGCGGTGTGGCAGGAACGCATCCGGCGACACCCGGGCGAGCTCAAGAACCTGCTCAAGAACCAGGCCTTCGTCGCCGGCATCGGCAACGCCTACAGCGACGAGATCCTGCACGCTGCCCGGCTGCTGCCCTTCCGCCGTCGGGCAACGCTCGCGCCGGAAGAGGTCAGCGCGCTCCACGCGGCGACCGGTACCACCCTGGCCAACGCGATCGAGGTCCTGCGCCGGCGTGTCCCGCCGACCTTCGAGACCCAGGTCCGGGACTTTCTGGCGGTCCATAACAAGGGCGGCCAGGCTTGTCCCAGGTGCGGCACCAGGATCAGCGAGGTCAGCCCGGGCGGTTTCGTGACCTCGTTCTGCCGGGGCTGCCAGCGCTGATCGCGGGCGCCCGTCGCAGCAAGGCTCAGGGCAGCTTGAGGACCTGACCGGGATGGATCACGTACGGGCTCTTGAGGCCGTTGGCCCGCTCGATCGCCTTGGGGGTCGTGTGGAAGCGACTGGCGATCCCGGACAAGGTGTCGCCGGACTTGACGGTGTAGGTCCGCGGCTTGGCCGTCGGCGACGGCTTGGCACTGGCCGGGGCGGCGCTCGGGCCGGGACCGGCACTGCCGGACGGCGACGGCGATGGCCGGGGCGTCGGCTGCGGGCTGGCGGCGAGCGAGGCCTGGGGCGAAGGCGAGCCACCACCGGCGATCCCGGGCGACCCCGTCCCGCCGCCGCGCGCCAGAAGGATCGCGCCGAGGGCCGCAATCATCAGCACGACCAGTCCGATCTGGCCGGCCTGGCGACGATCGGCGAGTGAGGGCAGGCCAAACGAGGCCCGGCCGCGGTCGACGACGACCGGCGTCGTCCGGGCGAAGTGACGCCGACCGACGAGGATCGTGGCAGCCACAGCGGGTGACGCGGCGGCGCCGGTGACGTCGGCGGCACGGGCCGTGGCGGCGGCGGGCGACGTGGCGGCGGCGCCGGTTGGGAGGCCCGGCGGATCCGGCGGTCGGCTGCCTCGACGGGGTCGCGGTCGAGACCGGCGAGGCGAGCTCGGACGGCTCGCGGTCGTCCGCGGCAGTGGCGTGGCCAGCTCGTCGTTCGGCTCGGTCATCGGGTAAGGATAACGGTCCGCCGCGGCTCGTTGGGCGTCCGGCGGGCTCGCACGACGGAAGACGGCTCGCCTCGGTCGGCCTCCGTCAGGGCGCCCTATGGTCGACCGTGGCTTCGACGGGTGGTCTCGCGGGTCAGGCCGGATGGTCACGCACGTCGGCCGCGCCCTGCGGAGTAGGAGCAACGGCCGAGGTCGAGCCACCATAAGGCGGCTGTCAGCGGAATTTGGCATCAACGGCTGGTGCTTTCGCGCGGCCCTGCCTGGCCCCGGAAGCCAATCCTGCACAGGGCGAGCCGAGCGGCCTTCGAGCCGCCGCAGGGGCCTCGCAGGGCGAATCCGGTCGTCCTCCGGGCCTGACGGGGTGGTCCGGCGGCGTCGACGTCCGACGGCACTGGCCGGTGGCCGGGCCGCGGGACGGATGGGCGACCCGGGCTCGCCGGCGCCGGAGACCCCTGAAACGCAAAAATCCTGGCGACGACCTATGTTCCCGAAAGGCTGCCCTCTCAGTATCTTCGGCGCTGGAGAGCTTAACTTCCGTGTTCGGGATGGGAACGGGTGTGGCCTCTCCGCTAGAGTCACCAGGATTTCATGCGTCTGGTCGATGTCGTTCGGCGGTCTGAAGTCTTCGATCTCGACGAGTTCATTCCGGCGTGCCCCTGGCACGCGGTGAATCCCTTCGGAGCCAGCCGCTGATCCTTGATCAGTAGCTGAAGAGGTCAAGCCCTCGACCATTAGTACGGCTCAGCTTCATCCGTCACCGGACTTCCACATGCCGCCTATCAAACAGGTGGTCTCCCTGCGGTCTTACCTGGTTAACCCAGTGGGGAACCTCATCTCGAGGCGAGCTTCGCACTTAGATGCTTTCAGCGCTTATCCCAACCGAACATAGCTACCCAGCGGTGCCCTTGGCAGGACAACTGGCACACCAGCGGTTCGTCCACTCCGGTCCTCTCGTACTAGGAGCAGCTCCTCTCAAGTTCCCTACGCCCACGATGGATAGAGACCGAACTGTCTCACGACGTTCTGAACCCAGCTCGCGTGCCGCTTTAATTGGCGAACAGCCAAACCCTTGGGACGTACTTCCGCCCCAGGATGCGACGAGCCGACATCGAGGTGCCAAACGGTGCCGTCGATGTGAACTCTTGGGCACCATCAGCCTGTTATCCCCGGGGTAGCTTTTATCCGTTGAGTGATACCCCTTCCACTCGGAGGTACCAGATCACTAAGCCCGACTTTCGTCTCTGCTCGACTTGTAGGTCTCGCAGTCAAGCTCCCTTATGCCTTTGCACTCTACGGCTGGTTTCCATTCAGCCTGAGGGAACCTTTGGGCGCCTCCGTTACACTTTAGGAGGCGACCGCCCCAGTCAAACTACCCGCCTGACACTGTCCTGCGCCCGGATTACGGGTCGCGGTTAGAACCAAAATTCAGCAAGGGTGGTATTTCAACGTTGGCTCCATCGAGGCTAGCGCCCCAATTTCACAGCCTCCCACCTATCCTACACAAACTCAAATCCCGATCCAATGTCAGGGTGTAGTAAAGCTCCACGGGGTCTTTTTGCCCTATCGCGGGTAACCTGCATCTTCACAGGTACTTCAATTTCGCCGGATCCCTCGTTGAGACAGCGCCCAGATCGTTACGCCATTCGTGCGGGTCGGAACTTACCCGACAAGGAATTTCGCTACCTTAGGACCGTTATAGTTACGGCCGCCGTTTACCGGGGCTTCGATTCAGAGCTTGCACCCCTCCTCTTAACCTTCCGGCACTGGGCAGGCGTCAGCCCCTATACGTCAGCTTTCGCTTTCGCAGAGACCTGTGTTTTTGCTAAACAGTCGCCTGGGCCTTTTCACTGCGGCTTCGATCGACCACTGCAAGCAGCAGCCGCGAAGCGCCCCTTATCCCGAAGTTACGGGGCCATGTTGCCGAGTTCCTTAACGAGGGTTCTCCCGATCGCCTTGGTATTCTCTACCCGCCTACCTGTGTCGGATTGCGGTACGGACACCTTTGATCTCGCTAGACACTTTTCTTGCCAGCTCGGCTCACTCGAATTGCAGCAGATGCCACTTTCCATCGCTTCTCGGGGTTGAAACTGAGGAGACGGATTTGCCTGTCTCCTCCCCCTACCGGCTTGGACGCGTATAGCCAAAACGCGCTCGAACTACCGTGCCGTGTCATGCCCTTGCTCTCACCTGGGATCAGCTCCCGGACTCGACCGACTTTCGCCGACCAACCTCCGTTCACCTACCCCCAGGCGACACCTTGCGGTGCAAACGATCTCTGGTGGTTCCGGAATATCAACCGGATGTCCATCGCCTACGACGTTTGTCCTCGGCTTAGGCCCGACTAACCCTGAGCGGACAAGCCTTCCTCAGGAAACCTTAGGCATACGGCGTGTGAGATTCTCACTCACAATTCGCTACTCATGCCGACATTCGCACTTCCGTCCGCTCCAGCCGTCCTCACGGTCGACCTTCACAGCAGAACGGAACGCTCCCCTACCACGCACTCGCCGGCGAACCGGCAAACGCATCCGTAGCTTCGGTACCAGGCTTGAGCCCCGTTGAATTTTCGGCGCGGATCCACTTGACCAGTGAGCTGTTACGCACTCTTTCAATGGTGGCTGCTTCTGAGCCAACATCCTGGTTGTCTGTGCGAATCCACATCCTTTACCACTTAGCCTGGATTTAGGGACCTTAGCTGACGGTCCGGACTGTTTTCCTTTTGACCACGAAGCTTAGCCCTCGCAGTCTGACTCCCGGGCTCTGAAATCCTGGGATTCGGAGTTTGGTTGGGTTTGGTAAGCGGGAAGCCCCCTAGCCCATCCAGTGCTCTACCCCCATGATTGAACGCCCGAGGCTAGCCCTAAAGCTATTTCGGGGAGAACCAGCTATCTCCGAGTTCGATTGGCATTTCACCTCTATCCACAGCTCATCCCCTAGCTTTTCAACGCTAGTGAGTTCGGGCCTCCACGGGACATTACTCCCGCTTCACCCTGGCCATGGATAGGTCACTCGGTTTCGGGTCTACCGCACGCGACTCAATCGCCCTATTCAGACTCGCTTTCGCTCCGGCTCCGTCCTTCTCGGACTTAACCTCGCCACGTGCGCGTAACTCGTCGGCTCATTCTTCAAAAGGCACGCCATCAGGCTACCGGCCTTGCGACCGGCAACACCCTTTGACTGCTTGTAGGCACGAGGTTTCAGGTACTATTTCACTCCCCTTCCGGGGTGCTTTTCACCTTTCCCTCACGGTACTCGTTCACTATCGGTCGCCAAGAGTATTTAGCCTTGGACGGTGGTCCGCCCAGTTTCCCACATGAGAGACCTTCCACGTGGTACTCAGGTGGTCGATCACGGAGGCCATGTCGCTTTCGTCTACGGGGCTGTCACCCTCTCTGGCCTGCCTTTCCTGACAGGTTCGACTAGCGAATGGCTTGGTAACTCCGCCGGGACCGTGCGGGACCCCGATGATCAACTCCTACAACCCCCACTCAGAAACGGCCGCAACCTATCGCGCTGAGTGAGTTTGGGCTCTTCCCGTTTCGCTCGCCACTACTCAGGGAATGTTCTCTTTTCCTCCAGCTACTGAGATGTTTCAGTTCGCTGGCTTACCTCCACCTGGTCTATTTGGTTCAACCAGGAGTGACTGGGCGTTACCCCAGCCGGGTTTCCCCATTCGGACATCTCCGGATCAACGTCTGCTCGCGACTCCCCGAAGCTTTTCGCAGCCTACCGCGTCCTTCATCGGCTCTTGGCGCCAAGGCATCCACCCCGTGCCCTTTGTAGCTTGACCCCCTTCAGCCTCTGATCAAGCGATCAGCCGCCGAGGGGCTCCATTTGTTTTGGGATTACACCTTGAAATTAACTCGGCGAAATCGAAGATTCGATTTACTACCGAACGACATCTTCCAGTTGTAAAGGTGCTGCCCGCCGAAACGGGCCACGAGCTCGGCACGAGGCCGGGATCGTCTCCAGCGAACCGCTGGTCGGTGGCCTCGAATCTCGAGGGCACGGATCAAGGGCTTGATGCGCTGACAGATCAGTGCTCGAGTCCGGCCGGCGTCTCCGGATCCAGGCTCGAGCGGTGCTATTCGATTTGGTTCAAGGGTGGCGTGGAACTTCGGCGATCCGGCAGTTGTTGGTGGAGACGAGGAGACTCGAACTCCTGACCCTCTCCTTGCAAAGGAGATGCTCTGCCAACTGAGCTACGTCCCCTTGCCGGTAGGAGGTGGTGGGCGTTTCTGGACTCGAACCAGAGACCTCTGCCTTATCAGGGCAGTGCTCTAACCAGCTGAGCTAAACGCCCGCCGGGGCCGTGCCGACTCGGGTCGACACGTCGTCGGCCGGCGGCTGCACCCTTAACGATTGAAGAGTGACAGGAAATATCGGGCTCGGAATGTTTGAACGGGTTTCGGTGTTTCTTACCACGTTCGCAGATTGGCCTCCGTCCGGATCCCGAAGGAACCGGCCGGCGCGTCCCACCTGGCGGAAGACGCGAACGACCCTGCGATCAACCCTAGGAGCCATCAACGCCGAAGACCCACCAAACGTCTTCGACTCGGATCTCCCTAGAAAGGAGGTGATCCAGCCGCACCTTCCGGTACGGCTACCTTGTTACGACTTCGTCCCAATCACCAACCCCACCTTCGACGGCTGCCTCCTTGCGGTTGGCCCACCGGCTTCGGGTGTTGCCAGCTTTCATGACGTGACGGGCGGTGTGTACAAGGCCCGGGAACATATTCACCGCCGTATGCTGACCGGCGGTTACTAGCAACTCCGGCTTCATGTAGGCGAGTTGCAGCCTACAATCCGAACTGAGACCGGCTTTAAGGGATTTGCTCCACCTCGCGGTTTCGCCGCCCGTTGTACCGGCCATTGTAGCGTGGGTGTAGCCCAGGACGTAAGGGCCATGCTGACTTGACGTCATCCCCACCTTCCTCCGAGTTTCTCTCGGCAGTCCCGTGTGAGTGATACAACACACAGTAGGGGTTGCGCTCGTTGCGGGACTTAACCCAACATCTCACGACACGAGCTGACGACAGCCATGCAACACCTGTGGCCAGGCCCCTTGCGGGGAGACGACGTTTCCGCCGTGGTCCTGGTCATGTCAAGCCCTGGTAAGGTTCTTCGCGTCGCATCGAATTAAACCCCACGCTCCGCTGCTTGTGCGGGCCCCCGTCAATTCCTTTGAGTTTTAGCCTTGCGGCCGTACTCCCCAGGCGGGACACTTAATGCGTTAGCTTCGGCACTGGCGGGGTTGATACCACCAACACCTAGTGTCCATCGTTTACGGCTAGGACTACCGGGGTATCTAATCCCGTTTGCTCCCCTAGCTTTCGCGCCTCAGCGTCAAGAACGGGCCAGGAAGCCGCCTTCGCCACTGGTGTTCCTCCCGATATCTACGCATTTCACCACTACACCGGGAATTCCGCTTCCCTCTCCCGCCTTCGAGTCGATCAGTATCGAGTGACCCTCCCCAGTTGAGCCGGGGGCTTTCACACTCGACTAAATCGACCGCCTGCGCGCTCTTTACGCCCAGTAAATCCGGACAACGCTAGTCACCTACGTATTACCGCGGCTGCTGGCACGTAGTTAGCCGTGACTTATTCATCAGGTACCGTCATTATCGTCCCTGATAAAAGAGGTTTACAACCCGAAGGCCTTCATCCCTCACGCGGCGTTGCTGCTTCAGACTTTCGTCCATTGAGCAAAATTCCCGACTGCTGCCTCCCGTAGGAGTCTGGGCCGTGTCTCAGTCCCAGTCTGGGTGATCGTCCTCTCAGACCACCTACCGATCGTCGCCTTGGTGAGCCGTTACCCCACCAACGAGCTAATCGGACGCAGGCCCCTCCCGAAGCGCCTTGCGGCTTTACTGGTGCGAACGAACGCACCACCACATGCGGTATTAGCCACCCTTTCGGGCAGTTATTCCCCACTTCGGGGCAGGTCACCCACGCGTTACTCAGCCGTCCGCCACTAACGACCAGAGCAAGCCCTGATCGTCCGTTTGACTTGCATGTCTCATGCACGCCGCCAGCGTTTATCCTGAGCCAGGATCAAACTCTCCGACAAAAAGACCCGACCTTGCGGCCGGGACTCCAATTTCGAGGGTTTGACCGCTCGCACATTTCCTTACCCGGATTTCCTGTCACTCTTCAATTGTTAAGGTGCAGCGGTCCGGGGCACGAATGCACCGGGCGCAAGCGTCAATGTTGACGCATCGGAACCCGCCCTGTCAAACGACGGGGACGGGTGGACCGGTGATCCGGCCCGAGCGGAGACCCGGCAATTCCGGGGGCGCGAGGCCGAATGGTAGGTGAGCCTGGCGGGGGTGTCAAACGATGCTCGCCGGCCAACCGGGCCTGGGCCGATGGCCCGCCGTCAGAAGGGCGAGGACTCGACCAGCAGGACGAAGGCCGCACCCGACATCCAGCACAGCAGGGCGAGCTCGACCGAGCCGGCCGCACCGCCCGGGCCGATCGCGAGCAGGTAGACCAGCAGCCCGACCAGGGCCGCCGCTCCGGCCTTGGCCAGGCGGAGCAGGATCTCGTTGACCAGGTTGCTCACGGCTGCAGGCTCGGCCTAGGCCCGGATCGCGCGACGGCCCTGGAGGGCCCGGATCAGGGTCACCTCGTCGGCGTACTCGAGGTCGCCGCCGACCGGAATGCCCCGGGCGATCCGGCTGACGCTGCCAACGCGGCCGTCGAGTCGCTCGTCCAGGAACATCGCGGTCGCCTCGCCCTCGAGGGTCGGGTTGGTGGCCAGGATGACCTCCTCGAATGGCTCGCCGGCGGCGAACGCCTCCTCGACCCGGCGCAGCAGCTCCGCGATCCGGAGGCGCTCCGGGCCGATCCCGTCGATCGGCGAGATCGCCCCGTGGAGGACGTGGTAGAGGCCCTTGAACTCGCCGGTCCGCTCCAGGGCCAGGACATCCAGCGGCTCCTCGACGACGCACAGCCGGCGGCCGTCACGGGCCGGGTCGCGACACAGCGGGCAGAGCGGGGCATCGCTGATGTTGAAGCAGCGATCGCAGAAGACGACCTCGTCGCGTACCGCGACCAGCGCAGCGGCCAGCACCCGGGCCTCGGCGTCGGGCGCCCGGAGGAGGTGGAAGGTCAGGCGCTGGGCCGTCTTCGGTCCGATGCCGGGCAGGCGCGAGAACGCCTCGATCAGGCGCGCGACGGGCTCGATGACAGGGCTGGACACGCCGGCTCCGCCTACATCCCCGGCAGGCGCATGCCGCCGGTCACGGCCGCCATCTTCGACTCGGCCAGCTCACGCGAGGCATTGAGCGCGTCGTTGACGGCCGCCGTGACCAGGTCCTGGAGCATCTCGACGTCGGCCGGATCGACGGCCGACGGGTCGATCGTGACGCTGACCAGCTCCTGCTTGCCGGTGACGGTCGCCTTGACCACGCCGCCGCCGGCCGAGCCATCGACGGTCAGCGTGGCGAGCTCGCCCTGGACCCGCAGCATCTCCTGCTGCATCTGCTGTGCCATCCGCTGCAGGTTGGCCATGCTCATGTGCGCTGAACCCTCCGTGAGTCGCTATGCGCTGGACAGTCTGGCGGATGACGCGGGCAGCTGCAGGCCCAGTCTCAGCGGACCTCGTCGGCATCGACCAGGTCGTCGGCGAAGATCCGGCGGGCCATCGTCAGGAGATCGGCCTCCTCGGCCGCCGGTGCGGGCAGCAGGTCGAGGTTGGTCGCCACGAGCCGGACGGCCACGGGGCGGCCGAGGACCCGCCCGATGCCTTCCTCGAGGTGGGTCCGGCGACGCTCGGCGACGTCGCGCAGGAAGGCCTTGCCCTCGGGGAAGCCGAGGACCACCTGGTTGCCGGTCATCTCGATCGGCCGGCAGGCCTCGACCAGCGGCTTCATCGGCGGGCTGCTGCTCAGCTCGGCCACGATCCGGGGCCAGGCCTCGATCAGGCTGGCCAGGCCCGGGCTCGCGTCGGCGGCAGCGACCGGTCCATCCGCGGCGAGCGGAGGTTCCAATCGGGCCGTTCGCCCGGACCTTGGCCGAGTCGGCCGGCCCGACGCCACAGGGACTGCGACCGGTGCCTTGGCAGGCGGCTCGGCTGGCGCGCCTTTACCCGGCTCGACGGCCGGCTCGGCCGGCCCGACGACCGGTTCGACCGCCGGTTCGGGGGCCTTGGCCCGCTTCGTCGCCGCGGGCTGGGCCGTGGCAGGCTGCCGGCGCAGGCGGGGCAAGCTCGGGGCGAGGACTGGCTTCGAGGAGGGCCAGCTCGAGCTGGAAGCGCAGCCCCCCGATCGATGGCCCGGCTCGGGTCGATCGCCGCCAGCCGGCGCGCGACAGCGATCAGGCTCGCGATGGGCCAGGCGTCCGAGACCGACCCCGGGCTGCCCGGATTGGCCGCCGGTCCGCCACCGAGGCGGCTGGTCAGCGCGAGGCGGACGGCGTCGACGACCTGGTCGAGGAAGACGTGGAGGTCGCGGCCGCGCTCCTCGAGGCCGTCGATCGCGGCCAGGCCGGCCAGGGCATCGCCCCGCACGAGCGCGTCCAGAAAGCCGGTCACGGTCTCGGCGTCGACCAGGCCGAGCAGCTCGCCGACCTGGGCCTCGGTCAGGAGCTCGTCCCCCGACGCCAGCACCTGGTCGAGGATCGACTCGGCGTCGCGCATCCCCCCGGCGGCCAGCCGGGCGACCAGCTGGACGGCCCCGGGCTCGGCGGTCCGGCCGTCGGCGGCCAGGATCCGGTCGAGCTTGCCGGCGATCTGGTCGACGCTCAGGCGAGTGAAGTCGAAGCGCTGGACACGGGACAGGACGGCCGGCCGGATCTGGCTGGCATCGGTCGTGCAGAAGATGAACACGACATGGTCGGGCGGCTCCTCGAGGGTCTTGAGAAGGACGTCCCAGCCCTCCTTGATCCGCTGGACCTCGTCGACGATGTAGACCTTGCGGGCCAGGTCGGACGGAGCGGTCCAGGTCCGCTCGAGCAGCTCCCGCATGTCGTCGACCTTGTTGTTCGAGGCGGCGTCCATCTCGATCACGTCGAGCGCCCGACCCTCGCGGATGGCCACGCACGCTTCGCACACGTCGCAGGCTCCCCGTCGGCTACGAAGGGGCAGTTGATGGCCTTGGCCACGATCCGGGCGAGCGAGGTCTTGCCCGTGCCCCGCGGCCCGACGAACAGCAGGCCGTGGGCCAGCCGGTTGGTGCGGACGGCATTCCGGAGGGTGGTGACCACGGCTTCCTGGCCGACGATCTCCGCAGAACGTCTGGGCCCGCCAGCGGCGGTACAGCGCCCGGTGCGGGGCGAGCACGCGTCGGCTCACCGGGACCGGGCTGCGAGCTCGGTCGGGTTCAAGAGCCGTCCACCAGGTTCAGATTGCCGTGCACCCTCCGTCGACCAGAACGCCCCCGCGCCCTCCATCACAAGCGGCTCGGACCAGGCCGTTCCGCGGCACCCGGCGAAGATCGCTTAGTGCTGCTTCCTTCCGGACCTGACACGGTTCACGAGTCGCCGCTGCGCGGGACCCGGCCCTCAACGTCGCTCGTGACAGCGGCTTTCGAGAACGGAGACCTCGGGAGGGAATTCAGCCCTGCTGGAGCGGATTGCAGGTACAGGGCACCGCTAGTTCCCCGCCTAGCACGGCCCCGGAATCATAGCAGGGGCGCCGGCCGGGTCCGACCAGGGCCAGCGTGCTTGCGAGCCGGACTCGCGGTGATGGCGGAGAGGGGGGGATTCGAACCCCCGACGGGTTGCCCCGAACCGCATTTCCAATGCGGCGCCATAGGCCACTAGGCGACCTCTCCGGAATGACGTCGCGACGCGGCCGTCGGAGCCGACCGGTAGGGAACGTTGGCGGAGAGGGTGGGATTCGAACCCACGGTGCTTGCGCACACCGCTTTTCGAGAGCGGCACCTTCAACCACTCGGACACCTCTCCGCGGGGAGGATACCAAAGCGGCTCAGGCCCGGGCCGCGAGCCCCTCTTCGGCCAGCCCGGCAGCGTAGCCATCGGCGACGCCCAGCGCCGCCCGGTGGCTGGCGAAGAGCTCCTCGGCCTCGGCCTGGCGAATGCCGCTGACGACCTGGAGCCGGCGGCGCAGGCCCGGGTGCTGGGCAAGCTGGATGACCGTTCCGGCGGCCCCGTCGACGATGTTCGGGACGGCGTAGACGAGCGCCCCGACGTCGCTCTCGAGCAGGGCACCGACGCACATCGGACAGGGTTCGCGGGTGCAGAACACGGTCGCATCGGCGAGCGCACCGGGACCCAGCCGGCGGGCCGCCTCACGCAGGGCGGTCACGACGGCGTGGGCCGTCGGGTCCTTGGTCGCGCTGGACCCGATCGCGGGCGCGGGCGACCATGGCATCGTTGACGACAGCCACGGCGGCCACCGGCCGCTCGCCGGCGGCCAGGGCCAGGCCCGCTTCGGCCAACGCTTCGCCCATGAACAGCTCGTAGTTCATGGGGGGATGGTAGCCGAGTACGATTCAGTCGACGCAACAATTGACGAAGGAGCAGTGCATGGCCCGGACCCGGCGGATCGGGATTCTCACGGGCGGCGGCGACGTGCCGGGCCTCAACTCGGTCATCAAGGGCGTGGTCTATCGCTCGACCGAGCTGGGCTACGACGTCCTCGGCATCCGCCGTGGCTGGGAAGGACTGACCCACATGCAGCCCGGGCCCGGACCTCGACCCGGCCTACGTCCGGCGGCTGGATCGGATCAACACCAGGACGATCGACCGGACCGGCGGGACGTGGCTGCACACCTCGCGGACCAACCCGCGCAAGATCGCCGGCCGCAACCTGCCGGCCTGGCTGGCCCCGGCCGACGCCGCCCAGTACGCCAGCGGGCGAGGACCGCTATCGACCTGACTCCGCTCGTCCTGGATCACATCGAGGCCCTCGGGATCGACCACCTGGTCGCCATCGGCGGCGACGACACCCTCAGCTTCGCCCGGGTCCTGGTCGACGCGGGGATTCCCATTGACGGGCATCCCCAAGACGATGGACAACGACGTCCAGGGCACCGAGTACTGCATCGGCTTCTCGACGGCGATCACCCGGGCCAAGGAGCTGATCAACCGGCAGCGGACCACCCTCGGGTTCGCACGAGCGGATCGGCGTCTTCCGGATCTTCGGCCGAGATTGTGGCTTCACCGCCCTGTTCACGGCCTATGTCGCCTCGGGTCGCTGCGTCATCCCCGAGGCGCCGTTCGACCTGGACGCGCTGGCCGAGCTGCTCAAGGCCGACTGGCACAACAACCCCAGCCGGTATGCGTTCGTGATCACGGCCGAGGGCGCGATCTGGCAGGGCGCCGACCCTGGCCGAATGGGGCGAGGCGGACTCGTTCGGCCATCGCCACAAGGTCAACATCGGCGAGGTCCTGGCCGACGAGCTGCGCAAGCGGACCGGCATCGAGTCCGTCGCCAGCGAGCTGACCTACGACCTGCGCAGCGGCGAGGCCGACCAGCTCGACCAGATGGTCGCGATGACCTTTGCCAACGTGGCCATGGACCTGATCCGGGACGGCGTGAGCGGCCGGATGGTCGCGATCCGGGACGGCCGCTACGCCCAGACCCACCTGCCCGAGCCGGGCGTTCCGCCCCGCTCGGTCGACGTCGCCACGATGTACGACACGGAACGCTTCCGGCCGATCTACTCGGGCAAGCTGGGCGAGCCGCTCCTGCTCCTCGGGGCGCCCGGCAGCTAGCTCAGGCGGGCAGGCCGGCCAGGGCCCGGATCCGGCGGGCCACGGCCGAGATGTCGTCGTCGCCATGGCCCTCGGCCACCAGGCCGCGCTCGATCTCGGCGCACAGCTCGGTGACCGGCAGCTCGGCGCCGGACTCGGTCGCCAGGCCCAGGGCGATGCCCAGGTCCTTGAGGTGGAGCTCGATCTTGAAGCCGAGCGGATAGTCGTTGGCCAGCATCCGGCCGCTGCGGTTGGCCAGGACCCAGCTCTGGGCGGCGCCGCCGCCGAGGGCACCGACCACCTGCTCCACATCCAGCCCGGCCTTGATGGCCAGGACGATCCCTTCGGCCACGCCCAGGTAGGTGCCGGCCAGGATCACCTGGTTGACGGCCTTCGTCGCCTGGCCGTTGCCGACCGGACCGACGTGGGTGATCGTCTTGCCCATGACCTCGAGGACCGGCCGAGCCCGCTCGAAGACGGCCGGCTCGGCGCCGACGAAGATCGTCAGGGTCGCCTTCTGGGCGCCCTCGGAGCCGCCCGACACGGGCGCGTCGGCGAACTGGACCCCCTGGCCGGCCAGCCGGGCGGCCATGTCCCGGGTGGCGCCCGGGGCGATCGTCGAGCAATCGATCACCAGGCTGCCCGGGCTGGCCCCGCTCGGCCAGCCCCTCCGGCCCGAACAGGACCGACTCGACGTCGGGCGTGTCGGACACGCACAGCACGACCACGTCGCTGGCCGACGCCACAGCCGCGGGGCTGTCGACCTCGATCGCCCCAAGGCTCGACCAGCTCGGCGGCCCGGCCCGGGCTCCGGTTCCAGACGGTGGCCGAGCCCGCGGAGCGCACCAGGTGGCCGGCCATGGCCGCGCCCATCGTCCCCAGGCCAACGAAGCCAATCCGTTCCATCGATCGATTCTAGGCGACCGGCGCGGCTCGCGGCGGACGAGCCGGCGAGCCGGGTCCGGGGACGGGGGTGGTGCATGCAGGACCCACTCGGTCCCCGAAAGGGTTACGACCGAACGGGACGGATAGGCCACGGACATTGGTCCCGGCCCGATCTAGGCTCGGGCGACCACGCCGTGGAGAAGCAACAACCATTGTGATTCGGGCCACTGTCGCAACGTTGGCGGCGCTGCTGCTGGCCGTCGGACTGACGGTCACTGCTCCGGCGCGCCCGGCATTGGCCGCTGGTGTGCTCATCGTCAAATCCAATCGGTTCTACGCCCTACAAGACGGACCTGTGCTGGGACGCGTGACGCCCGTCTGGGGGCACGACACCTCGACCCTTCCAGTTCTCCGTCGTCTACTACGACTACCAGCCCGCAGACGCGGGCCGCGCTGCGCGACGTGACGATCACGTCGCCATCTGTCCACAATCGACCCGTCCCGCGACACCGGTCGGCGGGCAACCCCAGCTGCTGGCGACCCGCGTCTGAACACAACGGGCGTGACATTCACGTATTCGACCCCGCTAGCGCCGGGCCGTGGAAGTACTCGTTCACTGCTGACCAGCACATGACCGGGATCGGTCAGCTCGTACGGCACCGCGACGACCTGGCCACGCGCCGACATCCATTTCGCTGCCTAACACGGTGCACCCACTCCGATCGTGACGACGACGCCGACGCCCAAGCCCACGCCCAAGCCGACGCCCAAGCCAACGCCCAAGCCGACCCCCAAGCCAACGCCCAGGCCGACGCCTCAGGGTGACGCCCAAGACGACTCCGAGGCCGACCGCGGCCAGCACCCCGGCCGCCACGCCCGCGCCCGGTGGCGACCCCGGGCCAGGCGACTGGCGAGCCCGACCGACGGCCTGATCGGGGCAATCGGCGGCGGCTCGAGTGCCGGCCCCAGCACCCCGCCCAGTGCGGCCGGCCCGCTTCTGCCCGGTTCATCGTCGAGCAGCGGCGGCCTGCCGCTCCTGATCCTGCTGGCCGCCTCGACGATGGTCGCGATGTGGCTCTGGATCCTCTGCCCGCAAGCGTCGCCGAGGGCCCGAGCCAGCCGGTGGCGTCGCCCCGCCGTTGCCGGGCGGACCGCCGCCCAAGGGGCCGCTGCCCAGGGGGCATCGCCGGCGCTGCCGCTCGCGGCAGCGGTCGTGGCCAAGCCAGGCAAGTCGGACAAGGCCAGGAAGTCGAAGGCCGACAAGGCCGCCCCGGTCATCCCGGTCGTCCCGCCGATGGTGCCCACGTCGGCGGCCGCCATCGCGGCGGCACCCAGCACAGCCCTGGACGAGCCGTATGGCGAGGCGCTGATGCCCCGCTGGCGCAGGCCGTCGCTCAAGACGGCGCGCTATGAGACGCCCAAGATCACGGCCCTGCCCTCGCCGGCGATGACCTTCGCCCGGGCGACCAGCACCGGCCTCGAACGCCGGATCGTGCGCTACGACCTGGTGGCGCTCACCGACATCCCCGATGAGATCCGGGGCACGCAGGTCGGCCAGCTCCAGGCCAACGACGAGGTCGAGCTGCTCGAGCGGCGGGGCGCCTGGGTCCAGGTCCGGACGCCCCTCGGGACCGAGGGCTGGATCCACCGGACGACCCTCCAGTCGCCCGAGGATACGATCGCGCCGCCGGCGCCCCGCCAGAGCCCGGCTGCCTCGCCACCCGTGGTCGCGCCGGTCGCTCGGTCGCGCCCGCCCAGTCCGACGTTTCGGCTTCGATCGAATCCGATGTCGCCATGGGCGCCTTCGCCGCCGCGACTGCGGCGGCCGCCGCAGCCCGTGAGCGCGAGGCCACCGAAGCCGCCGCCGTGGCCGCAGGCCGCCGCCCGGTCAGCGAGCCCCGAGCCGGCTGCCGATCCCAAGCCGGCCGAGCGCCGCAGCCGACGTCGAACCACCGCCCGGTCGTCGCCCAACTCCTAAGCCGGCGTCGCTCAGGTCGTCGGGATCACCAGGACGAACTTGCCATCCTTGGCCGGATACGCCCCGGTCGGACGCTTCCAGGGCAGGTAGTCGCGGGCCAGGGCGGCCACGGGGACCAGCGAATCCGGCGGCCGCGAGTAGCCCCAGATCGAGGAGAAGCGCGGATACCAGACGTCCTCGATCCGGACGGCGATGACCGTGAAGTTGGGGTTGACCGCCGGGTCGGCCGTGGCGGTGAAGCCCGACATCACCCACGAATGAGCGCCCCGCCAGACCATCAGGCCCGCCGGCCGATTGGTCAGCCGGACCTGGCGCGCGGCGAGGTGGATCGCCTCCGCGACCGAAGCCTTCTGGGTCACCTGGTAGTTGCCGTAGCCGAGCTCGCGTCAGGCCGGTCGCCCAGGCTTCCGGCTCGGCCGCCCCGTCGGGCGCCGGCGCGATCGAACGAGCCAGGGCGAAGATCCGGGCCTGGGTGCGCTGGCTCGTGTCGGCGGCGGTATTCATGATGTTCATCGACGTCTGCATCGCGGCCGGCACGCACCAGGTGTCCTTCAGCTCACCCACGTAGTCGCCCTTGCGATAGAGGTCCATCGCGAATGGGCCCGGGCCTGGCTGATGGTGAGGCTGATGGCGCCGGGCTCGCCGCGGGCGACCCGCCGGGACCGGCGCCCGGGCCCGGGCTCGAGCCGGGTCGGGCCGAGGGCGAGCCGGCGCTCGGGAGGACCGTCGCCGGATCGGCTGTCGGCTGGCTCGACGGGATCAGGGCGTCCGGGCGCGCCCAGGGCGTCACCAGTGGGTCGACCGCGATCGTCGCCCCGCTCGTCAGGGTCAGGTCGGTGGCGTAGACCGCGCCGGCGCCCAGGAGCACGACCCCCAGGGCGATCGCCGACGGCCCGCCCGAGCCGCGGCCGGACCGCGACCGGCGGCCAGATGTCCGGACGCCGGACGGGCTGATTCGCCGGGCGGCCGCCGGCCGGGTCCCGATCCGGGCCATGCGCGGGACGAGGCCGACAGCCATGATCGCCAGCTCGACGGCCAGGCCCGCGGCGAACGCAGCGGGAATCGCGGCCACTCCGATCGGGGCCACCAGCAGCTCGGCCACGATGACCGTGGCAATGAAGCCGGCGATCGAGGCGACCGTGGCACGATCGTGTTGTGGGTCGCGTAGATCGCCCGGCTGACGAGCTGGATCACGCTCTCCAGCGGAACCGAGAGCGCGAAGACAGCCAGGATCCCGCTCGTCCGGGCAACGTCGGCATCGTCGAATGCGCCGCCGCCGAGGAGCACCCGGATGGCCACCTCGCTGACCAGGAACAGGCCGATTGCCGCGACTGTGGTCAGGAGGGTGATCGTGATCAGGCTCGTCCGGAACTGGCGGACGAACGCCGGTCGGTCACCGGCGGCTGCAGACGCCGACAGGACGGGAAACGCGGCGATCGCAAATGAGGCCCCGATCAGGCTGACCGGCACGCTCTGGAAGTTGTGGGCAAAGCTGAGCGAGGTGACGGAGCCAGGCTCGAGGGTCGAGGCCAGCGCGGTGAAGTACAGGAACATCAGGGGCTCGACCGGGTGGCTGATCATCTTGGGCAACATCAGTCGCAGGAACTCGCCGACCCCCTTGGTCCGGAGGGCCAGGCTGGGCCTTGGCCGGAACTGGACCCGCCAGATCCCGATGGCCGGACGGCCAGGTGGCCGAGTGCCCCGATCACTGCCCCGACCGCAGCCCCGAAGACGCCGTAGCGCGGGCCGAGGACGAGCGTCCCGGCGACGATCCCGGCGTTGTACATCAGGGGCGCCAGGCCGTACGCCACGAAGCTGCGTTCCGAGACCAGGATCTCGCCCAGGACCAGGGAGGCCGCGAAGATCACCGGCGTGATGCACATGATCCGGAACAGCTCGACGTACATCGCCCGCTGGTCCGGCTGGAAGCCCGGGGCGATCAGGTCGACCGTTTGCGGGGCGAAGATGAACAGGAGGCCCGCCGCGATCGCCATCACCACGATGGCCAGGGTCAGGATCGTCCGACCGAAGGCAGCGGCGGCTTCGGCCGCCTCCGAGCGCAGGCCGACAAAGATCGGCACGAACGGCGCGATCAGGCCGCCCGCCACGAGGACATCGAGGGCCAGCTCAGGCAGGATGAACGCGGCGTTGTAGGCGTCCAGCTCGAGGCCCGGCGCCAAACGTGTGGGCAAAGATCCGGTCCCGGACCAGGCCCATGAGGTAGCCCGCGAAGGTGAGGACCGACAGGATCAGGGCGCCGCGAGGCAGGGCCGTGGACAGGAGCCGCCGGGTCCGGTCGACGATCGATGTGGTGTGAGCAGGGCGGTTGGGCATCTGGGCTCGTGCTGGGGCTGACGGGATGGTCGGCCAGTCGACGACATTGACGCAAGCCACCGGGGCGGTGTGGCGGTGTCCCCGGGCACCGGCCGCGGTGAGCCCGGGCACCGGCGGCGAGGCACCCAGCGTGAGTCGGGCCAGGCAGGCAGGCTAGGCTCGTCCGATG
Source organism: uncultured Chloroflexia bacterium (assembly GCA_963718285.1). GTDB lineage: Bacteria > Chloroflexota > Limnocylindria > Limnocylindrales > CSP1-4 > Palsa-1033. Next base: position 114,966 of record CAVQYU010000004.1, on the reverse strand, counting down.
ATCCCGGCTCGACCCAGCCGAACGGCCCTCGGCGTCGCGCGGCGGCGGGCGGCCCACCAGCTGCTCGACGACCCCCTGGTCCTCGACGATCCCCTCGCTCTCCGAATCATCGGAGCCGGCGAGCGGGCGGCTCTCGAGGAGCGGGCCAGGCGTCGCTTCCCGCCCAGCCCCGAGCAGCAGCCGGTGGCCCGGGCGTTGCGAGCCTTCCTTGTTGCCCGCAGTCGCTATGCCGAAGACACCCTGGCCGCCGCGGCGGGCGGCGTCCGCCAGTACGTCGTCCTGGGTGCCGGTCTGGACACGTTCGCCTATCGCAATCCGCTGGCCCATGTGCACGTCTTCGAGGTCGACCACCCGGCCACCCAAGCCTGGAAGCGGGCCTGCCTGCACATGGCCGGGATCGGGCTCCCGGACGACTCAGCCGGCGTGACCTTCGTCGCCGTCGACTTCGACCAGCAGCGCCTCGACCATGAGCTGCTGGCCGCCGGCTTTCGCCCGGACGAACCGGCCATCTTCGCCTGGCTAGGGGTCACGATGTACCTGGCCGAGTCGTCGGTCTGGTCGGTCCTCGGCTACCTGATGGACCGCCCGCCAGGCAGCGCGGTCGTGTTCGACTACGCGCTCTCGCCGGGCCGGCTCAATCCGATCGAGCGGCTGATCGTGTCGCGCTTCGCCAACCGCGTCGGCCGGGCAGGCGAGCCCTGGACGGCATTCTTCGATCCGGATGAGCTGCAGCAGGGACTCGCCTCGCTGGGGGCCAACCGGATCGTGGATCTCGACGGCCGGGCCATCAACCAGCGCTATTTCGACGGGCGACGCGATGGCCTGCGGGTCGGCTCGATCGCCCACATCATGCTGGCGGCCACCTGAGCCGGAGGTCAGGCCGGCGGCCTCAGGTCGTGGCCGGGTAGACGTGCGTGTGAAGCGCACAACTGACGTGTTTCCCCGATGTCTAGTCGATTTCGTGCGTGCCGTGCACAGATTCGACCAAATTCGACCTGGATCGGGCGAGCTCGTGCGTCCGGGGCAACCGGACGACCAATCGGGGCCGGCCCTGGTGAGCTACGCGCGCCGGACGCACACCAGGGCGCTCCGGACGCAGGTCGGGCTCCGGGGCGCACGTTGGGCGCGCGCTGGAATCGCATCGAGCGTGGCTAAGGGTCAGGCCGCAGCCTGAGTGCGGGAGGTAGGACCCAGAACCAGGCCTTGGCAGGGTGCAGCTTGGGACCCAAGGATGGCGGGCCCGATGGGGAGATGCTGGCGCGCCCGGCGGGACTCGAACCCACGACCTTTAGGTCCGCAACCTAACGCTCTATCCGCTGAGCTACGGGCGCAATGCGAGAGTGGCGGAGAGGGAGGGATTCGAACCCTCGAAGCAGGTTACCCCACTTGGCGGTTTAGCAAACCGCTGCACTAGGCCTCTATGCGACCTCTCCGCGGAACCGCGGCGGCCAGAATAGCATGAGGTCCGAGGGCGACTTGGGGGCGGGTCCGGACGGGCCGCGACGGCCACGACGGTGCGTGGGGTGCGACAAACGCCGCGATTCGACTCGCCGGAGCACGCGTTGGCCAGGCCGGGTCGCGAACCTGTCCCGAACCACGCTCAGGTCGTGCATGATTGGCGCCGCGCGGGCTCAAAAGAGGGTCGGCTCGGTCGGCCCGGCGCCTTTTGTCGCGTGGCGAGCACCAGCGAGGCTCGGCCGGCCACGACACGCACAGAAACCGGCGACGGGCCAAGGACTCGCACGCTACGCGCGTTGACAGCGGCGCTCGCCCTCGACTACCGTTCGGAGACGCACATGCACACCCTCTTTTTTACCTACCAACGCCCGGCATGACCGAACCCGGAGACTGAGACCCGGGAGCACGGGTCGTGCCGGGATGAGCAGAGGTCAGACCTCTGCTTTTTTTGTTGGCCGAGCGAGGTCCGGCCAGCGCGCAGCAGCCCTGAACCGACGCGAAAGGACGCGCAGCAGCGATGTTCGTGGTGATGAGTGCCACGGCCACTCCGGCCGAGGCGAACGCGGTCAAGAGCCTGATCCTGGCCGAGGGACTCAGCCGTACGACCACGTCGGCGAGCAGCGCGTCGTGATCGCCGTCGTCGGCGAGATCGGCGCCCGCAAGCCGGTCCTGATCAGCCGCCTGGAGGCGCTCGGCGGGGTCGAGACGGTCACCCCGATCAGCCGCCCGTTCAAGCTTACCTCGCGCGAGTTCCATCCCGAGGACACGGTCATCCGGATCCTCGACGCGGTCGATCGGCGACGGCAGGCCTGACGGTGATGGCCGGGCCCTGCTCGATCGAGAGCCGGGAGCAGCTCCGGGAGACGGTCGACGGGGTCAATCGCCGCCGGGGCCACGATCATCCGGGGCGGTGCCTTCAAGCCGCGCACCAGCCCCTACTCCTTCCAGGGCCTGGGCGTCGAAGGCCTGCGCTACCTGGCCGAGGAGCGCGAGCGCGACCGGCCTGCCGGTCATCACCGAGGTGATGGAGCCGAACCAGGTCGACATCGTGGCCGAGTACGCCGACATCCTCCAGGTCGGCACCCGGAACATGCAGAACTACTCGCTCCTGACGGCCGTCGGCCGGGTCAGCCGGCCGGTCATGCTCAAGCGCGGCTACGGGGCCACGATCGAGGAGTGGCTGATGTCCGCCGAGTACATCGTCAGCTCGGGCAATCCCGAACGTGATCCTGTGCGAGCGGGGCATCCGCACCTTCGAGACGTACACCCGCAACACGCTCGACCTGGCGGCCGTGCCTCTCCTCCACCACCTGACCCACCTGCCGGTGATCGTCGACCCGTCCCACGCGACCGGCAAGCGCTGGCTGATCAAGCCGATGTCCATGGCCGGGGTGGCGGCGGGCGCCGACGGGGTCATGGTCGAGGTCCACCCGCGGCCGGACGAGGCGCTGTCCGACGGCGAGCAGTCGATCACCCTCGACCAGTTCGCCGACCTGATGACCGGCCTGCGGGCCGTCCACGCCCAGGTTGGCGACCTGCCACGGCGATCCGGTCCTGCCGAACGCCGTGCTCAAGGTCGGCGGGGCCAGGCAATGACCGCCGTGATCCAGCCCAACCTGGCCGGCGGGCCAGAGCCGGACGTGGCCGGCGTCCGCCCCGCCGCCCGCCTGCGCGGCCAGCCCCGGCCTGCCCGGCGACAAGTCGATCAGCCATCGGGCCCTGCTCCTGGCCGCCGCTGGCCAACGGCGCGCTCGGAGATCCATGCAGCCGGCGACGGCGCCGACGTGCGGACCACCGCCGGCCTGATCAGCCAGCTCGGAGCGAGCGTCGAGCGGCGGGCCGGTGACGGCCGCCGGGTCGACTACCTGGTCGTCTCGCCGGGCATCGACGGGCTTCACGAGGCCGGACGGGATCCTCGATTGCGGCAACTCCGGGACGACCACCCGGCTGATCGCCGGGATCCTGGCCGGGCTGCCCGGCTACCACGTCCTCGACGGCGACGCCTCGTTGCGCCGACGACCCCTCGCCCGTATCATCGAGCCACTGCGAGCGATGGGTGCCGAAGTCCACGCGCGCCGGTCCAACACCCTCCTGCCGATGACCGTGGTCGGTCACACCCCGCTCCGGGCGATCGACAGTTCTATGACGGCGTCCCCAGCGCCCAGGTGAAGTCGGCCATCCTGCTCGCCGCCCTGCGCGGCGGAGGGCCGGACGCACGGTGCGCGAAGCGGTCGCGACCCGCGATCACACCGAGCGGATGCTCCGGGCGCGCGGGATCGCGGTGCTGAGCGAGCAATCGAGGGACGGGCAGGTGTCGGTCAGTCTGGAGCCGGCGGCGGGTCCGTGCAACCGCTGGACGAGGTCGTGCCCGCTGATCCGTCGGCCGCCGCCTTCTGGCTGGTCGCCGGCGCGATCCACCCCGACGCCGGCTGAGCTTGCCGGCGTCGGTGTCAACCCCACCCGCCGGGCGATCATCGACCTCCTCGTCCGATGGGCGCCCGGATCGAGGAGGAGCCGATCGCGGGCGCGAGGCACGACGCCCAGACCGGCGAGCCGCTGGCCAACCTCACGGCCAGCTCGAGTCAGCTCCAGGCGATCGACGTCTCAGCGGCCGACGTGGCCCAGGCGATCGATGAGATCCCGATCCTGTGCCTGGCCGCCAGCCAGGCCCGCGGCACGACCACGATCCGGGGCGCGGGCGAGCTGCGGACCAAGGAGTCCGACCGGATCGCCGGGATTGCCCGCGGGCTGCGCGCACTCGGCGCGGACGTCACGGTAGACGGCGACGACCTGTTGATCACCGGGCCGACCACGCTGGTTGGCGCCTCCACCGACAGCTGCTCCGACCATCGCCTGGCCATGACCTTCGCCATTGCCGGGCTCATCGCCACGGGCGCCACGACGATCAGCGATCCGGGCTGCGCGTCGATCTCCTATCCCGGGTTCTTCGCGGTACTCGAAGGAGTGCGAGCATGACCAAGCGGGTCGTCCTGATCGGCCATCCGGTCAATCATTCGCTGTCCGGGGCGATGCAGCAGGCCGCTTTCGATTCGCTCGGGATCGATGCCCGCTATGAGCTCTGGGATCGGCCCCCGATCAACCTGGCCGACGCCATCGCCGAGCTGCGCTCGGACGAGTTCCTGGGCGCCAACGTCACGATCCCGCACAAGGAGCGGGTGGTGCCCCTGGTCGATCGCCTGACCGAGGACGCCCACGCCACGGGCGCGGTCAACACGATCACCCGCGAGGGCAAGCGCCTGATCGGCCACAACACCGATGTGCCCGGCTTCAAGCAGGCGATCGACAAGCTGGTCGGCCGCCAGAAGATGCCCCGCCAGGCGGTCGTGTTCGGGGCCGGGGGCGGCAGCCGGGCGGTGATCCACGGCCTGATCACGGCCGGCTTCATCCGGATCATCGTCTTCAATCGCCACCTGCATCGGGCTGAGTCGCTGGTCAAGTTCTTTGGCAAGAGTGCCGCCCACATGGAGCTCAAGGCGATGCCCTGGCACGAGTCGATCATCGAGGCCGAGCTGGCCAAGACCAAGGTCCTGGTCAACGCGACATCGATCGGCCTGCACGGTGACGAATCGCCCATCCCCGGCGAGATCATCCCGGCCGACCTGCTCGTGCTGGACCTGATCTACCGCCGGACCCAGCTGCTCCGGGATGCCGCGGCGAATGGCGCCACCGTGGCCGATGGGGCGACGATGCTCCTCCACCAGGGCGCCGCGGCCTTCACCCTGTGGACCGGGCAGCCGGCTCCGCTGGAGGTCATGGAGGGCGCCCTCACGGCGGCCCGGGCGGAGGGGATCGAGTCGGCCGAGGGCGAGCCGACCGGCGTGGCCGCGGAGGCCTAGATGGGCCGGCTCCGGTTCCTGACGGCCGGCGAGTCGCACGGACCGGCCCTCGGGGTAACGCTGGAAGGGGTGCCCGCCGGTCTGACCGTGACCGCCGACGCGATCGCGCTCGACCTGGCCCGCCGCCAGCGCGGCTACGGGCGCGGTGCCCGCCAGGCGATCGAGCACGACCGGGCCGAGATCCTGGCCGGCGTTCGCCACGGTCGAACGCTTGGTTCACCGATCCTGCTCCTGGTCCGCAATCGGGACTGGGAGAATTGGACCCGAGTCATGCAGGTCGAGCCGCTCGGTGCCGCCGAGGCCGACGAGCTGGCCGGCCTGGCCGAGGCGGGCAACAAGCGAGCGACCCCGGTGACCCGGGTGCGGCCCGGCCACGCCGACCTGGCCGGCGCCTTGAAATACGGCTTCAACGACGTCCGCGACGTGCTCGAGCGAGCGTCCGCCCGCGAGACGGCGGCTCGGGTCGCCGCCGGCGGCGTGGCTCGCCTCTTCCTGGCCGAGCTGGGCATCGAGGTCTGGTCGTTCACCGCCGAGGTCGGTGGGGTGGCCGTGGATCCGGCCAGGGCCAGCCGAAGCCAGGCCGAAGCGGACGAATTGCCGCTGCGCTGCCCGGATCCCGAGGCGGAGGCCGGGATGATCGCCCGGATCGACGAGGCCCGCGCGAACGGGGACACCGTCGGGGGCGTGTTCGAGGTCGTGGCCCACGGCCTGCCGATCGGCCTCGGCAGCTACGTCCACTGGGACCGCCGGCTCGATGCCGCCCTGGCTGCGGCGGTCATGAGCATCAACATCGTCAAGGGCGTGGAGTTTGGGCTCGGCTTCGAGCAGACCCGCCGCTTCGGCTCGGCCGTCCATGACGTCATCGCCGGCCGGGGCGAGGGTGGCCGCTGGATCCATCGCTCGAACAACGCCGGCGGCCTGACCGGCGGGGTCACGAATGGCGAGCCGCTGGTCGTCCGTGGGGCGGTCAAGCCCATCTCCACCCTGGCCCGGCCCCTGCCATCGGCCGACCTGATCACCGGCGAGACGGTCGACAAGGCTCACTACGAGCGGAGCGACATCAGCGTCGTGCCCGCCGCCGGGGTCGTCGCCGAGGCCATGGTCATGCTCATCCTGGCCGACTTCGTGCTCGACAAGTTCGGCGGCGACTCGATCGATGACACGCGAGCCAACCTGGCCACCTATCAGGCCCGGATTGCCCAGGCGCCCGAGCCGCCGGTCGCCGGCGGGCCGCGCACGGCGGGAGCCGGAGAGGCGGGCGCCCGTTCCGGTCCGACCGAAGACGGCGAAGCCGGCTCCGGCGGCGACGACTAGGCCGGCCTGATGGATCTCGTCCTCGTCGGCCTGCCCGGCAGCGGCAAGACTGCTGTCGGACGGCGGCTGGCCGCCCGCCACGACGCTCGCTTCATCGACCTCGACGCAACGATCGAGGCCAGCGCCGGGATGACGATCGCCGAGCTGTTCGAGGCCGAGGGCGAGACCGGCTTCCGGGCCCGCGAGCGGATCGCGGTGGCCGGCCTGGGCCGCCCCGACCCGGCGCCCGAGCTGCGCCGGGTCATCGCCACGGGCGGTGGCGCCGTCGTAGATCCGGCCAATCGGTGGGCACTCTACCGCGACCGCCGGGTGGCCTGGCTCAACAGCCCGCCCGAGGTCCTGGCCCAGCGCCTGCGCAACTCGCCCAACCCGCGGCCCCTCCTCCAGGGCCGCGACCCGGTTGGCGCGATCCGCGATCTGGCCGTGAAGCGCGAGCGCTTCTACGCCCCGGGCCTGCGGCTCAACGGGCTGTCCCAGGTCGGGGCGGTCCTGGACCGCCTCGACGCATTCCTGGTCGAGCCGGCCGCGCCCGGCGCGGTCCTGCTGGCGGCGGATTTCGAGCCTGGGCCGGCTCCGGATCGGGACGGGCTTCCTGCTCACAGCCCTCCAAGCCAGCCTGGCCGAGCTCGGGGCGCGCCGAGCGGTGATCGTCTCGGAGCCAGTCGCCTGGGCGGCCGTGGGCGAGGACCTGGCCGCCGGCCTGGCTGGTGCCGGCCTGACCGTCGAGCGGATCCTGCTGCCGTCGGGCGAAGCGGCCAAACGCCTGAGCGTGATCGAGGCAGCCGCCGACGAGCTGGCCAGGCTCCGCCTCGAGCGGGCCGAGCCGCTGGTGGCGCTGGGCGGCGGGGCCCTGGGCGACGCGGCCGGCTTCCTGGCTGCAACCTGGTTGCGCGGGGTGCCCCTGATCCACGTCCCGACCACCCTGGTCGCCCAGCTCGACAGCTCGATTGGGGGCAAGACGGCGGTCGATCTGGCCGGCGGCAAGAACCTGCTCGGCGCCTTCCACCAGCCGGCCGCGATCCTGATCGACGTCGATGTCCTGGCCGGCCTGCCGGAACGACACCGACGGGCCGCCCTGGGCGAGGCGGTCAAGATGGCGGCCCTGGGGGACGAGGCCCTGTTCGAGCTGCTCGAGCGCGATGGCCAGGGGATCATCCGGGCGCACGCGTCGGTGATCGCTCATGGGGCCCTGGCCGAGCTCGTCGAACGCTGTGCCTGGGCCAAGATCGAGATCGTCCAGGCCGACGAGCGCGAAGCGGCGGGCCGGCTGAAGCTCAACCTGGGCCATTCGCTGGGCCATGGCTTCGAGGCGGCGGCCGGCTATGGCGAACGGCTGCTCCACGGGGAGGCCGTGGCCTACGGACTGCGGGCGGCCTGCCGGATCGGGCTCGAGCTGGGGGTCACACCAGCCGATCGCGCCAGTCGGATCGAAGGCCTCCTGACCCACCTGGCCCTGGCCCCGGCGGGCGGCCTGGCCGCCCTTGGCCTGGACCGGTCGGCCGTGCTGGACGCCCTGGCCGGAGACAAGAAGCATGCCGACGGCCAGTTGCGCTGGGTCCTGCCATCGGCCGGCGGAGTCGAGATCCGGAGCGACGTGCCGCCCGAGCTGGTGGCAAGGGTCGCGGATGAGCTCCTGGCCCCGGCCCCGAGCCTGGCCGGGTCGGTCGGACGATGACCAGCGTCCTGGTCCTCGAAGGCCCCAACCTGAACCTGCTGGGCACGCGCGAGCCCGCGATCTACGGGCGAGCGACCCTGGCCGAGATCCACGCCGGGTTGAGTGCGAAGGCGAGCGACCTCGGCCTGGCCATCGACTTCTTCCAGTCGAACTATGAAGGCGCCCTGATCGACCGGGTCCAGCGCAAGGACTTCGACGTGGCGATCGTCAACGCCGGCGGCCTGACCCATACCAGCGTCAGCCTGCGCGATGCCCTGCTGGCGGTCGAGCGGCCGTTCATCGAGGTCCACCTCTCGGACCCGGCCACCCGGGAGCCATTCCGGCAGGTCAACTTCCTGGCCGACATCGCCCTCGAGTCGATCGTCGGCCACGGCGCGGAGGGCTACTCGACGGCCCTCGAGTCGATCGCCCGACGGGCCGCCGACGGTGAGCTGGGCGGATGACCAAATCGGTCGACGAGACGCCTGAGCTGCGCCGCCTGCGCCGCCGGATCGACGCGCTCGATCGCCGGATCGTGGGCCTCCTCAACGACCGGGCCGAGCTCGGCCGGCAGGTTGGCCGGGTCAAGCGGTCGAGCGGCCGGCGCGCCGTCCGGGACATCGAACGCGAGCGCGAGGTCCTCCTGCGGGTCGCCCTGGCCAATCTCGGGCCGCTCGCCCAGGCCGACCTGCTGGCGATCTATCGGCGCCTGATCGCAGCGACCCGCGCGCTCGAGCAGCACGACCGGTCCAGCGACTGAGCCGACTCGGCGATCAGCCAGCCTCGTTTTACCCGCGCCCGGTGGCGGCGCGAAGCGCGCGGACGAGCTCGGACAATGCCCTAACATCGCGGCCGTGGGGGCCCAGGGCGTCGACCAGGGCAGAGGCCACGATCACGCCGTCGGCTCCGGCGGCCGCGATCGCCCGGACGTGGCTGGGCCGGCTCACCCCGAAGCCGACCGCGACCGGCACGGGCGAGGCCGCCTTGACCTCGCGGACCAGCCGGCCGACCGAGCTCGGCAACGACGTCCGGGCGCCGGTCACCCCGACCAGCGAGACGCAGTACAGGAAGCCTCCCGAGCGGGCCGCGATGCGCGCCCGTCGATCCGGCCGGGTGGTCGGCGCCACGAGGTAGACGACGGCCAGGCCGGCGTCCCGGGCAACCGCCTCGAAGCGGCCGCCTTCGTCCGGGGTCAGGTCGGCCACGATCACGCCCGACGCCCCGGCCGTCGCCAGCTGGCCCGCCGTCCGGGCACCGTCTCCGCCCCCGATCACCTGGTTCGCGTAGGCCATCGGCACGATTGGAAGGTCCGGCCGGGCGGCGGCGATGCGCTCGAGCAGGGCGATCGAGCCGGCCAGCGTCGCGCCGGCCGCCAGAGCCACCTGCGACGCCCGCTGGAGGGTCGCCCCATCGGCCAGCGGATCGGAATAGGGCAGGCCCACCTCGAGCAGGTCGGCCCCGGCGTCGGCCGCGGCCAGGGCGATCCGGAAGCTCGTTTCGGCGTCCGGATAGCCGGCCACGAGGTACGGAATCAGGGCAATCCGGCCGTCCCCGGCCGCCCGCCTGAACGCGGTGGCCATGCGTCGGGCGCCGGCGGTCCCGTTCGTGCCCTGCTCGATCAGCCCGGTCGTCATCCGGGGGCTCCGGACGCGGCCAGGCTCGAGGGTCAGGGCGGCCAGGTCCTTGTCGCCCCGCCCCGACAAGCCGACCAGGATCGCCGTCTCGTCGGGATAGGCCGCGCCCGAGCCCTCGATGCCGGCGATGAGGCGGGGCAGGACGGCGAAGGCGTGGGCGGTCTCGAGGGCCGGCAGGATCCCCTCGAGCCGGGCGACCTGGCGCAGCGCCGCCAGCGCCTCGGCATCGGTCGCCGCGGCCAGCTCGAGCCGGCCGCGCGGTCAGGAGCGCCGCGATCTGCGGACCGACCCCCGGATAGTCGAGGCCGGCCGAGATCGAATGGGCCTCGATCACCTGGCCGTCGGCGTCCTGGAGCATGAGCGAACGCGAACCATGGAGGATCCCGGGCGTACCCCCGGCCAGCGGCGGCCGCATGGCGGCCGGTCGCGATCCCGTCACCGGCCGCCTCGGCCACGGCCAGGCGGACGGCCGGCTCGCCGATGAACCGATCGAGCAGGCCGATCGCGTTCGAGCCGCCCCCGACGCAGGCCAGGACGAGGTCGGGCAGACGGCCCTCGACAGCCTGGAACTGGGCCGCCGCCTCGTCGCCCAGGATCCGCTGGAGGTCGCGCACGATTGTCGGATAGGGATGCGGCCCCATCGCCGAGCCCAGGACATAGTGGGTCGTCTCGACGTTCGTGACCCAGTCGCGCATCGCCTCGTTGACCGCGTCCTTGAGGGTGGCCGAGCCGGAGGTGACCGGCCGGACCTCGGCACCCAGCGCGCGCATCCGCAGCACGTTGGGCTCCTGGCGCCGGATGTCCTCGGCGCCCATGAACACGACGCAGGGCAGGTCGAGCAGGGCGCAGGCCGTGGCCGTGGCGACGCCGTGCTGGCCGGCCCCGGTCTCGGCGATCACCCGCGACTTGCCCAGCCGCCGGGTGAGCAGCGCCTGGCCCAGGGCGTTGTTGATCTTGTGGGCCCCGGTGTGGCCGAGGTCCTCGCGCTTGAGGTAGAGGCGCAGGATCGCCGGGATCCGACCGGGCGCGGGCCCATCGGCGCCGACCTGCCGGCTGGCCTCGGCCAACGCGGCGGCCGCCAGGCGATCGGCCCGGTAGAGCGGGGTGGGCCGACCGGAGTAGGTCGCCAGGAGCGCCCGGAACTCGGCCCAGAAGCGCGGATCGTGACGCAGGGCCGAAGTAGGCCCGCTCGAGTCCCTCGAGGGCCGCCATCAGCGTCTCGGGCACGTAGCGGCCGCCGAACTCGCGGTTGCAGCCCCAGCGGCCGGCCTCGTCCGCCTCGAGCAGGCCGGCGAAGACCGGCGTCGGCCGGGCCGCGAGGTTGGGCCGGTCCCAGCGCGCCGCCCGGGCGCGCTTGGCGAACAGCGCCACCCGGAGCGGATCCTTGCGCGGCCGCTCGCCCGCGACCCGGGGCGCCTCGACCCCCGAGGCGACGTCCACGCCCGACCGCCGGAATCGCCAGCACCGCCTCGCCCACGTTCGCCGGGCTGAGCCCGCCGGCCAGGATCACCGGCAGCGCGCGGGCGACCGCCGCCGCCAGGCCTGCCGAGGAGCGCGTCCCGGTGCCGCCCGGATGCGGTCCGCCGGCCGTGTCGAGCAGGATCCGCTCGACGCCAGCGTCAAGGTAAGCCCGCCCGGCCCGGATGGCCCGGGCCGCCTGGCGGTCGACCTCCTCGGGCCTGACCTCGGCCGGCAGCCGGATCGCCTTCCAGACGGGCCGTCCGAGCCGGGCGACGAGGCCAGCGGGCTCATCGCCGGAGAGCTGGACCACGTCCGGATCGAGGGCTGCGATGATCGCGTCCAGCCGGGCCAGATCGGCGTCGGCGGTGATCGCCACGATGCGCGGGCCGCCGCCCGGCTGAGCGGTGCTCCGAGCGAGCCGGGCCAGGGCAACCGCCTCCTCGAGGTCGAGGGCCCGGGGCGTGCCGGGGACCAGGTTCAGGCCGACCGCGTCCGCCCGGCCGCGCAGGGCCGCCTGCATGCCCCGGCGCGTCGGTGACCCCGCAGATCTTCACGAACGGCGTCCGGTCCTCGGCAGCGACGATCCTCGGGCAGGCGGCCGGCGGCCACGAACGCGCGCAGCCGCCGCGGCTGGATCGGCCGCCCGCATGAGCGCCTCGCCGACCAGCGCGGCGTCGAAGCCGAGGGCCCGCCAGCCGGCGACCGTCGCCGGCTCGCGCACGCCCGATTCGGCCACGACCAGGCGGTCGTCGGGCACCAGCTCGCGCAGGCGGACCGCCCGCTCGGGGTCGACCGCCAGCGTCCGCAGGTCGCGGTTGTTCAGGCCGATCAGGCGAGCGCCGCGTCGCGAGCGCCCGCTCCAGCTCGCGCTCGATCGTGCGCCTCGACGAGCGGCTCCAGGCCGAGGCCCAGGGCGGCCTCGACCAGGCGCCCGAGGCGGGCGCGCGGGATGGAGGCTGGCGAGGAGCAGGACGACGTCGGCGCCGGCGGCCCGCAGGAGCGGCAGCTGCCGTCGGTCGACCACGAACTCCTTGGCCAGGACCGGCACGCTGACCGCGGCCCGGACCGCGCGCAGGTCGTCGACCGAGCCGCCGAACCAGTGCGGCTCGCACAGGACCGAGATCACGGCCGCGCCGCCGGCCGCGTAGGCCCGCGCCCGGGCGACGGGATCATCGCCGGCCGGCACGATCTGGCCGGCCGAGGGCGAGGCACGCTTGACCTCGGCGATGAGGGCCAGGCCCGGGGCGGCCAGCCGGTCCACCACCGGTCGTGCCGGCGGGGCAGCGGCCGCGGCCCGCTCGAGCTGGGCCAGGCTCACGCCCTCGAGCTCGACGGCCAGGTCGGCCGCCCGGCGGGCCGCGATCTCGTCCACCACCGCTCGGCGGGGCTGGCGCCAGGGTCATGCCGACGCCGCCGCGCGCTGCTGCCCGGAGGTGGGCGAGCAGGACCCGAGGCGGCGCCGTCGTCGATCGTGCGCGGCAGCCAGCCGGACGCCCGCGGACAGGTCCGGCGCGCGGCCGGCGGCCACGAACGCGGCGGCGGCATTGAGCAGGACCACGTCCCGGCGCGGCCCGGGATCGCCGGCCAGGACGCCTTCGACGAGGGCCGCGTTCTCGGCCGGGCTGCCTCCGGCCAACGCCCCGGTCGGGGCCGGCTCGCAGCCCCAGGCTGCGGACCAGCTCCGCGTCGATCGACAGGAGCTCCACCCCGCTCGGGCGTCACATCGTGGATCAGGCCGGACCCGTCGAGGGGCAGCTCATCGACCCCCGCGCCGTGGACGACGATCGCCCGTTCCTGGCCCAGCAGGCGAAGCACCTCGGCGATCCGGGGCGCGGCCGCCTCGTCACCGACGCCCACCATCAGCCGGGTCACGCCGGCCGGGTTGGTCAGCGGTCCGATCAGGTTGAACGCCGTCCGGACGCCAATCTCGCGCCGGGTCGGCCCGGCGAACTTCATGGCCGGGTGGAAGCTGGGCGCGAACAGGAAGGCGAAGCCCCCGGCCCGCAGCGACGCGGCGGCCGAGACCTCGTCGTGATCGGTCCGCACGCCGAGCGCCTCGAGGACGTCGGCCGAGCCCGAGCGCGAGGTGATCGCCCGATTGCCGTGCTTGGCGACGGGCACCCCGGCCGCGGCCACGACGAGGGCCGCCGTCGTCGAGATGTTGAACGTGCCACTCCGGTCACCGCCCGGTGCCGACCACGTCGATCGCGCCGGCCGGGGCGTCGACCCGCAGGACTCGGGCGCGCATCGCCAGGGCGAACCCGGCCAGCTCGTCGATCGTCTCGCCGCGCATCCGGAGGGCCACCAGCAGCGCCGCCAGCTGGGCCGGGGTCGCCTCGCCATCCATCACCGCGCCCATCGCCGTCGCGGGCTTCGTCGATCGACAGGGTGCCGCCCTCGACCACGGTGGCCAGGGCCGCCCGGACGAGCTCGCTCATCGGCTCGACCCGATCGGACCGCCGTCCCGGTCGAGCGGCTCGGCCATGCCGCCGGTCGCGAAGCTGCCGCTGACCGCGTCGAGCCGGCTGGCCTCGCCCTCGCCCGCCCGGCGCAGGAAGTTGGCCAGGAGGTGCGGCCCCTCGGGCGTCAGGACCGACTCGGGATGGAACTGGACGCCTTCGAGGGGCAGGGTCACATGGCGGAGGCCCATGACCACGCCGTCCTCCTCGCAGATCGCGGTGACCAGGAGCTCGGCCGGGATCGCCCCCGGATCCACGGCCAGGGAGTGGTAGCGGGCGGCCATGAACGAGGGCGGCAGCCCGGAGCAGGCCCGGCCCGTCGTGGCTCACCTCGGACGCCTCGCCGTGGACGAGGGTCGGCGCGCGCACGATCGTGCCACCGTAGGCGACCGCCATCGACTGCATCCCGAGGCAGACGCCGAGCAGCGGGATCGCGTGCGCGGCCGCGACCTGGATGGCTTCGACCGAGACGCCGGCGGCCGACGGGTCGCCCGGCCCGGGCGAGATCACGATCCCGCGCAGGTCGCTGGCCGGATCGGCCGCCAGGGCCTCGATCCCGGCCCGATCGATGGCGTCGTTGCGGACGACCCGAACCTCGGCGCCGGCGGCCTCCAGGGCCTGGACCAGGTTGAACGTGAACGAGTCGTAGTTGTCGACGACCAGGATCATCGCAGCCGCTCCGGCCCGCCACCGGCCAGCTCGATCGCCCGGCGCAGGGCGGCCGCCTTGTGCTCGGTCTCCTCGAACTCGCGCTCGGGCACCGAGCCGGCGACGATCCCCGCTCCGGTATGGACGTGGGCGATCCCGTCGCGCAGGACGGCGCTCCGGATCGTGATCGCGGTGTCGAGGTTGCCGTCGTAGCCGAGGTAGCCGACCGCTCCGCCGTACAGTCCCCGGCGCTCGTTCTCCGCGGCGGCGATCAGCTGCATCGCCCGGACCTTGGGCGCCCCGGACAGGGTTCCGGCCGGGAAGACCGAGCGCAGCGCGTCGAGCGCGTCCAGGTCCGGCCGGAGGCGGGCCTCGACGTGGCTGACCAGGTGCAGGACGTGGCTGTAGCGCTCGACCTCCATGTACTTGGTCACCCGGACCGTGCCCGCCCGGGCGACCCGGCCCAGGTCGTTCCGGCCGAGGTCGACCAGCATCACGTGCTCGGCCTTCTCCTTCGGGTCGCGCTGGAGCTCCTCGCTGCGCAGGTCGTCCTCCGCAGCCGTCGCGCCCCGTGGTCGGGTGCCTGCGATCGGATGGGTGGTCAGCGCGGTCGCCCTCGACCTGGAGGAGCAGCTCGGGACTCGCGCCGACGACCTCGAAGGCCGGCGTCCGGATGAAGAACAGGTACGGGCTGGGGTTCACCCGGCGCAGGGCGCGATACAGGCCGATGCCGTCGACCGGTCGCCCGTCGGCGCCGGGTGGCAGCTCGAACGACTGGCGCCGGGCCAGCACGACCTGGATCGCCTCGCCGGCCGCGATCGCGTCCTTGGCCACCTCGACGGCGTGGATGTACTGGTCCCGCCCGAGGCTCGTCGCCGTTGCCTCGATCGAGGTCGCGACCCGGCGGGCCCACCGCTCGGCAGCCGCGGTCCGGCCAGCCGGCCCCGCCGCCGTCCCGGCCATCTCGGAGGCCGACGGCCGGATGTCCGGTCGAGCGCCTCGAAGATCGCCCGTTCGGCGATCCGGTAGCGGCCGTCCAGGTCGGGCACCTCGGTGTGCAGCGAGGCGATCGCGCTGATCGTGTGGGTCAGGTGGTCGAAGACGATGACCAGGTCCGACTCGATGAACGCGGCGTGGGGCACGCCGACCGGATCGCCGGCCGGCTGGGGCACGCTCGGCTCGAACGCGCTGACGGCGTCATAGGCCAGGGCCCCCACGGCACCCCCGGTGAACCGGGGCATGCCCTCGAGGGGCAGGACCCGCCGGCGGGGCAGGAACGCCCGCAGCGTGCTGAGCGGGTCGATCGACTCGAGCGTCGTCGACCGGCAGGTCCGGCTCGAACCGATCGACGCTCAAGGGCCGTGCCTGGATCGTCGCCCGGTCGCCGCGGACCTCGAGCAGACGGCGCGGGCCGATGCCCAGGAAGCTGTAGCGACCGAGCCGCTCGCCTCCCTCGACCGATTCGAGCAGGTAGGCCGGGCCGCCATCGTCGAGGCGCAGGAACGCGCCGATCGGCGTCTCCAGGTCGGCGTCCCGCGTCGCCCGCAGGAGCACGGTGTCGGCGCCCCCCGCGAGGCGCTTCGCCTCGGTCAGGCTGAGCGGATCCGTGATGCTCATCGTGGCGGCGAAGCCTCCTCGGGAATCAATACGACCTCTCGTCCCAGGGACGAAAGGTCGAACCTTCCGCGGTACCACCCGCCTTCGGCAATCTGCCGCACTCTGACCGACGGAGCCGGGTGGCCTGGCCACCTCTGGGTTCGATCGGCGCTGCCCTCTATCGCTGGCGCTCTGCGCCGGAGCCTACTGGGTGAGCCCGTCGAGCTCGCCGTTCGGTCCGGAGGCTCCCGGGTCCATTCACCACCGCCGTCGCCCCGGTTTCCACCAGCCACCGGGTCTCTGTGCCGACGCGCGACGGGTACTCGTCCCGATCATCGCCCGTTATTCGTGATGTGGCGGCGAGTCTAGACGGGCCGCCGCGACGGCGTCAACCGGCGCGCGCCGGGCGGTCTGCGCTTCCGTGGCGGCGGCTTGCGCACGGCCGGCCACCAGTCGCAGGCGCACAGGCCGCGGGGACAGTCCGGATGGGGCAGGCGGGCGACCTTGAGCTCGGCGGCGATCCTGAAGATCCGCTCGTTGTCCGCCCGGCAGGCCGCGCAACAGCTCGCCCCGACGAGCTCCACTTCGCGAGCCAGGTTGGCCAGCCCGCGCAGCGTGGCGGTCACACCCTCGCGATAGAGGGCCAGGACGTGGTCCGGCGGCGGCAGCGGGGATCCGGCGTCTTCGTACAGGGCCGCGGCCTGGCGTTGGCGGATGCGGGCGACGTCCTCCCAGCGCTTCTCCCGCCGGGCCGCCCGAGCGGCCCGCTCGGCGGCGCTCAGGTAGAGGGCCTGGGCCGAGGCCTCGACGGCGGCACGCTGAGGGGAGCCGCGGCCAGGCTCTGGCGGCGATCGGCCGGCGCTGCCAACGAGCCGGGCCAGCTGCAGCCAGGTCCGCCGCTGGCGCGTCCAGGTCTGCTCGTCGATCTCGCGCTGGCGCTCGGCCTCGAAGACCTCGACGGCGGCCTCGGTCAGGTAGATCGCCCGGCCCGTCGGAATGGCGGACGACGATCCGGCGCCGGCAGCGCGGGCAGAGCCGGCTGCTGGTCGGCGGCGGATCGAGGATCACCCCGCAGTTCGGGCAGGCAACGCTGACGGGTACGGGCGCGGGCAACGGGCTCGCCACCTCGGGCACGACCGGTTCGGGCTCGACCGGCGGAAGGCGGTCGCGCTCGGAGCGGTCCAAGCCCAGGAGCCTGCGCAGGAACGAGATCGACCACCTCTGCTGGCGGCCGCCGTTCGACCGGGGCAGCCGAGCGTACCGCGAGAGCGCGCCGAGATCAGGCCGGCGTGCCAACCTCGACGGCGCCGGGCCGGGCTTCGCCCGCCGGCCGGCGGCGCAGGTAGCGGCGCATCATCGTGCGGTCGCGCGCGGCAAGGTCCCAATGGCAGCGGCAGAGTCCCTTGGGGCATGCGGCATGGGGCAGGCGCGGCTGGCGGAGCTCGCGTGCTGATCTTGAAGATCCGGTGGTCGTCGGCCCGGCAGGCGTCGCAGCAGGACGCCGCCACGAGCTCGGCATCGCGACTGATCTCCGCGATCCCTCGGAGCTCGGAGGCCACCCCCTCGCGAAACAGCGCAACCACCTCCGGCGACGGCGGCTTGGACGATCCCTCGGCGGCACGGAACAGGGCGGCCGCCTGGTCACGCCGGAGCCGAGCCGCCGCATCCCAGTCCTTGGCCTTCCGCGCCGCCCGGAACGCCCGATCGACGGCACCGAAATAGAGCGCCTTCGAGGCGGCGACGGTCTCCTCGGACAGCCGGGCCGCGCTCAGCTGGGCGTGGCGGTTCTCGGGCGCATGGGCGGACGCTGCCAGGCTGCAGCCAGCGATCTCGCTCGCGCGCCGAGCCGGGCGCCGCTGGCGATGCGCTTGCGCTCTGCGTCGAAGACGGCCACGGCGGCCTCGGTAAGGTAGACCGCGCGGCCGTCGACCCGCTTGACCATGATCCGCTGCCGGCACCGCTCGCAGCGCCGGCTGGCGGTCGGGGCGGTTCGAGCAGGAGCGCGCAGTACGGGCAGTGGGCGACCGCGGCCGGCATCGCCTTGGCCGCGGCCTTGCGCTTGGCCCGGGGCTTGCTGGCGTGGACAGGAGGCACCGGCGGGCGGCTGCCGGCGACCGTTGCCTTGGGACGGGCAGGTTTGGCGGTCTGGCTGGCTGCGCCGGACTGGCGCGGCTTCGATGCGCCGGCCTGGTGGGTGCTCCTGGCGGGGGCCTGGGCGGCGGTCTTGCCCGAGGTCTTGCCCGAGGTCTTGCCCGCAGTCGCGGCCGACCGGGCGGTCCGGGGGAGGCCGGCCGGTTTGACATCGGGCGATCGAGCGGGCAGCTGCCAGCCGTTCTCGTCGAATCGATCCTCGGGCTCGGCCATCACTCCTACCGGCTCGACCTCAACAGCGGGCCCGACCTCGGCGACCGGCACTGGCTCGGTCACGAGCTGGGCCACCGGCTCGGGCTCGTTCGCGGCCACCGGCTCGGGCTCCTTCTGGGCGACCGGTTCGCTCTCGGCGAGCTCAGGCAGGCCCGGGTCGAGGGGGCCCGCGCCGACGACCACGATCGGCGGCCGCTCGGCACCCGCGTTGCCCACGGCTACGACCTCGCCCGACGCCTCTGCCTCGGCCTGTGGCGAGACCGCGGGTTCAGCCTCGTCCTCGGTGGCATCGTTGAACAGGCCCGCCAGCCGTTCTGCGGTTCGGGATTGGGCAAGCGCCCACTCGGCGTCGTCAATCTTCGGTTTTGACTTCAGGAATCCACGCATCTTGGCCATGTTCGCTCGCTATGCACCTAGCCCGGACGCGGAGCGTACTCCAGACTCACCCGGTTTCGTCCAGACCCGGCTAACCACCCGTTGCCAGTGCGCACCGCAGCGCCTACAGCACGCCTTTCCCGCGGATGAGGCCGGGCGCCAGCTCGGTAGCCGCCACGATGTGGCGTCTATTGATTACGGTGAAGGCGTAGCGGGAGATCACCCGCCGGTCGGCCAGCGATCGGGTGCGTACGTCGGTCATCGGAATCCACATCGGATCGCGCGATTCGATGAAGGCCGACAGGACCGCCTGCGGGTTCAGGTGGATCGCGCCGGTCAGGGTGTGACCGGGGGTGACGACGATCAGGTAGAAGGCCTTCTTCTCCCGGTACTCGTGACTGCCGGTGGCCGGCTCGTCGACGTCGGACAGCTCGCCGATCAGGGTCACCTCTTCGGGGTTCACCCAGATGCCGGGGAGGTGACCTTGGTCGGATCACCGTTGCGCCGGAGCACGGTGACGTCGCGAAGGTGGATCAGGCCGTCGTTGTTGTTCATGAAGTCGGACAGCCGATTGTGGAAGCCGATGTTGACCGTGCCCGACAGGCGCAGGTGCTGGCCGACGAGCTCGAGCGGGAGCCCCTCGCTGCGGGCGACCTGGGGGGCCGGCACGACCGCGCCGAAGCCAAGGGCTTCGAGGTGCGTCGCGGCATCGCCATCGACGATGTCCTCTTCGCGCTCGAAGGACGGCTGCTCGGTCATGGTCGGACTCCGTGGTCGAGGGTGGCGTCTGGTGCCGGCCCAGTCTGCTGGCCGACTTCCGTAGGCCAGGCCTGGTGGGCCCGGGACTCAAGCCTAATGGGCCCGGCGAATCAGTGCCGCTCCGACCCAGGCTCGGCCTCGAGGGGGTCGGCCCGGGCGCCGGCCGGACCCGGCCGATGGATGGCTCGAAGCCAGAGCAGGTTCGGACCGGGAGGGCCGGGTAGCGCGGGAAACGCGGGTCGATCGTTGACAGCTGGCACAGCCAGTAGACCGAGCCGCGGGCGGTGCGGATCTGGCGGCTGTGAGCACACGAGCGGCACAGGCCGGGAGTGTCTAGCAGCTTCCTGACTCATTCCTGAAGGAGCGGGCCGTACCCAGTACGCCATCGGTACTGTTGACCCCCGAAAGACGGCTCAAGTAGCCTAACGGCGGCACGTACTATGTTCCGAAATCCGAAAGAAAGGAGGTGAAAACGTGACTCGACTGTATTCCTGGTACAGCAGCATCTCTTCGGAGACGCTTACCGCTGTATTGCGCACCCGGCGCTTCCTGACCGCTGGTCAGGGTCTCGCTGAATACGCACTCATCCTCGCCCTCATCGCGATCGTCGCCATCATCGCCCTGATCTTCCTGGGCGGACAGGTTTCCAAGATCCTCAGCAACGTCGGGCATAGCGTCTAACAGGCTTCCAGGACTCATCCGAAACGGGCGCCGGAATCGGCGCCCGTTTCGATTCCCGGCTCGGATTCCCGGCCTCGTTGGGCTGAAGGGATTCAGCCCCGGCGGCGACGACCCGGCTGGCCCTGGGTGCGCAGGAGCAGGGTCAGGCTGACGTTGATCCCGATGAGCAGGAAGAGGAAGATCGGCAGGCCCGCCGACAGCCCGTCGCTGCCTGAGTCGGCCAGCGTGTCGGTCGCGGGGACGGTTGGCCTCGGTGTCGCTGTCGCGCCCTGGACCTGACCCGACGATGGTGTCGGGGTGGGCGTTGGCGGCGGAGTCGGAGTCACGACCGAGCTGGGGGACGGCGTGGCACTGGGTGAGCTGCTCGGCGTCGGGCTAGGTGAGCTGCTGGGCGTTGGGCTGGCACTGGGCGTCGGGCTCGGGCCACCACCCGAGGGGCTTGGACTGGGGACCGGGGACGGGCTCGGCGTCGCGCTGCTCGTTGGCGTCGGCGTGGGTGAGGTGCTCGGGCTCGGCGACGGGCAGGACGGGACGGTGATCCTGTGAATGATCGAGCCGTCGGAGAAGACGATCTGGTAGGTGGCTGGAGGCACTTCGTAGGTGCCGTTGATCGACGTCGTCTTGTTGGGCGGGCTGATCACGATCGGACCCGGCGTCAGCGTGGCCGAGACCCCGTTGGGCACCTTGCCCAGGGTGATGTGATCGCAGGTGGCGGAGGCCGTGTGGGCCATGGTGGGCGCCACCATCAGGGCCACGAGCAGGAGCGCACCGAGTGTGCTGGCGATCAGTCTTCGCATGGTCAGACCCTCTGCTTCCTGACTCGTCGCGCACCAGCTCGGAGGGCACATCCGGGTATGGCGCGGCGCTCACTGATCGTACTAGGGTGGGCCGCCGGAAGTACCGGGGCCGCGGCACCCGGTGGGAGGCGGGGCCGGGCCACAGACCCGGCGACGGGGCCGGCGTCGTATCGATGTTGATCTCGATGGGACAAATCGAGGGTTTCGCGCCGTTCGAGCAGGCGTCCGCGCACTCATAGCCCGGATTCGATCCCGAGCCAAGCGTGGGCCGGGATGAATTGACGATGTACCGACTGGCGCGCGGCGTGGGCCGCACGCGAAATGGCGGCTTTGTCCCACCAGGATCAACAGCGACGCGCCGGCCAGGCTGGCGGAGAGGCTGGGATTCGAACCCAGGGAAGGCTTGCACCCTCTGCGGTTTTCAAGACCGCCGCATTCGACCGCTCTGCCACCTCTCCGGCGGCCCGAGGATAGCGCGATCAGGCCGGCGGGCGAAGCTCCGCCGCCTGGCCGAGATACGGCCGCAGGCACCTCGGGCACGGCCACCGATGCCGTCGGGGTTCTGGAACGTCTCGAGGATCGCCGCGACGACCCGCGGCAGGGCCAGGCCCGAGCCGTTGAGGGTGTGCACGAGCTCGGGCTTGGCGCCGGGCTCGGGCCGGTAGCGGACGGCCATCCGGCGGGCCTGGTAGTCGCGGAAGTTCGAGCACGAGCTGACCTCGAGCCAGCGCTCCACGCCGGGCGCCCAGACCTCGATGTCGTACTTGCGGCCCTGGGTGAAGCCCATCTCGCGGGTGGCCATGAGCAGCACCCGATAGGCCAGGCCGAGGCGCTGGAGGAGGTCCTCGGCCCGCCCGGTCATCCATTCGAGGGCCGCCGCGGCTCGCCTCGGGCCGCTCGAAGAGGACCATCTCGACCTTGTCGAACTGGTGGACGCGGAGGATCCCCCGGGTGTCCTTGCCGGCGGCGCCGGCCTCGCGCCGGAAGCAGGGCGAGTAGGCCGCGTAGCGGACGGGCAGCTCGGACGCCTCGAAGATCTCGTCGCGGTGGAGGTTCGTGACCGGGACCTCGGCCGTCGGCACGAGGTACAGGTCGTCGCGGCCGACGACGTACATCTGGTCTTCCTTGTCCGGGATCTGGCCGGTGCCCCGGGCCGATGCGGCGTTGACCACCGCCGGCGGCCAGATCTCGGTGAAGCCGTTCTCGCGGGTGTGGACGTCGAGGAACCAGCTGATCAGGCGCGCGCTGGAGGGCCGAGCCCGAGGCCGCGATAGACGGGGAAGCCCGAGCCGGCGATCTTCGCGCCGCGCTCGAGATCGAAGATCCCGAGGCCGGCGCCGACCTCCCAGTGCGGCCGGCGCTCCCAGCTCGGGCCGCCGGGCGGGGCGTCGGCGCCGACCTCGCCGCTCAGCGGCTGGACGCCGGGCAGCTGCTCGCCCCACTCCCGGATCGTGACGTTCGCCTCTTCGCCGCCGACCGGGATGTCGGGGTCGGCCGGGTTGGGGATCCGCAGGAGGAGGTCCTCGACGCTCGCCTCGACCGTCGGCCAGCTCGGCGTCGATCGCCGCGATCCGCTCGCCGGCCGCGGTCGAGTGGGCCCGCAGGGCCGCGCGTCTCGGGCCCGTCGGGTCGGCCCCGGCCCGGATCGCCTCGCCGATCGCCTTCGACGCCGTGTTGCGCTCGGCCTTGAGGCGGTCGCCCTCGGCCAGCAGCTCCCGGCGGCGGGCGTCGGCGGCCAGGGCCGCATCGACGATCGCCGGGTCCTCGCCCTTGTCGATCGCGCCCTGGCGGATCGCATCGGCGCATCGTCGCGCAGGCGCTGCAGGCCGACGCTCATGCGGCTCCTGCACGGCCGGCTCCGGCCGCGGCGGCCCGCAGCCGCTCCTGCACGAAGGCGGGTTCGAGGCTGGCCAGCAGCCAGCCGGCCCGGGGCCCGTTCGGGCGGCCCGAGGAAGGCCAGGTAGAGCGCGCGCGAAGGCCCGCCGGGGGGCAGCCCGGCGCTCGGTCGCGGTCGAGAAGATCAGGGCCTGCCAGGCATCGCCGGACGCCGGACCGGCGGGCCGCCGGCGACCGCCTCGGCCAGGCCGCCGAGCCACGCCCGCTGGTCCGCGCTCCAGCGCGGCGGCCTCGTCGGGCAGGCCGTCGCGGCGGACCGCGATCCGCGACCTTGTCCGGGCGCAAACGCCTCGAGCCAGGCATCGGCGGCGGCGATCCGCTCGCGCAAGGTGGCCGCCTCGGCCGGCGGTCAGCGGGCCGCCCTTCTCGGCCTCGATCCGGGCGTCGATGTCGACCCCCGGGATCTGGCGGAGGAGCGCCAGGTGGCCGAAGGCCGGCCGGAACGCCGCGGCGACGGCCGCCACGTCGGCGGCCGGATCGAGCAGCGAGTAGCGGAAGACGCTCTCGTGGCCGGCCGGCAGCTCGCCCCGGACGGGCCGCCCGGCCGTCGCGTCGGCCAGCCGGTCGAACTCGTCGAACAGGCGCGGGATCGCGTCCGTGCCGACCGGGTCGAACTCGATCGCGGTCTGCGGCCGCGGACGCAGGAAGAGCAGGCGGAGCTGCTCGGGCGGGACGACCTCGGACGATCTCGTGGGCCGCGACGCCGAGGCCCTTGGAGGTCGACATCTTGCGGCCGCCGATGTTCAGGAACTCGTACGGCACGTTGAGCGGCGGCTCGCGCTCGAAGATCTCGCGGGCGATCGCGTCGGCCCGGTCGCGCGAGCCGCCGGCCGTGGCGAGGTCCTTGCCGCACGGCTCGATCGTCACCCCGAAGATGCTCCACTGGGCGGCCCACTCGAGGTTCCAGCCGAGCTTGGCCCGGCCGCCGAACGGCTCGACCCAGCCGGCTGTGGCCGCAGCCCGTGGCCCAGGTGACGAGGTTCGGCCGGCATTCGTAGTAGATCCGCTGGCCGTCCCAGTCGCGTCACGATCGTGGTGCCGATCCGGCCGCAGTTCTCGCAGATCGACCTGGATCGGGTGCCAGTCGGCCGGATGCTGGACCTTGGCGACGCGCAGGTAGATCGCCCGGACGGCCTCGGCCCGGTCGAGCGCGATCCGGATGTACGGGTCGACCGTGCCGGCGGCGTACAGCTCGCTCATCCAGTAGTAGCGATCGGGCTGGATGCCGAGGCCGGCGAACGTGTCGATGAACGTCTGGGCGTGGTGGCGGGCGTACGAGGCGTGGCAGTCGCCGGCCTGGTCGGGCACGTGGGCCAGCGGCCGGCCCATCTCGTGCTCGACGGCATCCGGCGTCAGGAGCGCCTGGGCGTCCATCGGATCGAGGTCGTCGATCCCGTAGCAGCAGGCTCGTCTCGGTGCCCGCGGGCGCGCAGGGCCCGGGCGATCACGTCGAGGATCACCGGCCCGCGCAGGCTGCCCACGTGGACGGTGCCCGATGGTGTCTTGCTGTCGTTGACGACCTGCGGTCCCGTCGACCGAGGCGGCCAGCTCGTCCGCCCAATCCATGGCCCGAGCTCCCTGGGTCGGACCCGGTCAGCTGATCTTGGTGATCGTGTAGGTGAAGTCGCCGGCCGGGCACCTTGACGACGACCTTGTCGCCCTTCTTCTTGCCCAGCAGGACCCGCCCGACCGGCGACTCGTTCGAGATCCGGCCCTCTCTCGGGGCCGCCTCGGCCGAGCCCACGATCGTGAACGACTCGGTCCCGTCGCCGCTCTCGACGATGACCGTCGAGCCGATCTGGACGTGCTCGGTGGAATGGTGCTCGTCGATGATCGTGGCGTTCTTGATCAGCGCCTCGAGGGTCTGGATCCGGCCCTCGACGAACGCCTGCTCGTTCTTGGCG
This sequence comes from uncultured Chloroflexia bacterium, assembly GCA_963718285.1. Taxonomy (GTDB): domain Bacteria; phylum Chloroflexota; class Limnocylindria; order Limnocylindrales; family CSP1-4; genus Palsa-1033. Next base: position 90,109 of record CAVQYU010000004.1, on the reverse strand, counting down.
TCCTCGTACTCGGCGTTCTCGGAGAGGTCGCCGTGCTCCTTGGCATCGTGGATCCGGCCGGCGACCTCGGCGCGCCGAACCTGGACCATCTCGTCCAGCTCGTCGCGGAGCTTCTCGAGGCCGCCCTGGGAGAGGTAGGTGGGCTTGTTGTTCACGGTGTGGGGGGCCCCCATGGGGATCTGGGCGCAACGGCCAGCGGGGTCTTGGTAAACGAAGAACTCCAGGCCTCCGCCGCTGGAGGCGGACCTGAAGTTCAGCCGGCCCGAATGCTACTTCGCGGGCCCTCCCAGTGTCAAAGCGCGACGCTCGGGGCCGTCGGCTCGATGCCCGTCCTTCGTGAGGCGCAGCAGGCGCCGCTTGACGCGGCCCAGCGAGCCGCGGTCGGTGAACGCGACGAAGAGGGTGTCGTCGCCCGCGATCGAGCCGGCCACCTCCGGCCAGCGGGCCCGGTCGAGGGCGGCCGCGATCGCATGCGCCGAGCCGGGCAGGGTGCGGATGACGAGCAGCAGGCCGGCCTCCCGGATCTCGACCGGCAGGTCGCGGAACAGCTTGCGCAGCCGGTCCTCGCCGCTGATCTCGGCCTCGACGAGGCGCGGCGGCAGGGCGTAGGCCTGGGTCCCCTCGCGGCCGACCTTGATCAGGCCCAGCTCGGCGACGTCGCGGCTGATCGTCGCCTGGGTCGTCCGGAAGCCACGCTCGCGGAGGGCCGCGGCGAGCTCCTGCTGCGTCCGGATCAGGCGCTGGTCGACCAGGTCCCGGATCGAGCGCTGGCGGAGCTGCTTCATCACCTCCATGGCGCCGTCCAGTGGTCTTCGCTTATCTGCCCGGATCGGCCCTGACTGGCCATCAGCGCGACAGGAAGACGACGAGGACGAGGCCGGCGATCACCACCCGTTCGGCCACGAAGACCAGGTACGAGCGCGTCCGGACGTAGCGCAGCATCAGGTGATCGCCACCAGGCCGGCGACGAGGGCGGCGACCATGCCCACCACCAGCGGCCCGACCTGGACCGCGACGCCGGCCTCGCCGCGCGACCAGGTTGCGCGCCTCGAAGAGCCCGGCCCCGGCGATGATCGGCGTGGCCATCAGGAAGCTGAAGCGGGCCGCCGCCTCGCGGGTCAGGCCGGCGAACAGGCCGGCCGAGATCGTGATCCCGGCCCGGCTGATGCCCGGCACGAGGGCGATCGACTGGGCCACGCCGATGACGAGCGCGAGCGGAAACGAGACCTTCTCGACCTCGACCGTCTTCGCGGCCGACCTGGTCGGCCAGCCACAGGATCGCGGCGCCGATGACCATCGCGACGGCCACGTCCTCGGCGGTCCGGACCGCGGCCTCCAGCCGGTCGTTGAGGATCGGGCCGGCGATGACGGCCGGGATCGTGGCGACGACCAGCAGCCAGGCCAGGCGGCGGTTCGGATCGCCCTTGAACGACCGCTCGCGCAGGGTCGCGAAGCCGGCCGGCACGATGACGAGCCAGTCCGCCAGAAGTAGACCAGCAGGGCGACGAGCGTGCCCAGGTGGAGCATCACGCTGAACGCGAGCGAGGTGATGAACGGGTCGGTCCAGCCCAGCAGGTAGGGCACGATCACGAGGTGGCCCGAGCTGGACACGGGCAGGAACTCGGTCAGGCCCTGGACGATGCCCATGATCAGCGCCTGGAAGGTGATATCCACGAGGCCTCCTGGTGGCCGGCCGCGCTCAGGCGTCGGGGCGTCGGGCTCCGGCCGCCGGCCGGACCCTGAGGCCCGACCGGATGGAGGCGTCGCTCCCTAGCGGATGAAGAGCGGGGCCAGGACGAGGGTGACGGTGGCCAGCAGCTTGACGAGGACGTGGAGCGACGGGCCGGCCGTGTCCTTGAACGGATCGCCGACCGTGTCGCCGACGACCGCCGCGGCATGGGCCTCGGTCTTCTTGCCGAGCACGTTGCCGGCCTCGTCGAGGAGGTGGCCCGACTCGATGTACTTCTTGGCGTTGTCCCAGGCCCCGCCGCTGTTGTTCAGGACGGTGGCCAGCATGACCCCGGAGATCGTGCCCACCATCAGCATGCCGGCCACGGCCTCGTAGCCCAGCAGGACGCCGACGATGATCGGGGTGCTGACCGCGACCACGCCCGGCAGGACCATCTCGCGCAGGGCGGCGCGGGTGGTGATGTCGACGACCCGGGCGTAGTCCGGGCGCTGGGTGTAGTCCATGATCCCGGGCATCTCCCGGAACTGGCGGCGGACCTCGACGATGATCGCCTGGGCCGTCTTGCCCACCGCCCGGATGGCCAGCGAGCTGAAGAAGTAGACGAGCATCGCCGCCAGCAGGGCGGCGATGAACACGTTGACGTTGGCCAGGTCGACCGAGGTCAGCAGCTTGACGTCGGCCTCGCCGGCGGCGATCTGGCGGCCGAGGATCAGGTTGACCTTGTCGATGTAGGCGCTGAACAGCAGGAACGCGGCCAGCGAGGCCGACGCGATCGCGTAGCCCTTGGTCAGGGCCTTGGTCGTGTTGCCGACGGCGTCGAGCCGGTCGGTGATCTCGCGGGCGCCGGCCTCGGCCCGGCTGAACTCGGCGATCCCGCCGGCGTTGTCGGTGATCGGCCCGAAGGTGTCCATGGCCAGGACGTAGGCCGTGGTCATGAGCATGCCCATCGTCGCCACGGCGGTGCCGAAGATCCCGCCCACGTTCGTGCCGTTGGCGTCGGTCAGGCCGGCCTGCGAGCCGAGCCAGTGGCTGGCGAAGAGGGCGATGCCGATCGTGATCGCGGTGGCGAAGGTGGTCTCGAAGCCGACCGCGACGCCCGAGATGATGTTCGTCGCCGGACCCGTCTTGGACGCCTCGGCGATCTCCCGGACCGGCCGGTACGAGCCGGCCGTGTAGAACTGGGTGATGTAGACGAAGGCGACGCTGGTGGCCAGGCCGACCACGCCGGCCCCGAAGAACCAGACCCAGGTCGGGAATGCCGCTGCGCCCGACCTGGCTGCCGGTCTGCATCATCACGTTGGTCGCGATCAGCAGGCCGACGACCGACAGGGCGGTCGTGACCCAGTAGCCCCGGTTGAGCATGTTCATCGGGTCCTCGTCCTCGCGCCCGCGGACGAAGAAGATCGCCACGATCGTGGACAGCAGGCCGAACGCCCGGACGACGAGCGGGAAGAAGATCCACGCCTCGGGATGGGCCCAGCCGGCGGCCTTGGCGATCGTGTAGACCGCGACGCCCAGGATCATCGCCCCGATGTTCTCGGCGGCCGTCGATTCGAACAGGTCGGCGCCGCGGCCGGCGCAGTCGCCCACGTTGTCGCCGACCAGGTCCGCGATCACCCCGGCGTTGCGCGGGTCGTCCTCGGGGATCCCCTTCTCGACCTTGCCGACGAGGTCCGAGCCGACGTCCGCGGCCTTGGTGTAGATCCCGCCGCCGAGCTGGGCGAAGAGGGCCACGAACGAGGCCCCGAAGCCGTAGCCGACGATCAGGAAGGGCGCCTCCTCGGGATGGTCGAAGCCACCGAAGGCGACGAACATCAGGTAGACGCCGAGCAGCGACAGGGCGACGACGAGGAAGCCCGAGACGGCGCCGCCGCGCATCGCCACCTGGACCGCCTCGACGAGGCTGCGCCGGGCGGCGGCGGCGGTGCGCACGTTGGCCTTGACGCTGATGAACATGCCGATGATCCCGGAGGCCATCGAGCAGGCGGCGCCGACCAGGAACGCGATGCCGGTCCGCCAGCCGAGGTCGAAGCCGTTGTACTGGGTGTCGGCGACCTGCTTGGTCACGAGGGCCGTGATCACGCCGGTGATCACGACCGCGCCGACGAGGGCGAAGATCCCGATCGTCGAGTACTGGCGGCGGATGAACGCCACGGCGCCCTCGAAGATCGTCCCGGCGACGTCCTGCATCTCCTTGGTGCCCGGTGTCCCGGCGCAGGACGTCGCGGGCGAGGTAGAGCGCGAACAGCACGGCGATCAGGCCCGCCGGCAGGATGATCAGCTGGAGAGTTGATGCGTCCATGCGCTTGAGCGACTCCTCCTGGGGACGTGACCCGGAGCGCAGACCACCTGACGGAGCGCTTCCGGGAAAGGGCAGCGGCCGCCACTCGGGCCCGCTTGCAGACGGGAACGAAACCTTGCAGGCCGCGGGCGAGTGTAGCAAGCGGCCCGATCGCGGGTCAAACCACCCGGCGCTGCCGGGTTATGCAGTTCGAGGGGGCCCTTGCCACTCCGCCGGGAGGCCGGGGGCGGTTGGCCATGGCACCCCCTATACTGCCGGACTTGTGAGTAAACGCCCGTTCGGGTGCCTGTTCGAGGTCGTCGAGACACTCGTCCTGACCCTCGTCATCTTCCTGGTCATCCAGAACTTCGTCGCCCAGCCGTACCTGGTCCAGCAGATGTCGATGGAGCACTCGCTCGAGCCGGGCGACTACGTCCTCGTCGACAAGCTGACCCCCCGCTTCGACGACTACAGCCGCGGCGACGTCATCGTCTTCTCGCCGCCGCCCGGCTTCGAGGACGGCGGCACCACGCCATTCATCAAGCGCGTGATCGGAGTGCCCGGCGACAGCGTGGCGATCCACGACGGCCAGGTCTGGGTCAATGGCGTGGCCCTCGTCGAGCCGTACACGTACGAGAACCAGCCGACCGACCCGCCGGCCGCCCAGAGCACCTGGATCGTCCCGCCGGGCGAGCTGTTCGTCCTGGGCGACCACCGGGCCGCCTCCCAGGATTCGCGGGTCTTCGGGTTCATCGAGAAATCGTCGGTGATCGGCCGGGCCTGGCTGCGCTACTGGCCGTTGAGCGGCTTCGGGATCCTCCAGACGCCGACCTACCCCGGGGTCCCTGCAGCCGCCCCATGAGCCCGTGCTCGATGAGCCCGTTCCAGCTCGGGGCGGCGCTCGTCGTCCTGGCCGGCGCCCTCGTGGCCGTCTCGGCCCGGGATCTGCGCCTGGACCTCGGCGGACTCGTCGTGGCGATGGCGCGGCCGCGCTCCTGGCCGATCCCCTGCCCTCGCCCCTGGCCGTGGCCATCCGGCTGGTGGCCGCCGGCCTGGGCGCCGAGCTCGTCCTGATCGCGGTCCGCGAGGGGCCGGCCGACGTGACGAGATCGCCGACCGGGCCGTTGCGCCCGCTCCTGGCCGCAGCGGCAGCGTTCGTGGTCGGCTACGCGACTTCGGGGGTCGGGTCGCCCGCGGCCGGACCGCCCGTGGCGACCGCGGCCGGCCTCGGGCTGGCGGCACTGGCGATCGGCCCGCTCGTCCTTGGCCGCGACTCGTCCGGGTCGGCCTGGGCTGGCCCTCCTGGTGACCGCCGCCGAGCTCGTCCGGGCCGGCCTGGCCGGAACACCCGCGGCCGTGGAGCAGCTGGTCACGGCCGGCCTCAGCCTGGCCGTCCTGGGCCTGACAGCCGTCCTGGCGAGGGCCGCCCTGGCGGCCAACCATCCCTCGCCATCGAGGGCGAGGGTCGCGGACGACGCTGTTCGAGGCGCATCCGGTGGCCGCCGGAGCACCAGCTTCGCCCGCGGCGTGCGCCGGCCCGCGGCCGCCCCCAGGCCGGATGGCGCCGCCCACCAGCTGACCCTGGAGGAGCGCCTCCGCCGAAGTGCGCCCGAGCCCGACGACACGACCGGATGAGCCCGCTCCCGTTCATCGTCCTCTCGTTCGCGGCGGCGGCGGCCAGCCTGTCCTCAGCCGGCGTCAAGGCCCGGCCGCCGCGGTCGGCCTGGCCGGCCTCCTTCTGGCCACGCTCGCGGCGGCCTGATCTCGCCCGGCGAGTGCGTCCGGCTGGGCGCTCCGACGTCTTTGTCGCGACCGGCTATGGCCGCCTGTTCCTGGTCCTGGCCGGCGCACCGGGCTGATCCTCTGCCTCATCGCCCTGGCCACGACCTGGCAGGCGAGCCTGCCGGCGGCCATGCTCGCCGGCCTGGCCGGCATCGGCCTGGCCCTGTCGGTCACCGATCCCCTGATGGCGCTCCTCGTCCTCCTCGCCACGGCGGTGGCCCTCTCGCTGGCTGCCCTGTCCGCCCCGACACGGGCGTCGGCTGACGTGCGGGCCGTCGTCGCGCCAGGTCCCGGCTGATCGCCCTGGCCGGCCTGCTCGCCTTCGTCGGCCGTGGCCTGGGCCGCGCCCGCGCTGTCGCGGGATCGGCAGCGATCCCGGCGGCGTTCGGCCTCGCCGACCTGGCCATCGTCCTGGCCGTCGCGCTCCGCTTCGGCGCGATCCCGTTCCATCGGCCCGTCGCCCGGCTGACCAACAGCGCCCCCGGGCCGGCGCTGCCGCTCCTGCTGGTGTGGGGCCCGGCCGCCCTGGCCGTGGTCGCCCTCGGCGTGACCGACGGTCGAGATCGACCCCTGCTCGTGCCCGGCGGGATCGGCCAGGCTCTGATCGTCGCCGTGGCCACGGCCACCCTGCTCCTCGGCGCGGTCGGGGCGTGGCTCCAGGACGACCTCGAGCACGTGGTCGGCTATTCGATCATCCAGGACGCCGGCTTCGTCCTCCTGGGCCTGGCCATCGGCGGGAACCGACGGCCTCGCGAGCGAGCCGGAGCTGGCTGCTCATCCTGGTCGCGGCCAAGACCGCCTTCGCCGCCTGGGCGACCGTCGTCGCAGGCCCGCTTCCGGACGGCCCGCCTGCCCGAGCTCGGCGGCTGGGCCCGGCGCTCGCCGCTCCTGGGCGTCGCCCTGGCCGGGATCGTCGCTGGCACGCTCGGCGTCCCGGGCCTGCTCGCCTGGAGGTCGCGGGCCCTCGTTGGACGGACGCGACCGGGGGCCGCTCCAGGCCGATCCTGCTCCTCGGTGGCCTCGCCTCGCTCGCTCTACTACGGCCGGATCGCGCTCGATCGGCGTCGGCCGGCCCAGCCTGCTCGTCGCCGCCGCGCCGGCGGACCGGCCGGTCTGCCGGCCCGGACCGGACCAGCTCGGTCCAGACCATGTGCAGCTCGGCCTGGCAGGCCAATCGGGCGCCGATCGCGGCGGGCTCGTCCTCGTCCTCGTGGCCCTCAGCCTGCGTCGTGGCCAGCCGGTGGCCTGGGCGGGCCCGCCGCGGCCCGAGCGGCGGTCCGCCGCCGCGCCGAGCCCGGCCGCAGATCAGCCCGTGCCGCGGCTCTCGCCGGCCGTCCCCGGCCTGCCTCGGCTAGTCGGCCGGGGCGACCACCCAGCGGTCGATCTCGCGCTCGTAGCCGCGCAGCTCGTCGGGCCTGAACCACAGCGCCAGCTCGGTCGCGGCCGTCTCCAGGCCATCCGAGGCGTGGACGATGTTCTGGGCGACCTCGAGGGCGAAGTCGCCCCGGACCGTGCCCGGCGCGGCTTCCCAGGGCCGGGTCGCACCGTTGGTCGCCCGGATGACGGCGATCGCGTTGGGGCCCTCGAGGGCGAGGGCGACGAGCGGGCCGGACGTGATGAAGTCGACCAGGCCGGCGAAGAACGGCTTCTCGCGGTGGACGGCGTAGTGGCGCTCGGCCAGCTCGCGATCCACCTGGACCAGCTTGAGGCCGATCAGCTTGAGCCCGCGTTCTTCGTAGCGGGCCAGGATCCGGCCGACGAGCAGGCGCTGGACGCCGTCGGGCTTGATCAGGACGAGGGTTCGTTCGGTCACGGAGGCGATCACCTTGCTGTTGGGTCTGGGCTGCGGGGCGGCTGTGGCCACGACCGCCGGAACGGGCGGGCCGCCGAACAATAGCGCAGACCGGCAGACGGCTCCGCCTGGCGCTACGCCGGAGGCGGCGGGTCGAGCTGGGCGGCGGCTTCGGCGTAGGCCCGGCGGGCATCGCGCTTCACGGCCGACCAACCGCAGGGCGTCGCCCCGGACCAGCTCGATCGACGGGCCGCCCGGGCCGGCCAGCAGCATCGAGCACGGCCGGGGCGAGCTCGGGGGCAAGGCGCAGGATGACGGCCAACCGGATGGCGCGCCGCCGCGGGTCGGCCCGCGCCGCAGATCGGCCTTGGCCGCGTTGAGCTCGTCGTCCGGCTCGGGCAGCCCGGCCCGCCACCGGCATGGGCGGCTGAAGCCGGCCGCAGGGTCTCGGCGTCGGACCACAGGGTGGCGCTCGTCCCGATGGCGCCCGCCAGCGGGGCGGCCTGGGCGCTCTGGCCGGGGTCAGCGCCTGGGTGCGGGGGGAGCGCCCCGTGGGCCGGCCCGCTTCTCGGTCTCCTCGGCGGCGAGCCTGCCCAGGACGGCCGCCCCGGTCACTCCGGCCGTGCCGGTCGGCGAGCCCGGACGAGGGGTCCGCCGAACAGCGTGCCGGCCGGCACACCGGACATCGCGCCGACCGCCGGCCAGTAGGAGCTGGGGCGAATCCCCAGGAAGATCGAGTCGAGATTGACGTCGCCGCGGGCCAGGGCCCGGGCTGCCAGCCGGCGGGCCTCCGTCGACCGGCCGATGGAAGCCGTGGCCTCGGTCGCGATGACCAGGGCTAGGGTGTCCTCGCGGCCGGTCGCGAAGTAGGCGGCGGCCGCCTCGCCGGCCCCGGTCACGTCGTCGGTCCGCCAGCGGACCTCGGCCAGGTCGAGCAGCGCCGGCATCGTCGAGCTCGCCGCGGCCCGCGCTCGTCTCGAGCTCCGCTCGAGCGAGCGCCAGGACCCCCGTCCGGAGATGGATCGAGGCCAGCCGGAGCTCCACCGGCCGGTCCTTCGGCGCGGGCAGCGGGGGCGGCGGCGACGCTGGCTCGGGCGACTCCGCGGCTGGCTCGGGCTCGCCCTCCACGGCCGGCTCGGGCTCAGCGGCGGACTCGGGCTCGCCCACCGCGGCCGGCTCATCCGGGACGAGCGCCGGATCGAGGTCGCGCGGGTCGTCGCCGTCGTTCATGGAAGGCTACGTACTCAGCCGCAGGGCGCGGTCGAGGTGCTGGCCATGCTTGGGCGGAGCGACCACCGCCATCCGCAGGAGCTCGTCGCGGAACAGCTCGCCGGCCACCCGCTGGACGTCCTCGGGTCGCACCGCGGCGATCGCCTCGAGCGCCTCCTCGGGCGTCAGGACGCGATCGTGAAGGGCCTCCTGGCCGCCAATCCAGGAAGCGACATGGCGCGAGTCGTCCATGCGCAGCTCGAGGCCTCCCGACAGGTAGGCCTTCGCCCGGTTGAGCTCGTCGGCCGGGACGATGTCGTCGCGCAACCGTTCCAGCTCGGCCAGGATCGCCGCCAGGGCCGCCTCGAGGCCGTTGGGATCGACCCCGGCATAGATGGACATCGAGCCCGAGTCGGCGTACTCGGTCACGCCTGAGCCAACGTCGTAGGCCAGGCCCCGCTCCTCCCGGACTGACAGGAACAGGCGGCTGCTCATGCCGTCGCCCAGCACCCCGTTGAGGACGGCCAGCGGCCAGGCGTCGGGATGGTCACGGCGGTACGCCGGCAGGGCGATGGCCAGCTGGGCCTGGGAGGCGTCTCGATGGCCGAGAAGGTAGCGCTCGCCGGCGGGCAGGGCCGGCGCCGGGTTGAATTTCGTGCGGGCGCCGTCGCCCTGGCCGAACAGGGGGCCCGCGAGAGCCAGGGCCGCCTCGTGCTCGAGGTCGCCGGCGATGGCCACCACGATGTTGGTCGGGCGGTAGGTCTCGGACCAGAAGTCCCGGATCGTCTGCTCGGGCAGGCCTCGGATATCGCTCTCCTCGCCGCAGATCTCGCGCCCCAGCGAGCCCGTCCCGAAGAGCGCCTGCTGGAGCAGGATCTGGGCATACTCGGACGGATCGTCGAGGTACGACCGGATCTCCTCGACGATGACCGTTCGCTCATGGTCGATCTCGGCGTCCTCCAGCCGGGGCCGCACGATCAGCTCGGCCAGGACGTCGACGCCGCGGGCGGCCTCGCGCGCCGGCACGCGTACCCAATAGACGGTCGATTCGCGCTCGGTGGCCGCATTGAACGAACCACCCACCCCTTCGATCGCCTCGGAGATCGCCCGGGTCGTGGGATATGCCGCCGTGCCCTTGAACGTGATGTGCTCCATGAAATGGGCGACCCCGACCTGGCCCGGTCCTTCGTGGCGCGAGCCGGCCAGGACGTAGGCGGCCACCGACACGGAGCGTGAGCCGGGGACGCGGGCGCTGATCACGCGCGGGCCGTCGGGCAGCGCGGTGCACTGGAACATCCCGGGGATCGTACTGGATCGAGGGTCGGCGGCCATCCGGCGGCCGGCATTCGGCCGGGCTACGACTCGTCGCGCTCGAGGCCGAGCAGCTCCATCTGGATGAAGCCGCTCGTGTCGAACTCCAGCTGGCGCGGCTCGAAGGGAGAGCGGTCGCCCGGCTCAATCGGGGCAAACTCGATGACGACGCGCTCATCGCCCTGGACCAGGCTGTACACGATCAGCTGGTCGGGCCGGGTCTCGAACTCGAGATGCTCGAACGAGTCGATGTTCAGGCAGATCGCCAGGGGCGTGAAGTAGCTCGAGACCTCGGGCTGGTCCATCACGATTCGCTCGACCCAGCCGGTGCCGTGGGCCACCAGCTCGCGACCGCGCATGAAGCGGTAGGTGACGGTCTGCTTGAGGAGTGGCCGCAGGAGGTTCAGGAGGTCGGTCCGGCTCGACACGATCCCCCGGTTGACGAAGAACTTCGCGGGCGGCACAGACGTCACGGCGGGCTCCTGCGGGACCGGGGTTCAAGGCGATCGACGGGCCGGAATCGTACTCCTGCCTGAACGGGCCGGTGCGGGTTCGGCGCCGCGTATCATCGGTCGATGCTGCTGGCGATCGATATCGGCAACTCGAACGTGACGACGGGGCTGTTCCAGAACGGTCTGCTCGTCGCCACCCGCCGGGCAGCGACCGACCGGGCGGCCACGCCCGACCAGCTCGAGCTGCTGATCGAAGGCCTGCTTGCCCTCGACACGCTCGACCTGCGCGGGATCGCCGCGATCAGCTGCTCCTCGGTCGTGCCCAACCTGACGGCTGCCCTCGAGTCGATTGCGCTCCGGCGGGACGTTGACCTGGTCCAGGCCACCGCCGGCCATGTGCCCCTGCCGATCCGGGTCGAGCGGCCGGCCGAGGTCGGGCCCGACCGGCTGGTCAATGCCCTGGCCGCCGCCCGCCTGTACGGCACGCCGGCCGTGGTCATCGACCTGGGCACGGCCTCGACATTCGACGCCATCGCCGCGGACGGGGCGTTCCTGGGTGGGGCGATCGCACCGGGCCTGGAGATCGGCCTCGACGCGCTGGCTGCCCGGACGGCCCGGCTGCCCCGGATCGAGCTGCGCACCCCCGACCGGGCGATCGCCCGGGACACCGTGGGCGCCATCCAGGCCGGCAGCATCCTGGGCTACCAGGCGCTGGCCGGGGGCCTGCTCGCCCGAATCCGCCAGGAGCTGGCCGATGCTTCGGGGGTCGAGCCGGGCTCGATCCAGGCGATCCTGACCGGCGGACTGTCCCGCTCGGCCTGGGCGGCCGGGATCGACGGGATCAGCGCCATCGACCCCGACCTGACCCTCAAGGGCCTGGCCATCCTCCACGCCGAGGTGACCGGCGGCGAACCGATCGAGGCAGGCCTCGGATGAGCGACCCGGGGCAGCCTGGAGGCCAGGCCGGCCGGTCGCAGGACCGATTGCAGGACCGATTGCACGGCCGATTGCAGGGCCGCTTCGTGGCCCTTGGCATCACCGGCTCGATCGCCGCCTACAAGGCCGTCGAGCTGATGCGCCGGCTGCAGGCCGAGGGCGCCGAGGTCCAGGCCCTGCTGACCCCATCGGCCGCGCGCTTCGTGGCCCCCCTGACCCTCGAGGCGCTCAGCCGCCGGCCAGTCGAGAGCGACCTGATGGCCCTTCTTCCGGACGGCCGGATCGGCCACATCGTCACGGCCGACAGCGCCGACGCGATCGTCGTTGCGCCGGCCACGGCGCACTGGCTGGCGGCGATGGCCGCGGGCCTGGCTGGCGACGTGGTCACGGCGGCCTGCCTGGCCACGAGCGCCCCGGTCGTGGTCGCCCCGGCGATGGACGGCGAGATGTACGCCCATCCCGCGACCCAGGCCAACCTGGCCCGGCTGGGCCAGTCATTCGGCTACACGATCGTCGAGCCCGAGACCGGACCGCTCGCGTCGGGGCAAGAGGGAGTCGGCCGGCTGGCCGACCTGGACCGGATCGTGGACGCCGTGGTGGCTGCGATCGGCGCTCGGCCGGTTCGGGCACCGGACGAGGCAGGCCGCCCGCCGGTCGTCTCCACGCGAGCCGTCCTGGACCTCGACGGCCGCCATCTGATCGTGACCGCTGGCGGTACCCGCGAAGCGATCGACCCGGTCCGGTTCATCGGCAATCGCTCGACCGGCCGAATGGGCGTGGCCATCGCCCAGGCCGCCCTCGACCGGGGCGCTCGGGTGAGCCTGATCGCCGCCAGCGTCGAGGTCGGCCTGCCGCCAGGGGCGGAGCTGAGCCGGGTCGAGAGCACGGCCGAGCTCGAGCGGGCCCTGGCCATCCTCGCCGGGCCGGGCCCGGCCGGCGAGGCGACCTTTGATGCCCTGGTCATGGCCGCCGCCGTGGCCGACTTCCGACCGGCCCAACCCTCGGCCACGAAGCTCCGTCGGGGCGACGGGCTGACCCTCAGGCTCGAGCCCACGCCGGACCTCCTGGCCGCCACCGTCGGCAGCCAGCCGACGGCTTCGGCCCGTGCCCGTGATCGTCGGTTTCGCGGCCGAGACGGGCTCGTTGGCGCGGGCCGCCGACAAGCTCCAGCGCAAGGGCCTGGACCTGCTCGTCGCCAACGACGTGGCCGAACCCGGTTCGGGATTCGGGACCGAGACGAACCGGGTGACGCTCCTGGCGGCCGACGGGCCGGCCGAGGCCTGGCCGCTGCTCACCAAGCGCGAAGTCGCCGATCGATTGCTCGACCGGCTGGTGGCCCGGCTGGACGCTCGCGACGCCGCCGCGCAGACTGGACCGAGCGAAGTCCCGCAGGAGTCCCGATCGTGAGCGCAAGCACCAACCCCGATCCCAAGGCGACCGCCCCCGTTCGGCGCCTGACCGTGAGCGACATCGCCAAGCTGTACGCCGATGGCCATCGGATCGCGATGATCACGGCCTACGACTACCCAACCGCCCGCTTGCTGGACGAGGCGGGCCTGCCCCTCCTGCTGGTCGGCGATTCGCTCGGCCGGGCCGTGCTCGGCTATGAGAACGAGATCCCGGTCTCGATGGACGACATGCTCCACCACGCCAAGGCGGTCTCCCGTGGCGCGCGGGCGGCCCTGGTCATCGGCGACATGCCCTTCCTGTCCTACGCGACGCCCGAGCAGGCTGTTCACAACGCCGGCCGGTTCCTGGCCGAAGCCGGCGTCCAGGCGGTCAAGGTCGAGGGCGGCCGGCGGAGCGCCCGGACGATCGAGTCGATCACCAAGGCCGGCATTCCGGTCATGGGCCACATCGGGCTGACCCCCCAGTCGATCAACCAGATCGGCAAGGTCCGGGTCCTGGGCAAGACTCGGGAGGCCGCCCGCGAGCTTCTGGCCGACGCCCTGGCGGTCCAGGAGGCGGGCGCGTTCTCGGTGGTCCTCGAGCTGGTCCCCGAGCAGCTTGCCGGAGCGATCACCGACCGGCTCCAGATCCCGACGATCGGGATCGGGGCAGGCGCCGGCTGCAGCGGCCAGGTCCAGGTCCTGACCGACCTGCTCGGCTACGAGGACTGGCATCCGCGCCACGCGCGGCCCTACGCCAACCTGCGCCAGACGATCCTGGACGCGGCTCGGACGTACCGGGCCGACGTCGAGGCGGGCACGTTTCCCGGCGCGGCCGAAACGGTCCGGATGGACGACCAGGTCATCGACGACATCCTTGGCCATTCGGCCCTCGACCGGCCGAGCCGGTCGATCCCGGTCGGCGGCATTCCCCTCGACCGCGACCTCTAGCGGCCGCCTTGACCCAGATCCTGCGCACGCGGGCCGAGCTGCGAGCGGCCCTCGCCAGCGCACCCCGGCCGGTCGGCCTCGTGCCGACGATGGGCTGGCTCCATGCCGGCCATCGCTCGCTGATGCAGCGGGCCCGGGCCGAGAACTCGACGGTCGTGGCCACGATCTTCGTCAACCCGCGCCAGTTCAACCTGCCGGACGACTTCACGAAGTACCCCCGCAACGAGGGGCGCGACCTGGCGATCTGCGCCGACGAAGGGGTCGACCTCGTGTGGGCGCCGCCGGTCGCGGAGGTGTATGTGCCGGGCTTCGACACGACCGTCTCGGTCGGCGCGGTCGCCCGGCCACTCGAGGGCCGCGCCCGGCCGGGCCACTTCGACGGGGTGGCGACCGTCGTCGCGATCCTGTTCGGGCTGGTCGGGGCCGAGCACGCCTACTTCGGCCAGAAGGACGCCCAGCAGGTCATGGTCATCCGACGGATGGCCCGCGACCTGGCCCTGCCGACCGACGTGATCGCCTGCCCGACGGTGCGCGAGCCGGACGGCCTGGCCCTGTCATCGCGCAACGTCCATCTCGGCCCGGATGAGCGGGTCGCGGCCGCGGTTCTCCATCGCGCCCTGCTCGCGGCGGGCGACCGCTGGCGGGCCGGCGAGCACTCCGGCGCTGCCCTCCGGGCACAGCTCGAGGTCGTCCTCAGGAGCGAGCCGCTGGCCAACCCGGACTACGTGTCGGTCGCCGATCCGCTGACCCTGGTCGAGCTCGACCAGGTTGACGGGGCAGCCCTCCTTTCGCTCGCGGTCCGTTTCGGCTCGACCCGCCTCATCGACAACGAGCTCCTGGAGCCCTCGGCCTAGGCATCGCGCTTGCGGCCCGTCGGGTCCCCGGACGTCCGACGTGCCGCCGCCCTGTGCTGGTTGCGTGTGACGCGCATAACTGACCGGAATCGACCGTCGGCGCTCCCCCCGACCCCGGAATCGGGCTGTTTCGACCCAACTTCGGTCGATCGCGTGCATGACGCGCACGATTCCGACGAGTCCGCCGGCAAATCGGTCGCTTACGCTCGTCAGACGCACGCCAGGCCAGCGGGCAGGGCTCGGTCCGGTAGGAACGGACGGAACGGGGTCAGTCCGGGAGCGGCTGGGCGGCCTCGAGGACGCGGTCGATCTTGAGATGCTCCCAGACGAGGGCCTTGATCATCTCGATCTTGCCCGTGTCGGCCGAGTGGGTCTTGACCAGCAGGTCGTGGACCTCGGACGCGACCACGTAGGTGTCCTCGGCCACGATCGTGGCGAACAGGTCGGCGCGGCGGATCGCATCGAGGATCGCCTGGCGCGGCCGGTAGCCGCCGGTCAGGACCAGGCCCAGGGCGGCGCCGCGTGCCGGTCAGGTGGGCCGTGGTCAGGGTCAGGATCACGTCCTCGCGGTCGCCGGGCACGATCACCAGGGTGTCGGCCCTGACTCGTTCGAGCATGTGGGCCGGCTCCATCGCCCCGATCGCGACTCCGCCGATCACCCGGTCGAGGTCCGGCCCGGGGTGGACCGTCTCGCCGTGGACCCCTTCCAGGATCATGGCCAGGGTCGGGATTCGACAGGATCGGCCGATACGGCAGGACACCCAGGAGCGGGATGCCGTGGAGGGCCAGCCCGCGCTCCAGGGTCAATTCGATCCCGGGCTGGGCGTCGAGGTCCACCTTGTTCACGATGGCGCCGGCCACCCGCACGCCGTGGCTGGCGAAGTGCGAGGCGTTCAGGACGATCTCGTCGATCGGCCGGCCGACGCCGCCCTCGGACACGATGATCGCGGGCGCGCCGAGCATCGCCGCCACGGTCGCGTTGGACAGGCCGATCACGGCCCCGACTCCGGCATGACCGGTGCCCTCGATCAGCAGGATCTCGCCGCCCCGGCTGACCGCCGCGATGGGCGACCCGGATCCGGGCACCGAGGTCCTCGACGATGTCGCCGTTGATGTACGACTTGGTAAAGCCGCGGGGGATGTGGACCGGGCTCATCACGGTCATCGGATCGGTCAGGCCGAAGACGTTCCGGAGGAGCACCGCGTCCTCGTCGGCCGGCACCCCGTCCTCGAGGATCGTGCGCTGGCCGACCGGCTTCATGAACCGAGTATCCAGGTCCCGCCGCAGGAAGCCGTCGAGCAGGCCGATGCTGGTGGTGGTCTTGCCCCGGTTCTGGCCGGTCGCGGCGAGGTAGACCTGGCGCACCGCCGGACGCCTAGGCAGCGGGTCGTCGTCCGGCGATCCACCATTGCGACCGCGTCCTTGAGCCGGGTGATCGTCTCGGCGTCGACGGCGTCAGCCTCGAGGTACGGCCCGAGGCGCTCCATGATGTCGGCGATGAGGCCGATGAAGACGCTCGCGTCGGCCACGAAGAACTGGGGCTCGTTGTTGTAGCGGACCATCGTCAGCCGGCCCTGGAGGACGCGGCGATCCTCGACGTGGGCGATCTGGGTGGCGAAGTTGTGGCCCTGGATCCCGTCCGGGTTGTTCAGGAAGTTCAGGGCGTTGTCGATGGCCAGGCCGAAGCGGGCTCGCCAGGCGACGAGGCGCTCGTGGACCTCCGACGGGATGTGGACGTCGGCGACCTCCTCGAAGACCTCCGGGGCCACGGTGAGCAGGCCGACCAGGGTCGTCCCGGCCCGCGGCCCGAGCATCACCTGGAGGCTTCGCTCGAGGGTGAACACCTCCGAGTCGAAGCGCGGGCTGGTGATCACGTCGGTCAGCAGGTCCTCGACGTTGTCGAGGATGCCCGGCTCCGCGACGGAGTTCGCCAGGTGGAGGATCTCCTCCTTGAACAGGAACTTCTCTTCGTGGTCGAGCATGGCGCCGATGGTAGCACCGGGCGGCACCGGTTCCGGGCCGCCCGGCGGCGGGCAACGAGGTTCCGGTGCCGGTTGGCGACGCTGGCCGGCTACGAACGGCTTACGGGTAGAGGCCGCGCATCGCGGTGGCGTCGGCGACCCGCTGGACGGCCAGCAGGTAGGCCGCCGTGCGCATGTTGACGTTCTCGCGGAGGCTCATCGCCAGGAAGTCCCTGAACGCCTTGACCATGATCCCCTTGAGCTTGTGGTTGACCTCGGTCTCGTCCCAGAAGTCGCGGTTCAGGTCCTGGACCCACTCGAAGTAGCTGACGGTCACGCCGCCGGCGTTGCACAGGATGTCCGGGATCTGGAAGACGCCGTTCGCGAACAGGATCGCGTCGGCTTCGGGGGTCGTCGGCCCGTTGGCCGCCTCGGCCACGATCCTGGCCTTGATCTGGCCGGCATTGCGCTCGGTGATCTGGTTCTCGAGGGCGGCCGGGATCAGGATGTCGCAGTCGACCTCGAGGAGCTCGGCGTTGGTGATGTCGGTGGCGCCGGGGAAGCCCTGGACCGTGCCGTGCTCGGCCTTCCAGGCGATGACCCTGGCGATGTCGAGGCCCTTGGGATTGTGGATCCCGCCGGTCGAGTCGCTCACGGCGACGACCGTCGAGCCTTCCTCGCCGATGAGCCGGGCCGCGATCGAGCCGGCGTTGCCGAAGCCCTGGACGGCGACCGTCGCCTTGGCCAGGTCGAGGCTCGAGGTGGCCGGCCGCCTCGACGATGCAGTAGACGGTGCCCGCGGGCGGTCGCCTCGTTGCGGCCCTCCGAGCCGCCCAGGGCGATCGGCTTGCCGGTGACGACGCCGGGCACGGTGTAGCCGACGTGCATCGAGTAGGTGTCCATGATCCAGGCCATGGTCTGGCTGTTCGTGTTGACGTCCGGCGCGGGGATGTCCCGCTCGGGACCGATGATGATGCTGATCTCGGTCGCGTAGCGCCGGGTCAGGCCCTCCAGCTCGCGCTGCGAGAGCTGCTTGGGATCGACGATCACGCCGCCCTTGCCGCCGCCGTACGGGAATGCCGACGACCGCGCACTTCCAGGTCATCCACATCGCCAGCGCCTTGACCTCGTCGAGGGTCACGCCCTGGTGGTAGCGGATGCCGCCCTTGGCCGGGCCGCGGCCGAGGTTGTGCTGGACGCGATAGCCGGTGAAGACCTGCACGCTGCCGTCGTCCATCTTCACGGGGAAGTGGACGATCAGCTCGCGCCGGGGCTCGCGCAGGACCCGGCGCAGGCCCGGGTCGAGGTTGAGCCGGTCGGCGGCCAGGTCGAACTGCTGCTGGGCCACTTCCCACGGGTTGATCGTCGCCGCGGGTGGCTCGTTCGGTCGTCATGGAGTGCCTGTTCCTCGAGGTTGCGAGCCGTCTCCCGGACGACCCCACGGTCGCGGGCGGCCCCCGAAACCCCACGTCAGGCACGGGCCTGTCGCTCGCCGCATCAGATTCGGCCCGAGTATAGCCCGAGTCGGCCACCGCCGGCAACCACGCCGCAACCTGACCGCAACCAGCGGGCGCGCGACGCGTCGGCGCGGCCGGCTGCCGCTCAGGCCTTCGCGGTAGAGCATCGCCGCACCGAGGGCGCCCGGCCCCAGGTGGGGTCCGATCGATGGGCCGATGATCGCCGTCTCGACCTCGGCGCCGGGGCGACCGTGCCGACCCGGGCGATGACCGCGGAGCGGAACTCGTCCAGGTCGGGGCTGATGCTGTGGAAGACCGCCAGGCGCTCGATCGGGCCGCGAGGTGACGAACTCGATCGCCCGTTCGCGGGCCTTGCCCCGGGTCCGGACCTGGTCCACCTTGTCGACCTTGCCGTTGTGGATCGCGATGATCGGCTTGACGCTCAGGAGCGTGCCGATGACGGCCTGCGCGCCGCTGATCCGGCCGCCCCGGCGGAGGTACTCGAGCGTGTCGAGGCAGACGATCGCCTCGACGTCCGGCGCTCGCTCGGTGACCTCGGCGGCGATCTCGGCGCCCGACGGCCGGCCGCCGCCAGGTCCCGGGCGAGGATCGCCAGGAGCGCCTGGCCGAAGGCGGCCGTGTCGGAGTCGACCACGTGGATCTCGCGCTCGGGCAGCATCTCCCGGCCGAGGGTCGCCGACTTGAACGTGCCCGACAGGCTGGCGGCGACGGTGATGCATACGACCGACTCCGCGCCGGCCGCGAACGCGCTCTCGAAGGCGTCTCGGAAGCGACCGGGCTGGCCGCCGCGGTCTTCGGGAACGGCGCATCGGGCGCCGTCATCCGGGCCCAGAAGTCCTCGGCGCTGAGCTCCACCCCGGCCTGGAACTCCTCGTCGCCGAACGAGACGAGCAGGGGCACGACGAGGATCCCGAGCTCGGCGGCGCGGCCGGCGCGCAGGTCGCTCGCGGAGTCGGTGACGATCGCGACTGGGCTCATGGCGCTCCCTCAGGTGGACGGTACGGACGGCCGGCTGGCCGATCAGGTGCTCGACCTCGCGCAGCCGGGCGAGCGGGATCAGGGCGATGAACAGCAGGCACGAGCGTTCCCACGAGCAGGCCGTCGATGCCGGCCATCCGGGCGGCCTCGCCGCCCCGACCAGGCTGCCGCCGATCTGGCCGACCGCCAGGAAGACCGAGTACAGGCCCATGATCGCGCCGCGGTCCTCGGGGTAGGCCTCCGACACGTCGGCCAGCAGGCCGAGCGCCGCCGGCGTCGCCCCAGCCAGGACGAACAGGCCGCCCACCACGACCGCGCGCCGGCACAGGCGCGGGATCCCGCGAGGCCCTCGCTGTGGTTGATCACGGCCGCGGCGGCGATCACGGCCAGGCCGCCGAGGATCCCGAAGAAGATGATCGACGTCCGCCGGAAGCGCCGGAACCGGTTGCCCCAGAAGACCAGCCCGGCGAAGAAGACGACGCAGCCCGATCGCCAGCCCGATGCTGATCTCGGTCGGCTGGAAGTGGCCCATCAGGTACTGGTCGGCGAACTCGGGCGACGGCTTCTGGGTGAGCTGGAAGAGCGACTGGTTCGTCCACAGGCCGAGGGCCGCGTTGATCGCGATCCAGGTCGGCGCGAGCAGCCAGACGTGGCTGCTGCTCAGGATCTCGAGGTAGCGCGCGAGGCCGCCGTGGTCGGCCCGGCGCATCGGCCCGCTGAGGTCCTCGCGGACCTTGACGCCGTAGCGATAGATCAGGAACGAGATGCGCGTAGATCCCGGCGTTGATGAAGAAGGCGTTGACCCCGAAGCGGTCGATCAGCAGGCCGGCCAGGACGATCCCGAAGCCCAGGCCGGCCAGGGTCGCACCCTCGAAGCGGGCCGACGCGCGGCCGCGGGCGAGCTCGTCGCCGGCCGTGGCCATCGCGATGAAGCCCAGGATCGAGGGCACCGACGCGGCCGTCGACAGGCCGGCCAGGACGCGGGTGCCGGCCACGACCGGGATGGCCACCGTGAACCCGGTGATGACCACCGCGATGAAGCCGAAGAACGGTCCGAGCTGCATCAGGCGGTGGTGGCCGAAGCGGTCCGAGAGGACGCCGAAGACGGGCGACATGACGCAGCTCGGAGACGTAGAACAGGGCGGCCAGGATGCCGATCATGCCCGGCTCGACGCCGGACCCCGCCGACCCGCTCGAAATGGGCGAGGTGATAGGTCGAGCAGGGCGCCGGTCAGGCCGGTGCTCAGGCGCAGGGTGAACGTTCCGAGCAGGACCGCGGTCAGCGAGCGCAGCCCGACTGGTCGGCTGGGCGCTCGCGTGGCTGGCCTGGGCGGCGGCTGGATCCATGCCCGCCAAGCCTACAGGGCCGGCTGGCCGTCCGGGCCTCCCGGTCGCCGCGACCGCGGGCCGGGTAGACTCGGCGCATCGATGACCGCCGTCCGCTCGTCCGGCCACCCTCGCCCGCGGCAGCCACGCCGCGGTCGTCGCGCCCCATCACCTGGCGACGGCGGCCGGCCTGGGCATCCTGCGCGCCGGCGGCACCGCGGTCGACGCGGCGATTGCCACGAATGCCGTCCTGGCCGTGGTCGACAACCAGGCCTGCGGGATCGGTGGCGATGCGTTCTGGCTGATCTGGGACGAGGGCCCGGGCGCCAGATCGGGCTCAACGGCAGCGGCCGGTCGGCTCGCCGCGCGAGCGCCGCCGCGACTGCGGGCGCGCGGCCCGCGGACGATCCCCCATCGCGGCGCGCTGTCGATCACCGTGCCCGGCGCCGTCCGCTCGTGGGGCGACGCCCACGACCGCTTCGGGCGGCTGCCCCGGGCCGCGCCTCCTGGCTCCCGCGATCGAGCTTGCCCGGGACGGCTTCCCGGCCGACGAGGCGTTCTGCCGGGCGGTCGAGGTGAGCGCGCGGTCTTCGATCGCGAGCTCGGCCCGGCCGCCGCCGGCTGGACGTCGATCTATCGGCCCGGCGGGCCGGCCCTGGCGGCCCGGCGAGCGGGTCCGGCTGCCCGCCCTGGCGGAGACCCTCGAGCGGATCGCGACGCAGGGCTGGTCCGAGCTGTACGAAGGCGAGCTGGCCGACCGCCAGGCGGACGGCCCTGGCCGCCGGCCGGCTCGGACCTCCGGCTCGACGACCTGCGCTGCCCACGCTCGACCTGGACCGAGCCGATCGCCGACCGACTATCGCGGCGTCCGGGTCACCGGCCATCCGCCCAACAGCTCGGGCTTCGTGGCCCTGGAGCTGCTCAACATCCTGGAGCCGTTCGAGCCGCCGGCGCC
This sequence comes from uncultured Chloroflexia bacterium, assembly GCA_963718285.1. Classification (GTDB taxonomy): domain Bacteria; phylum Chloroflexota; class Limnocylindria; order Limnocylindrales; family CSP1-4; genus Palsa-1033. Next base: position 68,764 of record CAVQYU010000004.1, on the reverse strand, counting down.
AGGACCTCGAGCGACGCGGGCGTGGCCGAGCGGATTCCGCTGGGCCCACCTCGGGATCGAGGCCTCGAAGCTGGCCATGGCCGACCGGGACGCCCTACCTGGCCGACCCGGACCATCGCCCGGCGCCGCTGACCGAGCTGCTCGACAAGGCCTACGCCGAGCGGCTCGCCGGCCCGGATCGACCCGGACCGGGCGACCGGCCCGCCCGCCGCCCGGACGCCCCGCGGCGGCGGCACGATCTGGCTGGGCGTCGTCGACGCGCCGGGCAATGCGGTCAGCCTGATCCAGAGCAACTACGCCGGCTTCGGCTCGGGGATCGTCGATCCGGCTGACGGGCATCGCCTACCAGAACCGGGGCTCGTACTTCTGCTCGACGAGGACCACCCGAACGTCCTCGGCGCCGTCGAAGGCGGACGCTCCACACGCTCATGCCGGGCATGCTCTTCCGCGACGGGCGGCCGTGGGTCGTGGCCGGCTCGATGGGCGGCGATGCCCAGCCCCAGGTCCACGCCCAGGTCGTCTCGGCGCTGGTCGACGGCGGCGCCGACGTCGCGACCGCGGTGGCCGAGCCGCGCTGGTTCGTGCGAGCCGGCCGAGCACTACGCCCCGCCCGACACGGTCCGGATCGAGCCCCGCTTCGACCCGGGGTGCTCGACGGCCTGGCCGCGATGGGTCATCCGCCTCGCCCGACCGAGCCGTTCGACGGGGCCCTGGGCCACTGCCACGCGATCGAGCTGGTCGACGGCGGCCCGGCGGTCGAGGGCGGCAGCCTCGCTGCGGCCACCGATCCGCGCAGCCTGGGCCTGCCCGCGACCTGGTAGGCCCGCGGAGGCCGGAAGGCGCATTGAGCCCCGGTATACTCGGCGAGTGACCTCCAACGTCGGCCAGAGCTACCCCTACTCGAGCGAGACCGAGGCGGATCGGGCCGCCGTGATCGCCCGCCTGAGCACCGAACGCGACGGCCTGGCGGCCAAGCTGGCGGCCGAGACCACGCCGGTCGACCCGGCCGGTCGCTGGTGGGTCTACAAGTGCCCGACCCCAGGCTGCCCGGGCCTGCTCCATGTGGCCGGCTTTGCCCACGACCTGCATGCCGATCTACGTCGTGTGCGACGGGCCCTGCGCCAAGACGTTCCTGCGCTGACCCTCTCGAGCCAGCCGGTCGGCCGATCGTCGCCCGAGCCGCCTGACCTGGATCCGGAGGCGCTCCGCACCGCGCGTCGGCAGCTGATCGTCAACGCGACCGGGCTCGTCGCCTCGAGCTTCGGGTTCGGCCTGGTCTTCGGTCTGACTGCCCGCTCATCCGGCTTCTCGCCGATCGAGGCGATTGCCTTCTCATTGATCGTCTTCGCCGGGGCGAGCCAGTTCGCGGCGGTGGGCATGGTCGCGGCCGGCTTTGCCTGGCCGGCCATCGTCCTGCTGACCGCCCTGGTCAATGCCCGGCATCTGCTCTACTCGGCGGCGATGGCGCCCTGGTTGCGGGGCGAGCCGCTGGTCAAGCGGATCGTGATGGCCCATGTCCTGACCGATGAGGCCTTCGCCCTGGCCAGTGTCCACTTTCGGCGGATCGGCCGGGTGGACCCGACCGGCTACTGGATCGCCGCGATCGGCTCGACCTTCATCCCCTGGAACGTGGCCACGATCCTCGGGGTGTTCGGCGGGCAGTTCATTCCGGACCCGCGGGTGCTCGGGCTCGATGTCGTGTTCCCGGCCGCCATGGCCGGCCTGGCGGTCGGCCTGTCGAGCGGACGCCGGGAGGTGGCCGCGGCCGCCGCAGGAGTCGCCTGCGCGGTGGTGATCGGCCTGCTCTGGGACAGCCGGCTGGGGATCGTGGTCGGCGGCGTCGTCGGCCCCTTCGTGGGCCTGGCCGTCCCGGCCGGTCGAACGCCCGAGCCGGACGCGACCGAGCCCGGCCTGGACGGGCTGCCGTCGTGAGCACCGATCTCGTCGGCCTGGCGGTCCTGATGGCCCTGGTGACCTATCCCAGCCGGGCGATCCCACTGCTCGCCCCGGGCTTCGATCGCCTGCCGCCGCGAGCGCTCGAATACCTCCGGCTGGTCGGGCCGGCGGTCCTGGCCTCGATCGCCGCCGCCCAGATCTTCCTGGCCCCCGCGCCGAACGGATCGGGCTCGGTCTTCTCGATCAACATCGAGTGGCTGGCCGTCGCGGCCTGTGTGCTGATCGTGGCCTGGCGGCGCAACCTGCTCCTGGGCCTGGTCGTGGCGGTGGTCATCGTGGCCGGGGCCCGGGCGACCGGCCTCGCCGCCTGACGGGCCGCCGCCGCGGCCGCCCGGTGAGGGTCAGGCGTCGCGGACTGCGTCGACCTCGATCTCGACCAGGAGCGACTTGTCGATCAGGGCTCGCACTTCGACGATCGTGGCGGCCGGTCCGACCGACCCAAGGCGCTCTCCGATGACCGCCAGGATGGCCGGGCTGTGCCTCATCGCCGTGGTGTAGGTCCGGACCCGGACCACGTCGGACCGGGCAAAACCGGCTTCGTGCAAGGCCGCCTCGATGATGTCCAGGATCGCCCGGGTCTGGCCGCCGGCATCAGCCGGGTGGAGCGAGCGGCCGTCGGGGCCGGCGTCGGTCGTGCCCGAGACCCAGCAGGCGTGGTCCACGACCAGCGCCCGGCTGTAGCCATAGCGGGCCTCGTACGGACCGCCCGAAGAGATGCGCCGTCGTTCGGCTCTGGCCATCGTGCCTGCCCCCCTGCTCCTTCCTTCGTCCTTGTCGATCACGCTCGGTGCGGACGCCACGACCCGATGACCGAGTCGCGCCCGATGGCCAGCAGGAGGCCCGCCAGCAGGACCGTTCGGGGCACGATCGACTCGACGTCGAGGTATTCCGCTGGAGAATGATCGTTGCCGCCGATGGGTCCCAGGCCATCGAGCGAGGGGACGCCCAGGCCGGCCGTCGTATTGGCGTCCGAGGCGCCCCCGGTCGAGGCGTCGGCCAGCTCGAACCCGAGGCGCCCGGCGATGGCCTGGGCGTGCTCCACCAGCCGGCCGCTCCGCTCGAGCTTCTCCATCGGCCAGTGGCGGGCCGTCTCCTCGACCGTCACGTGGGTGTCGGGTACGGTCGTCCGGGCGGCCGCCGTTCGGACCGCGGCCTCGGCCGCTTCGAGGTCGGCCCGGCTGATGGCTCGCAGGTCGACCTCCAGGACGGCTTCCTCGGCGACCACGTTCGGCCGGCTGCCACCGTGGATCACCCCCACGTTCAGGGTCACGCCCGGCCAGCGACCGTTGAGCGCCTGGAGCTCGACGATGAGCTGGGCTGCGGCGAGGATCGCATTGCGACCCTTCTCTGGCTCGACACCGGCATGGGCCGCCCGGCCGTGGACGGTCAGGCGGAGGTCCACGGTCCCCTTGCGGGCCGAGACGATATCGCCGTTGGCCCGGGCGCACTCGAGGACGAGGGCCACGTCCGAGGCCAGGGCCAGCTCGCGGATGATCGGGCTGCTGGAGATCGAGCCGATCTCCTCGTCCGGGTTGGCCACGAACACGAGCCGCTCGAAGGGCAGCTCGGCCGGCTCGCTCCCGGCGGATTGGCCCGGGCCCCCGTTGCCCGCGGCGCCATCCTCGGCCTCACCCAGCGAGGTCAGGGCGAGCACGGCGTACAGGCCGGCCAGCAGGCCGCTCTTCATGTCGGTCACGCCCGGGCCGTGAGCCAGGCCGGCTTCGATCCGAAAGGGCCGGGCCCCCGCGGTGCCCTCCGGAAAGACCGTGTCGAGGTGGCCGATCAAGAGGACCCGTGGGCCGCCGGCCCGGCCCCGGAACGTGCCCACGATGGTATTGCCCAGGCGTGGAATGGACATGGATCTCGACCTGGGCTCCGAGTCGCTCCAGGAACGCGGCCGTCCAGGCACCAACCTGGTCGACGCCGACCTTGGTGTAGCTCCCGCAGTCGACGTTGACCAGCGTGGCCAGGTCCTCGAGGTAGGCGGGCAGCTCGTCCTGGACGATCTCCTCGATCTCCTCGAGCTCGTCCGGGCTGACCCCGGCGCCGGCCGGGTGCAGGGCGTCCATACGGGCAGTCTAGCCGCCTTGCTAGACTCCCCGGCACTGTGCGACTCGTCGAGATCCGGCTGCTCGAGGGCCCCAACGTCTACCGGCTCGAGCCGGTGGTCAAGGTCGAAGTCGCGGTCGGGCGCAGGCGCACCTGGTACGGCCAGCGCAACCCGGCCCGCTACGCCCTGGTCCGCCTCGGCCAGCCCGTTCCCGCCCGTGACTGGCCCGATGACGTGGCCGCCCTGGCCGCCTGGCTCAAGCGCCTGAGGGCCGACTTCGGCGGAGGGCGAGCCGGCCTGGTCGTCCATCGCTCGTCCGATCCGGGCCACTGGATCGTGACCTACCCATGGACCGCGGCCGGCCGGGCCCGATCGATCGGCGAGGCCGGCGTCGGCTTGGTCGAGCGCAACGTCTCGCCCGTCCGGACGGCCCGCCTGACGGGCGGCCAGGCCCGCCTGCTGGAGCGCTGGGCATCCCGGATCGAGGCGGCCGATGCGACGCCACCGGCCTGGATCCGGGATGCCGACCGGCGCGTCCCGATCATCTCGATCAGCGGCACGAACGGCAAGAGCACGACGACGCGCCTCATCAGCCACATCCTGATCAAGGCCGGCCGCCACACCGGCACGACGACCTCGGACGGGATCCTGGTCGACGAGCGGATGGTCGACCCAGGCGACTGGACCGGGCCGGGCGGAGCCGCCGCGATCCTGGGCCGTGCGGATGTGTCGGTCGCCGTCCTGGAGACGGCCCGGGGCGGGATCGTGCTCAAGGGCGTCGGCTATGAATCGAACGACGCAAGTGTGCTCACCAACGTGAGCTCGGACCACCTCGATCTCCAGGGGATCCACACCCTGCCGGAGCTGGCCGAGGTCAAGGCCACGATCTGCCGGATCACCAAGCCCGAGGGCTGGACGATCCTGAACGGCGACGACCCGTATGTCGCGGCGGTTGCCCGTCGAGTCCGGGCCCAGGTTGCCTTCTTCTCGATCCTCGAACGACCAGCGCCCGTCGTCGTCCGGCACATCGCGGCGGGCGGCCGGGCCTACCTCCTGGAGCGAGGCGAGCTGATCGAGGTCGACCGCGGGATCCGTTCCTCGGTTGCCCACGTTGCCGAACTGCCGATCACGATCGGCGGCCTGGCCCGCCACAACGTGGCCAACGCCCTGGCCGCGGCCGGCGGGGCGCGGGCCATGGGCGCCTCGATCGCGGAGGTCCGGCACGGCCTGGCCGACTTCCGGCCGAGCTCGGAGCGGTCGCCCGGCCGGCTCAACATCTATCGCCTCGGGAACCGGGTCGTGATCGTCGACTTCGCCCACAACGAGGCGGGCATCTCGGCCATCCTCGATGTCGCGGAGGGGATCGCGGCCGGGGCAGCGGGCCGGGCCGCGCCGATCACCGTGATCATCGGGACCGCCGGCGACCGACCCGACGATTCGCTCCGGGGCATCGGCCGGATCGCCGCCCAGCGGGCCCAGCGAGTGGCGATCAAGGAGACCCTGTCCTACCTCCGAGGCCGGACCCGGGAGTCGGTCGTGGGCGAGCTCATGGCCGGCGTCCGCTCGGCAGGGACCCCCGCGGCCGAGGCCCAGGTCCCGGTGTACGAGTCCGAGACCGCCGCCCTCCACGCCGAGCTCAACGGCGCGGCCGCGACCGAGGCCGCCCGGACCGGCGCTCGGCCGGACACGGCCCGGGTCGTCGTCCTGATGTGCCACGAGGAGCGCCAGGCCGTCTTCGACCTGCTGGCCGAGCTGGGTGCTCGCCCGGTCGACCTCGAGGCCGACCTGACCGCGCTCGTCCCCCGCCTCCAGGAGCGCCCCCGCCGCTAGGTCCTAGCCTTCGGGGACCTCGAGCTCGCCCGGATCGGCGAAGGCGCGGGCATCGCCCCGGCCACCGGCGGCGGCCATCGCCTCGCGATAGACCCCGACTGCGTCGTCGACGCACATGACGACCAGGTCGCCCGGGGCGGCTCGCTTGAGGGCCTGCCGGACCGCGGCCATCTCCTCGAGGACCTCGTCGACCCGGGTCACCCGGCCCGTGCCGTCGGCTCGGGCCGCCTGGGTGCCTTCGGTCACGTGGCCGGCCGTCTCGCCCGGGGCTCGGCCGCGCAGGTTCTTGTCCTCGCGGATGATGATCTCGTCGAAGGTCGTGGCCGCGATCGCGCCGTAGTCGCGCTGGTCCTGGTCGCGCCGGTCGCCGGGAATCCCGATCACTCCGATCGCCCGGCCGTGGCGGGCTCGTCCGCCACCGTCGGCAGCCCGGCCGCGGGCCGCCTTGCCCACGCCTCGCTCGGGCTCGGTGACCATCCGCTCGACGAAATCGGTCAGCTGGCGCATGCCATCCACGTTGTGGCAGTAGTCGATCACGACGCGCACGCCGCCGAGCTCCAGCAGGTTGAGCCGGCCGGGTGCCTGGAAGAACGAGGTCGAGAACGTGCGCAGGCCCTGCCGGATGTCGTGGAGGTGGGCGCCGGCGGCCCAGGCTGCGGCGGCCGCGGCCAGCGAATTGGCCACGTTCATCCGGGCCTTGCCCCCGAACGTTGCCGGGATGAGGTGGGTGTACAGGATTGGCATCGTCCGGCCCGCGAGGCGCAGGACGAGCAGCTCCCCCTCGGGTGTCTCATCGATGCAGAACGCCGCCCCGCCGCGGCCGACATGGCCGTCGATCCGGTCGAAGCCTTCCTCGCCCTTGCGCGTCTGCATCGAGAAGTAGACCACCCGGCCGGCTGAATGGCGGCCCATCCGGGCGACGAGCGGATCGTCGGCATTGAGGACGACCGTTCCCGAGCGGGGCACGGCATCCACCACCACGGCCTTGACGTTGGCCAGCTGGCCGAGCGAGGTGATCCCGCCCAGGCCCATGTGGTCGCCGGTCACATTCGTCACCACAGCCACATCGTTGCGGTCGTAGCCCAGGCCCTCGCGCAGGATCCCGCCCCGGGCGACTTCGAACACGGCCGTGTCGACGGTCGGGTTCTGGAGGACCATCTGGGCCGACTTCGGCCCGGACATGTCGCCTTTCTTGATCATCCGGCCGTCGATCACGATCCCGTCGGTCGAGGTCATGCCCACCCGCCGACCCATCAGCTTGAGGATGTGGGCGATCATCCGGACCGTGGTCGTCTTGCCGTTCGTGCCGGTCACGGCCAGGATCGGGATGCGCGCCGGCGTGCCCGCCGGGAACAGGCCGTCGATCACCGGCCGGGCCACGTACTGGGGCTCGCCCTCTGTCGGGTGGGTGTGCATCCGGAACCCGGGCGCGGCATTGACCTCGACGATCGCCCCGCCGGTCTCGCGCACCGGGGTGGCGATGTCCGGGCAGATGAAGTCGATCCCCGCGACATCGAGGCCGATGATCCGGGCAGCGGTCTCGGCGATCTCGATGTTGTCGGGGTGCGCCTCGATCGTCCGGTCGATCGACGTGCCGCCGGTCGACATGTTGCCGGTCAGGGCGAGCTTGATCCGCTCGCCCGGCAACGGAACGGAGTCGAGCTCGAAGCCCTGCGCCCGGAGGAGCTCGACCGCCCCGCCATCCAGGCTGATCCGGGTCAGGACCTTCTCGTGGCCGATCCCCCGGCGGGGGTCGGCGTTGGCCGCGTCGACCAGGGCCGCGATCGTGCGCTCGCCGTCGCCCACGACCGAGGCCGGCACACGCTCGGCGATCGCGGCGACCTTGCCCCCGATCACGAGGCACCGATAGTCGCTCCCGGCGACGTACGTCTCGACCACCAGGTCGCCCGAGCGGCTCTCGCGCCGGGCACCGTGGAACGCGGCCCGGACGGCTTCTTCGGAGCGCAGGTCGAGGTGGACGCCCCGGCCGTGGTTGCCATCGAGCGGCTTGACCACGCAGGGATAGCCGAGCCGCTTCGCGGCGGCCACCGTGGCCTCCTCGGTGTCGACCAGCTCGGATCGAGGGACGGGCAGGCCGGCCGAGTCAAGGAGCTTGTTGGTCAGGCTCTTGTCCGAGGCGATGTCGACCGCGATGGCCGAGGTGCGCGAGGTCATCGTCGCCCGGATGCGCTGTTGATGGACGCCCTGGCCAAGCTGGACGAGGGAGTGCCGGTCGAGCCGGATGTACGGGATGTCGCGACTGACGGCCTCGTCGATCAGGGCCTGGGTGGAAGGCCCGAAGGCGGCTCGCTCGGCCAGTCGGATCAGGCCTTCGAGCTCGACCAGCAGATCGAAATCGGGGCTGGCCGGCGGATCGACCAGGTGGTTGACCAGGGCCACGGCGATCCGGCCGGCCTCGATCCCGACCGACTCCTCGCGGTACTCGTAGATCACGTTGTAGCGGCCGTGGGCGCCGGCCGAGCGGGTCTTGCCGTGGCGCACGTCGGTCCCGGCCAGGTTCTGCAGCTCGAGCGCGATGTGCTCGGCGATGTGACCGACCCAGGTGCCCTCCCGCAGGCGGGTGATGAAGCCACCGCGCCGGCCGAGCGAGCAGGCATGGTCCTCGAGCGTCGGCAGCAGGCCGACCAGGGCGTCGACGAAGCCCGGGATCGTGTTGCTGGGGAAGTCCTCGAGGATGCCCAGGTCGACCAGCATCCGCACGACCGGCTCGCGGGCCCAGTAGTTGGGGCCGCGCAGGATCCGGGTCTCGACGATCGTCAGGGTCGGCTCGGGGCGAGCCACCGCCGGCCGACTCCCGCCGGGTGACGTGTCTCCAGACGACGCTGCGGGCTCGGCCATCAGCTCGACGCGGCCTCGCCGCCGGCCAGCGCCCGAAGCGGGGCGGTCGGAACCCGGCGTCGCTTGCGCAGGTCGAAGTGGTAGCCCGCCGGGAGCGAATGGAGGACGACGCCGCTGATCATGAGCGGACGATGGCCGCCGATCTCCCAGGCGTCCGTCTCGGACTGCGACCCGTCGATGATCGTGATGCTGCCCCGGCCGATGACTTCCATCACGTGATCCGGACCGACCACGCCGGCCGTGTCCTCGTCGACGCCCAGGCCGAGCAGGCTGGGATTCTGGGCGATCAGGCTGAGCAGCCGGCCGAGCCGGTTTCGCTGCTGGAAGTGCTGGTCGATGATCACCCCGGGCAGCACGCCCAGGCCCGCCGCGATCTGGGCCATCCGCAGCTTGGGCGTCGCGCCCGACGCCCCGAACGCGATCATGTGGCTGCTCATCGCCGAAGCGCCGGCCGACGTGCCGGCGATGACCGCGCCGTCCTGGAAGCGCTCCATGATCTCGTCGGCCAGCCCTGTCCCGCCGAGCGTCGAGCTGAGACGGAGCTGATTGCCCCCGGTCAGGAAGATCCCGGTGACGCCGTGCAGCGCGCGGGCGGCGGCCTCTTCGTTGGCCTGCTGGCGGGTCACGGCGTGGATCGGCCGGACGGTCGTCACGCCCAGCTCGCCGAACACCGCCCGGTAGCGCTCGCCGGCCTCCTGCCCGAGGGATGAGGCCGTGCTGATGACCGCGACCACGGCCTTCGGGCCGCCTGCGAGCGCGACGAAGCGATTGAGGATGACCCGGTCCCGGACCTTGTCCTCGGCGCCCCCGATCACGATCACGCTGCCTTCAGGCACTCAGCCACCCGCCTCCCTGAACGTTGGGTGAGGATACAGGAGTGCACCGGGCCGTCGCGCTCGGGCGTCCTGGCCCCGATCCTCGTGAGAACGGGACAGGGCGTGCGAGAATTCAGCCGATGAGCGCAGCTCGACAGCAACCCATGTCTCGGCCGCGGTCGGTCACGGACCGACGCCTGCGGGCCTTCGGCGAGGCCCTGGGCCGCCAGTTCGAGCGCCTCCACGATCGGCGCAGGATCGCCGCCATCCTGATCCTGGCGCTCGTCTTCGGGGTCATCGGGGCGGGCCTGATCGCGCGCGGCGAAGAAGGCGGAGCGGACGCCCGGGCGTACTGGGCGGCGGTCCGGATCTGGCTCAACGGCGGCAATCCGTACCACCCCAGCGGCCCGTTCCTGCCCTACGTCTACGCCCCGTGGATGCTGCCCCTGTTCGCTCCCTGGGCATTGCTGCCGTGGGACGTGGCCTGGTTCGTGTGGCGCTCCGGGGTGATCATCGCCTGGCTGGCCACGATCCACTGGGCGTATGGCCGGCGACCCCTGCCGGCGGCCCTGGCCGTTCTCGTCCTGGCCTTCCCGGTCGGGGCCAACCTCGACACCGGCAACGTGACGATGATCCTGGCCCTGGGCCTGTGGGCCGCCCAGTTCTGCGGGGCGAGGTTGGCCGGCCTGATCTGGGCGATCGCGACCTGGATGAAGTGGTTTCCTGCGCCACTCTGGATCCTGCTTGCGCCTCGGGCGCGGACCTGGGGCCTGATCTGGCTGGCCGCGGCCGGCCTGCTCAGCTTGATCACCCTGCCGCTCACGATCATCCAGCTCCAGGCCCTGTTCGGCTTCGGACCGCGCCCGATCCGGCTCGACTACCTGGTCCTGCTGTGGGCCACGATCCCGTGGCTGTGGCGCCATCCGGTGGCCCTCGGCCGATTCGACCCGCGGACGTGGCCGGCCACGATCGGCCTGGGTGCGGCGGCGGCCAGGGCGTCCCAGCGGCGCTGGTCGGGCGATCCGGAGGGCCGTCGGCGGCGGGTCCGGGTCGGCATCCGCGCGTTCCTCGGCCTGGAGAACCGGCCGAGCTAGCCCAAGTGCGGCGTAGGGCCGCTGGCCCGGCCCGGGCTGAGCCGCGCGGGCGGCTAGGCCAGGACGGCCGTCTCGCGCAGGGCCAGCCGGCGGCGCTCGGCCCCTTCGGGCACGACCAGCTTGAAGAGCGAGCGATCGAGCGAGTAGATCCCGGTCGAGGCGATCTCGACGGCCCCAAGCCGGAACCGGAAGACTGGATTCTCATCGTTGCCGGCGTAGTGGTAGGCCGACCCGTCCTGGGCCAGCACGGCCAGGTTGGCCTGGCCGTCGAACAGCCCATGGAGACTGCCGAGCAGCTCGGGCACGCTCGTGCCCGGCTGCCAGGCGTCTTCGAGCCAGCGGGCACCCACCTCGGTGTCGGCCCGGCCCTGGATTCGCCCGGCTGCCCGGTAGGCAGCCCGCTGGGCCTGGTAGTGGCGCAGGTCGCCGTTGTGGCTGAAGGCGAACCGGCCGGCCGGATCGCCGAACGGCTGGGTATCGGCCAGGGTCAGGGTGGACATGCGCGAGGGCCGGCGGAGGTGAACGAGCAGGCTCGTCGTCTCGATGTCGCCCAGCTGCAGCCGGCCCGGATCGTCGCGGAAGGCCCGCATGTCGCGATGGCTGGCGAGGCCGACCGGATGGTCCGAGCCAGGCCGCGCCCCAGCCGAACCCGGCGATGCCGTAGCGCTCGAGGCTGGCCGCGAACGGGTACAGGCTGTCGATCCGGAAGGGCCGCTCGGATCGAGCCACGAACTGCTCACACATCAGTTGCGATGATACGGGCCGTTCAGGACCAGGCCGCGATAGCCGGGCTGGAAGCCCGCCTCGAGCAGGCGCTCCCGCCACGGCGACTCGCCGATTGGAGCGCCGTCCACCTTGGTGATCACGAGCTCGCGCATCCGCCGGTCGGCGAGGAGCGCCCCAGAAGGCCCCGAGGGCCAGCGCGGCCCTGGTCGGGTCGTCTGCCGCCGGGAGTGACTGGAGCGACCGGCCACCTCGTTCGAGGTAGAAGACGGCCTCGCCCTCGACCAGGCTGACGTACGCTCCGGCGGCTCGCTGGAATGGCCGCCGGTCGGTGTCGGACCGGCGCGGCCAGGCCAGGGCCGCACCGTACGGGTTGGCCGGGTCGGCCGCGGCCAGCAGGAGCACCCGGCGCGGGCCGAGCTCATCGCCCGTGTCGCGCACGGCCCGCAGGCGATCGAGCGCGCCGGCCTGGGCAAATTGGGCGGCCCCGAGGCCGGCCACGAAATAGCCCCGCCGGATCCGGCCGGTCTCCTCCAGGGCGCGCAGGACCGGGTAGATCCCGGAGAAGCCGCCGCCGATTCCCTCACTCATCACGGCCTCCCGGGTGAGCACCCCGTGGCGGTCGAGCAGGGCCAGGGCGATCGCATGGAGCTGCTCGGTCGACGAGGCCGCCACTCCCGACGCCGGGCCGGCCGACTGCTCGACCAGCGACCAGCGACCGGCAGCCTCGGGCGGGCCAAGGCTGGTCAGGCGACCGGGCCGGCGGCGGGCCTCGCGGCCGGGCCGGGTCCAGCGCAGGGCGCGCAGTGGGGCAAACGTGTCGTTCGTCACCTCGCCGGCCCACACCAGCTCCCACAGGGCGTCAAGGACCAGCCGATCCGGGCCGCCCCCGGCGGCAACATGGATCGGCCGATAGAACGACGCACCGTGGGTCGCCAGGAACGCCCGAATCGCGTCTGGCATCTCGCCGGCGGGCCTCGCTTCGCTGTCGGCCTGACCGGGCGAGCCGTGGAGCAGGGCATCGCGCAGGGCATCGCGACCAGGCCGGACGAGGGCCACCCGGCCATCGTCCCGGCCGAGACTGCCTCGGCCGACCCAGATGACCTCGCCCAGGGCTCCCAGCTCGTCCAGCAGCCGGGGCTGGTAGCCCGGGACCCGGGCCGGCAGGACATCCCGCTCCAGGACCGACGCCGGGATCGGCAGCCCGGCCAGCTGGTCGATCACCTCGGCCAGCCGTTCGAGCGCAGCCGAGCCGCGCAAAGCCGGCGGACCGAGTGGCGGCCCGGCCGCCGACCCGACCTGTCCATCGCCCAGCCCGGCGAGGGGTACGACCCCCTGCCACTCGGCCAGGAATCGAGCCAGCGCGACCGGCTCGACGGGCTCGACCTCGCGGCGGAGCTTGGCCAGGGATCGGCGCCGAAGCTGGCGGAGCACTTCCGGGTCGCACCATTCGCGCTCGCTACCCCCGGGCCGGAACTCGCCCCGCAGGAGCGTCCCGGCGGCCATCATCCGATGCAGCGCATCCTCGACCAGGCCGGCCGGCAGGCCCCAGCGTGCGGCCGGCTCGGCGGTCACGAATGGCCCGTGGGTTCGCGCCCAGCGGCCGAGCAGGCCATCCAGGGCGGCCCGGGTTGGCTCGAGGAAGGCCTGGGGCACGCCCGACGGTGGCTGGACGCCGATCGCGTCGCGGTAGCGGGCGACGTCCTCGATCGCGATCCAGCGGGCTCCGGCTGGCTCTCCGGCGATGCGGACCTGGACCGCCCGCCGGCCGCCCTCGAGCTCGGCCAGCCAGTCCCCGGCCACCGCCATGCCTCCCACGACCCGTCCGCCGACCTCCAGCTCGGTCAGGTCGCCGACCCGGCGAAGCAGGTCATGGACCTGGTCAACGGTCGTGGCCGCGCGATCTTCGCTGAGGGCCTGGAGCTTGAGCTCGAGGTCGGCCAGGGCATCGCCATCGAGCAGCTCTCGCAGCTCTTCCTGGCCAAGAAGCTCGCGCAGGAGGTCCCGGTCGAGCGTGAGCGCCTGGGCCCGGCGCTCGGCGATCGGGGCGTCTCCCTCGTACATGAAGGCCGCCACGTAGTCGAACAGGAGCGAGCTGGCAAAGGGTGAGGCCCGGACCGTCTCGACCCGATGGACCGAGAGCTCGCGCCGGGCGACCGCTGCCAGGACGGACTTCAGGCCGGGCAGGTCGAAGACATCGGACAGGCATTCGCGGTAGGTCTCGACCAGGATCGGAAAGCTGCCGTAGCGCGAGGCCACGGCCAGGAGGTCGGCCGAGCGCTGGCGCTGCTGCCACAGGGGGGTGCGGGTGCCGGGCCGGCGGCGGGGCAGGAGCAAGGCCCGGGCCGCGTTCTCGCGGAAGCGGGCCGCGAAGAGGGCAGAGCTGCCCACCTGGCCCACGACGAGGTCCTCGATCTCGTCGGGTGACGGGAAGAGCAAATCCTCGAGGCCGGCCGCGAACGAGCCATCGGCGCCATCGGATTCGGTGTCCGGCAGGCGGATCGCGATGCCGTCGTCGGACCAGATCGACTGGACGGCCGTGCCCAGCCGTTCGCCCAGGCGGGCCTCGATCGCCTGCGCCCACGGGGCGTGAATCCGGCCGCCGAACGGAGTCAGGATGCACAGGCGCCAGTCGCCCAGCTCGTCCCGGAAGCGCTCGACGACGATCCGCCGGTCCGTGGGCAGGGCGCCGGCCGCTTCGACCTCGTCCTCGAGGTAGGCCAGCAGGTTCTGAGCGGCGAGCGGATCCAGGTCGTTCTTGCTCGACAGCCGCTCCAGGGCGGCGGTGCGGCCCTTGCTGCCGCGGCCCAGATCGGACTCCAGCTCACGGACCGTCGCGCCGATCGCCCGACCGAGCTCGAGGGGCCGGCCGACCGCGTCGCCATGCCAGAACGGCAGCTTGCCGGGCACGCCCGGCGCCGGCTCGACGGTGACCCGGTCATGGCCGATCTCGAGGACCCGCCAGGAGCTGGCCCCCAGGACAACGACATCGCCGTGCATGCCGGCCCGGAGCTCGTAGACCATCTCTTCGTCGAGCTCGCCCACCCGCCGCCCGGTCGTCCCGGGTTCGCCGGCGATGAACACTCCGAACAGGCCGCGGTCGGGGATCGTGCCGCCCGAGGTGACCGCCACGACCCGGGCGTCGCGCCGGCCCTCGATCACGCCGGTCACCCGGTCCCAGATGATCCGCGCCTTGAGCTCGGCGAACTCGTCCGAGGGATAGGCTCCGGCCAGCATCGCCAGGACACCCTCGAGCGCTTCGCGGGTGAGCGACTCGTAGGGCGAGGCATGGCCGATCGTCTCGGCCAGGCCGTCCACCGTCCAGCGGTCCATCACGGTCATCGCCACGATCTGCTGGGCGACCACGTCCAACGGGTTGCGCGGGATCTCGGTCGTCTCGATCGCCCCGGCGTGCATCCGTTCGGCGACGACGGCCGCTTCGAGCAGGTCGCCCCGGTACTTGGGGAAGATGACCCCGCGCGACGGCGCGTCGACCTGGTGGCCGGCCCGGCCAATTCGCTGGAGTCCGCGGGCGACCGATGTCGGCGACTCGACCTGGATGACCAGATCCACCGCGCCCATGTCGATCCCCAGCTCCAGGCTGGAGGTGGCCACGATCGCGGGCAGGCGGCCGGACTTCAGGTCATCCTCGATCGACAGGCGCTGCTCGCGCGCGATCGAGCCGTGGTGAGCCCGGACCAGCTCCTCCCCGGCCAGCTCGTTCAGGCGCTGGGCCAGGCGCTCGGCCAGGCGCCGGCTGTTGCAGAAGATGATCGTGCTGTGATGGGCCCGGATGAGCTCCAGGATCCGGGGGTGGATCGAGGGCCAGATGCTGACTCGCAGGTCTCCGCCCGAGCCGGGGCCTGCGGCCCGTTCCTCGAGCGGGACAGACTCGCCCAGCCGGCTCATGTCCTCGACCGGGACGACGACCGACAGCTCGAGCGGCTTGCGCGAGCCGGCGTCGACGACCGTGACCTGGCGGCCCGGCCCGACGCCGCCCAGGAATTTCGCGATCAGCTCGAGCGGACGCTGGGTGGCCGACAGGCCGATTCGCTGGGGCGGCATCCTGGTGATCTTCTCGAGGCGCTCCAGGCTCAGGGCGAGATGGGCTCCACGTTTGGAGCCGGCGATCGCGTGGACCTCGTCGATGATCACGTGCTCGACGCCGACGAGGGTCTCGCGAGCGGCGCTGGTCAGCAGGAGATAGAGCGACTCGGGCGTCGTGATCAGGACGTCGGGCGGCCGCCGGGCGATCTGTCGGCGCTCGTCGGCGGTCGAGTCGCCGGTGCGCAGGCCGACCGTGATCTGCGGCACCGGATCGCCGCGCAGGCCGGCGGCTCGGGCGATGCCGGCCAGCGGGGCGCGCAGGTTGCGCTCGACGTCATAGGACAGCGCCTTGAGCGGCGACACGTACAGGATCCGGACCGTTCCGGGATGCTCGCGGGTGGCCGGCGGGCTCGGATCCCGGACCAGCCGGTCGAGGCACCACAGGAACGCCGCCAGGGTCTTGCCACTCCCGGTGGGCGCATGGATCAGGGTGTGCTTGCCCGCCGAGATGGCTTCCCAACCGCCGACCTGGGCGGCCGTCGGGGCCGCGAATGACGCCTCGAACCAGTCGCGAACGGCCGGGCTGAACGCCGCCAGGGGCTCGTTCGCGGGCTGGGCAAGGGTCGGCGATGCTCGTCGGGCAGCCACGGGACGAGGAGTATAGGACGTTGCGCCGGAACAGAACAGATGTGCTGTATGTCCGGCCGGCGTCTGGACCGGGGACGTAGGATGCCGCCCATGCCAAGCGAAGGGCTCCTTCTCGCGATCGCTCAGATCGGGGCGGTCGTCGCCGGCTTCACGGCTGTGACCGCGGTCCTGCAACCGCCGGGCGGCGCGTGGAGCCCGGCCCTGGCATCCGCCATCGGTCGATCGTGTCGACGAGCTTCAACGTGACTGTTCGAGGCCCTGGTTCCCCTCGATCGTCTTCGCCTGGCTCGCCGACGCGCGGTCTTCAATGGTCGTCTCGAGCGCCGGCGTGGCCGTCTACGTGGGCTGGATCGTCGTGTCGTGCGCCCGAGGCAATTCGTCCGCACGGGCGCGATCCGGACACGCGGAGCGGGCAGGTCCTCCTGCTCATCGCTGGCGGTCCGCGTTCGTGCTGTTCGCGGCGAACGTGCTCCTCGCGTCGGTGGCCGTGTATCTGCGCTCGCACTGTGCGTCCAACTGGCGGTCGCGGTCGTCAGCTTCTACACCCTCGTGGCGACCGCCCTGAGCTGACAGAGCGACGGCGAAAGGCCTCGTGGAGGCTTGCTCGCTCGGAGCGTGAGCCTCGCGTCTGGCTCCGCGTCTACCTCGCTCGAGACCATCCCTGGACGAGCCAGCAAGCGGTCGGCGATGGCCAGGCGGTCGGCGATCGGGAGTGGGTCGACGACATCGCGTTCGGCCACGCCGGCTCGCACCACAAGGGGACGTCCGGAACCAGCCAACGCGCTGAGGAGCGCGGTCGCGATCCCCTGCCGTCGGTGATCGGGCGCGACCCCGAGGGCGATCAGCTCATCGGTCTGCCCGGGATCGCCAGACGGCTGCACGAGCGCGACGCCCACGAGCGCGTCACCGACCACCGCCCCCGACGCCCGGCAGCCGGCCCGCAGCGCGGCGAGCAGGATCTCGCGACCGGCGGTGGCATCGAAGGGGGCGATCGTCCGCGGAGCGAGAACGAGCCGCTCGACAACCTCTGGCTCGAGCGAAGGCACGATCCTGGGAACGCCGCGCTCGCGCGAGGCTGGGCCGGCCGGGCGTCGTTCTGCGGACGAAGCGGATCCCACCAACCCCGATCCTGGGCGACGACCAGGAGGCGCGGGAGGACGAGATCTCGAACCCGGGCGATCGTCTCGAGCGAGCGCGTCTCGGCCAGGCGCTGGAGCTCGGAGTCGGGCAGGCCGGCATTCGGCGGGTCGTCGAACGTAGCCGGTGGCGGATCCTGGCCGTAGGCAGCCGCATCGCCCGCCCAGCGCTCGCGCCAGGCCGGATCGGTCGTCGCCGGGGCTTCCCGGTGGGCACCGGCCAGCCAGGTCAAGGTCCACGTCCGGGGCACGACCCGGTAGACGTCGTAGCCGCCGCCGCCAGTCGCCAGCCAGCGGCCGCCGGCATGCCGATGAGCGAGCTCATCGACCAGCCGGGCTGCCTCGCCCATGGCGGTGGTCGTCACCCGCAGGTGGGCCAAGCGGGTCCCAGGCGTGGCTGTCCGCACCGTGCTGGCTCACGATCAGGTCCGGGCCGAAGGCCGCCGCGAGGCCCGGTACCAGGGCGCGAATGCCGGCCAGCCAGGGCCCTTCCCCCGTCGCCGCCTCGAGGGGCAAGTTCACGGACGTTCCGGCGGCCACGCCCTCGCCCAGCTCGTCTTCGAAACCGGTCCCCGGGAACAGCGTCCGGCCGCTCTCGTGGATCGAGAACGTCAGCACGCCTGGATCCGGCGTAGTGAATCGCCTGGACACCATCGCCGTGGTGGACGTCGAGGTCGACATAGAGGACGCGCAAGCCCGCCCGGCGGGCCGCCGAGATCGCGAGGGCCGGGTCGTTGTAGATGCAGAACCCGGACGCGCGGCTGCGCATCGCGTGGTGCAGGCCGCCCCCCGGGTGGAAGGCATGCTCGACCTCGCCGCGCATGATCGCCTCCATGGCCTGCAGCGAGCCGCCCGCGACCGCAGCCGCGGCCTCGTGCATTCCCGCGAACGGCGGGTCGTCGCCGTACGCCGCCAAACCGGCCTCTGCCTGCCACTCGGGATCGAGCGACAGGCGCTTGACCGCGGCGAGGTAGTCGGCGGCGTGGATCTCGAGCAGCTCGGGGTCGTTGGCCGGACTCCGGAGCCAGGCCGGGCACGGCGCCGACCGTCCGCAGGAGCTCGATCCCCGGCCCGAACCGGCGCGGCGTCAGCGGATGGCCGCGGCCCGAAGTCGTACGTCGTCGGAGCGCGGGCCGAAGACGAGCAGCGGACCGTCATGTCACGCCGGCATCGTAGCCCGCGGCGTGGCACGATCCGTCGATGGCCGATCCCGTCTACACGAGCCCCTTGATCGACAAGCTCGGCGTCAAGCCCGGCGCGCGCGTGGCCGTCATCAACATCGACGACGACGGACTTCCGCCGCGCCCTCGCCGAACGGACCCAGGACATCACCGAGGGCGAGCCGCTCCCCGACTCGAACGTGGTCGTCCTGGGAATCGACGACGGAACCGAGCTCCAGCAGCTCGCCCACCTGCGCAGCCGGATCGTGTCCAACGGCGCGATCTGGGTCGTGTCGCGCAAGGGCAAGCAGGCCACGGTCCGGGATATCGAGGTGATGGCGGCGGCCAAGGCCGTCGGACTGGTCGACAACAAGGTCGTCGCCTTCTCGAGCACCCACACGTCGATCCGACTGGTGATCCCGCTTGCCCTCCGATGAGTCGAGTACCATCGCGCAATGGATAAGGTTCCTCCTGCTCTCCTGATCGTCATCCTCGTGATCGTGATCATCTCGCGCGGCCCGAAGACCCTGCCCGCAGATCGGCCAGCATGCTCGGCCGCGGGGTCAAGGAGGCCCGCAAGGAAGCGGCCGAGATCAAGACCGACATGCGCAAGGACGCGCCGGAGGCTGAGGCCGCCGCCGCAGCGGCTCAAGCTCCCGCGGCCGCTCCAGTCGCGCCGGCCGCGCCGCCGCTAGCGCCGCTCCGCCCCCCGTCGCTCCGGTCGCACCACCTCCGCCGCCGCCCCCGCCCGGCGCGGCCGGACCGGCCTGACCCGACCCTCGACAAGCAACCCGAGCGGCGCATTGGCCGAGCTCGACGACCTCCTGTCCCGGCCCGGACCGGGCCCCCATCGCGGTGCGCTCGAGCGTCGGCGGCGCCAAGGTCGAGACGCTCGTCGACCTGCCGCCCGACCGCGGCGGGCTCGCTCTTCGTCGGCCTGAACCCGTCACCGGTCAGCGTGACCGCCGGCCACTACCACCAGGGTCGCCTCGGCCGGACGTTCTGGCGCCGGCTGATGATCGCCGGCGTCCTGCCCGCCAGGCACCGCGATCGAGACCGCCGATGACGCCCTCGTCGCCGCCGGCCACGGGATCACCGACCTGATCAAGCCGCCGACGCCAGCGCGACACGGCCACCGACCGGGAGCTGACCCTGGGCGTCGGGTCCGCTCTGGCAGAAGGTGGCGATCTGGCGCCCGAGCGCCGTCGTCTTCATCTACAAGCGAGCCGCCGAGATCGCCGCCGGCCGCCCGCTGGGCGAGAAGTGGGGCCAGCTGCCGGGCGTCGCCCTCGCCGGCCGGCCGTGCTTCCTGATGCCCGGGCCGTACGCGCCGGTCGAGGAGGTCGACGAAGGCCTCAACCTCCTGCGCAACCTCCACCGGACGATCCAGGGCTAGGTCGCCGCCTAGGAGCTGAGGGCAGCCAGGGCGGTCCGCGCGGCCAACTCGGGATCGTCGATCCATGCGCCGTGGCCGGGCACGATCCGGCTGGGGCGCAGGCCGCGAATTCGTCCGGATCGACGCGGCCGCCGAGCCCCGATCGCCGGCCGGCGGCAGGATCAGCGTCGGCCGATCCGTCAGGGCATCGCCGGACAGGATCGTGGAGTCGCGCAGCTGCAACGCGAGGTGGTCGGGCCGATGGCCGGGCGTGCCAATTACGGTGATCGGGTCGTCGCCGTCGATCGTCGCGCCGTCGCGGATCTCGGTCACCGGCCCACGACAGGGCACGCCTGCCCGCCGGGCCCGGCCAGGATCGGGGCGCCGGTCCGCTCCTGGAGCTCCAGCGAGCCGGACGCGTGCCCCGGATCGACATGGGTCAGGGCGATCGCCACGATCCCTCCGCCGAGGGCCGTGACCTCGGCCTCGATCAGGTCGATGAAGTCCTCGTCCTGGTCGCCCGGATCCACGACCACGATCCGCTCGCCGGCCAACGAGCAGGGTATTGGCCGGCAGGCCGGCCGGCCCGAACGCCTTGCCGCCGGTGAGGCGCAATGACGCCACCGTCGAGGTCGCTCGCGCGCGAACGGCAGCCCGTCGACGAGCTTGAGGCCCGCTCGAACCGCAGCCATGTCGACGGCCCGCTCGAGCCGCTGGAGAGTGGTCGAGGTCGGCGGCCATAGCTCGATCTTGCCCGCGGCCATCTGCCCCCAGGGCCGCTGCCGGGGTCAGCCAGGCATGGCCGGCGACCTCGCCAGGATCAAGGTCGAGGATGGCCCCAGCCGGCATCTCGACGGCGAAGAAGCGCGCGTCGAAGCGCCGCGGGTAGACGCGCGGCGTCTGCCAGCGGGCAATCGCGACCAGGCGATCGGTGGCCAGGACCAGGTCGTAGCGCTCGAGGATCTGGGCCAAGGTCGAGCTGGCCGCCGACGACGCTGGGCGCGCAAGGCGACAAGCTCGGCCGCGATCAGCCGGTCGGACGTGGCGGGAGAGCCATCGGCCCGATCGGCGACGAGGACGCCGGCCTCCTCGAACAGCTCGCGCATCGCGGCCACCCGGGCGGCGTCCCCGCTCCGAGCCCGGGCGAGAGCTTGCGGTTGCCCATCACCGGGTTCGATCCGCCCGCCCGGAAAGACGTGCAGGCCGGCCCCGAAGGCCATCGACTCGGGGCGCAAGGTCAGGAGGACCTCGGGGCCGTTCGAGGGCGAGGACGGGCCCGGCCGGAGCAGCACCACGGTCGCCGCCGGTCGAGCCGGGGCGGCCGATCCCTCGGCCAGCCGGCTGGGCCGGGCCGGCAGCCGCCCGGTGGTCACGGGCGAGCCCCGGTGGTCGGCTCCAGCAGCTCCGCGAGGGCGGCCGGTTCGGTCACGGGCAAGCGGCACACGAAGCCATGGCAGACGAAGGCCGTCGACCGGCCATCGAGCTCGGAACGGTCCTCGAGCAGTTCGATGGCGGTCGACGCCGAGCCCGGGCGGGCGGCGACGACCTGGTGCGGTCGAAAGCCGCGCTCGACGATCGACAGGAGCGCCCGGGTCGGGGGCAGGCGGGCTCGCCGATGATCGCGACCTCATCGACGTCGGCCAGGCCAAAGTCGAGGGCCACGAGCCACTGCCCGAAGAACGTGGGATGGCGCGGAGCCACCTCCGCGACCAGGCCGAGCGCGCGTTCAGCGGCCTCGCGATAGCGAGCCTCGCCGGTCATCGCCGCCAGCCGGAGAAGGACCGTGGTCGCCATCGCGTTGCCCGAGGGGACGGCATTGTCCTGGAGGTCCTTGGGCCGGGTGATCAGGACCTCGTGATCGTCGCGCGTGTCGAAGAAGCCGCCGGTCGGGTCGGCGAACCGCTCGAGGATCGTGTCCGCCAGGCCGCGCGCAACGACGAACCAGCGCTCGTCGAATGTCGCCCCATAGAGCGCCAGGAGCCCATCGGCCAGGCAGGCGTAGTCCTCGAGGACGCCCGTTCCGGTCGCCCGGCCATCCTTCCAGCTCCGCCCCAGACGGCCCTCGGCCGTCGAGCAGGCGATCGACGCACTCGCTTGCCGCCGCGATGGCGGCGCGCCGGTAGCGCTCGGCGCGCTCGTCGTCCCCGTCCACCTCGAAGGCGACCGCGGCCTCGGCCAGGGCCGCGATGGCCAGTCCGTTCCAGCCGGCGAGGACCTTGTCGTCGCGGTTCGGCTGCGGCCGCCGGTCTCGAGCCGCGAGCAGCGCGGCCCGGCTCCGCTCGAGGCTGGTCCGGACGTCGGCGGGCTGGAGCCCGAACGTCTCGGCCAGCTCGGCGTCGCCGGCACGCGCCGCAGGATCGTCCGACCGTGGGACTCGTGCCAGTTGCCGCCCTCCGAGACGTCCCAGGCCGCCAAGGCCAATGGCAGGGCGAATGGCAGGGCCAGCCCCAGGTCCTCACCCTCGGCCGGCAGGGCCGCGGCCATCTCGGCGGGCGTCCAGGTGAACGTCGCGCCCTCGACGCCGTCGGTATCCGCGTCACGGCTGGCGGCCAGGCCGCCGACCGGCGGTGCTGAAGTCCCGGATGATCGCGTCGAGCGTGGCCCGGGCCACGGCGAGGTCGGAGCTCATCGCCCAGCAGCTGCCAGGCATGGAGGTAGGCCCGGCCCAGCTGGGCATTGTCGTAGAGCATCTGCTCGAAGTGCGGCGCCAGCCACTGGCCATCGGTCGAGTAGCGGTGAAACCCTCCGCCGAGCTGATCGCGCAGGCCGCCGGCGGCCATGGCGTCGAGGGTCGCCCGGAGCATCGCTCAGCGCAGCCATCGGTGTCGGCGCCGGGCTGCGAGAGGCGGCGGAGCAGGAACTCGATGGTCATCGGCTGGGGGAACTTCGGCGCTCGGCCCCAGCCACCGAAGCGGGCGTCGAACGTCGCCTGCAGGGCGGCCACCGCGGCCACGGGCGCCCCGCTGGGCAACGCTGGCGGCGTCTCGGCTGGCATGATCGATTCCGCCTGGCTCGCCCGGATCTGCGCAACCAGGCCGGCCACGAGCCGGTCGCCTGATGCCTCGAGCTCGGGCCGCTGCTCGTGCCATGCGCGGGCAACACCGGCCAGGACCTGCCGAAAGGCGGGCATCTCGCCGCGCGGAACCGCCGGGAAATAGGTCCCGCCATAGAACGGCCGGCCGTCCGGGGTCAGGAACATGCTCATCGGCCAGCCGCCCTGGCCGGTCATCGCCTGGACGGCGCCCATGTAGACCTGGTCGAGGTCCGGCCGCTCCTCGCGGTCGACCTTGATCGCCACGAAGTCGCGGGCGAGCTCGGCCGCGGTGACCGGATCCTCGAACGACTCGCGCTCCATCACGTGGCACCAGTGGCAGGCGGCGTAGCCGATCGACAGGAAGATCGGCTTGTCCTCGGACCGCGCCCGCTCGAGCGCCTCGGGCCCCACGGATACCAGTCGACCGGGTTGTGGGCGTGCTGGAGGAGATACGGGCTCGTCTCCCCGGCGAGCCGATTCTGGGCAGGCATCGTCGCGATGGTACCGCCGCCCGTATCATCGAGCCGATGGCCGCCGAGACCGCGCCGGTCCCCGCCGAGCCCCGCCCGGACCGTGGCTCAGCTCCTCGGCCGGCGGGCGCTGGTCCTGATCGCGATTGCGCCATCGTGGCCGGCGGCCTGAGCCTGTCTCGAGCTGGCCGACGGCGCAGCCCGACCGTGATCTTCGTCGCCTCGGCCGTCGCCCTGGCCGGCCTGGCCGGCCTCGTCGGCGAGGGCACCGAGCAGCTCGGCGGGCGCTTCGGGCCGGGCCTGACCGGCGTGATGCAGTCGGCGCTGGGCAACCTGCCCGAGCTGTTCATCGGGATCTTCAGCCTGCGCGCCGGCCTGATCGTCGTGGTCCAGAGCGCGCTGATCGGCTCGATCCTGGCCAACAGCCTGCTCGTCCTGGGCCTGGCCTTCTTCCTCGGCGGGCTGAAGCACGGCGTCCTGAAGTTCGGCGTCCAGCCGGTCCGGATGATCGCCACCCTGCTCGTCCTGGCCGTGGCCGCGCTGGTGATCCCGACCCTGGCCACCGCGCCCGGAGCGCCCGATGCCGGGCACGCGACCAGGACCTGAGCGTGATCACGGCGGTCGTCCTGCTCGTCCTCTTCGGCGCCTCGATCCCGTTCTCGATCTCGCGGCGGCCCGGGCGCGGGCTCGATCGACCGCGAGCGTCGATGCCGGCGACGCTCTGGCCGCTCCAGCTGGGCGTCGGCGTCCTGGTCGGCGCCGCGATCGGCTCGGCCCTCGTGGCTCGGACTGGTTCGTCGATGCCCTCCGGCCGGCGCTGGCCAGCCTGGGGATCAGCGAGGCGTTCGCCGGCCTGGTGATCGTGGCGATCGCCGGCAATGCCGTCGAGAACGTGGCCGGCGTCCAGCAGGCGCTGCGCAACAACGTCGACCTGGCGATCAGCCTGATCCTGAACTCGAGCCTGCAGGTCGCGCTGGCCCTGATCCCGGCGCTCGTCCTGATCTCCGTCGTCATCGGCGGGCCCGGCCCTGACCCTGGTCGCCTCGCCGCTCCTGATCGGCGCCCTGGGCCTGATCGGTGATCCTGGGCGCGTTCATCGTCTTCGACGGCGAGTCGACCTGGCTGGAGGGCCTCGCCCTGATCGCGCTGTACGTGATCATCGCCGCCGAGCGTCTGGTTCGGGCCGCCGATCCAGGCAGTATCCGGCCAGTGAGCGCCCCCGGCGGCCGGTCGCGGACGGCCCGTTCGGCACGGCCAGCGCGATCGCCGAGTGGCGGATCTTCCTGGGTGCCGCGCTATCGCCGCTTCCAGGGGATCGGCGGCTCGGGTGCGGTCGTCGCCGCCCTGGCCGGCGACGGGCTGACGATCCCGCTCCTCCTCGCCCTCGGGCGCCAGCCCGGCCCTCGCGACGGTGATCGGCGTCCTGCCCTTCGCCTTCTCCTCGGCCCAGCTCGGCGTGCCCTGGCTCCTGCGCCGCTTCGACGGCAACCTGCGCGGGGTCACCCTGATCATCCTCGCCGTCGGCGAGACACGCGGCTTCATCCTGGGCGGGCTTGACCCTGGCGGCCTGGGTCGGGCGTGATCCCGAACGGCCTGGCGATCCTGGCGATCGGCGCGGTGATGAGCCTCGGCGGAGCGGCCACGACGATCGGCGGGACGAACCTGCTGGCCTGGTATGGCGCGATCCTGCCGGACCCGAGCGGCGCTTCGTCGCGCCGCGGGTGATGGGCATGACCCTCGGCCTCGGCTCGATCCTGCTGCTCCCGGTCGCCGTCCTCGTCCAGCTCTTCCTGCCCGACCTGGGCGTCCGGATCTACGCGATCGTCTTCCTCGTCAGCGGGATCGCCGGCGTCATCGAGATCGTGGTCCTGCGCCAGCTCGCCAAGCCGGGCCGGGTCCGGGTCGCCCAGCCGGGTGCCGGCGACGCTCCGCCGCCGGTCGCCCTCGCCCCAGCCTCGCGCCATTCCTGCGCTCGATCATGCATCGCGGCCTTCGGGGCCGGCTTCGGCCCGTACCTGTCGATCTATGCGATCAGCGTCCTGCACCTGCCGCCAGCTTCGCGATCCTGCTGTCGGCCATCTCGTCGGCGGCGTCGCTCGTCGCGGCGACCGTGGTCGGCGGACTGCTCGCCCGGGGCAGCGCCTCGCGAACGCTGCGGGCCTCGTTCCTCCTGCGCGGCTCGGCTCGATGCTCCTGGGCCTGACGGCCTTCCCCAGAACCCGCTGGCCGGCCTGATCATCTGCGTCGTCGCGGCGGTCGCGGCGGCCGGCGCGTCGGCGGGCACGCTCTCCTCGAACGAACGCCTGATGCGCCTCACGCCGGGTCCCGACCTGATCCGGGCGCAGGGCAGCTTCGTCGCCGGCAGCGCCGTTCGGGGATCACCATCGGGCAGCTCTCGAACGCCGGCGATCCTCGCGATCCTGCCCCTCGGCTATCCCGCCTTTGCGATCCTGTTCGCGGTCTCGGGCCTGACCCGCTTCTGGACGGCGGCCCGGGCCGAGGTCTCCGAGCCACTGGTCTTCGAGCACCCGGTCTATCGCAACGAGGACCTCCGGAAGCCATGAGCGCGCCCGCCGGCCCGGGCCTTCCGGCCTCGCTCAACGGCTTTGCCTTTGCCAATCGCTGGCCCCACGTCCCGCCCCTCCGGCTGCGGATCGGCGGGCCGGTCCCGCTCGAGCTCGCGATCGGGGACGCGGCGAACGGCCTGTGCGGCGGGATGGCCTTCGCCGCGCTCGACCTGTGGTTCGCGGGCATCACGGCGCCGCCCGACACGGACGTCACCGCTCGACGGGCTCGCCGGCATTCCGCTACCTCGTCCGCCGCCAGCTCGACTCGTTCGAGCTGGGCCTCGGGCCCGCCCGGTTCTACCTGCTCGGAGCGCCCTGGCGATCGGCCGGGCTCCCGCTCGGCCGAGGTCCTCCGGCGCGAGCTGCCGCAGATCCGGCGCGACCTGGCCGCGGGCCGGCCGGTCGCCGCTCGGCCTGGTCCACGCCGTCTCGGCCAATCCCGCGACCCTGATCCAGGACCACCAGGTCGTCGCCCACGGGATCGAGGCCGGACCCCGGACCTGGTTCGCTCTCGCTGCGCATCTACGACCCGAACCTGCCCGGCGACGACACGGTCCGGCTGACGATCGGGCGGGACAATCGGGCGGCGACGTGGCGCTGGCCTACTCGGGCGGACCGCCGGTCGTGGCCTTCTTCCGCCAGGGCTACCGGCCGCGCGATCCGCTGCCCTGGCGCTAGCCGTGGTCAGCCGAGCGCCGGCAGCTCCTGGTCCTGCTCGAGGGCCGGGGCGAACAGGTCGCCGAGTGCTTCCACCCGGGGCAGGATCGTCCGGTCGATCCAGCGGTCGGGCGCAGGTCGGGGTCATCGAGCTCGTCCCAGGTGATCGGCGCCGACACGGGCGCGCCCGCCGCCGGCCGGACGGCGTAGGGCGCGACGAGTGTCTTGATCCGCGAGTTCTGGGTGTAGTCGAGGCGGGCCCGGCCCCTCGGCCGGCCACCGACCACTCCCAGCTGACCAGCTCGGGCACGATCGCGCCGACCGCCCGGCTGAGCTGTTCGACCCAGTCGGTCGTCTCGCGGAACGTGTAGCGGCCGCGCTCGATCGGGATCCAGACCTGGATCCCGCGCTTGCCGGTCGTCTTCGGGGCGGCGCGCAGGCCGAGGTGGCCGAGCGCCGTCCGGTAGAGCCGGGCGAGGACCGAGCGTCTCGTCCCAGGTCGTCTTCTCGCCGGGGTCGATGTCGATCAGGGCATAGGTCGGGTGATCGGGATCCTCGATCCGCGAGGTCCACGGGTGGATCTCGAACGCGGCCTGGTTGCCGAGCCAGGCCAAGCGTGCCGACCCGGTCGGCGACCAGATGGTCGTTGGCTGCCCGATCCTCGACCCCGGTCTCGCGCCACAGCCGGAGCCAGGCGGGGCGCGGTCGGCGGGATCTGCTTCTGCCAGAACGCGGGGCCGCCGGCCCCATCGGGAAAGCGCTGGAGGTTGAGGGCCCGCTCGGCGAGGTGGGGCAGGGCGACCGGCGCGATACGGCTCAGGTAGCGGATCAGGTCCCGCTTCGTCAGCCGGCTCTTCGGCCGTCGTGCCGTCCTTCGGCGACCCACTGCCGCGGCCGGGCCGGGCCGGGCCGGGAAGAGGACCTTGTCGAGGTTGGTCAGGCTCAGCTCGAAGCCGCCGACCTGCCAGATGCCCTTGGCCGGCAGCGCGTCGAGGGCTGCGAGCTCGTCGGCCGTCGGTCGGCGCTGGCCAGGTCCGGTCGACTTCGTGGACTTCTTGCTCGACGCGCCCTGGTCGTCCGGTCGCGGGCAGTCTTCGGTCGGGGCGTCTTCGAGGCGGCCGCCGCCGCGGAAGCGCGCGGAGCTTGCATCGTCCGGTCGCGGGGCGCGCTGTCGACCGGCCCGCTCCCGGCGGACAGAGCGCGGGGTCCCGGTCGAGCTCGAAGCCCTTGAACGAGGGCTGGCGGATGACGCCGTCCCGCGTCCAGTTCGAGAAGGCGACCCGGATGACGACGGCCGGCTCGGTCCAGACGACCCCGCGCAGGTCGGGGCCGGCGCGGCGGCGGCGGATCGAACGCCGGCGCTCCTGGCCGGGCGGCTTCGAGCAGGTCGCGCATGCGGCAGCCGGGTCGGCCCGATCGAAGCCGCTGCCGACCCGTCCGGCATAGCGCAACGCCCCGTCCTCGAAGTAGCCCGACGATCACGCTGCCCAGGTCGCGGGCATTGCCCTCGCCGGGCAGGTAGCCGCCGATGACGAACTCCTGCTCGGGCCGGTGCTTCAGCTTCAGCCAGCGTCGCGACCCGCCGCCCGGGCTCGTAGGTCGAGCGGCGCTCCTTGGCCATGATCCCCTCCAGGTCCCGCGCCGCCGCCGCGGCCATGAAGGCAATCCCGGAGCGCTCGACGTGGGTCGCGTAGCGGACGTGGGGGCCGTCGCGGAGGACCGACCGGAGCAGCCGCTTGCGCTCCTCGAGGGGCACCTTGAGGAGCGACAGGCCATCGAGGTAGAGCAGGTCGAAGGCCTGGTAGACGAGCGGCGCGGGCGTCCGGCGGCAGCCGTGCGTCCGGCTCGGGCCGGCGGCGCGGACTTCGTCCGGCGGACCCAGTCCCCGAGCCGAACTTGACCCCGAGGCGCTCCTGGAGGAGGCCGAAGCTGGGCATGCCCTCCGGGTCCAGGGCGACCACCTCGCCGTCGACGACGGCCTCGTCGGCCGTGATCCAGTCCGGCGGGCTGAGCAGGCCCGGAAAGTACGTTCCGGCGTCCTTGCCGTTGCGGGTATGGAGCGAGACCCGACCGCCGCGAACCACCGCCTCGACCCGGTAGCCGTCCCACTTGATCTCGAACAGCCAGTCCGGGTTGTCGAACGCGGTCGTGGCCAGGGTCGCCAGCATCGGCTCGATGAAGCCCGGAAACGGCGCCGCCACGGCTCCGACCGCCTCGAGCGACGGCTGGCTCGCCAGGCGGCGCGACCTCGAAGCGCGGCGCCAGGCCGGCCGCGACCTCCTCGTTCGTCCGGCCGGTCATCACCGACTCGCGGTGATCCTCGGGCTCCCAGCCGGGGACGGCATCGGCGTCGCGCTTGTGGATCAGCAGCCACGGCTCGCCGTCCCGATCGGACTCCGGCTCCGCCGCCGACCGCCGGCGTACGCCGCCGGAGCTCGCGGAGCCGCTCGTGCCGCGGGTTCGGACGAGGGTGAACCGGCCGCGCAGCTTCTGGCCGAAGATCCGGAACTTCAGCTCGCCATCGGCGATCGACCGGCCCGGATCGAGGGTCGGTGCCTCGGGCTCGTAGGTGCCCCAGTCCCAGACGATCGCGTCGCCGGCGCCGTATTCGCCCCTCGGGATCGTGCCCTCGAAGTCGAAGTACTCGATCGGATGGTCCTCGACGTGGATCGCGATCCGCTTGACGTCCGGGTCGAGGCTCGGGCCCTTGGGCACGGCCCAGCTCGCGAGGACGCCGTCCATCTCCAGGCGCAGGTCGTAGTGGAGGCGCGACGCACGATGGCGGCCGACGACGAACCGCCCGGCCGTGACCCGATCGGCGGGCGCGGGCGAGCCGCCGGCCGGCTCGGCGGTCTTCGAGAAGTCGCGCTTGCGACGGTAGGCGTCGAGCGGCATCGAGGCGGAGGCCTCCCTGAGGCCGCGCTGGGCTAGGCGGACTTGCGGCGCTTGGCCGGAGCCGGGCGCCTGCTCGTCGTCGTCGCTTGGCCCTCGCCGTTGCGGCGGCCTTGGCGGGGCTCTTGGCGGCGCCCGCGGCCTTCGGACCCGGCGGCCCGCTTCGAGTCGACCGATGTCGGCGGCGTCGCGCCGCGTGCCTCGACGGCCGCCTTGACGCTCGCCTCGAGGGCCGCCATCAGGTCGACGATGTTGGTGGCCGGCTGCGGCGCGACCGGCTCGACGGTCTCCTGGCCGGCGACCTTGTCCTCGATCAGCTTGAGCAGGGCCTCGCGGTAGTCGTCGTGATAGGCGGCCGGGTCGAACTCGGCCGTCATCGCCCCGATCAGCTGCTCGGCCATCGCCTTCTCGGCCGGCTTCGCCTCGGGCAGCTCGTCGGGCAGGTCGAGCTCGGCCACGCTGCGGATCTCGTCGGGCCAATGGAGCGTGGTCAGGAGCATCGTCGTGCTGAACGGGTCGATCGCGCCGAGGACCTCGCGGTCCTTGATCACGACCTTGCAGATCGCGGTGAGCTGCTTGTCGGCCAGGACCTCGCGCAGGAGGTAGAACGCCTTGCGCCCGATCGGATCGGGCTCGAGGTAGTAGGCGCCCTTGACGAAGCGGACGGCGGCGTTATCGGGGTTGGCCGCGGTGAACAGCTCGATCTCGATCGCCCGGACCGTCTTGAGGGGCACCGCGGCGAGGTCCTCGTCGGTCACGACCACGTACTGGCCGGGCGCGTACTCGAAGCCCTTGACCGTGTCGCCCCGCGAGATCACCTCGTCGTCGACGGGGCAGTACGTCTTCATCTGGATCCGCGAGAGGTCCTTGTCGTGGAGCATGTTGAAGCTGATGCCCTTGGATTCCGTCGCCAGGTAGAGCCTGACGGGGATCGTCACGAGCCCGAACTGGATGGCTCCTCGCCACATCGCGCGTGCCACGGCTGACCTCGGTTCTCCGTCCACTTCACCCGGGAGTGGATCGGGCCGGGAGGATACGCGGCTGGAGCCTCCTCGCGCAACCCTGCGCGAGCACGCACGCACCACGTCCCGGCCACCACAGCCTACGCCTCTTCCCCGGACCGCTCGCTTCGTTGCCCAACCGCACCAACGATTTGTCCTGGGGTGGTTAGGACTGTTGTCACTGCGGGGACGGCAGGGCGATCATGCGGAACCCGGGCGATCCGTCGCTCGAACCGGAGTCAAGATGTCCACCCAGCCGCTCATCATCGCCATCGGAATCGCGATCGTCGCGAATCTTGTCATCATGGGTGTGCTCATCGTCACTCTCGTTCGTCGGCTGCGGCCCGTGGGTGCCGTACCGACGTAGGGTTCGACGACGCCCGGTCGGCCGGGCGACGACCGCCCCGGACACCCCGCAGCCCCACCCAGAGCTCCAGATACCATCCAGGAGAGCACCGAACCCGTGACCGCCGCCGACGACGCCCGACGCTTCCGTTCCGTCCTCGAGGATGAGCCCCATCCTGCCGAGCAGGAGGCCATCGCCTTCTTCGTCTCGCAGCCAACGGCGCTCGGACCCGCGGGAGCCTGGCCCTGACCGCCTCGAAAGCGAATTCGAGCCAACCCGCTCGCCGGCCCCTCGACCGCCGACCTGGGCGGTGGCCCGAGGAGCAGACGGTCGTGTGGACCGATGCCCCCCAGCCCCGCCGCACCGAAGCCAGCCGGCCGTCCCGGCCGCTCGTCGACGAGGCGGTCGACTGGGAGCGCAGGATCCGCGAGGAGAGCACTCGCCTGAGCCGCTACCGGCGGCCGATCACGGTCGTGCTGGTCGAGCTCGACGGATTCGAGCGCCTCGTCAGCCGGATGGGCACCGATGCGGCCGATCGGCTCATCCCGGCGATCGCCGAGACCCTGTCCGCAATGGCCGGGCGACCGACCACGTCGCCCGCCTCGGCCCGAGCCGGTTCGGGGTCCTGATGCCCGAGACCGACGAGATCCAGGCGATCAACTTCGCCGAGCGGATCCGCGCGCAGTGCGACCGCTGGCTGGCCGCCGGCGCCATCTCGACCCGGGTGGCGATCGGCTGGGCCTGCCCCACGGCCGGCTCGGACCTGTACCGGCCGCGCGGGTCGCCGACCAGCGCCTCCAGGCCGACCGCCGCCGGGCGGAGGTTGGCAGCTAGCCCTCTAGGAGGGCGATAGCACCGCAATCGGAGCCTGCTCCGGATCCGGCATGATCGTCGTCTCAGAGATGGTGCTGCCCGTTGGACCGGTTCGGCCGGCCCGATCGTCCCACCGAGGGCGCCCGCTCCAACGGCTACCCTGAGCCGGATATGGCCAGATTCCTGACTCGCCGACTGCTGGCCAGCGCCGTGGTCCTGCTCGGCGTGTCGTTCATCGTGTTCGCCCTGGTCTTCCTCGCCAGCGACCCCGTCCGGGCCCTGCTGCCCCTCGATGCGCCCCAGTCCGCGGTCGACTCGCTGCGCCTCCAGCTGGGCTTCGACCAGCCGATCCCGGTCCAGTTCGCGAGCTTCCTCGGGCGGGCCCTCCACGGTGACTTCGGGACCTCGACGAACACCCTGGAGCCCGCCCTCGGGATGGTCCTGGCTCGCGTCCCGGCGACGCTCGCCCTGGGCCTGTCGGGCGTCCTGGTATCGCTCCTGATCTCGGTCCCGCTGGGCATCGCGGCGGCCCTCCGGCCGGGCTCCTGGATCGACCTGACCGCGCGATCCGTGGCGGTCCTTGGCCAGGCGATCCCGGGCTTCGTGCTGGGTGAGGTCCTCATCCTCGTCTTCGCGGTGAGCCTCCGGCTCCTGCCCGTGTCGGGCGCCGGCGACCCCAGCCACCTCCTCCTGCCGGCGATCGTGGTCGGCCTGGGCTCGGCCGCCGGGCTGACCCGGATCCTGCGCTCCAGCCTGCTCGATGTCCTGGGCGCGGACTTCATCCGGACCGCCCGGGCGAAGGGCCTGGCCCCGCGCCGAGTGGTCCTGGGCCACGCGCTCCGGAACGGGCTGATCCCGTTCGTGACCTTCCTGGCCTTCGACCTTGCAGCCATCCTGTCGGGCGTGATCGTGGTCGAGGTCGTGTTCAGCTACCCGGGCATGGGCCAGCTCGTCGTCCAGGCGGTGGCCAACAGGGACCTGCCGGTGATCCAGGCCTTCACGTTCGTGGCCGCCCTCAGATCGTCAGCGTCAACCTGCTCCTCGACCTGGTCTACGGCCTGATCGATCCCCGGGTCCGGCTGGCCTGACGTGGAGTCGCCAACGTGGAAGCCGCCGACGTGGATCAAGCCTGGGCCCGACCGGCTCGAGCCGGCGCACCCGCCTCGATCGGGGTCTGGTCATCGGCTCGATCCTGGTCGGCGCGATCGTCCTGATGGCGATCCTGGCGCCCTGGATCAGCCCCCATGACCCGCTCGCCCAGGTCCTGACCGACCGGCTCAAACCGCCGGTCTGGCTGCCGGGCGGGTCCCCGACCTACCTGCTCGGGACCGACGCGACCGGCCGGGACCTCCTGTCGCGGATCATCTGGGGCGGCCGGACGTCGCTCGGGATCGGCATCCTGAGCGTCGCCCTGGGCGCGTTGATCGGGGTCAGCGCCGGCCTGCTGGCGGGCTACCGGGGCGGCTGGCTGGACCTGGCCATCGGGCAGCTGGCCGACATCCAGCAAGCGATCCCGTTCCTGATCCTGGCCCTGGCCGTCCTCGCCGTGGTCGGCTCGTCCACCCTCAACCTGGCCCTTGTCCTGGGCGTCGGCTCGTGGCTGTACTACTTCCGGGTGACCCGGGGCGAGGTCCTGACGGTGCGCGAACGGCCCTACATCGAGGCCGCCAGGGCCGCCGGCGTCGGCCAGTGGCGGATCCTGCGCCGCCACGTCCTGCCCAACATCGCCGGCTCGATCGTGGTCATCATCACCCTCCAGATTCCCCAGGTGATCCTGTTCACCGCCGGCCTGACGTTCCTCGGCCTGGGTGTCCCGCCGCCCACGCCCGAATGGGGCAGGCTGATCTACGACGGCCGCGATTACCTCCAGACGGCCTGGTGGCTGACCGTCGAGCCGGCGCTCGTCCTGGTCGTGTTCGTGCTCGGCGTCAACTTCATCGGCGACGGCCTGCGCGACTGGCTGGATCCGGTCCGGCGCCGGAGTGGGCGCTGAAGGCGTATCATTCCTGCTCCTGTCGTGGCGTCGTCAGCGGCGACCAGGACCGCCATTCCCCGCATCGATCGATCGGAGCCCACGTTGGCCCTCACGCCCCCCGCCAAGCCCGGAGTCACCCCCGAGTTCAAGCACGTGATCGACGAATACAAGCATCGCGAACAAACCGTCACGTGTGTCTGCGGCTGGCACGGCAGCTCGGTTGCGATCGATGGCCAGGCCTCGGCCTGGACGGCCCACCTGATCTCGGTCCGGGGCAAGAAGCGCTAGTTCGGAAAGCCGCGGCCGGCCGTTTGGCGGCCGAACAGATCAGCCGGCGAGCCTAGGCTCGATCCAGGGCGGCCCGCAGGTCGGCCAGCAGGTCGGCTTCGGCCTCGATTCCGCACGACAGGCGAATGAGGGCCGGGTCGATCTCGAGCGGCGAGCCGGCGACCGAGGCGTGGGTCATCGTGGCCGGCAGCTCGATCAGCGATTCCACCCCGCCCAGCGATTCGGCCAGGGTGAACAGGCGGGTGGATTCGCAGATGGCGATGGCCCGTTCCCGGGCGGTTCGGTCCTGCGGCCCACCGGCCGCCGGGATGAACGACACGATTCCCCCGCCGCCGCGCATCTGGCGCGCGGCCAGGGCCGCCTGCGGGTGCGCGGACGGGCCCTCGCGCAGGCCCGGATAACTGACCGCGCCGACGTCGGCTCGTCCGGCCAGCATGGCCGCGACGGCCGCGGCGTTGGCCGCATGTCGCTCGGCCCGCAGGGCCAGCGTCCGCAGCCCGCGCAGGACGAGGAAGCAGTCGAACGGCCCGGGGACCGCGCCGATGGCGTTCTGCAGGAAGCGCAGCCGCTCGGCAACGGCCGGCCGGCTGGTGACCACGATCCCGTTGACCGTGTCCGAGTGACCGGCCAGGTACTTGGTGGCCGAGTGAAATACGATGTCGGCGCCGTGGTCCAGCGGGCGTTGGACCGCCGGTGAGGCAAACGTGTTGTCGACCACGAGCCACGGCCGCTGACCATCAGCGCCGCGGTGGCTGGCAATCCCGTCGGCCACGGCCGCGATGTCGACCAGCTTGAGCAGCGGGTTGGTGGGCGTCTCGAACCAGACGAGGCGCGTCCGGGCCGTCAGCGCCGCCCGGACGTTGGCCGGATCAGCGGCCAGGTCAACGTAGCGCGCGATGATTCCCTTCGGCCGCAGGACCCGCTCGAACAGGCGATAGGTTCCGCCGTAGACGTCGTCGCCCACGACGACCTCGTCACCGGGCAGGGCCAGCTCGGCGAGCATGGCCGTGGCGGCGGCTCCTGACGAGAAGGCGATCCCCTCCTCCGCGCCCTCCAGGCTGGCCACCGCCCGCTCCAGGCGGCGCCGGGTCGGGTTGCCGGTCCGGGCATATTCCCAACCGTCCCGCGGCCGGCCGATTCCGTCCTGGGCATAGGTGCTCGTCTGATAGATCGGCGGAGCGACCGCCCCGGTCAGCTCGTCGGGCTCCTGGCCGGCATGGACCGACAGCGTCTCGAACGACCAACCCTCATCGGCGGCGTAGCGCTCGGCGAACGGCCGGATCGACTCGTCCTGACCGGGGTCGTCGGCCACGGCTAGACCGGCCCCGGACGGTGGGCGACGAACTCGAGCAGGTCGAGCTTGGTCACGATCCCGGCCGGGACGCCGGAATCGACGGCGATCAGCGCCGAGGGGACGCCCGACAGAAGCCGGAAGGCGTCGTCCAGGGCGGCGCTCACCTCGACCATGGGCAGCGGCGCATCCATGACCTCGCCAACGGTCCGCTCGACGACGGTCGGGTCGCGATACGCCCGGTCGAGGAGGCCACGTTCCGAGATTGAGCCGACGATCGCCTCGATCCGATCCGAGCCGGGCGCCCCCGCTGCGGCCTCCGAGACCGGCATCTGACTGATCCCGTAGGCCTGGAACCGGTCGATCGCCGCCCCGACCCGCTCCGTGGTCCGGGCCAGGATGAGCTCGGGCCTTGCCCCGTCGCCGGCCGCGCCGCCGGTCCGTTGGCGGACGATCAGGAGGTCCGCGATGCGGGCCCCGCCGCCGCTCGTTGCCAGCAGCCCGTTCACCCGCATCCACTCGTCGTTGTACAGCTTGCTCAGGTAGTTCCGGCCGCTATCGGGCAGGAGCACGACGACGACGGCCTCGTGGCCCTCGGGCGCAGCAGTCAGGTCGCGGGCGACCGCCAGGGCTGCTACCAGGGCGGTCCCACACGAGCCACCGGACAGGATGCCCTCCTCGCGGGTGAGGCGCCGCGCCGCGGCGAAGGCATCCCGGTCGGACACCCGGACCCAGCGGTCGATGACACTCGAGTCGTACGTGCCGGGCAGGAAGTCCTCACCCACGCCCTCGGTCAGGTAGGGCCGGGCAACGTCGCCCGACAGAACGCTGCCCTCCGGGTCGGCGCCCACGATCTGGATCGAGGGGTTGCGGGCCTTGAGGTGGTGGGCCGTCCCGCTGATCGTCCCGCCGGTCCCGACGCTGGCCACGAAGTGGGTCAGCCGGCCGTCGGTCTGGCGCCACAGCTCCGGCCCGGTCGTCTGCTCGTGGGCCCGTCGGATTCTCCTGGTTCCAGTACTGGTCGGGCTTGAACGCGCCGGGGATGTCCCGGGCCAGGCGGGCCGCCACCGAGTAGTAGCTCTCAGGCGAGTCCGGGGCGACGTTGGTCGGACACAGGACCACCTCGGCCCCGTAGGCCCGCAGGAGGGCCTGCTTCTCGGTCGACTGCTTGTCGGCCATGACGAAGATGCAGCGATAGCCCTTGAGGGCGGCGGCGATCGCCAGGCCATGGCCGGTGTTGCCGCTCGTCGGCTCGATGATCGTGCCGCCCGGCCGGAGCAGACCGTCCCGCTCGGCGGCCTCGATCATCGGCAGGCCGATCCGATCCTTGACCGAGCCGCCCGGGTTCATCGCCTCGAGCTTGGCCAGGATGAGCGGCTGGCGATCCAGCGGTCCAAGGTCCCGGGTGACCCGGCTGAGCCGGACCAGGGGCGTGTTGCCGACGAGATCGAGGATCGACTGGGCGTACTCCATCAGGGCGAGGATAGCCGCTCGCGACTCAGCCTCGCTGCCGGGGCCGGGCCAGGAACAGCCAGGTCAGGCGGCGCAACCGCCTGGGCCGGCCGGGCGGGTCGACGGTGCCCGGGTAGATCTCCGCGACAGCCGGGCCGAGGACCTCGGCCAGCCGTTCGGTCAGGCGATGGGCCAGGTCCAGCTCGGCCCGGCTGCCCGGCGCGGGCAGCGCCCCGTCCGGCGGCCAGTCCGGCCCGAGCAGCTCGGCCGCGCTCGTGACCGGCAGGAGGCGGGTGGCCATGCGCCGCCCGACGTACAGCTCCGCGCTGCCGGCCATGGCGATCGGCAGGATCGGGGCACCAACGCGCAGGGCGATCAGGGCCGAGCCGAAGCGGAACGGGGCGAGCCGATCGGGTGGGCCGGCGATCCCACCCTCGGGGATGAGCACGAACACGCCGCCCGCCCCGAGGACGGCCCGGGCCGACGCCACGTGCTGCTCGATCCCGATTCCCCCACGCCAGACCGGCAGCATCCCGCCGACCCGATGGAGGAGCCGCTCGCGCCAGCGCGAGCTGAAGGCCGACGGACCGCTGCCCAGGAACCAGACCCGGGGAGCGAGCGGAAGGGCATGCATGATCAGGAACGGATCCATCCAGCCGCGGTGGACGGCAGCCGCGACCACGTAGCCCCCGCCGGCCGGGACGTGCTCGCTGCCCTGGCGCTCGTGGTGAAGGCGAAGGACGCCGAAGGCGATCGCCCGGAAGGCCAGCGCCAGGATCCGCACGAGCGGACCAACGCCGGCTTCAGGCTGCCGGCCGAGCCAGGCCAGCCCTTCCTGGACGCCGCCCCGGTCCCGGGCCAGGGCCTCGGGCGAGAGGCGCGCCCGAGGGCGACGGCTGGTCAGCTGCTCGGGGCGCCGGCTTCGGCCGGGGCCAGCTCGCCTGCCTCTTCCTCGTCGGTCGGCGGCGGCTCGGCCGGCATCGACAGGCCCGGCGGCAGCCGCCGATGGCGGACCGCGAGCAGGGCCAGCGACACGACGATCACGACGATCGAGATCAGCTGCGCCGTGGGGATGCCGAAGAACGTCCAGTTGTCGACCCGCAGGAACTCCAGGACGAAGCGCACCGCGGCGTACCAGATGAAGAAGATCAGGGCGATCTCGCCGGTTCGCAGCCGGCTGGCGTAGCGCCGCGACAGCCACAGCAAGGTGAGCATGCCGAGCAGGCCCGAGATCGATTCATACAGGAACAACGGCTGGAACAGGGTGCCGGCGGGGGTGCTGCCGTCGGGTGGACAGAGGTAGCCGGCCACCCGATGGGCGCAGTCGATCGGGATGCCCCAGGGCGCCGTGGTCGGAGGCCCGTACAGCTCCTGGTTGAAGAAGTTGCCCCAGCGCGCCACGAACTCCATCGCGAACAGGCCGGGCACGATTACGTCGGCCCACGCCCAGAACGACTGGCGGTTGATCCGGACGTAGATGACGACGGCGACCAGGCCGGCGAAGATGCCGCCGTAGACGCCCAGGCCGGCGTAGGGCGGCAGGACGATCTTGGTCAGGTCGTCCTTGTAGAGGGCCCATTGGTCGATCACGTGGTAGGCCCGGCCGCCAATCAGGGCCGCGATCGCGACGATGATCATGCCGTTGGCAAACAGGTTCTCGTCGAGGCCGCGAGCCCGGACGCCGTGCCGGATCACGAAGTAGGCCAGGACCAGCCCAAGGGCGTAGCAGATGCCGTAGAAGTAGATCGGGATCGGTCCGATCTGGATGGCCACCGACGGCGGCGTGAAGTCGAACATCGTGGACGAGTGTAGCCGGGCTCCTATACTTGGCGCCGATGAACGCCGAGTTTCAATGGTGGCTGCTGCTGGTCGGCCTGGCGATCGGGGCCATCCTGGTCTTCCTGGTCATGGCCGATTTCAGCCGCGCGGCGGATGAGCAGGCCGATGCCGAGCTGAGCCACGAGGCCGACTGGATCGCCGGCCAGCTGGGCTCCGCCGAGCAGCCCCTCGATCCGGCTCTCGTCGAGGACGTCCTGCGGCTCAACCGCGAGTGGCTCGCCGGCCCGGCCATGCAGGCCGAAGAGCTCGAGACTCCGGCCCCGGCAGCCCCATCCGGGCCGTCCGCTCCGTCCGCTCCGTCCGCGCCAGCCGGTCCGGCCGCGCCCTAGCCGGCCACCCTCCCGGTGTGGAGGGCCACGGCGCCCAGGGCCAGGCGTCGAAACGAGACGTCGACCAGGCCGGCCCGGCTCATCGTCGCGGCCAGGACGGCCGCGTCCGGAAAGCCGTCGAGCGAGCTGGGCAGGTAGCGGTACGTGTCGCCATGGCCGAAGGCGCCGGCCACCAGCGGAGCGAGCCGCCCGAAGAACGACCGAAAGATCCGGCTCCAGCCCCGCTGGGGCGGCGTCGACAGCTCGAGGCAAACGATCCGGCCGCCCGGTTTGACGACCCGGGCGAGCTCCCGGAATCCGGCCTCGAAATCGGCCAGGTTGCGCAGGCCGAAGGCGATCGTCGCGGCATCGAACTCGCCGGACTCGAAGGGCAGCTCGAGGGCATTGCCGACTCGGAACGACAGCTGCACGAGGTCGGCGTAGGTCGCGCCGGCCAGGCCGACCATGGCCGGCGACAGGTCGAGGCCCACCACCCGCCCGAACGGCCCGACGAGCTCGGCCAGGCTGGCGCTGAGCTTGCCCGTGCCGCAGGCCACGTCGACCGCGGCGCCGCCGGACTCGAGCTTGGTCGCCGCGGCCGCGGCCCGCCGCCAGCGGCCATCACCACCGGCCGTCATCAGGGTGTTGACCCGGTCGTAGACGGGCGCGATCTCGTCGAACATCGCGGCGACGTCAGCCTCGGGCACGGGGTTGCCCTGACGCGATGTTGCCGGGCGAGGCATCATCGACCCTCGCGCCGGGCCCGATCGGCACCCGCACTGGAGACTGACCCGTGACGAATTCCCCTGAAGGGACACCCGAGCAGGACGGGCCGGACGACTCGGCCCGGTCCGAGGATGCCTGCCCACGCTGCGGAGCCCATCGGTTGGCCCTGCTTCAAATGCCCGAGATCGACGTGACCGACTATCACCCGCTGGACGAGGCGATCGGCATGGGCATGACTCCCAGCCTGGAGCAGCCCGCCATCGGCTGTCTCGCCTGCGGCGCCCAGTGGCCAGACCTGGGCGCACTCCGGGCCGAGGAACACGCCCACTGAGCTGCTGGCTCCTTGGCCCGTGCGGATCCCCGCTTGATCGTCATCCGCCGACGTGCCGCTCAGGACGGGATCGGCCGAGGTGATCGGGCCATTGACCTGGGCCAATGACACGCCGAAGGGCGTGCCGGCCGGAAGGTTATCGAGACCCGGGACCGGTCCGACCCAGTAGGCGAGCCCGGCCCCGATGTCCATCAGGCCGACGTCGTGGCGGCTGCCATCGACCAGGACCCAGCAGCGATATTCCTGGCCGGCCGGGGCCGGCGCCAGGCCCCGCGCGACCACCACCAGGTCGGTGCTCGTCGGCGAGTAGAGGAGCGTCCCGCTGGCCTTCGTACCGGGGCTGCCGACCAGGCTGATCCGGGTTGCGTCGGGCTCGGCGCTGACCCTCAGGCTCCAGTTGGCGAGCTGGGCCAGCTCGGCCGTCGTCTCCTGGCTCTCCGCCAGGGCGGCGGCGTTCCGGTTGGAGACCACGGCCGCGGTGCCGATCACGGTCAGGACGATCGCGGCAGCGAGGCCGAGGGGCAGCGCGACCGTGCGCCACGATCGGCGGCGGCGGCCCGCGTCGATCGGTTGGGGTGCCTGGAACGCCGGGGCGGCAGACGCCGCGATGGCCGGAGCCGCGGTGGCCAGAGCCAGCGCAGCGCGTGCCGCGCGGCCGGCCGACCTCGCGGACGAGTGCCAGGGTCCGCTCGCGCAGCTCCGGCGGCGGCGACTCGAGGACGACGTCCCGGATGAGGAGCGCGGACTGGCGCAGGCGCTCGGACTCCGCGGCGCAGTCCGGACAGCCGGCCAGGTGGCCGGCCAGGGCGGCCGAGGCCGTCGTGTCGCCGGCCGCCAGTCGGTCCAGCCCGTTTGGCTCGACGGCAGCCAGCTCGAGCATTTCCCTTGCTTCGCGGTGGTCCATCATCGGTCGACCACCGCGCTCACGGTCCCGGATTCGTCGACCGGCATGAAGCCCGGTCCCAGGGCGGAGCGCATCCGCAGGAGCGCTCGCCGGGTCCGGGTCTTGACCGTCCCGATCGGCCAGCCGAGGCGTTCGGCAATCTCGCTCTGGCTGAGCTCGTCGCGATAGGCCAGGACGAGCACGGTTCGCTCGGTGTCGGGCAGCTCGGCCAGGGCGGACGCGAGCGACGACCGCAGCTCGACGCCTTCCAGGATCGCCGCCGGGCCCATCACCGGCCGCCCGGCACCCACGACCGAGCCGCCGCTGAGCAGCCGTTCGAGCGTCGCGGTATCGCCTTCATCGGGCAGGGCGACGTCGGATACGGCCATCGTCGGCGGGCGCCGACCGAGGGCGCGCAGCCGATCGATCGTGCGATTGCGCGCGATCGTCAGCAGCCAGGCCGGCAGCGAGCCCATCGTCGGGTCGAACTGCTCGGCCCGGTTCCAGAGGGCGAGAAATGTTTCCTGAACCACGTCTTCGGCTAGGCCTCGATCGCTGGTCAGCCGTCGAGCAGTGGCATAGACCGCTCCGGCGTACTGGTCATACAACAGCGACGAGGGCGTCCTCGGATCCGGCCGCAACCGCCCGGACCAGCTCGGAGTCCTCGCCTGACATCGGCTACGCCTCCGATCCGGCGTCGGTTTCAACCGGGATTGCCAGCGGCCGCTGCTCGAACGCGCTGGAGTAGACCACGTCGGTCTCGGTCGTGTACACGAACGGGAGCGCCTGGATCTGCTTCATGACCCGCTCCAGGTCGAGGGTGTCGGCGGCCCGCACCTTGAGCAGGTAGTCGGCCTCGCCGGCGATGTGGTGGCACTCCTCGACCTCGGGCAGGTCCCGGAACGCGTCGGTCAGGTCGCCGGTCGG
Source organism: uncultured Chloroflexia bacterium (assembly GCA_963718285.1). GTDB lineage: Bacteria > Chloroflexota > Limnocylindria > Limnocylindrales > CSP1-4 > Palsa-1033. Next base: position 27,271 of record CAVQYU010000004.1, on the reverse strand, counting down.
CGGGCCGGGCGACTGGCGGATCCAGCTGAAGGCGAGGATCCCCCGGCCTACCGCCCGGGCATCGACCCGAGCCGCGTAGCCCAGGATCACGCCCCGCGTCTCGAGCTTCTTGACTCGCTCGTGGGCCGACGGCGCGCTCATCCCCACAGCGGCGCCGATGTCCGCATAGGACGCCCGGCCATCCCGCTGGAGGATGTCGACGATTTGCAGGTCTGTCCTGCTCAGTCCGTCCTGTCGAGTCATCTGGTCCTTATTTGTTAGGTTAGGTGGCTTTGACACTATCGATTTGTTAGGTTACAGTCGTTCTAAGCAACCGGACGAACCGAGCTCCGCCCGATGCGGAGAGCCCAGCCGCGGCGAACGACGTCCGAATGATTTGGAGGAACACGACATGCTGCTCGCCAGCGCCGTCGGCCTCCTCGCGCTCTTCGCGTTTGTGAGCATCCTGCTCTCTTCCGACGAAGGTCGAGAGGGCACCGATCCACGCGATCATCTCGCAGCCTGGACTCGCTACGGAATGCGCTGATCCAGCGCGGCAGGCCCAAGCCTACCCCCACGAGGCCCCCGAACGCCGGGGGCCTTGTCGATTCTGCGGGTCATCCCGAGGTGCTGGTCGGCGTCTGGTCCACAGAGTGGGTTGCCCGATGTGCGCTCAGAACACAAACGAGCGCTTTTCGGCCGTGGCACCGGTGCCTCGCCCGCATCAGCCCCACGATTCATCCTCGGGCCGAACGTGGGCGGGGATGAATCCCAGCTTCCCGATGCGCCCGGGCGCCGCGTGACCCCGTGATCCGGCTCGTCGAGCCCTCAAATGCTCGATTTGCTGTTCTGAGTACACACTCCGCGCCTGGCCACGCACGACGCCGTGACGCCCAGCCGCACGATCACCACTCTCCCGCCGGGATCCGCGCGCGGCCGGGATCCGTCCGGCTGGGAGATGGGCCTCCAGGCAGCTGACGCCGGACAGGCCGACGAGTGCGTCGTGCTCAGTTCCCGCCGGCAGCTCGAGACGGTCGCCGGCGGCCAGGTCGAGGCTCAGTCCGGGGCCGGGCAACCCGAACCGGATGGAGCCCGCGCTGACGACGATCACCTTGTCGTAGCCGTGCCGATGCGCGCCATAGCGATCGCCCGGACCGTTCCCCCACTCGCCTGAATCGAGGCCTTCGGCGCGCAGCCGCCCGCCGAGATCAGGACCGGCCATCGTCAGGCTGCGGCCACGCCGATCAGCCGGCCAACGATGAACGTGACCGTGGCCGCCAGGGCCCCGATGAACACCTGGCGGGCGCCGCTGAAGATCGCGCCCCGGCCGGTCAGCAGGCTGATCCCGACGCCGACAACGAACATCGCCGCCAGGCTCAGGATCAGGCTGGCCACGAAGGCTGGCGCACCCGAGGCCACCAGGTACGGCAGGACCGGCACGGCCGCCCCGGCCGCGAACGCCACGAGCGACCCGAAGGCGGCCCGCCAGGGCGAGCCGAGCTGGTCAGGATCGAGTCCGAGCTCCTCCCGGATCAGGGTGTCGAGGGCCGCCTCGGGATCGCGGAACAGCCGGGCGGCGACGCGGTTCGCCTCGTCCTCGGAGAAGCCCTTCGCCCGGTAGATCGACGCGAGCTCGGCCTGCTCCTCGTCGGGCATCGCCTGCATCTCGGCTCGCTCGAGGGCGATCTGGCGCTCGTAGAGCTCGCGCTGGGATTGCATCGAGATGTACTCGCCGGCGGCCATGCTGAACGAGCCGGCCAGCAGCCCGGCAATTCCAGCCAGCAGGATGAAGTGCGGATCGGCCGAGGCGCCGGTCACGCCCATGACCAGCGACGTGTTGCTGACCAGGCCGTCCGAGACCCCGAAGATCACCGCCCGCAGGGTGCCCGACTGGCCGGTCCGGTGCCAGCGCTCATCGCGCCCGACCTCGCCCCGCGGACGGGGCACCTGGACCTCGCGGAGACGCCTCGGCCGGGACGCCATGCGGCCGCGCCGGGTGCCGCCTTGCCCTCGAGCCGACGCCAGATCTCGGCGTGCTCGCGCTCGTCGGCGGCGATCGCCACGACCTCGGGTGAGGCCTGGCCGGTGTAGGCGTCCTCTTCGTCGCCCTCGAGCGCCTGGACCAGGTCGCTGACCGAGCTCGTCCCGAAGATCCGGGCCAGGCCGATGATCAGGCGCACCCGCAAGCGCGCTCCGCCGGGTTCCGGCACGCTCGCCCCGAGCTCGCGCAGCTTGCCGGCCCACACCTCGGCGTGGCGTCGCTCGTTCGAGGCGATGGTCCGGAAGGCCGCGGCCCGGCGCTCGTCCTTCTCGATCCCGGCCAGCGCGTCGTACAGGACGATCGCGTCCCGCTCGAGCTTGAGATTCTCGAGGCTCTGCTGGACGATCGATTGTGGCCATCGAGCCGATGGTAGCCTGCCGCGGCCGACCGGCCAGATGCAGACCGGCCGAGGCAGACCGGCCGTGCCGCCGGCCCTAGACTCGGCAGGTGGCCCACGCCGAGATCCTGTACCTGGACGCGGCCGCCGTCCGCGCGGCGATGCCGCCGGTGGAGGAGCGGATCGAGCTGGCCGAGCGAGCGATGCTCGCCCTCGTCGACGAGGCCGAGCTGCCGCCCAAGATCGGCGTCCACCCGCGGCCGGCCGGCTCGTTCGCCCATGCCATGCCGGCCTACCTGCGCGGGCCGGCCGCCGACGGAGCGGCTGACCTGGTAGGGATCAAATGGGTCGCCGGGTTCCCCGGAAATGCCGCCCTCGGCCTGCCCACGATCCATGCGACCGTCATCCTGACCGACCCGCTTACCGGCCAGCCGGTCGCGATCCTCGACGGTGGCCCGATCACCGCCGATCGGACGGCCGCGGTGAGCGGCGTGGCCATCCGCCACTGGGCCCGTCGGCCGGGCGGATCGAGCCGGGTCGCGATCCTGGGCGCCGGCATCCAGGCCCGCAGCCATCTGCCGGTCATCGGCGCCCTGCTGCCCGGCGCGGAGCTGACCATCTACGACCGGCATCCGGATCGGGCCGAGGCCGTCGCCGGAGCGGCCCGCGCCGTCGCCGGGATCGCCGCGGCCGGCGTTGCCGGGAGCCCGGCCGAGGCGACTCGGGCCGCCGACCTGGTCGTCACGGCGGTTTCGTTCGGGCCGGTCCGGCAGACCCTCGGCAGCGATGACCTGGCCGCCGATGGCCTGGTGGTCGCGATCGACTATTCGACGAGCGTCCATCACGCGGTGGCCCGGGAGGCCGGCGCTGTTCCTTGTCGATGAGCTCGGCCAGTTCGAGGCCAACCGCCTCGCCGGCCAGTTCGACGACTACCCAGATCCAGCGTCGACGATCGGCCAGGCGATCCGGGCTGGGGTCGGCCGCCCGCCGGAGGGCCGCGTCCTGGTCAGCCACCTGGGCGTTGGGCTGGCCGATCTCGTCTTCGCCGACGCGATCGTGCGCCGGGCCATCGGCCCGGGCCAGGGTCATCCGCTGGGCCGCTGGCTGGGGCGCTGATCGCGCGACGACGCCGGGTTCCGGCGTCGCACACTGGCGAGCGATCGGCGATCGACCTCGCCCAGCCTGGAGGTTCCGTGCGCATCATCGGCCGCTTGCTGAGCATCCTGCTCGTGCTCGTGATCGTGCTGATCCTGGCCACCGGCGGCCTCCTCGTCTGGGTCAGCCATCGCTCGCTGCCGACCACCAGCGGCTCGCTCAAGGCTCCCGGCCTGACGGCCCCGGTGAGCGTGACCCGGGACGCCTCGGGGATCATCAACATCACCGCGTCGACCCCGCATGACCTGTTCCTGGCCCAGGGCTACAGCCACGCCCAGGAGCGCTTCTGGCAGATGGAGGTCTGGCGCCACATCGGCGCCGGCCGGCTGTCCGAGCTGTTCGGCTCGAGCACGCTCAAGGAGGACGAGTTCATCCGGACGATGGGCTGGCGACAGGCCGCCCAGCGCGACCTGGACGCCGCCTCACCCGAGCTCAAGGCCGACCTCCAGGCCTACGCCGACGGAGTGAACGACTGGCTCGACGCGAACAAGGGCCAGCTTGGCCTGGCCTTCGTCGTGGAAGGGCTCAAGGCCGGCCTGGGCGGCGGCCTGGGCGGCTACACGCCCGAACGCTGGACGCCGCTCGACTCGGCGACCTGGGCACTCGTCCAGGCCTGGTCGTTGGGCGACAACTTCGACTCGGAGATCTTCCGGGTCCTGGCCGATGCCAAATTGGGCGGCGAGGCCCGGACCAACGAGCTCACCCCGCCGTATCCGGCCGCCGCTCCGATCATCGCCCCGAGCAACCTGTTCCAGCCGCCGGCCGGCAGCGTGACCACGACGATCGCCGGTGCCAGCGCCAGTGCCGACCCGGCGGGCACCCCGGTCGCCCTGACCGCGGACCAGGCCAGCGGCCTCCAGGCACTGGCAGCGATCGGCCAGTCGATCGCCGCCTCGGCTGGGATCGATCCCGCTCAAGGCCTCGAGGGCGACCACGGCGTGGGCTCGAACAACTGGGTCGTCAGCGGCTCGAAGACCGCCGCCGGCAACGCCATGCTCGCCAACGATCCCCACCTCGGGATCAGCATGCCCTCGGTCTGGATCATGAACGGCCTGCACTGCCAGACGATCAACGCCGCCTGCCCGTTCGACGTGACCGGGGTCAGCTTTCCCGGTGATCCGCTCGTGATCCTCGGCCACAACGATCGGATCGCCTGGGGTGCGACCAACCTCGGCCCGGACGTCGAGGACCTGTTCATCGAGAAGGCCGATCCGAGCAACCCGGCCAACTACCTGTTCAAGGGCGAGTCGGTCCCGTTCATCGTGCGGACCGAGACGATCAAGGTGGCCGGTGGCGACCCGGTGACGCTCAAGGTCCGCTCGACCGGGCACGGCCCGATCGTGACCGACGTCGACGACCGGCTCAAGGCGCCGCCCACCCTCTATGCCCTGCGCTGGACCGCGACGGCCCAGCCGAACGGCGACCTCGATGCGTTCCTGGGCCTCGACAAGGCCCGCGACTTCAGCGACTTCCGGGCCGCCCTGAAGGTCTACGGCGCCCCGTCCCAGAACTTCGTCTATGCCGACGTCGACGGCAACATCGGCTACCAGGCACCCGGGATCATCCCGATCCGCGACGACAAGAGCGACCACGGCGATCGACCGGTGCCCGGTTATGACGGCCTGCACGAATGGACCGGCTCGATCCCCTACGACGCCCTGCCCCGCCTCTACAACCCGCCTTCCGGGCTGATCGTGAGCGCCAACAACGAGCTGGTCGATGGCCCCTACCCGTACTTCGTCGCCCAGCGACTGGGATCCGGGCTACCGGGCCACCCGAATCCTGCAGCTGCTCACCGCGGCGACCGCCCAGGGCGGCGTGACCCTCGACGAGATGAGCGCGATCCAGACCGACACGAAGGTCCTGCGGGCAGCTCTGGTGATCCCGGCCCTCGCCGGAGTCCGGCCGGCCACGGCCGACGGTCATGAGCGTGCTCGGCGCAATCAAGGGCTGGAAGGACGATGCCTGTGGCGTCGACAGCCTGGGCTGCGCCGCCTACATGACCTTCGAGGAACAGCTCGAGCGCGACCTCTTCGACGACGACCTGGGCTCGCTCGCGCGCGAGTACGTCGGGCAGCACCGAGAGCTGGCAGGCCGTCATCGCCCTCCTGGCCAAGCCGGCCGACCCCTACTGGGACAACTCGACCACTCCGGGCACGATCGAGACGGAGCCCGACATCCTGGCCGAGGCCCTCGACGGCGCCGGTGCCGCCCTCCATTCGTCGCTGGGCGCAGATCCTTCGAGCTGGACCTGGGGCCGAATCCATACCACCACGTTCCGCGAGGTCACCCTGGGCGAGAGCGGGATCGCGCCGCTCGAGTGGTATTTCGACAAGGGCCCCTATCCTGTCGCCGGCGCGGCCGGCGCGGTCGATGCCACCTACTACCAGTTCAGCGTCGCCTACGACGATCCGTACGACAGCACGATCACCGCCAAGACCGACCTGCCCTCGATCTTCGAGATGACGAACATGCCCACCTACCGCTTCGACATCGACATGGGCGACCTCGAAGGCGCCCGGATCGTGATCACGACGGGGCAGTCGGGCAACCCGAGCGATCCCCACTACGGCGACCTGATCGACGACTGGCTGGCCGGCCGCGCAGGTGCCCCTGCCTTTGCCCGGCGGCCGTCCAGAAGGCGGCGCGGTGGCCACGCTGACCCTGACGCCATGAGCACCCGGCTCGAGTGGATCCGCGGGCCGGACGGCTGGCCGGCCGGGCGGGCGACCGATCTGGCCGTCATCGGGGCCGGCACGATGGGTGCCTGGACCGCGTTCTGGGCCGGGCGGGCCGGGTTGCCCACGACCCTCGTCGACGCCTGGGGCGCCGGCCACCCCCGGGCCACCTCGGGCGACGAGACCCGGATCATCCGCAGCTCGTATGGCTCCGACGTCCTCTACGCCCGCTGGGCGCGGGCCGGCCCTCGCCCATTGGCGGCGCTTCGGCGAGGAGTGGGGCGAGCCCCTGTTCCAGCCGGTCGGCACGCTCTGGTTCGGGCATCGCCCGGACGGCTTCGAGGCCGCCTCGCTGGCCGTCCTCCCGGCGAGGGCATCCCGGTCGAGCAGCTCGCGTGGACGAGGCCCGCCGGCGCTGGCCGCAGATCGGGTTCGAGGACGACGCCTTCCTGGTCTACGAGCCGGAGGCCGGGGCGCTCATGGCCCGCCAGGGCACGACCGCCGCGGCCCGGGCCTTCGAACGGGACGGCGGCCGGTTCGAGCTGGCCGCCGCGCGGCCGGGCCGGACGAGGGCCGGCGCCTGGTCGACGTCGTCCTCGGCGACGGCCGGCGGCTGGCGGCCGGGACGTTCGTCTTCGCCGCCGGCCCGTGGCTGCCCCGCCTCTTCCCGGGCCTGCTGGGCAACCTGATCCGGGTCACCAAGCAGGACGTCTTCTTCTTCGGCCCGGCCGGCGGCGACGGCCGCTTCACCTCGGCCGAGCTGCCCACCTGGGTCGACTACGACGCGGCGTTCTACGGCGTGCCGGGCATCGACGGGCGGGGCCCCAAGCTCGCGCCCGATCGCTACGGGCCGGTCTTCGATCCCTCGCCCGGCGAGCGGATCGTCGATCCCGATTCGACCCGCCTGGCCCGGGCCTACGCCGCCCGGCGCTTCCCGGCCCTGGCCGGCCAGCCGATCGTCGAGACCCGGGTCTGCCAGTACGAGACGACGCCCGACAGCCACTTCATCATCGACCGCCACCCGGACCTCGAGAACGCCTGGATCGCCGGCGGCGGGTCCGGCCACGCCTTCAAGCACGGCCCGCGGATCGGCGAGTACCTGGTCGAGCGCCTCCAGGGCGCCCCCGTCGGTCCGGGCGAGGAACGCTTCAGCCTGACCGTCGCCCGTCGACGACACCACCCTGCGGACCGGCGCCGACGAGATGGTCGCCGGCTGGCAGGGCTACTGAGGCCGGCACCGGCTCCGCGCGAACCCTACTCGTTGACCTCGAGCGGGCCGTCGGCCTCGAGCTGGACCCGGCCGTCCTCGACGACGACTTCGTAGCGGGCGATCGGCTGCTCGGCCGGCGGATCGAGCGCCTCGCCGCTGTCGAGGTCGAAGCGCGACAGGTGCAGGGCGCAGGTCAGGCTGCCGCCGGTCAGGAAGCCCTGGTCGAGCTCGAAGTACTCGTGGCTGCAGATCCCCTGGAAGGCGCGGTACTCACCGCCGACATTGACGACCAGGACCGGCTCGATGCCGTCGACCCAGGCCATCTTCATCTCGCCCGGCCCAACCTCGGCGGCGGCCAGCAGGTCGATCCGCATCAGGCGGCAGAGGCGTCCGCCACGCGTCCGGTCCACTTCGCCTCGAGCAGCTCGCGCAGGCGGTCCTGGGCATCGGCCATCGGCACCCGGGCCACGACCGGCTCGAGGAAGCCGAGGACGATGAACTTGCGCGCCTCGTCGGGCTCGATCCCCCGACTCTCGAGGTAGAACAGCTGGGTCTCGTCGATCGGACCGACCGAGCTCGAGTGGGCGGCCCGGCGGCAGTCGGGCTGGTCGATCTCGAGGCTCGGGATGGCCACCGCCCGGGCATCCTTCGACAGGTTCATCCCGAACTCGCCCAGGAAGCTGTCGGTGCCGACGGCGGTCTTCTCGATCGTGATCAGGCCCTTCATGAACGTCCGGGCGGCGTCCTTGAGGGCGCCCTTGCTGAGCAGGTTGCCGGTCGTGTTGCGGCCGATATGGGTCGTGAAGCTGGTCAGGTCGAACAGCTGCGACCCATCGCCGAAGACGATCTCGACCTGCTCGACCGAGCTCCGGTCGCCGATCAGCCGGTTGTCGACCCGGCTGCGGACGAGCCGGCCGCCGAGCTGGGCGAGCGCCCAATGGAGCGCCGCGCCTTCACCGATGTCGGCGTGGCGCTGCTGGAAGGCGATCGTGTTGGCTGGCAGGTCCTGGATCGAGGCCACCGACAGCTCCGCGCCGGCGCCGAGGTGCAGCTCGAGCGATCCGGCGAACAGGGCCTGCGGCGGCCCCGACGGCGCGTTGGCCGGGCCGGACGACTCGAGCTCCTCGAGGACGCTGGCCGAAGCCCCCTCGCCGAGGTCGATGATCGTCCGGGTCAGGAGGGCATGCCCGGCCTGCGCCGACCCGCCAGCGCAGGATGATCGGCTGGGTCAGGCGCACGCCGGCCGGGACGTGCAGGACGATCCCCTGGTTCCAGCCGGCCCGAGTGAGCTGGGCCAGCTTGTCGTCGGCCGGCAAGGCCTGCCCATCGGTCAGCAGGCGACGGGCCAGGCCTCGTCCCGGGCAATGGCCCCCTCGAGGGTGTCGAGGATGACGCCGGCCTCGACGGCGGCCGGGTCAAGGCCCAGCGCCTCGACGCCGTCCTCGCCGAACGAGGCCAGCCCCACTGCCCCGTCGGGCAACCGGCCGGCCTGACCGGCCGGTGGCCGCCGCGGCCGGCTCCGGCCACGGCCGGACGTCCGCCAGCTCGGCCAGGCGCAGGTCGAGGTAGGTGGTGTACAGCCGATTGCCCTCGACCGGCAGGTTCGTCCAACGCTCGAAGGCGGCCCGCCGGTCGGCCGCCAGCCAGTCCGGCTCCTGGCCGGCCCAGGACTCGACGAGGGCCTGGTCGAGGTTGAAGGTCAGATCGCTGGGTGCCTGGCGCGGGGGACGCGCCCACGGTCATCCGAGCGACCCCTCCATCTCGAGCTTGACCAGCCGGTTGAACTCGATCGCGTACTCCATCGGGAGCTCCTTGGTGAACACCTCGAGGAAGCCCTGGACGATCAGGTTCTGGGCCTCGTTCTCGGTCAGGCCCCGGCTCATCAGGTAGAAGATCTGGTCGGCGCTGATCTTGCCCACGACCGCTTCGTGGGTCATCGTCGTGTCGTCTTCCTGGATGTCGATGTACGGGTACGTGTCGCTCCGGCTGATGTCGTCGAGCATCAGCGCGTCGCAGCGGACCGAGGCGACGACGTTCGTGGCCCCCGGCGCCACCTTGAGCGAGCCGCGGTAGGTCGCCCGGCCGCCGTCCTTGCTGACCGACTTGCTGACGATCCGGCTGCGCGTGTTCGGGGCCAGGTGGATCGCCTTGGCGCCGGTGTCCTGGTGCTGGCCCTTGCCGGCCACCGCGACGCGAGATGATGTCGGCCGTGGCGCCCTCGCCGACGGAGGTAGATCGCCGGGTACTTCATCGTCAGCCGGCTGCCGGTGTTGGCGTCGATCCACTCGACGGTCGAGTTCGTGTGGGCGTGGGCCCGCTTGGTGACCAGGTTGTAGACGTCGTTCGACCAGTTCTGGATCGTCGTGTAGCGGACCTTCGAGCCGGGCAGGGCGATGACCTCGACGACCGCGGCGTGGAGCGAGTCGGTCGCGTAGATCGGGGCGGTGCAGCCCTCGATGTAGTGGACCCGGGCACCCTCGTCGACGACGATCAGGGTGCGTTCGAACTGGCCGGTGTTCTCGCCGTTGATCCGGAAGTAGGCCTGCAGCGGGCAGGGGCACTTCGACGCCCTTGGGCACGTACACGAACGAGCCGCCCGACCAGACCGCGCTGTTGAGCGCGGCGAACTTGTTGTCCTCGGGCGGCACGACCGTGGCGAAGTACTTGCGGAAGATCTCGGGGTATTCCTTGAGCGCCTGGTCGGTGCCCATGAACACGACGCCGATCTTGCTCAGCTCCTCGCGGACGGAGTGGTAGACGACCTCGCTGTCGTACTGGGCGCCGACCCCGGCCAGGAACTTGCGCTCGGCCTCGGGGATGCCCAGCTTCTCGAACGTCGCCTTGATCTTCTCGGGGACGTCGTCCCAGGACTTCTCTTCGCCGGCCGACGGCTTGCGGTAGTAGACGATCTTGTCGAAGTCGATATCGAGCAGGTTGCCGCCCCAGTTGGGCATCGGCCGCTTCAGGAAGTGCTCGTAGGCGCGCAGGCGGAACTGGAGCATCCAGTCGGGCTCGCCCTTGAACCGGCTGATCTCCTCGACGGTCTGCCGGGTCAGGCCACGCTTCGTCTGGGCGAGGTAGTCGATGTCGTCGTGGAAGGCGTATTCATCGCGGCGGTCGCTGACGAGTTCGCGGGTCGTCGTCATCAGGTCTCCAGGCGGCAGGGCTGCCGGTTGGCGCGGATCAATCGCTAATCCCGACCCATATTATCGGAATTCCACGCCCGAGCGTCAACGGCACCTTCGGAGGCTCGTGGCTGGGGCCGCGATTCGGCATTGCCCCGTCCCGTGAGCCTGCGATCCGGCCCGAACCGGCCTCCCCGTGCCTTAGGCCCGGGCGCGCTCGCTGCATGGTCGCTGTGAGCACAAGGCGAGGCCCCAAGGCCCATATTTCGGCTGTCCGCCCCCCTTCCGAGCGTGGCCGGCGCCCAATCCATGCACGATCGGCGGCTCCCCGGCCTCCCTTGGGGCCCTAAACCTCCTCCCTCCCCTGGGAATGACCATGCACCGAGAATCGTTCGGCGTTAGGCCGGGGCAAGGGCTTCGAGTCGGCTCGGGTGGGTCAGGCGATCCAGGCGCCGTCCCACAGGCTCTACTTCGCGCCGGGGAGCGGCCCCTCGCGCAGGCCGAAGACGTTGCCATCGGGATCCTTGAACCAGGCACCTCGCGCCGGCCCGATCTGGGCGATGAAGTTGACCGTCTTGGGCGTCTCGTACTCCTCGAAGGTGATCCCGCGCGCACTGAGCTCGGCGATCACCGCGTCGAGGTCGGCCACCTCGAAGTGGGCCACGGTCTGGCCGACGTTGGGCTGGCCGCGGCGGACCGAGACCTGGCTGCCCTGCCCGGCTCCAAAGCGCACCGCATAGGGCGCCTCCTCCAGCACGGTCAGGCCGAGCTTTTCCGCGTAAAACTTCCTGGACTGCTCCAGGTCGGTCACGGCCACGGTCGGCACGAGCAGCGAATCGACAAGCATCAACGTCTCCTTCAGAGCCTGATCTGGACTTCGGCCTCGATCTCGACCGGGATGCCGAATGGCAGCTCGGCCAGCCCCACAGCCGAGCGGGCGTGGGCTCCGGCCGGGCCATACAGCTCGAGGATGAGGTCCGAGAAGCCGTTGATGACCGAGGGCTGACGCTGAAATCCGGCCGACGAGCTGACCATGCCGAACACGCGCAGCCAGGCGGTCACCCGGTCCAGGTCGCCCAGCTCTCGCTTCAGGCTGCCCAGGACGGACAGGGCCGTCGAGCGAGCCGCCTGGTAGGCATCCTCGACCGAGACGTCCGCGTCGACCTTGCCGTACGGGCCGGCAAAGGTGCCATCCGGGTTCTGCGGTCCGTGGCCTGAGATGAGCGCGCGATCGCCCACGACCCGGACCGCGCTGAACGGCAGGACCACCCCGGGTGGCGGCTGCATGGCTGGCGGCAGGTGGAGGCCGAGCGCCTCGAGACGTTCCTCGATTCTCATCCGCTCAGCCACCTCTCGGGTCGAATGGTAGCCCACCGTGGCGGCCGCCGAAGGACCGAATTAGGCGGGCCATTCATGACAGGTTTCGTCATGATCGAGCGGTAGTCTGGGAGGTACACAGAAGCAGATCGCAAGGTCGTCGGGTCGAACCGGCGAAGAGCAAGGAGCAGGCGATGATGAACCTCGAACTGGCCCGGATCGTGACCGCTGAGCGTCGCCGCGAAACCGCCGAAGCCGTCCGTCGAATCGAGCCTGCGCCGGGCCCTGAGCGAGCGCCAGGCCGAAGCGCAGGGCGGCCGAGGTCAGCCCGCCGTCGCGACCCGGCTCGAACGCCGGCCAGGGCGTGAAGCCCGTCCTCGGCTCATCGCGCTGACCGGGCCTCAACGGGCCGAGTAGCGCTCGATCAGGCGTAGCGCTCGATCAGCTGGGCCGCCAGCTGGCTCATCTCGGCCCTCAGCTCGAGCGGCTCGATCACCTCGATATCGGGCCCCATGCTCATCAGGTGGCCGGCGATCTCGTCCGGCCAGTCGAGCCGGAGGCGGAGGCCGAGCCAGCCATCCCGCTCGATCGCGGGCAGCGGGTCGGCCTCATCCATGACCCGCGCCCCGACCACGTCCCGCAGGCGGCCCGTGCGCTCCGACCGGACGAGCAGGCTCACCTCGGTCGTCGGGGTCGATTGCTCGTAGGCGGCCGTCGACTCGGCCCAGTACGCCGCGAGGTCGAATTCGGCTGGCCGGTCGAAGCGCTCGTCTGTTGGCGCCACGCCCACGATGCGTGAAACTCGATAGGTCCGGATCTGCCCGTCGGCCGATGCGACCACGTACCAGACCCCGGCCTTGAGGACCAGGCCGAGGGGCTCGAGCAAGCGGGACACGACGCGACCACGCTGGTAGTCGATACGGATCCGGCGGTTCTCCCAGACCGCCTCGGACATGGCGGCCAGATGGGGCACCGGCTCCGAGGCGGCATACCAGCCCACGGCATCCAGGTGGAACCGCTCGACCAGACGCGACGCCCGGGTCCGCAGCTCCGGCGGGAGCGCCGCCAGGACCTTGAGCCGCGCGGCGGCCACCACGGTTCCCAGGCCGAGCTCGGCGGCCGGGCCGGGAACGCCGGCCAGGAAGAGCGCCTCGGCTTCATCGGCCGTCATCCCGGTCAGCCGCGTCCGGTAGCCGTCGACCAGCCGGATCCCGCCGTAGGGTCCCCGCTCGGCGTAGATCGGCACGCCCGCCGCGGCCAGTGCCTCGACGTCCCGATGGATCGTCCGTTCCGATACTTCGAGCTCGGCGCCGAGCTCGGCGGCCGTCAGCTGGCCACGGCTCTGGAGGAGCAGCAGGAGGGCCACCAGGCGCGAGGCTCGCATCGCTGCATCATAGCCGTATTCATGCCAGGTCCTGTCATGAACCTTCGGCGGCTTCGGTCGCCTCCCCCGCCCCACCGAGGCCGAGCCGCCGAAGGCCCCCGGACAATCGGCCCTGCGACACGGCCACGCCCAGGACGACGATCAATCCACCGATCGGCTCGTTCCAGCTGAGCGGCTCGCCCAGGAAGACGAACCCCACCAGGATGGCCACGAGCGGCGTGAGGTACGTGACCGTGCTCGCGGTGGTCGCCCCTGCAGCCGCCACGATCCGGTAGTTCAGGACATAGGCGATGCCGGTTCCGAGGGCGCCGAGAGCGAGCATGCTCAGGACGACGCTCGAGGTGATCGGGCCGGTCGTCCCCCCGGACACCGCGGCCAGCGGCAGGAGCATCAGCGTGGCTGCCAGCATCTGGCCGGTCGCGATCGAGACGGGCCCGTCGGTCAGCCCGACGACATGGCGCCGGCCGTAGGGATAGGCGATGCCGTAGCCGCAGATGGCCCCGATGCAGGCCAGGATGCCGCTCAGCTCGCCCGCTCCAAGGCCGTTCCAGATCCCGACCACCACCAGCAAGCCGGTGAATCCGATGAGCAGCCCGACGACCCGATTGCGGGTCGGCTCTTCCTCGGGAAACGCGATCAGGATCACGGCCAGGGTCGTGAGCGGCGTCGCCCCGTTGATGATCCCGGCCAGGATCGAGCTGACGTGGGTCTCGCCGTACGAGAACAGGATGAACGGGACCACGTTCATCAGGACAGCCATCACGAACAGGTGCCGCCAGAGCGTCCGGTTCCGGGGCAGGCGCGTCCGGGTCAGGCCGGACACGAGGACGAGCGTGATCGCGCCGATCGCGACCCGGGCGAACGCCACCTGGATCGGGTTCAGGCCTTCCAGGCCCAGCTTGATGAACAGGAACGAGCAGCCCCAGATCGAGGCCAGGACGACGAAGGCGAGCTGCCACGGCGGGCGGCGTGGCGGGCTGCGCAGGTCGAGGCATCGGGCCTGTCATTCGGGTGCTACCACCTCCAACCGTGAAACCCGCCGACGCCCCGGCTGGTTGCAGGCCAGACTGAACCCGGACGACAGGCACAGCGTATCCGTCGCCGAGGAGGTCGACCTACATGCCAGACGCGGCTCGCCCGGCCGGATTTTCGCTCGAGGATGCGGTCCTCGATATCGGCGGCGACATCGGCGCCCTGATCCTGTACACCGATGCCGAGTACGCCGGACGCGAGATCGAGGTCAGCCTGCTCGACGACGAAGCGGGGCTTCCGGCCGACGCGGAACACGACCACGGTCAGGGGCACGACCAGTCGCATTCCCCAGCACGGCATGGTCCCGAGCACGAGCATGGTCCCGAGCACGAGCATGGTCCGGAACACGGCACAGCGGGCGCGTCCACACGGCCATCCACGAGCGCCGGGCCGGCGACCTGGTCACGTACGCGGGCATCTACCCCGAGCTGAAGCAAGGCACGTACCGGGTCTGGATCGACGACCCGACCCTGCCCAACGAGGTCACGATCGTCGGCGGCCAGGTCGCCGAGCTCGACTGGCGCCGACCCGGGCGCTGATCAGGCGCCGCCCAGGCCGTCGAGCGGCAGACGCATCCGCCTGGTCATTCGTGCGCTCGAAGGACCCTTATTGTCGGTCGCACGGCTGGGTCGCCGGCTTGGCCGCCGGCTCATGCACGGTTCGTGCACGAATTCGCCGATCCGAAGCGACCGTCAGCCCTCGGGCTGCCCGTCGGCCGCCATAGGGATCCCTCGAGGGAACGATTGACGACCGAAGGCCCCGAGCGACGATGCCGAACGAGGGCGCGCAGGCGATCCCTGGACCAATTGTCAAATTCGCGCTGTGGCGGTCGTTATGGTCGGTCGGTGCGGTCCAACGTCCATCCAGGTGCCCAGGAAGGTGTCGGCTCGTGCACGAATCCGGGAGTGGCCGGCCATACCGGGGCTGAATCCAGCGAGCGAGTCGCCATAAGAGTCGCTCCAGCGCGAATTTGGCAGAAGGAGGCACGCGTTAACCGGGCCGCGCATCGGGCCGCGTAACTGGGCCAGCGCAACCGCCGAGGCACGAGGCGGGAATCGAGAAGCCCGGCGGCGTGAGGGCCACCGGGCTTCGTCGCGGACGGCAGAGCCGCCGGAATCGCTACGGGACGTCGTAGCCGCTCTTCGGATTGAGCAGGTACGGGAACTTGCTGCCGACACCGGGACCGCTCGTCCCGTCCTGGACCACCGCAGCGGCCCCATCCGGGGTGAAGCTCGGGTCGACCAGCGGGATGGTCAGGCCGGCAATGGCGCGAACCTCGATGGTCACGACGTTGTCGCCCAGCCGACGGCCGTTGGGGTAGCCGGCCAGGTCGCCGCCGAGAAGGCCGAGCGGGCTCGGCTTGCTCTTGGTCGGGGGGATGGCCAGGTTCAGGCGGAGCATGTCCGCGATCACCGGACCGGTGTAGTTCTGGAAGCCTGGAATGATGCCCGACGGGATGCCGGTCATCAGGATCGCCTGCAGGTCAGCCCGCGGCTTGCTGTAGGCGGCCAGCTTCGGGAATACGCCCGGGTACAGGAACGGCAGCAGGCCGGCCAGCTCCGGGTGGAGGACCTGGTTGACGAACTGCTTGTCCGCCTTGGGGTGCTCCGAGTTCCAGTAGTCCTTCTGGGCCATCGGCGTGATGACCTCGTTGATGAGCGGGTTGCCCAGCCGGGAAACCTGGATCCACGGACCGGACTCGACGTCCTTGGGACCGCTCAGGATGCGCGCCTTGCGCCGGCTGGCGCGGGCATACATGCCGATGACGGCCCGCTGGTCGGTCGCGTCGGTCGGGTTCCAGTTGCCCTTGGTCAGGCGCCGCTTGGGCACCTGGATCGCGATCGTGTGCACGCTCGCGTTCTTCAGGCTGTTGTGGCCGGCCGCGCTGGCCGACGGGATGAGGTGGAGCTGCTCGAACGGGCGCAGCGTGCCCAGGTCGAAGATCGAGCCCAGGTCGACCCAGAATCCGTCGCGCCGCTGGCCGGCAAAGACCTTGCTGCCGTCGGACAGGGTGTGGACGGCGGCCGCCGACAGCGCCGCGTAGTTCGGCGTGGAGCGCGGGCCGATGTTGACCGGTGGGCAAAGGAGGTCTGAGCCGAGGATCTCGGTATGACCGCCGGTGACCCGGGCCACGGAGTAGGTCTGGAAGCGGTTCCAGTTGGGGCTGTTCAGGCTCTTGATCTGGCCGAAGTTGTAGAGGAACGTGTTGGCGTTCCGGACGTGGGTCTTGAACCGGAACTGGTAGACCACGTCCGGCTCGGCATCGGCATCGTTGTCGACGACGAACTCATAGAGCACGTCCTCGCCGAACTCGTAGAAGTTCGGTCCGCCGGCCGGCGACTCGCCCGGGATGTAGTTCATGATCATCGTCACGAAGCTCGGCTTGTCCGGGCTGACGAAGGCGTACGTATCAGTGTTGTCGGCGACCGGATCCTTCGAGATCGACGGCGCCTCGCGGTGGGAAGACATGGACTAGGCCTCCTGCCCGGCCGTGCGGGCGCCCTTGAGCAGGCGAGCCACAAGCTCGGGATCGTGGAACGTCGTCTGGGCCGTGCCGACCATGAGCAGGACCTCGCCAGTCGAGGCGTCCTGGACGTGGGCAACGACGTCCTGGCCAACGGGGCTGAGATCGAGGGCGGTCTGCTGGGTCGACCGGGTGGCAGCCACTGGGGAGGCTGCGGCGATCAGGCCGGGCAGGCCGACGATCCCGCTGGTTGCCGCGACACCGGCGGCCGTGGCCGCGGCGGCGCGACCCATGAACGCGCGTCGTGAGAGTTCAGTCATCGGTTCCTTCTCCATCGGGGACGATGTGCGAAACAAGGACCTGGGAGGCTGGGGCCATGGCCACCTCGTGGGTTGGAAGTCGGCAGGGCGGGCACTCGCTCGTCCGGACTCGTGGGTGGTACGCGGGGCACCGATCCACGGATGAATGAGCCGCTACGATCCGTCGATGACCGACCCCCGCCGGGTGAGCGCAGCCGCCGCCCGCCGTTTCATGGTGCTCAGGCACGGCCTGGCTCCGCCGCGTGCGTTGCCCCCCGAGCCCGCCAGCGTGATGGCCGTCGTCGGCCGGCTCGGCTCGCTCCAGTTCGATCCGCTCGAGGTGGCCGGGCGGAACCATGACCTGGTCCTGCTGGCCCGGATCGAGGGCTACCGCCGGGCCTGGACCGACGACCTGCTCTATCGGGACCGGCTCCTGTACGAGACCTACAACAAGGGCCTGAGCCTGGTCCCGACCGCCGAGATGGCCTACTACCGGATCACCTGGGATCGCGGCGCCCGCCGTCACGAGGCCGGCTCGTTCGATGAGCACGCCCCGCTGGTGACCGAGCTCCTCGACCGGATCCGGGCCGAGGGCGAACTGTCGTCGACCGATGTCGAGCCGCGAGCGGCCATCGACTGGTACTGGCGGCCGACGAACCAGGTCCGGGCCTTGCTCGAGGCGCTCGCCGAGGCCGGTGTCCTGGGCCTGTCCCGGCGCGCCGGCAACCGGCGCTACTACGACCTGGTCGAGCGCCTCTTTCCGGCCGACGTACTGGCCGATCGGCGCACCGAGCATGACCAGCTCCGGCACAAGCTCCTGTCCCGTTTCCGGGCCCACGGCCTGCTCGGCAAGGCCGGCCAGGCCGAGCTCTGGCTGGGCATCGGCAAGGCCGCTCCGACGCCCGGCGAGCCGCCCTGGCGGTCCCGCACCGTCCTGCGGGCGGAGCTCATCGAAGGCGGCGCGATCGTGCCCGTCGAGGTGGATGGGGTCAAAGGCGAGCGCTATGTCCTCGCCGGCGAGCTGGCGACCCTCGACGCGGCCGAAGAGGAGCTCGCGGCCGGGCTCTCGCCCGGGGGCGAACCGGCTGGGGCGGCCTTCCTGGCCCCGCTCGACCCATTCGTGTGGGACCGCGACCTGCTGCGCAGCCTGTACGGGTTCGACTACGTCTGGGAGGTGTACGTGCCCGAGCGCAAGCGGCGCTGGGGCTACTACGTCCTGCCGGTCCTGTTCGGCGACCGTCTGGTCGGCCGGATCGAACCGCGGATCGACCGCAAGGCGGACGCGCTCCGGATCCTCGGCCTGTGGTGGGAGCCGGGCTTCGACCCGCTGGCTGAGGCCGGCTTCGTGGACGCCTTCGCGGCGGCGCTCGAGGGCCACCGGGCCTTTGGCGGCGTGCACCGGATCGTGCTGCCCCGGACGCATGCCCACCGGCCGCTGGTCGGCGCCCTGCGCGAGCGTCTCGTCTGACGACGCGCTCGGCGCGCGTGTGGGACGATCGCCCGGCGAAATCACATCGGGTCCGCGGACCCGCGCCGGAGCGAGGAGAACGAGATGGCCGCTGTTCGTCAAGCCGATGCCACCTGGTCGGGCAACTTGCCCGACGGCAAGGGAACCGTCAGCGCCGTGTCGAGCGGCGCGTTCAGCGCCCTGCCCACGACCTGGGCCTCGCGGGTCGAATCGTCGGAGGGCCGAACCAGCCCCGAGGAGCTGCTCGCGGCCGCGCACGCCTCGTGCTTCTCGATGGCCTTCAGCAACGAGCTGTTCAAGCGCGGGTTCCTGGCCGATCGCCTGTCGGTGACGTCCCAGGTCAGCCTGGACATGACCGATGCCGGACGACGGGTGATCTCCAGCGCCCTGACGGTCCAGGGCAAGGTCCCGGGCATCGACGCCGCCACATTTGCCGAGATCGCCGAGGTGGCCAAGAACGGCTGCCCGATCTCGAACGCGATCAAGGGCAACGTGGCCCTCAGTGTCGAGGCCACGCTGGAGAGCTAGTCCGGGCGGGGAGGCACAAGGATGGGCCCAATCGAACAGGGCGGCAGCGCCGTTGAGTCCCGCGAGTCGCGCCGCGAGTCAAGCCGGCGGCGTGCCTGGGCGGCGGGCGGATTCGTGCTGCTGGCATTGAGCGGCCTGCTCGTGGCGACGGGAGTCGTCGGCCTCCTCACGGGCGGCGCCGAGGTGGCCTTCCTCGCCCTCGCCCTCCCCCCCGCCGGCACCGGGTTGCTCGTCCGCCGACGGGTCGCATCGGTGCGCGTCAGCGCGGTGAGCGTGGCCCTCGCCTACGGGGCATTTGCCTTGTACGTGGCGACCTCACCGCTGCGCGGGCTCACCCCCGCGGAAGGGGCACCGTCGCCCGGGCCGGACCTGGCCCTGATCGTGGTCGGTGCCGCGTTCGGCCTCGCCGCTGCCCTGGTCCTCGTCGGCAGCCCGGAACGCTGAAGGCTCTTTTCGCCTTCCGACCAGCCCGCCGCTAGCGGGCCTGGACGGCCAGGATCCGGGCCGGGTTGACGATGGTCATCTGCTCGATCGCGTCCTCTGAGACGCCGGCCGCCCTTAGCTCGGGCAGGAACGTTTCGAACAGGTGGACGTAGCCGTTGCCGCCGTAGGCCTTCAGCTGGCTGTTGTGGCAGACGTCCTGGCTGAGCAGCAGGCGATCCGCATGGCCCCGTTCGACCAGCTCTCGGGCGAGAGCCACGATCCGGGGACTCGCCATGGCGCTCCATCGGGGTGAAGCTCATGCCCAGGAAGTCGAATTCGAGGTTGGCGCCGCGCCGGATGATCTCGAGGTAGTGCCCGAGGGAGGGGTACGAATCGGCATGGCCGATGACGACGCGGGCCGGGTCGACGCCCTCCTCCTCGAAGATGCGCAGCTGGGCCAGGCCCACCGACGACATGACGGAGTGGGTCGTGATCGCGAGGCCCGTCCGCCGAGCGGCCCGGCCGGCCGCCCGATGGACCCGCTCCTCGAGCGCCGACAGCCAGGGCTTGTCGGTGCCGATCTCGCCGATGATCCCGGGCCGGATACCCGTGTCCTGGACGCCAAGCTCGATCTCCCCGACGAGCTCCTCGGCCAGGTCGTCGACCGAGCGGCGGTCGATCTGCGCCTCGGCCGGGTAGTAGGCCCCGCGGTACCAACCGGTGCCCATGACGATGTGGAGGTCGCTGGCCTCGGCATAGCGGCGCAGCCGGACCGGATCCCGGCCCACGCCCGGCAAGGTCAGGTCGACCAGGGTCCGGCCGCCGGCCGCCCGGAACGCAGCCAGCTCGGGCACGACCAGGGCATCGTCCGGGGTCAGCTCCCAGTAGTCCCACCGATTCGGGATCTGCCAGAGGTGAATCCCGGTGTGCTCGTGGGGCAGGACGAAGCCAAGCTCCGCGGCGGGCACCGGACCGCGCACCGTCCGCGCCTGGCCGGCAGGTTGGGACGTGGCTCCTGCGACGCTGTCGTCGACCATCGCCGGAGTCTAAAGCGCCGCCCCGGGTAGAATCGAGCCGACCGCCGGCTCGCCCAGCGTGTGGCCCGGTCGAGTCGGATGAGCATTGAGATGAGCGAGACCTTCCAGCCCGACGATCCGGGCCGCTATCAGCCGCAGGGGCCGGGCAGCCCGACGCCCACGCCTGGCGGTGGACCGACCGCTCCACCCGGGCGCCGCCTACGTCCGAAGCTGGAGCTGGGGCACGCGTGACGCCCGGCCGGGCTTGCCCTGGATCGGGCTGTTCCTGGTCGTGTTCGGGGGCCTGCTCTTGCTCGGCCAGCTGGTACCCGGCTTTCACGTAGCCGGGTCGGCCCTGGGCGTGGCCGCCGGCCTGGCCTTCCTCCTCGCGTGGGCCACGAACCGGGGCCGCTGGGGCCTCTATCCGGGAATTCCTCGTTCTGTCCCTGTCGCTGCCCAGCTTCCTGATCGATCTCGGCCTGATCCAGAATGCGCCCGGCTGGACCACCTTGTTCCTGGGGATCGGGCTGCTGGCCATCGCCCTCGCCCGCTGGCGCAGCCGGGGCGGGATCGGCTGGCAGGGCGTCTTCGGCGCGATCCTGGCCCTCGTCGGCGGAGCGGACCTGGCCTCGGCCCTGGTCCCGGGTTCGCCCAGCCTGGACGCCCTGCTCGGCCCGATCCTGCTGCTCGGCCTGGGCGTCCTGGTCCTGCTCCGATCGGTCCGGCCGCGCTAGAACGCGGGCAAGGTCCGCGTCTAGGCGGTCGCGGTCACCATCTCGATTGCGCCGGCCAGGCGCTCGGTGATCTGGACCAGCTCGTCGTCCGAGACCACGAAGGGCGGACCCAGCAGGATGAGGTCGCCGTCGACGCCGTCGGCATTGCCTGTCCCGGAGTAGACGAGCAGCCCAGCGCGGCGGGCCGCGACCACGACCCCTTCGGTGATCCGCGCCGAGCGCGGGAACGGGGCCCGGGTCGAGCGATCCGCGACCAGCTCCAGGCCGACCATCAGGCCCCGGCCCCGGATCTCGCCCACGTTGGGATGCTCGCCCAGGCGTTCGCCGAGAAGGCCGGTGAGCCGGTCGCCCTTGGCCGCAGAGGCCGCAACGAGGTCCTCGTCTTCCAGGATTCGGAGGACCTCACGGGCGACGGCGGCGCCCACGACCGAGTGGCTGTAGGTGAAGCCGTGGACGAACGGACCGGCTCCGAGGACCGTGTCAGCGACCTCCGCCGAAGCTGACACGAAGCCATACGGCCAGTAGCCGGAGGTGGCGCCCTTGGCCGCCACGAGGATGTCCGGCCGGACGCCCCAGTGGTCCACGCCGAACCAACGGCCCGTCCGCCCGAAGCCGGTCATCACCTCGTCCGTGACGAGGAGCACGCCATGGCGCCGGCAGACCGCCGCGATCGCCGGCCAGTAGTCGTCCGGCGGCACGGCCGCGGCGAGGGTTGCGCCCACGATCGGCTCAGCCACGAACGCGGCCACGCTGCCCGGATCGGCCGCCTCGATCGCCCGCTCCAGCTCGGCCGCCAGCTCGTCGGCCGAGCCGAGGGCGTCGGCGCCGGGCAGGTTGGCTCGATAGGGATAGGCCGCCGACACGTGCCGGAACCGGCCGAGCCAGCCCTCGTACGGCCGGCGGAGCGGCTTGCGGCCGGACAGGTCGAGCGCGCCAAGGGTGTTGCCGTGGTAGCTCCCCCAGCGGGCAAGACCACGATCCAGCGATTCGCCTCGCCGCGGGCGAGGTGATAGGCGCGGACCAGCTTGAGCGCCGTTTCGATCGCCTCGGAGCCGCCCGAGACTGGATAGATCGCGGGATTGTCCTGGGGCAGGTGGCGGCCGATCTCGCGGGCGTAGGCCTCGAGCGGCTCGGTGGTGAAGGCGCTGCCGTGGGCGTAGGCCAGGCGGCTGGCCTGCTCGGCCATCACCGCTCCGACCGAGTGGCGACCGTGGCCGATGCCCACGACCACAGCGCCGCCGGCGGCATCGAGGTAAGGCCGGCCATCACGGTCCCAGATCGTCGATCCCTCGGCCCGGGAGGCGACCAGGGGGGCTGTTGCCGCGCGCTGGAACACCCGCCCGGTCACGGGCGAGCTCCAATTGGGCAGGGCGGTCGCCGGCTGTTCACCGCCGGATTGTACGGGTGGCCGATGCCCGGACTGCGCGGCCGGTGCCCGGACGGGGCGGCCGATGCCCGGACGGGCTGCTTCCTAGCGGGTGTACCGGGCGGCCACCCAGCCCACCCGGCCGGCCGGGCCGATGACCTCGAACCAGCGCTGGTTGGACCGATCGCGCGAGATCCGGATGACTCGCAACCGGAGCCCGGCCGGCAGGGTCGTCAACCGGCGCGCCGCCGTGCTGGCGCCGCTCCGGAGCGACAGGGCAACCGTCGTGCGCACCGTTTCGATCACCTTCGCGCCAGTCGCCCGGACCACGTGATGGGCAGCCGGAAGAGTCAGGCGCAGGCGGGCCAGGCCGAGGTGCACGTACGTCGTGAAGTGCGGGTAGACGGCCGCGATCCGGGTGATCGCCACCCCGCTGACCATCGCGTGGACCACCCGGCCGGCCCCGATGTAGATGCCCACGTGGCTGCCACCGCCGAAGATCACCAGGTCGCCCAGCTGGGGGTTGCTGGTCGAGGTCATATGGCGAGCCCGGAAGTGGCTGTAGAGGGCTGACGCGCTGCGCAGGCCGGCGATCATCGCGCCCAGGCCGGCATCTTCGAAGACGCGGTAGACCAGGCCGGAGCAATCGAACGCATGAGGGCCAGTGGCGCCGTGGGCGTAGCGCGCTCCGATGTGGCTCTCGGCCAGGGCGATGATCCGGCTCGAGGCCGGGACCGTGGTTGGATCGGTCTGGCGGGATCGGGTCAGGCTGGTGGCTGGACCGGCCGACGTTGCGGCGGACGTCGAGGTCAGCTCGGCGGAGAGGCGTTGGCTCCGAACCGCGAGGGCTACCGAGGCGGCGGCCACCGAGGCGAGCACATCATCGACGGGCGGCGATGATGCCAGCGTCCGTGCGCTGGCGGTCGTCGGGGACGGATCGGCCAGGCGATTCGAGCTGGCGGCGGATGCCGGAGCGAAGGCTCCGAACAAGATCAAAACAAGGCCGAGCGAGGCCAGCGCCCTGAGGCGCACGCGCGTCTGGCTCAACAGGCTCCTTCCTACCGGGACATCGCGGGCACGCGATGGCGATGGGCTGGGCCGCCTACGGGCAGGAAATGATGGGATGTGCGGGCTGGGGAACGACAGCGGGCTGCCGTGAGGCGGCGGTCTTTGGTTGTCGATTCCCGTGCTGGGGGGTTGCCCGATCTCGGGGAGGATAGCCGACGATCGCGGATCGCGCCCCCGCTGCCGCTCCTAGCGGTGCTCAGGCGCACCGACAGGCGAGGTTTTGAGGGGGTTCAGCGGATGTACAGCCCGCCGGGATCCAGCTCGTTGCGGACCAGATCGAGCTCCGTCGCGGTGGGCGCCGGGGTCGTGCCCAGGTCGGGGTTGACCTTGGGCTCCCAGCCGATCGTCTCGCGGACCTGTTCCAGGCTGGCCCCGGGATGGATCGAATCGAGGCGCATCTCGCCCGCCTCGTCGAAGTGATAGATCCCCAGGTCGGTGATCACGACCGACGGTCCGCGCCCGAGCCAGCCCTGCTCGCGCCGGATCCGCTCGGCGGCCTCGGCCCCGCCCAGGTTGCCGGGCGAGGTCCGGAAGTCAATCCGGTCCACGAACGAGCGGCGCGACTGGCGCATGATCACGAAGATCTGGCGGGCGTTGATCGCGATCTCGCAGGCGCCGCCGGAGCCTGGCAGGCGCGTGGTGGGCGTGGCGTAGTCCCCGATCACGGTCGAGTTGATGTTGCCGAAGCGGTCGATCTGGGCGGCGCCCAGGAAGCCCACGTCGACCCGGCCGCCCTGCAGGTAGAACGAGAACAGCTCGAACATGCTGACCGCCGCGGTCGCCCCGGAGACGATCGTGGGGTCGCCGATCGAGAGCGGCAGCCGGGCTGGCCGGGCGCCGAAGACACCGGCTTCGTAGACCAGCTCGATGTCCGGGGCCACCGTCCGCTGGGCCAGGTTCACGGCCACGTTGGGCAGCCCGACACCGACGAAGCAGACCCGCTGGCCGGCCAGCTCCCGGGCGGCGGCCACGATCATCATCTCGGACTTGGTGAAGGCCGGATCCGGGCTCATCGGGCTCCGCTCATCGGTACTCGCCGTAGTCGACCGAGCCCGACGGGGCCGAGGCACTCGGCCGGAGCTGGGCCTGGCGCTCGGTCCCGAGCTTGGCCATGTATTCGGCCCGGCCCGCCAGCCCGTACACCCACTCGGCCAGCCAGGCATCCGTGGCGGCCGGGTCGCGGCTGATCGGGTCCCAGTCGATGTAGAACCGGTTGTCGCGGTCGTAGGCGCCCTGGACGTATGACGGATGAGCGCCCCATGGCTCGACCACCACGGCATCGACGATCAGGCCCGGGATGATCGTGCGGTTGGGATCGGCCCGGATGATCGCCTCGTCGACGAGCTCCTCGACCACGACCACCACCCGCTTGGCGGCAAAGGCGGCCTCCTTCTGGCAGCCGAGCAGACCCCAGACCTGGGTGTCTCCGCGGGCGTCGGCCCGCTGGGCGTGGATGATCGTCACGTCGGGCTTGAGCGGCGGGACGGCATACACGGTGCCCTCGCCGTAGGGCGATTTGATCGGCCGGATGAGCGGGTTGGCGGCCGGCAGGTCCGTCTCGAAGTAGCTCCGGAGCGGGAAGAAGGGCAGGTTCGAGGCGCCGGCCGTGTAGCGGGCAACCATCCCGAAGTGGCTGTACTCCTCCAGCTCGAGGCTGGGCGACGGACCCTCGGTCACCCGCCGGATCGCGTTGAGGCCGCCCACGCCGGGATTGCCCAGCCAGCTGAAGATGAGCTTGCGGGCCACGCCGGCCGCGACCATCTGGTCGTAAATGACATCAGGCGTCATCCGGGCGAGGGTCAGGTCGCGCCGGCCCTGGCGGATGATCTCGTGGCCGGCGCTGAACGAGATCAGGTGGGTGAAGCCCTCGATCGCCACGGTGTCGCCGTCGCCCACATTGGCCGCGATCGCATCATGCATCGTGGCCACCTTGGAAGCGCTCATCGGCTGCTCATCGAGCGCTCATCGAGCGCCGGCCACCTCGGCCACGGCTTCGCCGAAGATCCGCAGGGCGGTGGCCATCTCGGCCTCGCTGACGGTCAGGGCCGGCGACATCCGGACGCTCGACAGGCCGCATTCGAGGACGAGCAGGCCCCGCCGGAAGGCCGCCATCTGGACGGCTTCGGCCTGCTCGGCGGTCGGAAACTCGATGCCCAGCATCAGGCCCTTGCCGCGCACATCGCGAACCAGCCCGGGCTGCTCGTCGGCCAGCCGGCGCAGTCCGGCCAGGGCCTGCTCGCCCCGGGCGGCCGCGTTGGCGATCAGGCCGCCTTCGAGCAGGTCGAGCGTGGCCAGGGCGGCGGCACAGGCGACCGGGTTTCCCCCGAATGTCGAGCCGTGGGCACCCGGGCCCCAGGCCTCGAGGATGGAAGCCCGGGCAATCAGCGCGCCGAGCGGCATCCCGCTTGCGATGCCCTTGGCCGAGAGCAGGATGTCGGGCTGGACAGCCCAGTGCTCGACCGCCCACATCCGGCCGGTCCGGCCCGCGCCCGACTGGATCTCGTCGGCGATGAGCAGGATCCCGTGGCGATCGCAGATCGCTCGGAGGCCTTCCAGGAACCCGTCCTCGGGCACGATGTAGCCGCCCTCGCCCTGGATCGGCTCGACGATGATCGCGGCGACCTCGTTGGCCGGGGCCAGCTTGTCGAACAGGACCTCGTCGAACCAGGCGCAGGTCGGCGACCTTGCCGTAGGGCGCGTGGAAGACCCCCGGCAAGAGTGGTCCGAAGCCGGCGTGGTACTTCGCCTTGGACGCGGTCAGGCTGACCGACCCGTAGGTCCGGCCGTGGAACGCGCCGAGGAAGGCGACGATGTAGGGCCGACGGGTGGCGTAGCGGGCGAGCTTCATCGAGGCCTCGACGACCTCGGTGCCCGAGTTGCCCAGGTAGACCCGGGCCGGTCCTCGAATGGAGCCAGCCGGGCGAGGCGCTCGCAGACCTCCGGGTAGATCGGCAGGTAGAAGTCGGATGCCGAGAAGTGGATCAGGTCGGCGGCCTGCTCCCGGATCGCCGCGACGACCTGGGGATGGCTGTGGCCCGTCGAGTTGACCGCAATCCCGGCGGCGAAGTCGAGGAAGAGGTTGCCGTCGATGTCCTCGACCACCAGGCCCTCGCCGCGGACCGGCACGATCGGATAGGCCCGGGGCAGGCTGGGCGACGTCCAGGTCTCGTCGTAGCTGACGTGGGCCCGCGCCTTGGGGCCGGGGATCTCGGTGATCAGGTCGGGCACGGGCCGCGATCCGGCGAGGCGGTTGACGGGACGAGTCGCAGCCTGGGTCACCGGGCACCTCTGGGATGGTCAGATTGGAGGCGCGAGCCTCACCGACGGATACGTTTTATGCAGACTGGATACTTCGGCCGAGTATAGCCGAGGCCGTGCCCCGAGCCGCTCCCCCCGGTCGGTCCCGCCCGCGCGAGGGCCCGGGTCCGCGCCCTCGCTTGCAACCGAAGCCGCTGCCCCGCTGGGCTCCGGTCAGTCGACGACGGTGTGGCTCTGCTCCCGCAGGAACTGGGCGACGTAGTACATCGACAGGCCGGCCTTGCCGGTCGAGCCCGAGCCCTTCCAGCCGCCGAACGCCTGCACGCCTGGCCAGGCGCCGGTGGTCGCCCCGGCCCGCCGGTTCACGTACAAGGTGCCGGTCTCGATCG
>CAVQYU010000003.1:0-121443 GCA_963718285.1 uncultured Chloroflexia bacterium | reverse complement strand
GATCCGGCCGACCTGCGCCGCTACCGCGTCAATCCGGGATGTGCTGGCCACATCGCCCTGGAGACGGCCGTCGGCAAATCGGAGGGCCACCCCGACGGGCGTGAAGTCGCCGTCGAGCGGAAAGGCCAGGCGGACCACCTCGTGATCGCTGGACGTAGGCTGGTCGTGCTTGGGCGCGTGGCGGCTGGTTGGGCCGAAGTTGCCGAGGACATCGAGGGCCAACGGCCACGAGAACGGCCCGCGCGGCTCGATCGAGAAGGTTGCGGGACTGGAGGCAGGCATCCGGATCTCCCCTGTGGCTGGACCACTGCCAAGGCTACCGCGGGGCCGTGAAGACCTCGGCAGTGGAATTGACGGACACGGAACGGTAGCCGGCCGCGAGGATGGCGGCCCGGACGCCGACCGGAAGTCCCCTCGGTTCGAGGACGACGTAGGCGAACCCGGCCCGGAGCTCGGATGGCAGGTCGCTGAGCGGGTGGATCCGGCCGCCGGCCGTGAAGATGTTGGTCGTCGCGTCGGCCGAGGCCATCGTCTCCTCGATCCCGGTGAACACGCCGATTGGCAGGCTGGCCGATTCCTGGTAGCTCGGCAGCCACGTGGAGCAGTGCGTCTCGGCCGCGATTTGGCCTGCGCCAATCTCGCTCCGCAGGAAGTCCAGGACATCGTCACCCGCTGGGTCCACGACGAGCCGCACGTCCGGATAGCCCTGCCAGTAGCCCTGCTCGGCGGTGCGCAAGTCCTGGGCGAGGCTGTCGGCCACGGGATGCGAAGCCTGGGCGCTGTCCGGCAGCGGTGGCCCAACCGGGATGAGCACGATGGCCAGGATCGCGCCAAGCACGAGCAAGCGGACACCTGCGGGTCCCGGCCAGCGGGCAACCGCCGCGACCAGGCCGGCTGCCGCCGCGACGCAGACCCACGGCAACCAATAGCCAACGGCCTTGGGTACCTCGTACTGGAGCGACTGGGCAAGGAGCGATCCGGAGGGAATGAGTCCGACGACGACCAACCTGGCCAGGCCCGCGGCGACGCAGGCAAGGAGCTGGCGTCGGCCGCCGCGGGCGGTCGGCGCGAGTCCGAGCGCAGCCAGCAGGGCCAGGCCAAGAGCGCCCGGAAGGCGCCATTGCACCACCCGCCGGCCTGACCGATCGCTCCGGGAGCCAGGACGCCGACGACGGCCAGGCCGGCTCCAGCGGCGATGAGCACGGCCCAAGTGGCCGACCGGGTCGAGATCCGCTCCAGCCCGAGGCCGTCGGTCCGGTCCATGACCGACCCCAGCACCGCCAGGGTCAGGCCGGCCACGGCGAAGGCAAGCATGCCCAGCCAGGGCGCCGGAGCCAGGCCCGTCATCACGGCGAGCTGGGGCAGGCAGGCGATCGCGGCCGCGACCAGGGCCGGGATCGTCCGCCGGGCCAGGCCGGCAGGATCGGCCAGGGTCATCAACCCCACGCTCCCGAGGGTCAGCGCGCCGACAAGGGGATGGACTAGGATCGTGGCGGCCAGGGCAACCGCCAGCAGCCAGTCCGGGCGCGCTCCCGACGTCAGCCCGCGGTCGCCGCCGGACCGGCGGGCCAGCAGGCTCAGGGAGAGGGCCGCCAGGGGCAGGGCCACGACGCTGTCGCGTACGTCGGGCAGGCGCACGAACGTGAACGAGAGGGGGAAGACGAGCAGGACCCAGAAGCCGGCCCGGCGTCCGAAGAACGTCGCGGCGAGGCGGCGCATCGACAGCGCCGTCAGGGCAAGCAGGGGTCCGGTCCAGGCCGCCACCGTCAACGCAGCCGGCAGACCGGTCAGCGTCGCGAGGCTGGCCATGAGGTCCGAGTAGCCCAGGAATAGCCGCGACGGGCCGTAGATCGGCGATGGATAGGTCGCCAGCGAGGCGATCGAGCCGAAGACCCGCAGGTGCTCGGCCGGCGCGACGTGATTGGGCAGGACGTCGGCCGCGGGCACGACCGGTGAGGCCAGGGCGACGAGGAGCGGCCCACACCAGACCAGGACCACGAGGAGTCCCCGGACGATGGCTCCGGGTCGGGGCCTCGACCACCCGGGCCAGACGTCTGGTCGAGGCCCGGGCGCGACCAGCGGCCGGCACCATCGACCGCCCAGGACCAGGACGATGAGCAGCACCGCGCCGACGACCAGCGGCCGGAAGGCCGAGGCGCCACCGAGCGCGAAGACGAGCAGGCAGTCGAGCAGGACGGCGCCGGCGAAGCCGGCCAGAGCGGCCTCCGACCACGAGCGGTAGGGCCGGCCAGCCAGGGCCCGAAGGAGGATTGCGCCGGCCAGCACGTCGACCACGCTGACCAGGGCGACCAGGATCGCCGCCGGCAGCGTGGTCGGCAGCTCCCCCCCGATCGCGGCCAAGGCCGAGCCGAGGTCGTAGCCAACCACCGGGTCGTCGCGTCGAAGGGCCACCGCCACGAGCAGCGCCACGATCGCCAGGACCAGGAGCAGGATCTCCGACCGGCGGCGATCCGACAGGTCGAGGCTGCCGTCGCGGGGGCTAGCGTCCGAGGGCGTCGAGGAGCTCGTTCCAGGCCGACAGGTAGGCGTCGACGTCGGCGTCGACGGCCGGGACGGCCGCGACCGGCCCCGCCCCCACGATCGCCTCCCAGACGCCTCGGTTGGCCAGCCAGATCCGGATCAGCCGGGTGAGCAGGTCGTCCTGGCAGGCTCGTGCTTCGTCGGCGTTGTGGACTGGCTCCGCCCGGAACGTATAGCCCGACCGCGGCCCCAGGTGGTGGATGTGCAGGGCAGACCGACCCGGGCTACCGCCGAGGCCATCCCCTCGGCCAGGCGCGCCCCGAGCCTCTGGGTGGAGGCGTAGGCCTCGGGGGTCAGGATCTCGAGCATCGTCGCCCGGGCGGCTGCCATCGACAGCGCATTGCCGAACAACGTGCCGCCGATCGCCACGAGGTCGGAGCGCTCGCCATCGCGGCCCTTGACCTGGGTCAGCACCGCCCCGATCTCGTCGGTCATCCCCAGGCGCCGAAGGGCACCCCGCCGGCGATCGACTTGCCACACGTGATGAGGTCCGGGTCGAGGCCCAGGCCGCGCTCAGCCCGCCCGGCCCGACGACCTGGGTATGGGTCTCATCGATCGCCAGGAGGGTGCCCGCGTCACGACTCAGCCGGCGCAGCTCGGCGTGGAAGCCCGGGTCGGGCAGGATCAGCCCGAAGTTGTTCGTGAGGGCGGGCTCGGTCAGGACGACTGCGATCTCCCGCCGGTCGAGGGCCGCAGCCAGCGCCGCGGGATCTTGAACGGCACGAGGACCGTGCCGTCAACGGTGTCCGCTGGCGACGCCCCGCTCCTCGGCCACCAGCCCGCCATCGGGTCCGACCTCGACCAGCGCCTCGGCCATGTGGCCGAGGTACTTGCCGTCGAACATCAGGACCTTGTCACGGCCGGTGACCACGCGGCCCACCCGGATCGCCTCGGTGTTGGCCTGGCTGGCCGACAGCGTGTATTGCCATTCGGCAGCCGGAGCGGCGCCCGAGCTCCTCGGAGACGACGATCGCGTCCTCGACCGGCAGGAGGAACTGGTGGCCGCCCGTCATCCGCTCGCTCACCGCGCGGACGAGCGGCTCCGGCGCGTAGCCACAGAACATCGACATGTCGGCGATGTTGAAGTCGCTGTACGTGTGGCCGTCGACGTCGGTGAACCTGGCGCCATGGCCCGCGGCGGCCCACACGGCGGGTGGTGATAGCTGCTGATCTGCCAGGCCATCGGCACGCCGTTGGGCATCACCCGCCGGCCCCGCTCGAGGAGCGCCAGTGAGCGTGGGTGCTCGCTCTGGAAACGGGCATCCTCGCGCCGCTTCAGCTCGCGCACGAGCGTCGATCGACCGTCGGCATATCGCGCAGGGTACAGTGTGCGACGATCCGCCGATGTGGCAGCTCGGCCTTCCGCCACTCGAGATCGTCGCCCGGACGATCGTCTACCTGCTCTTCCTCGCGGCGCTGCGACTCTTCGGCAAGCGCGAGGTCGGCCAGTTCACCCTCTTCGACCTCGCCCTGGTCCTGCTCGCCGCCAACGCCCTCCAGCCGGCGATCACCGGCCCCGACCAGTCGATCCCCGGCGCGGCGATCATCATCGTCACGATCTTCGTCCTCAACGGGCTCGTGGCCCAGCTCCGCCGGCGGTTCCCCCTCGTCCGCCGGATCCTCGAGTTCCAGCCAACGGTGATCGGCCGGACGGCAACTGGCTGCCGGAGGCGCTCGATTCACAGGGCCTCGACCCGGACGACCTCGGTGCCGCGCTGCGCGAGCACGGCCTCGACTCGATCAAGGACATGAAGCTCGCCGTGCTCGAGCAGGACGGCTCGCTGAGCATCGTCCCGACCGACGGCAACGGCGTCCGGATCCGGGCCCGACGGCGGCTCTACAAGCACCACGGCTGAGCGCTCAGGCGTCGTGCAGCCTCGGCAGCCGCGCGAGGAGCGGCCCGAGCCCGGCGGTCCAGCCCGGTCGCAGGGCGCCATCGATCGCGTAACCGCTCGTAGCCCGGCCGGCGCGCCAGCCAGGGGAGACCGGCGCGACCCATCGCGAAGGTCGCCGTCGCGTATGCATCGGCGACGGCCAGGCTCGGCCCCGCGACCGTCATGCTCAGGAGCTCGCCCGAGACGGCCCGGCCGGTGGCGGGTCGACGATGTGCCGGCCGCGTTCGTAGAGCCCCGACGTCGCGACGGCGCCGCCGCTCGGGCCGCCGCCAACGGCGAGGCGGGCGACGATCTGGTCGGCTTCGAGCGGGTGGCGGATTCCCGACGATCCAGGGCCGGCCGGGTTCCGGCGATCCGCGCACGATCACGTCGCCACCGGCGTTGATCGCGTAGTTCCGGGCCCGGCCGCCTCCAGGATGTAGGCCGCCTCCTCGACCGCCCAGCCCTTCACGTAGCCCGACGGGTCGAAGCCGCCGAGGAGGCCGGAGCCGCGGATGTCGAAGAACCCATCGGTCTCGACCCGCAGCGCCTCGCAGCGGGTCAGCACGAAGCGCACGTCCGCCGGGCAGGCATCGAGCTCGATCTCGCCCCGCGCCAAGGCGGCTGACCAGGCTCGACGGCCGATACGGGCTGAACCGCGCGTCGACATCGACCAGCCAGGCGACCGCCTCGTCGACGGCGCGCTCGGGCAGCCCCGGATCGCGAACGTCGAAGCTGATCACCGTGCCCATCGTGGCCGACGATCCGCGGCCGGGCCGGCTGGGCGCGGTTGCTCAGCGCACTCAGCCATTGGCCTGGTCGATCGCGCTCTGGAGCGACTGGGCGTAGGCGTCGCTCGTGTACGTGGCGCCCGAGACGGTGTCGATCTTCGCGCTCTGCGCGGAAAGGCCTCGCCCTGGAGGATCGGCTCGGCGTCCTGGGAGATGAACCCGGATCGCCCGTGGGTCGGCAGCTGGAGCGCCGTCACCGCCGTGATCTTGCCGGCCACCATCGTGATCTGGACCTGGACCTCGCCGAATGGCTCCGCGACCACCGCCCGGTGAAGGTCCCGCTGCCCTTGGCCGGGGCCTTCGTGGGCGCCGGGCGTGACGCCCGGCGGCTCGGATCCGCCGGGGCCGGCGAGCGCTGGCGCCGGTCCCGGCCAGCGGGCCGGACGTGGACGCCTGTGCGCGAGCGAAACGAGGCCGGGCGCGCCGAGGGCCGACGCGCTATCGGCGGGCGTCTTGAAGCTGAACAACAGGGCGAGGGCGAGGGCGGTGGTGATCGCGGCGACGGCACGTTTCGGCATGGGACTCGATTCAGAACTCGAAGCGTTCGAAGTGGATCTGGCGGCGCGGATGCCGACGAGCTGGAGGCCGTCGCGAACGGCCTCCATCATCGGCGTCGGGCCGCACAGGTAGACCTCGCGCTCGCGCAGGTCGGGCACGAGCTGCCGAGCGCCGGCGGAGTCGAGGGGGTCGACAGGCATCGCCCGCGAACCGCGAGCCCCGATCAGGTAATGGACGACCGCGCCGCGGGCTCGCGGCCAGGTGATCGAGCTCCTCGCGAAAGACGATGTCCTTCGGCCGGCTCGCCCGGTAGAGCGAGGGTCAAGTCGCCCGGACCGGCGGGCATCTCCTCGAAGAGCGCCCGGAGCGGCGCGATCCCGATCCCGCCGGCGATCAGCAGGACGCGCCGGCGCTTGCGGCGGGCGCCGGTGAGCAGGCCGTACGGACCCTCGAGGTAGACCCGCGTGCCGATCGCCAGCCTGGCCATCGAGGTCGTGTCGTCACCGAGGTCCTTGACCGTCAGGCGCAGCCAGCGCCCGTTCGGGGCGGCCGAGATCGAGAAGGGATGGCCGCGCCACCAGCCGTCGCGGACGAGGAATCGGACGATGACGAACTGGCCGGCCCGGATCGCGAACTGATCCAGGTCCCGCCCGCCGAGGTAGATCGAGACGACGCCGGGCCCCTCGCGCTCGACGTTGACCACCCGGAACTGGTGGCGCACGGAAACCGCCAGCGGCTGGACGAACCGGAAGATCAGGATCGTCGCCGCCGGCGATGACATACAGCGCGACCCAGTAGGTCCAGGCGATCGGGTCGTGGGCGAAATCGCTGCCCGTCACGAGCTGGTGGCCGAGACCCAGGGCGATCGCGAGGTACGCGTAGAAGTGGATTCCGTGCCACGTCTCGTACGACAGGTGCCGCCGGGCGAGCCGTACCGAGCTGATCGCCGACGCCCAGGAACAGGAGCAGCGAGACGCCCGCCATCAACATGAACTCGTAGGTGGTCAGCAGCGTCCACAGCTCGACGACGACGTTCGAGCCGTCCGCGAGGGCGAAGCCGACCGTCGTGAACAGGACATGGCCGACGATGAACCAGACGCAGACGAAGCCGACCCAGCGATGCGCCGCGGTCAGGGCGTCCTGGCCGACCACCTGCTCCAGCCACGGGCTGCGCGACATCAGGACGAGCTGGATCAGGGCGAGGTAGCCGCCGAGGAGGGCGGTCAGCTCGCCCGCGGCGATGAACCAGCCGCTCGGGTCGTCGAGCAGGTCGAGGCCGCCATGACGGAGCCACATCGCCCCGATCAGCAGCCCGTTGGCGACGAGGACCGCCACGATCTCGCGGGTACGCAGCGACCAGCCGCGGGGCACGGGCACGGCGCGCCGGGTGCCGGTCATCGTGGTCACAGGCTCCGAGCGTGAACGGTCACTCTGAGATCGTCTGACAGCCAACCCGCGGGATCGTCCCGTCCGGCCTCAGCCAGGCGGCAGGCTCCGGCGTCAGCGGCAGGTGGCCTCGAATCGCGCGCCGCCGCCCGGGACGTTGGCCACCGCGATCCGGCCGCCGTGACGCTCGACGATCCACTGGGCGATCGCGAGGCCCAGGCCGGTGCCCCCGGAGGCGCGCCCTGGAGCGCGCCAGAACCGGTCGAAGACGCGCGGCAGGTCCTCGGGCCGGATGCCCGGTCCCTGGTCCTCGACCGTCAGGGTCGGTCGTCCGGTCGTCGGCCCGAACCGCCACCCGCACCTCGCCCGCCGGCGGGCTGTGGCGGATCGCGTTGTCGACCAGGATCAGGACCAGCTGGCGCAGCCGGACGGGTCGCCGATGACCGTCGCCGGGCCCGGGTCAACGACGATCCGGACATTCCGATCGGCGGCCGGCTGGACGAGCGATGAGGCCGCCTCGGCCGCGATGTCGCCAAGGTCCAGCGGCTGCCGGTCGAGCTCGATCGCTCCCGGAATCCGATCGGGCCAGCAGGAGCAGGTCGTCGACCAGCGTCGACATCTGGCCGACCTCGGCATCGATGTCCTCGAGCGCGTCGCCGACCTCGCCGACGGGCTCGGAGCGATGCCGGGCGAGGTACTCGACCGAGCTCCGGATCACGGTCAGCGGGGTGCGCAGCTCGTGGCTCGCGTCGGCGGCGAACTCGCGCTGGCGCCGAAGCGCCGCGCCGGCAGGACAAGCGACGCGCGGATCGGCGCGAGTGCCCGGCGGGCATAAAACGCGCCGACGGCGCCGGCCCCGATCACCGCCAGCAGCCCGCCGAAGACGAGCACGTCGAGCATCACGTCCAGGATCTCGCTGCTCCTGGGTCCGATCCTCGACGACCTGGATCACGACCGTCCCGATCCGGCTTGGCGCCGTCTCGCTCAGGATCCGGACCGGGACGTTCTCCAGGACGCCCTCGCGCACATCGCGCCCCGCTGACCGGGCGGCGACGACGGAGGCCTGGTTGGGCAGGCCGGCCGGGATGCACGTCGTCGGCGTCGACCAATCGGCTGGCCGTCGGCGGGACCACGATCACCGCGAACGTGCCCGAGGAGCCGCCGCCGAAGACGATCCCGGTCTGCGCTCCGTCGCCGGGATCATCGCTGGTGTCCAGGAATTGCCGGAGCGTGGCCGCCCGGGCGTCGAGCTGGACGATCGCCGGTCGTCTCGAGCGAGCTCGTCGACCCGCAGATAGAGCAGCGAGCCCGAGCACGAGCAGGATCAGCAAGGTCGTGCCACCGCTGAAGAGGACCAGGCGCCAGCCCACACTGCGCAGCAAGCGGCCATCGTCCCGACGGGCCTGCACATCCTCGGGCGACTCGGCCGGGCGTCGACAGTTCAGCCACGGGCCAGCCGATAGCCAACGCCCCGAACGGTCTCCAGCTGGCCGGCTCGCAGAGCCGAGCTTCGTCCGAAGGTAGTGGACGTAGGCGTCCACCGCATTGGGCGTAACCGCCACGCTGAACGGCCAGGCCTGGTCGAGCAGCTGGTCGCGACTGAGGGTCTGGCCGGCGTGGCGCAGCAGACACTCGAGCAGCGAGAACTCGCGCGGGCTGAGATCCACCCGTGAGCCCGCCGACGAGCGACGTCGCGGTTCACCTCGTCGAGCTCGATCGGGCCCGCGCTTGAGCCGCGGCTGAGCCCGCCGGCGCACGGCGGCCCCGCGCCGCGACAGGGCGCGCAGGCGGGCCGACAACTCCTCGAACGCAAAGGGCTTGACGAGGTAGTCGTCGGCGCCGGCGTCGAGACCGCCGACCCGGTCGCCGACCGAATCACGGGCCGTAAGCATCAGGATCCCGACGTCGATCCGCGCCTGCCGGATCCGGCGGGCGACGTCGAGCCCGCTGATGTCGGGCAGACCGATGTCCAGGATGACGATGTCGAGGCCGGATGTGCCGATCGCCATTTCGATGCCCGACAGCCCGTCCTCGGCCACCTCGACCACGTGGCGATCCTCTTCGAGCAGCCGCCGCAGCAGCCGTCGCAGTCTCTGGTTCGTCTTCGATTACCAGGAGATGCATCGCCTGCCTGCCGTCTGCGCTTCGGCGCGCCAATCCTCAGGCGCCACTCGAATGTACGCCCAGATCCTGAGATTCTCCTGAGAAATCGTGTCGGGGTGCCCGGCTGCTGGTGGCAGGCACCGCTCCCGGGCGGCCTCGGCCGGGGTATCGTGTCGGCGCATCGACCGGCTCCGCCCGGAGTCGGGCGGATGTACACCAAGGAGGTCCACCGATGGGTGACAAGACGCCAAAGCGACCGCCCAAGCAGAAGAAGCCGAAGGCCCCCAAGGTCTGAGCTCGACGCGCTCGAGAAGGAGGATCGAAGACACGCATGAGCGGGCTACCTGATCGGGCGAGGGTCGTGGTGATCGGCGCCGGAATCGTCGGCAACAGCATGGCCTATCACCTGGCCAGGCAGGGCTGGCGCGACATCGTGCTGATCGACAAGGGCGCGCTTCCGAACCCGGGTGGCTCGACCGGGCATGCCTCGAACTTCATCTTCACGACCGACCACAGCAAGGAGATGACGGCGTTCACGCTCGACAGCGTGCGCCAGTACAAGGAGCTGGGCGTCTTCACCCAGAGCGGTGGGATCGAGGTCGCCCGGACGCCGGCTCGAATGGAGGAGTTCAAGCGCCGCCTGGCCTCCGCCCATTCGTGGGCAATCGAAGCCGAGTTGATCACCCCTGAACGGATCAAGGAGCTCGTGCCGTACATCGAGCCGTCGATCCTTCTGGGCGGCTTCTACACGCCCGGCGTGGGCGTGGTCGACTCGCTTCGGGCCGGCACGCTCATGCGCGAAGCTGCTACCGAGATGGGCGCCCTGACCGTCTCGGCCCTGACCGAGACCACGGGCATCGACGTCGTCGACGGCCGGGTCACGGCCGTCCACACCGACAGGGGCACGATCCGGGCCGAAACGGTGGTGATCGCCTGCGGCATCTGGAGTCCCCGAATTGCTCGGATGGCCGGCGCGTCGATCCCGCTCACGCCGGCGGTCCACCAGATGATCAGCGTCGGGCCGGTGCCTGCGTTTGCCGACACCGTGGGCGAGATCACCTTCCCGATCGTGCGCGACATGGACACCAATATGTACGAGCGCCAGCACGGCGGGGATCTCGAGGTCGGCTCCTACGCCCACCGGCCGATCCTGATGTCGCCCGATGACATCCCCTCGATCGCCGAGTCGGCCCAGTCGCCCAGCGAGCTGCCGTTCACCGACGACGACTTCGACCTCCAGATGGAGCAGGCCCTGGAGCTGGTCCCCGAGATCCTGCGCGACGAGCGGGTCGGCGTGCGCTATGCGATCAACGGCTTGCTTTCCCTGACCCCTGACGGCATGCCCATCCTGGGCGAGACGCCCGAGGTCAAGGGGCTCTGGTCCGTGGCCGCGGTCTGGATCAAGGAGGCGCCGGGCATCGCCAAGACGGTGGCCGAGTGGATGACCCACGGCACGCCCGAGATCGATCCCCACGCCTCGGATATCGCCCGCTTCTACGACCATCACCGGACGGCCGCCCATGTTGACGCGCGCAGCGCCGAGGGCTTCAACAAGACCTACGGCATCGTCCATCCGATGGAGCAATGGGACTCGAATCGGAACGTCCGGCTGAGTCCCATCCACCTTCGCCAGCGCGAGCTCGACGCGGTCTTCTACGAGGCCGCCGGCTGGGAGCGTCCGTTCTGGTACGGCGCCAATGAACGTCTGCTGGCCGAATACGGGGACCGGGTCATGGCCCGGGGGGCCGAGTGGGAGTCGCGCTGGTGGTCGCCGATCATCAACGCCGAGCACCTGGCCATGCGCGACCGGGTGGCGATGGTCGACCTGGCCGCCTTCGCCATCTTCGACGTGACCGGGCCGGGGGCCATGGACTACCTCCAGGGCCTGGTCGTCAACCAGGTCGACGTGAAGGTTGGCCGGGTGGTCTACACGCCGCTGCTCAACGAGGCCGGCGGGATCGTGGCTGACCTGACGATCATCCGCCTGGCTCACGATCGCTTCCGGGTCGTGACCGGGGGCGGGATGGGCATGCGCGACAAGAAGTGGTTCAGCGACCACCTGCCCGCCGATGGATCGGTCCAGATCCACGACCAGACCTCGGCCCTGTACACGCTGGGGGTCTGGGGGCCCAGGGCCCGGGACGTCGTCCAGTCCGTGACCGCAGCCGACCTCTCGGCCGCTGCCTTCCCGTTCGGGACGGCCCGGACGGTCGACATCGGCGGGGTCCGGACCCTGATGTCCCGGATCTCGTATGTGGGCGAGCTGGGCTGGGAGATCTACGCCCCGATGGAGGAAGGCCTCCGCCTGTGGGACATCCTGTGGGCCGCGGGCCAGCCATTCGGCGTGATCGCCGCAGGCATCGGCGTGTACGCCACGACCGGCCGGCTCGAGAAGGGCTATCGGGCCCACGGCAATGAGCTCGAGCTCGACTTCAACCTGGTCGAGGCGGGTATGGGCCGGCCCACCCTCAAGGACGCCGACTTCATCGGCAAGTCGGCCTATCAGGCCCAGCGGGCGAGCCCGCCCGAAACGATCCTGTGCACCCTGACCCTCGACGATCCGACATCGTCGAGCGGGGTTCGCCGCTACATGCTCGGCCGCGAGCCGATCACCACCCCGGACGGGAAGTTCCTGGTCGATGCCCGGGGGCGCCGCTCCTACGTCACGAGCGCCGGCTCGGCACCGTCGATCGGGAAGCACATCCTGATGTCCTACCTGCCGCCCACCTATGCGGTCGAGGGCACGAAGCTGGCCGTCGAGTACTTCGGCGAGCGCTACCCGGTGACGGTTGCCGTGGTCGGCAGCAGCCCGATCTTCGATCCGGAGAACGCCCGGATCCGGGCGTGAGGCCGGCATGAACGTGCTCGTGTGCGTCAAGCGCGTGCCCGAGACGGGCGGCCGGGTCAGCCTCACGTCCGATGACCGGGACATCGACACCCGCTACCTCGGGTTCACGGTCAGCCCGCACGAGGAGTGTGCGGCCGAGGAAGCCGTCCGCCTGGTCGAGGCCAACGGTGGCAGCTCGACGGTCCTGACCCTGGGCCCCGAGGCGGCCGCCGACCAGCTTCGGGCGGCGATGGCCATCGGCATCGACCGCGCGATCCTGCTGGAGACCGACGGTCAGGATTGGGATCCCGTCGCCACGGCGGCGGCCATCGCCGACGCGGTCCGGGTCGAAGCGGCCGCCGGCGTGACCTACGACCTGATCCTGTTCGGCAACGAAGCCGCCGATTTGGGCGACTTCCAGGTCGCCATCCGGGTCGCCCTGGCACTGGGCCTGCCTTGTATCAGCGGGGTCAAGTCGCTCGACGTGCGCGCCGGCGCGGTCTCCGCCCGGCGCGAGTCCGGCGGTGGCTGGGAGGTCTTCGAGGTGCCCCTGCCGGCCGTGGTCGCAGTCCGCGAGGGGATCAACCTGCCCCGCTACCCGTCGGTCCCCGGCCGGCTGCGGGCCAAGAAGAAGGAAATCGAGCGGTCCGCCCCAATGGCCCGGCCCAGCGGCCCCACCAAGCTCCGCCTGCGCCTGCCGGCCGAGACCGAGGGCAGGGTCGAGATTCTGGGCTCCGGCGCTGACGCCGCGCCGGCCGTTGTCGACCTGCTGGAGCGGATCGGAGTCCTGAACCGATGATCCTGGTCTTCGTTGAGCACGATCAGGGCCAGGCTGACCGCTCCTCGCTCGAGGCCCTCACCGCCGCCCGCCGGGTCGCGGCCGCCGCTGGCGCAGCCGAGCCGGTCGCGGCCGTCCTCATCGGCCCCGGCGCGGCCGTGAGCGCCGCCGGCCTGGACGGGTACGGCGTGTCCGAGGCTCATGTCGTCGAGGACGAAGGGCTGTCGGCCTACGCACCCGCCGCCTGGGGCCGGACGGTGGCCCAGCTGGCGGCAAGCCTGGCCCCGTCGATCGTGCTGGCCGCCGGCACGGACCGAGGCCACGAAGTGCTCGCCTACGCGGCCGCGATGAGCGAGGCACCGATGGCCGCCAACTGCCTCGAGATCCGGCCGGGCTCGCCGTTCGAGGTCACCCGCCAGCGCTGGGGCGGCAGCCTGCTCGAAGAGGCGGCCCTGGACGGCTCGCCCGGCGCCGGCGGGGCCCGCTTCCTGACCGTCGCCGAGCATGCCTTCCAGCCGGAACCGGCGAGCGAGTCGTCGCCTGTCGCCGCCCACCCGTTCGTACCCACGTTGTCCGAGACCGACCTGCGCGTGCAGGTCGTCTCGAAGGTCGCGCCCGAAGCGGGGGTGGTCTCACTGGCCGACGCCCGGGTCGTCGTCGGCGGCGGCCGAGGAGTGGGCGGGGCCGAGGCGTTCAGCGAGCTCGAGGAGCTGGCCGGCCTGCTCCACGGGGCCGTCGGCGTGTCGCGCGTCGTGACCAGCGCCGGCTGGCGACCCCACAGCCAGCAGGTCGGCCAGACCGGCACCCGGATCGCCCCGGACATCTACATCGCCTGCGGAATCAGTGGCGCGATCCAGCACATCGTGGGCTGCAAGGCGGCCAAGGCGATCCTGGTGATCAACACCGATCGGGAGGCGCCGATCATGTCCCGGGCGGCCTACGCCGTGATCGGCGACCTGCACACGGTCGTTCCGGCGATCAGCGCCGAGATCCGGCGGCGCCAGGCGTCGTAGCCCGTTCGCGACAGTCTCTCGGGCCGCTAACCAGCACCGAGTTGGCGGCCGAGACCGGGTTTCCGGCGGTCAGACCGGCGGCAGCAAGACCTTCTCGAACCAGTGGTTGGCGTAGGGCTCGTCGTTGAACGCCGCAACCTCGGTGTAGCCACTCGAGCGGTACAGGGCGATCGCCTCGGTGAGGCTGGCGTTCGTCTCGAGATGAAGCACCGACACGTGGTGGGCGACAGCCTGCTGCTCGAGCTCGGCCAGGAGGCGCCGGCCGACGCCGAGCCCTCTCGCGTCCGGCGCCACCCACATCCGTTTGAGCTCGGCCGGCTCAGTGCCGTGAAGCTTGAGCGCGCCGCACCCGACCGGTCGACCGTCGAGTCGGACGACCAGGAGCAAGCCTTGCGGCAGCCGCAGTTGCTCGTCGTCGGCCGGGATGCTCCGGGACGAATCGAAGCCGGTCGGAAAACGCCGGTTGAGCTCTTCGAAGTATTGGCCCAGGCACCAGCGTGCGTCGGCCGTCGCCGGGTCCTCGAGCGCCAGCTCGACCATCAAACTCAGGGCTGGATGGCCACGCCGCACGGGCCAATCGCACCGGTGATGAAGGCCTGATTCGCGCTCGAACCGTCGAGGTTTGCCCGTCCGATCGTCGTTCCATCCTGGGCCGGGTGGAGATTTTGGTTGCCCCAGTAGATGTGGGCTGCATCAACGGCCACGCCGCAGCCGCCACTCACCCCGCTGACGAAGGCGGCATTGACCGCGCTGCCGTCGAGCGCGGCCCGGCCGATCGCCTTCGTGCCGGCCCAGTACACGTACTGGCTCGTGACGGCGACCCCGCAGTTGGCGTCTGCTCCAGTGATGAAGCTGTCCGTGGCCCCGGCCCCTGCGCCCAGGATGCTGGCCCGGCCGATGGTGCCGCCTCCCGACGACGCCCAGTAGACGTGGTCGGCGTCAACGGCAACGCCACAGGGACTGTGGATCCCGGTGATGAAGTTCGCGCTGACCGTGGAGCCATCGAGGCTGGCTCGGCCGATCGTGCCGCTGGCAAACCCGGCCCAGTAGATGTATTTGGCATCGACGGCCACGCCACACGGCTGCTGGAGGTGGGTGATGAAATTCAAATCAACACCCGTGCCATCGAGCCGCGCTCGCCCGATCGTGCCGCCGAACTGGGTCGACCAGTAGACGTAGGTCGAATCCAGGGCCACGAAGCAGGGCCGGGCGCCGGCATTGATCAAGCCGGGGATGGCGTTGGTGCCGTCGAGGTTCGCGCCGCCGAGCGTGTTCCCGGCCGGTCCATTGTTGGCCCACAGCAGGTGCGACTGACCGGGCGTCAGGGTCTGCCCGGCCTGGCTGCTGCCGGCCGGGCTCGTACCCGGCGTGGACGGACTCGCTGGGGAGCTGCACGCTGCGACCAACAGCGCCGCCACCACGATGATCACGTTCCTGTAGCGCATGATCCGGCATCTCCTCCACGCGAACTAACACCTGGAGCGGGAGACGAGGTTCGAACTCGCGACATTCAGCTTGGAAGGCTGACGCTCTGCCAACTGAGCTACTCCCGCCGGCTACGGAACGCTACCACGCGAAGCGGACCCGCTAGGCTGGCTCTGTGCCCGCCTCGAACTCGGCAACGCTGATCGTGAGCCCGTTCGCCTCGCGAATTCGGGCACCGGCCACGCGCGCCCGGATCGTCGTGCGGACGATCGGCGCCCTCCACGCACGGGGCGTGGGCGAGGTCCGAGTGATCGAAGCGGGCACGCCGGCTGCCGTTCGGGCGGCTGCCGTCCAGGCCGTTGCGAGCCGGTCCTCGATCGTGGCCGTGCTCGGCGGCGATGGGACCGTCCGCGACGCCGCCGGGACGCTGGCCGGAACCGGCGTCCAGGTTGGCATCGTGCCGTGCGGGACGGGCAACCTCTACGCCAGCTCGGTGGGGGTGCCGCGCAACCTGACCCAGGCGATCGGCAACCTGACCAGGGGATCCGGCCAGCCGTTCGACCTGGGCAGCGTCCACGTCGGTCCCGGGTCCTCCGCCAAGGGCGACCCGGCGGGGCGCCT
The DNA here is from genome assembly GCA_963718285.1 of uncultured Chloroflexia bacterium. GTDB lineage: Bacteria > Chloroflexota > Limnocylindria > Limnocylindrales > CSP1-4 > Palsa-1033. Next base: position 105,586 of record CAVQYU010000003.1, on the reverse strand, counting down.
GACAGATTCGTTCACGGTGGCCTGCGGGACCGGCTTCGATGCGCGCCTGATTGCCGCGACGACCGCGGAGGCGAAGCGGCGCTATGGCGTGGCGGCCTATTTCATGAGCGCCGTTCGCGTGCGCGAGCACCTCACGCCGCGACCGACGATCATCACCGTCGATGGCTCGCGCAGCGAGATCGAGGCCTTCGTCATCCTCATCGCCAACTGCGGGGAGGCCATTCCCGGGCGGCTCCGGCCGCGCCTGCCGATGGACCCTCGCGACGGCCTGCTCCACGTCTTCGTCCTGCCCCGGGGCGGGCTGGTGGGTGGGATCCGGGGCGCCCTGGAGCTGCTGACGACGGACACGCTGGGGACCTCCCGCTCCGGCTCGGCGATCCGGCTGTCCGGCCGCCACGTCCGGGTCGAGGTCGACCCCGCCCAGCCAACCCAGGTCGATGGCGACACCTATCCCGATGGGTCGCTCGAGACCTGGATTCGGCCGGGCGCGCTGTCCGTGCTCGTGCCCTAGGAGCGGTCCCGAGCACCGATTCGAACGTGCCATACTCCAAGGACCGTTGTGTCGCCAGCTCAGGCGACGCTCGGGCGGAAGGGGTGTGCAATGCGCGACACGCCGATGGGTGTGCTCCTGCTGGGATTGCTCATGGCCACGCAGGGGGCTCTGACGGCCTTCTGGGGGGCGCTGATGATGGGCCTTCGGATCTTCGACCTCACCCCGTCCGGCACCGGTGTGTTCTGGATCGGGCTCTTCGCCCTGCTCGTCGGCCTGGTCCAGGTCGGGGTTGGGGTGGCCGCCTGGCAGCTCCGGCCGTGGGCCTGGCTGGTCGGTTGGGTCCTGGCGACGCTTGGCCTCCTTTCGGCCTTCTTCGGGCTGCTGGCCACCGGCAGCCTGGCCTACGCCGTTGCTGATGGCTTCTTCCCCGTGATCGTCTACTGGTACCTCAATCAACCCGAGGTCAAGCGCGCGTTCGCCACCTCGGGCGAGACCCGGACCTAGGCCCCGGCCCGGTCGTCGGCGGGCGTATCGCCCCAGCCCATCAGGGAGGTTCTCTTGCAACGAATCATCGGGATCCTGCTGGGTGCAGTCGTCACCTACGTCGCCCTCGTCCTGCTCGACGCCGCGAGCGGTGACGCCAGCACCAAGTACGGCACGGCGGTCATCATCGGGGCCATCGTCAGCCTGCTCTGGCCCTGGGTGATCGGGTTCATCCTTGTGCGCCGGGCGAAGCAGCGACGTGCCGACCAGGTCGACAAGGAAGTCGACAAGCGATTGGCCGAGCAACAGAACGATCAGAGCTAGGACAAGCCCAGACTGAGCGGATGGCCGCACCGATGACCGCCCCACAAGACGCCACGCCAGACCCCACGGCAGCCTCCGGCCCAGCCGCCGACCTGCCCCGGCGCCCGCTCGGGGTGGCCTTGCTGGCTGCATTCGGCCTGATCTCGGGGGTCCAGTCGATCCTCGCCGGCCTGGGTGTGGTGAGCGCCCGCTATGGCTCACTTGGTTCGCTGATCACGGATCACACGGCTTTCCAGGTGGTCACGATTGCCTCGGGCGTGATCTACATCGCATCGGCCGTGGCGATCTGGTTGCTGTGGCGGGCCGGTTGGTACGCCCTGATGCTGATGGCGGGTGTCGGCCTGCTCCTCCAGATCGTCCTGTACGTCTACGGCGATCCCAACTTCATCACGATGGCGATCGCGGCGGTCGCGGCCCTCTACCTCAACCAGCGCGAGGTCAAGGCGGTTTTCCTGCGGCCGCCGATGGAGGCCACCAGCGTCGTCCTCGAGGCCGCCACGGACCAGGACCCATGACCACGGACGCCGAGCTGCTCGAGGCCTACGCCCCGGCCCTCCACTACACCGACGGCGAGCTCTTCTTTCCGGCCGCAGTCGAGTCGTACCTCCCCGAGTGCGACCTGTTCGTGGGCCGTTCGGGACGTGATCGCGACCTGCTCGTGCCGGTCGGCGAGCTGACCGAGGAGAAGCTCATCTCGTACGAGGCGAAGCCCGGCGAGACCCTGTCGCTCCGGCTGGTCCAACGCCCGATGGGCAGCTTCGAGCTGGCTCGCTGGAATCGACGGCCCGACCGGATCCCGTTCCATGCTCCAAGCCGGCTGACCCGGGTGGGCCTGTTCGCCCGCCTCGTCGACACCGGCTTCACAGCATCGCTCCTGCTCCGCGGCAGCGTGCCCGGCGGAACCACGGCGGCCGCCTCGGTCAAGTACCAGGACGTGCGCAAGCACGATGCCCGCTTCGTGTACCACGGGCGAGTGGTCCGCCGGGATGGCTGGATCGCGCTCCATTACATGTACTTCTACTTCATGAACGACTGGCGTTCCACCTTCTCCGGAGCCAACGATCACGAGTCGGACTGGGAGCAGATCCTGGTCTTCCTCGAGGATGCCCCGGGCGGACCGAACCCGGTCTGGATCGCCTGCGCCGCCCATGATTACTCGGGCGACGAGCTGCGCCGGCGCTGGGACGACCCGCTCCTGGTCAAGAGCGGCGATCATCCGGTCATCAATCCTGGAGCGGGCTCGCATGCGGCCTACTTCGAGGCCGGCGAATACCTCACGGCCGCTCCCCTGCCCGCTCTCCGACCGGTGCGCGGCTTCCTGCAGGGCCTGCGCACCTTCTGGCGGGACACGCTCCGCCAGGCCGATCCGGGCGACCTTGCGGCCAAGATCGAATTGGCCCTGAGCATCCCGTTCATCGACTACGCCCGGGGCGATGGGGTCGCGATCGGCGGGGCCGACGGAGAGGCCTGGTCGGCGGTCGTCATTGGCGACGACACGCCCTGGGTCGACGGCTACCGCGGCCTGTTCGGCCTGGACACGTTCGACCGGTTCGCCGGGGAGCGCGCCCCGGCCGGTCCCAAGTACGGCCGCAACGGGACCGTCCGCCAGACCTGGAACGACCCGCTCGGCTGGGCCGGCCTGAGCAAGGTCGCGCCCCCATTCCGGGCGGCCAAGGCCCTCGAGGAGCGCCTTGGCCAGCTCGAGGGGGAGCTGACCGCCCTGCGGGCGGAAAACGAGAAGAAGGGCAGCACCCTCGACGGGCTCGAGCTCGAGGTGCGAGCCCTGGCCTCGGACCAGGTCTACGCCGGGCTGTACGCCGAGCAATCCGCGACCTTGCGCGGCAAGGAAGCCGAGATCAACGCCGGGCGCACCCGGGAGGCCCAGCTCCAGGACACGATTCGAGCCGGGCGCGCCGAGCTGGCTCAGATCAAGTTGGGCAACTTCGGCGATCCCCGGGGCCACCTCAAGCACGCCCACCACCCGGTCCCACCCGAGCTCACCCGCCAGGGCCGCTTCGTCGAGCTCTGGGCGGCGATGAGCATCAGCGTGGTGATCATCGCGATCCTGGCCTTGACCTACTTCGGGGTGATGCGCTGGTGGGTCGCGATCATCGCGGGCATCGCCACGTACTCGCTCCTCGAGGCGGCCTTCCGCCGCCGGGTCACGGTCCTCCTGTTGCGCTTCATCCTGTTCCTGGCCGTGATCGCCGCCGTGATCCTGGTCTACCAGTTCGCCGGCCTGTTGTTGATCGCGGCCCTGGGCGGGCTGGCCGTCCTGACCTTCACCGACAACATCAAGGAGATTCGGCGAGGCTGACCGGTCCAGTCAACCCGCTCAGGCGGGCGACGGCTCCGGCTCGTCCGTGGCGGGCGCGGCCGGGGCGGCGGTCGTGTCCCTGGTGAAGCGCATTCAGGCCGAGCTCGACGAGGGCGATGACGGCCACGACGAGGACGACCATCTCGAGGCCGACCTCGAGGACCGCCACGATCGCGAGAACGATCCCGGGCAGGACCCAGCGCAGCTGTCGAACATGAGCCCGGCTCCACGTGCGCAGGCCGTCGTTCGATAGCTGCGCCCGGCCGACCGTCGTGCCACTCGGCAGCGTTGGCCGGGCCGGCCGGGGACGGCCGAGGAAGAACGCGATCAGGCCGATCAGGGCCGCGACGCCCACGGACCACCACAGGAACATGAACAGGTTGGCCAGCACGTCATCGACGATGGCCTTGACCGTGGCCGCCGACCCAGTGTCCGAGATGGACGAGATCACGGCCGACTCGATGCCACCGATCAGGAGGCGGCTCAGGAGCAGCGCGATGACGGCACCGGCGCCCAGCATCATGGCCATCCGGCGCCGGTTGGCGGAGGCCCACAGCGCGAGCGCGGCGAACAGGACCACGAGGAGCCATAGCACGATCACGAGGGCGTCCAGGATTTTCACGAACAGCTGCGCCTGGCGCAGGGCGGCCGTCTGCACCAGGGGCAGCTGCCCGAACGTCGGCGACAGGGTGATCCCGAGGGCTGATTGGAGCTGGTCGCGGACCTGGTCAGGATCGACCGCGCTGAAGTCCGGCAGGGTCACGCTGGCCGGGATGATGCCCTGCTGCTGGAGCTGGCTGACGACGGTCCCAATCAGCGGCAGCAGGTTGAGGTACAGGGTGTCCTGGTCGATCGTGATCACCGTCGATTCGCCGCGCAGGACGCGCACCAGCTGCTCGTGCAGGGCCCGCTGCGCCGTGACCCAGAGCTGGGCGAAGGCGTCCGAGGAGACGATCGTCAGGACCTGGGTCCGGATCCGGTCCTGGAGCGCGGCGGTGATCGGCGCGGCCAGGGCGCTGGCCCTGTCGGGCAGGATCCCGGCGATCCGGTCCTGCAGGTCGAGGGCGACCACGACCTGGCTCGATACCCGGTCGGCGATCGCTTCCTGGACGGCCGGGTTGGAGGGCACGGAACCGACCACGGCCACGTAGCGGTCGGTGTTGAGGATCGTCTGCTGGGTCCACGTCGCGAGGTTGGCGACCACGACCAGGAGGCATACCAGGACGAGGAAGAAGCCGGTACCGAAGCGGCGCAACCGTCCGTGACGTTGGGCTGGTGGAGTTGCGCTCACGGTAGCTCCCTTGTCGATCTGGCCGGCATTGCGTGGCTGGGTCGACGCTGGGCGCAATCCGACGGGCTGAGGGTAGCATCCGGCCGCACGGCCCCGCGCCCCAACGGCGGGCGTTTGGACCACCCAAATTGCCCGTTCACAGCTGGAACTGCCGCATACAATCATCCCGCCCGTGAGTCCAAAGCGCGGGCCCGCCAGCTGGCGGCCAAGTCGAGCGCGTCTGATTCACCCCCGGGAGGGAAGCAATGACGTTCGAAACGCTGGTCATCTCGTTGGTAGCGATCGTGGCCGGTGCCGCCTTCGCCTTCGGCGGCTACCGCCTGTTCCTGGTCCTGCTGCCGATCTGGGCCTTCTTCGTTGGCTTCATCATCGGCGGGGACGCCATCCATGCCCTGTTCGGCGATGGCTTCCTGAGCACGGTCATCGGCTGGGTGGTGGGCCTGGTCGTGGCCCTGGCCTTTGCCGCGCTGTCGTACTTCCTGTGGTGGTTTGCGGTCGGCCTCGTGGGCGGCTCGCTGGGCTGGATCCTGGCCACTGGGGTACTGGCCGCGATCGGGATCGGACCAGGCGTCCTCCAGTTCGTCATTGCCCTCGCCGTTGGGGTCGCGGCGGCCTACGCGTTCTTCGCCCTGGCCATCCCCAAGTACGTGGTCATCGTGGCGACGGCGCTCAACGGCGCAGCCGCCGTGGCCGGCGGCCTGGCCCTCCTGTTCGGGGTGGTGAACACGGCGGACTTCGGCAACGGGCTCCTCTCGCCACTCGCCGACAAGCCGTTCTGGCTGGTCATCTGGCTGCTGATCGGGGCCGGCGGGATCGTCTCCCAGATCGCCACGACAAATGCGCTGGAGCTGTCCCTGCGCGAGCTGTCGGAATCCCGCAGCCCGGCCTGAACCGTGGCTCGGCCGTCCTGCGCAGTGCCGCCGCGGCTCGAGCCTGATCCCGGACTCCGGAGCAGGTGAAAGGGCTCGACGGGCTGATTGCCCGGGCCTTGCGCATCCCGGTCGTGCGCGCGGTCATGAGCGTCATGCACGCCTACGAGCAGGCGGGCGGGGGGTTGCTGGCGGCCGGGCTGGCTTTCAGCTCGCTGTTCGCCCTCCTGCCGGCGATCCTGCTGCTGCTCGGGCTGGCTGGCCTCCTGCTATCCGACCCGGCCCGCCTGGCCAGCCTGACGAGCGACCTGTCGGAGCGCTTTCCGCCCCTCGCGATCTTCTTCAACCAGGCCCTCACCGGGATGGCCAACGGGGCCCTGGCCAACTCGATCCTGGGCTTCGTGGCGCTGGCCTGGGGCGCCAGCCGGCTGTACGACGCGCTCGACCGAGCCATCAGCCGGATCTTCGAGGGCAGCGTCCGTCGGAATCCCGTCCAGCGCGGAATCCGGGGCGTCCTGGCCGTGCTCATCGCGGTCGCCCTGGGCGTCGCCGGGTTCCTGGGGGTCAGCCTCCTCAGTGGGCTGGCCGCTTCGTCTCCGTCGGGCGAGGGCCCGCTCGCCTCGCTGGTTGCCTCGGTCGCCGGCTCGGTCCTGCTCAACGTCCTGTTCTTCTGCACGATTGCCGGCCTGATCTACCGCTACGTGCCGACCCGCCAGCCGTCCTGGCGGGCGATCCGCGGGCCGGCGATCGTGGTCGGCGTGGCCGGGGCGGCCCTCACCCAGTTCTTCGCCGTCCTCGCCCCGCGGCTGGTGGGCTCGCTCCAGGTCTACGGCGCGCTCGTGGCCCTGCTGGCGTCGATGATCTGGCTGTCGTTCATCTGCCAGGGCCTGCTGCTCGGGGCGGCCTGGGTCCAGGCTCGGACGGTCGAGGCAGGCGGACCCGCCCAGGAGTCCCTGGCGTGACGGAACGAGGACGCTCGAGGGCGCAGCCCGCTCGAAGGCGCCTGGACGCTGACTTCATACGACCAGGACGGGCTCGTGGCGGCCGACCCGGACATGCCGGTGACCGCTACGATCGGCGGCGGCCGGATCGCCGGGCGATCGGCCTGCAATCAGTACAGCGCCGCCTGCCTGGTGGCCGGTACGAAGATCGAGATCAGCCAGGCGATCTCGACCCGGATGGCCTGCCCGGAGCCGGCGATGGAGCTGGAGGGGGCCTACCTGGCCAATCTCAACCGGGCCACCGGCTTCATCCGCGTGGACGATGTCCTGACCTTCCTTGATGACGAGGGCCGGCCTGTCCTCGTGTTCGGCATCGGGCCAGGGCGTCCCGGGCCGGCGGAGGCGGAGTGACGCTCGCCACGATCCGGCAGCTCCAGCCGGGCGATGGTCCTCAGATCGTGGCCGCCGGCCACCTGTTCGACTCGCCCCCCGACGAAGCCACCTCCGAGCGGTTCCTGGCGAGCCCCGGGCACTACCTGTTGATGGCCTTCCAGGAGGCGGTCCCGGCCGGCTTCGTGAGCGGGGTCGAGCTGACCCATCCCGACAAGGGCACCGAGATGTTCCTGTACGAGCTGGCCGTCGACGAGCCATTCCGACGCCGGGGCATCGGCACCGCCCTGGTCGAGGCCCTCCTGGCGATCGCCCGGGCCCGCGGCTGCTACGACCTGTGGGTGATGACCGACCACGACAACGACGCCGCCCTGGCGACCTACCGGCGACGCGGCACCACCGAGGAGTCGAGCCACGTGATGCTGACCTGGGACCTGTCGATGACGGCGCCCGGCCGGACCGGCGGCCCTGATGCGGATGCGCGGCACCTGGTACATCGTGCCGACCCCGTTCGGGAGCGAGGCGAGCTCGACCTGGCGTCAGCCTCGCGCCGGCTGGCCGAGGCGAGCGCTCGCGCTGGGGCGTCGATGGCCTGACCGTGATGGGCGTGATGGCCGAGCCGGGCGCCCTCACCCCGGCCGAGCGCGCTGCCGCCCTCGCGGCGATCTTCGAGGCGGTGGCCGGACGCCTGCCGATCGCCGTCGGTTGCTCCGGCGCCGCGCTCGCCAGCGACGCTCGAGCTGATCGGCCAGGCCCGCGAGCTCGGCGCCTGCGCGGCGATGGTCGCGGCTCCCCCGCTCCTGCGCAACGTCGACCAGCTGCCCGCCTACTTCCGCCAGGCCGCGACCGGCGGCCTGCCCCTGGTCATCCAGGACGAGCCCAACGCGACCGGCGTGCTCATTCCGGTCAGCACCCTCCTGGCGGCCGCGGCCGGCCAGCGGCAGCCGGACGATGAAGATCGAGGACCCGCCCACCCCACCCAAGATCGGCCGGCTCCTGGCCGGCGATCCCGAGCTCGACGTCTTCGGTGGCCTCGGCGGGGTCTCGGCCCTCGGCGAGCTGCGCCGTGGCGCCTGCGGCACGATGACCGGCTTCGCCTACCCGGAGATCCTGCGCGCCGATCCGCGAACGCAGTCGAGGCGGCCAGCCTGCGCTCCGCGGCGCCTGCTCTTCGACCGCTACCTGCCGCTCATCCAGTTCGAGGCGCAGCAGGTCGTCGGCCTGGCGATCCGCAAGGAGGTCCTCCGCCGGCGGGGCGTCTTCGCCACCCATCGGACCCGGGGCCTGGCGCCGACCCTCGACCCGACCACCCTCGAAGAGCTCGACGACCTGCTCGATCGGCTCGGGATCGCGCCCCGGACCGGCCGGTTCGCGCCGGCCTGACCGGGCGAGGCTGCGGCGGACCTGCGAGCGTGGCCCGGGCAGGCCACAATGGCCCGGACTACCCAGGCCGTCGAGCAGCTGGAGGGTTCGCCTTGAGCCCACTCGCGACGATCTTCCTGTTCCTGCACGTGATGGGCGCGATCGCCGCCTTCGGTCCGTCGTTCGTGCTGCCGATCATCGCCAGCCAGTCGCGCAAGATGCCGTCCGGCGCGCTCTTCGGCCTGAAGCTGACCGACGTGGTCGAGCGCCGGCTGATCATCCCCCTGGGCATCTTCCAGGGCATCACCGGCATCGGCCTGATCTGGACCGTCGGCTTCGATCTCGACCGCGACCCATTGGCTGGCCGCCGGGATCGTCCTCTACCTCATCGCGATCGTCTTCGCGATCGCCGTCCAGGCGCGGACGGTCGAGTCGATGATCCACCTGGTCGAGTCCGCCCCGCCGCCGGCCCCGGGCACGCCTCCCGGTCCGCCTCCGCCGGCCTTCCTGGCCCTCGCCAAGCGGGCCCAGAACGGCGGGATCTTCCTGACGGTCCTGCTCGTCCTGATCGTCTTCTTCATGGCGGTCAAGCCGCAGTTCTAGCGTCGCGCCGTGCGCCGTCGCCCAGATGTCGGTCAGGGTGTAGCCGGTCGGGAACGGGTCGTCGGGCGCGAGGACGTACTGGGCGAAGCCGGTGATCCAGGCCCGGCCGGTGATCGTGGGGACCACCGCCGGCCGGTCGCCGACGCTGTCGCCTCGCACCAGGCGACCGGTGAACGTCGTGCCCAGGATGCCCTCGTGGACGAAGGCCTCGTTCAGGCCGAGCCGGCCGCGAGCGTGCTCGCAGGCCATCTTCGCGCTCGTGCCGGTGCCGCACGGCGAGCGGTCGATCGCGCCGGTCCAGCTCTCCGGCCGGTCCCAGCTGGCCTGGCCGGTCGACACGATCACGGCGTTGCGCCGGGCTGGAGCCGGGCAGGTGGGCCGGTCCCGAGATCTGCGAGATCGTCACGCCGGTCGTCAGGTCCGGATTCTCGGGATGGCGGACGGGCAGCTGCTCCTGGGTCGCGAGCTTGACCATCTCGCCGATCCGGACGATGTCGCGGGCCTCGTCCGGGCGTGATCCGCAGGCCGAACGCGCTCGGCGTCGGCGATCACGTAGAACATGCCGCCCCAGGCGACGTCGACCGTGACCGAGCCCAGCTGGGGCACCTCGACGACCGCGTCGAGGTGGACCGCGAAGGCCGGCACGTTGCGGAACGTGACGCTCAGCACCCGGCCGTCGCGGACCTCGGCCTGGACCTCGATCAGGCCGGCCGGCGATTCGAGCCGCAGGGTCGTGACCGGCTCGACGACCGGGACCATCCCGTCTCGATCAGGACGGTGACCACGCAGATCGTGTTCGAGCCCGACATCGCCGGATACTCGACCTGCTCCATGATCACGTAGCCGGCATCGGCGCCCGGGATCGTCGGCGGCAGGATCAGGTTGCAGTTGGCCGCCGGGTAGCCGCGCGGCTCGCGCAGCATCAGCTTGCGCAGGTCGTCGGCGTGGTCGCGCAGGTGGACCATCTTGTCGAGCATCGTGCGCGCCCGGGACGTCGAGGACGCCGCCGGTGATCACCCGGCCGGGCTCGCCGGCGGCGTGGGCGTCGACCGCCGTGATCATCCGGTCGAAGCGCATCTGGCGGCCCGCGTCGCGCGGCTAGGGCTTGCGCTCGAGGATCGGCCGGGCCTTGTCCGGGTCGTCCACGACGAACGTGAACATCGCCCGGTCGCCCCATCGGCCCAGGAACAGGTGGCCGATGATGTTGACCCCGGCGTCGGCAGAGCTCGCGCGTCACGCCGGCCATCCCGCCGGGCCGGTCGCCGACCTCGGCCAGGATCGACTCGCCCTCGATGAACGTGTAGCCACCCGCCTCGAGGACGGCCCGGGCGCCGTCGTCATCGGCCGTGGTCATGATCACGTGGCCCGTCTCGCCCATGCTCCCGCCGCCGATCGCCCGCAGGTCGACCCCGCGCTCGGCGAGCGCCTCCGACCAGGTACGCGAGCGCACCGGGCTGGTTCGGGAGCTCGACGACGAACTGGCGGGCCATGGACACCTCCGGGGATCAGGGGGATCAGGTTGCCGATTCTGACACGCCGGGACCATCAGCGCGGCCGCCCTGGGCGGGTCGGGGGCGGAGTCGGGCTGCCCGGTGCCCCAGCCGGCCGTCGCGCCGGCCGGTCGCGCCCTGGCCCCTTCCGCGGCGCCAGGGCGACCGCCCGCCGATCCGCGTCGAGGTAGGCCGCCGTCGGTCCCGATGCCCAGTCGTGGTCGACGGCCATCCCCCGGGCGACGAGCGCCGGCCCAGGCCGCGGCCATCGGCCCGGGTCTCCAAGGCCTGCTCGCAGGCCCAGGCCAGGCCATCGGCCGTCGGATGCTCGAAGACGAAGCCCGTGCCCGCCCTGCGGCTGGAGGTACTCGTCGACGACCGTGTCGGCCAGGCCGCCCGTCCGGTGGACGATCGGCGGCGTCCCGTAGCGCAGGGCGATCATCTGGCCCTGGCCGCACGGCTCGAACCGGCTGGGCATCAGCGTACAGGTCGGCCCCGGCGTAGATCCGGCGGGCCATCGCCCGGTCGAAGCGCTCGTTCAGGACGATCCGGTCGGGCCGGCGCCGGGCGAGGGCGCGGAACGGCTCGGCGAGGGCCGGGTCGCCACTGCCCTGGACGATCAGCCGGGCGCCCGACTCGAGCAGGCGCGGGGCCGCCTCGGCCAGCAGGTCGAAGCCCTTCTGGGGATCGAGCCGGCCGATCATTCCCAGGACCGGGCCGTCGTCGCCCGGATCGAAGCCGACCCGATCGAGGAGGTCGGCCCGGCAGGCCGCCTTGCCGGTCAGATCGGACCGGTCGAGTACGGCGCGGCCAGGTCGGGATCCGTCGGCCGGGTCCCAGACCGCCGGGTCGATCCCGTTGAGGATCCCGAAGAATCGCGGCCGCCCGGCGAGGTCGAGCTGGCCCGCCTTCCAGCGCAGGGTCGGGTCGAGGCCGAAGCCGACCGCCGGCGTGAGGGCCTCGGCGGCAAACGTCGGGACTGACGGTATTGACCAGGTCCGGCCCGTTCGATCCCGGCCCACAGCAGATCGATCCCGGCGGCACCGGGTGCGACGACCCGGTCGCCGGGGGCCAGCCCGAGGCTGGCCAGGCCGGCCCGGTCGACCCAGCCGTGGTAGGCCAGGTTGTGGATCGTCAGGATCGAGGCCAGCCGGCCTCGGCCGACGATCGGGTCGCCGGCGTAGAACCGGTCGCGCAGGACCAGCGGGCGGACGCGTGCCAGTCGTGGACGTGGAGCAGGTCGATCGGCTTCGAGCCTCGACCCGCAGCGTCTCGAGGGCCGCCCGCCCGAGCAGGCCGAAGCGCCAGGGATCGTCGTCGAAGCCGTAGATCCCGTCGCGGTCGAAGGCAGCCGGGGCGTCGACCAGGCGCAGCCGGTAGCCGTGGGTCAGGACCGAGCGGATCGCGACCGGGCCGGCGTAGGGACCGGGCACGACCAGGGCGCAGCTCCTCGACGGCGCAGCCCGGCCGGCAGGCTGACCGAGCGATAGGCCGGCAGGAAGACGTCGACGGGCCCGTCGAGGGCCCCGGTCCGGCCCAGGCCGCGGGCCAGGGCATCGACCACGTCACCCAGGCCGCCGGCCTTTGCCCAGGGCTCGCATTCGGCGGCAACCGAGACGATTCGCATCGGCCCATTGTCGGTGCCCCGCCGGCCGCCCGCTCGCTCGCCTATCATTCGCCGCGAATGGATCCCCTCGTTCGCGTGCCGACGATGCCCGGCGCGCCGTTCCGCCTGCCACCCCAGCTCGAAGGCCTGCGCCGGCTCGCCTACAACCTGTGGTGGAGCTGGCATCCCCGGGCCAAGGTCCTCTTCAACCGGATCGACGCGGCCGCCTGGACCCGCTATCGCAACCCGGTGGCCGTGCTCGAAGGCGCCGTCGACTGGCGGACCCTGCTCGAGGACCAGGACTTCCTGGTCGAGTACGCCGCGGTGATCGCCGACCTCGACGCCTACCTGGCCAACGGCCGCAACCACTGGTTCCAGCGCCAGTACGGCCAGCCCGCTCGAGGGCCCGATCGCCTACTTCTGCGCCGAGTACGGCTTCTACGAGAGCCTCGGGATCTACTCGGGCGGCCTCGGCGTGCTGGCCGGCGACCACCTCAAGACCGCCTCCGACATGGCCCTGCCGTTCATCGGCGTCGGCCTCATGTATCGGAAGGGCTACTTCCGCCAGACGATCGACGCCGACGGCCACCAGGAGCACGCCTACCCCGACTACGACCTCGCCCGCCTGCCGGTCCTGCCGGTCGCCGATCGCTACGGCGACCCGCTGACCGGGTGACGATCGACCTGCCCGGCCGGACCCTCCATGTCGCGGTCTGGGTGGCCCAGGTCGGCCGCGTCCCGACCCTCCTGCTCGACACCGACATCAACGAGAACGACGAGGCCGACCGGCCGATCAGCCACATCCTGTACGTCCGCGGCCGCGAGATGCGCCTCCACCAGGAGCTGGTCCTGGGCGTCGCCGGCACCCGGGCGATCCGGGCCCTCGGGATCAAGCCGGCGGCCTGGCACCTCAACGAGGGCCACAGTGCCTTCCTGCTGGCCGAGCGCGCCCGGGAGCTGGTCGCCGCCGGCTCGGCCTTCGAGGCAGGCCTTCGAGCAGGTCCGCGCGACGAGCGTGTTCACGATCCACACCCCGGTCTCGGCCGGCAACGAGCGCTTCGACGCCGATCTCGTCCGGCGAATCGCCGGTCCGTCCTGCGTCGAAGCCCGGAGCACCTGTCGACCTCGAGCAGCTCCTGCTCGAGCTCGGCCGGGGCGTCGACGACGATCCTCGCCAGTTCGACATGACCGCCCTCTCGCTGCGCCTCTCGTCCGGCGCCAACGCCGTCAGCCAGCTCCATGCCGTGACGGCCAACGCGACCTGGTCGCCGATGCTCGGCGAGCGCCAGATCCTGGGCATCACGAACGGCGTCCATGCCCCGACCTGGGTCGGGACCGAGATGAACGGCCTGTACGCGAACACGCTTGGGGCCGACCTCGACGACCTCGACCCGGCACCCGCAACCGGGCGCTTCTGGGAGCGCCTCGCCAGGATCTCCGACCGCGACCTGTGGGCCGCCCACCAGCGCCAGAAGAGCGAGCTCGCGATGTTCGCCCGGAAGCGCCTGCGCAGCCAGTTCGCCCGCCACGGCGAGGCCCCGATCGTCCTCGAGCAGCTCGAGGAGGTCCTCGACCCGGAGATCCTGACGATCGGCTTCGCCCGCCGCTTTGCGACCTACAAGCGGGCGGGCCTGCTGTTCACCGACGTCGAGCGACTGGCCCGCCTGCTGTGGCATCCCGATCGACCGGTCCAGATCGTCTTCGCCGGCAAGGCCCATCCGGCCGACCGGCCGGGCCAGGGCGTGATCCAGCAGATCTTCGAGCGCTCCCGGTCGGCCGCCCTGCGCGGGCGGGTGTTCATCCTCGAGGACTACGACATGCGGATCGCCCGGTTCCTCGTCCAGGGTGTCGACGTCTGGCTGAACAACCCGCGCCGGCCGCTGGAGGCGTCCGGGACGAGCGGCATGAAGGCGGCCCAGAACGGCGTCGTCAATGCCTCCGTCCTCGATGGCTGGTGGGACGAGGGCTGGACCGGCGACAACGGCTGGGCGATCGGCGGCCGCGAGCAGAACGCCGACGAGGGCGCCCAGGACTGGGCCGATGCCCTCGACCTGTACCGGATCCTGGAGGACGAGATCGTGCCCCGCTACTACGAGCGCGGGCCGAGCGGCGTGCCGGCGGGCTGGACCGAGCGGATGCGGGCCTCGATTGCCTCGACGATCTGGCGCTTCTCGACCACCCGGATGCTCCACGAGTACACCGAGCAGCTGTACCTGCCCGCCGCCGGCGTCGTCGTCCCGTCGCCCGGAGCCGGCTGAGCGTCGTGCCCAACCGGATCGCCCTGGCGCTCGCGATCCACAACCACCAGCCGGTCGGCAACTTCGGCTGGGTGATCGGGCAGGTCTACGAGCAGGCCTACCGGCCGATGCTCGAGGCGATCGAACGGCACCCCGGGATCAGCCTCTCACTGCACTACTCCGGGCCCCTGCTCGACTGGCTGGGCCGTGAGCAGCCGGCCTTCCTGGCCCGCCTCCGGGCGCTCGTCGGGTCCGGTCGAATCGAGCTCCTCGGCGGGGGCTATTACGAGCCGGTCCTGGCCTCGCTGCCCGAGCGCGACCGGGTCGGCCAGCTCGAGCGGATGGCCGACGAGCTCGAGCGGACGACCGGCGTTCGGCCCCGCGGGGCGTGGCTGGCCGAGCGGGTCTGGGAACCGGACCTGCCCAGTGCCCTGGCCCGGGCCGGCTACGACTGGACCATCCTCGACGACGCCCACTTCCGCGCGGCGGCCATCCCCGAGGCCAGCCTGTGGGGGGCCTACACCACCGAGGACCAGGGCCACCTGCTGACGGTCTTCGGGACCGAGCAGGGCCTCCGCTACCGGATCCCGTTCGGTGAGGTCGATGACGTGATCGGCTACCTCCGGGAGCACGCCACCGAGGACGGCGGGCGAATTGGGGTGATGGGCGACGACGGCGAGAAGTTCGGGGCCTGGCCGACCACCTGGGACCAGTGCTGGGGGTCGCGCCGCTGGATCGACCGGTTCTTCGAGGCGATCGAAGCCAATGCCGACTGGCTGACCAGCGTGACTCCGTCGAGCTGGCTCGAGCGGCATGCACCGATCGGGCGGACCTACGTGCCCACCGGGTCGTATGCCGAGATGGGCGAGTGGGCCCTGCCGCCGGACGAAGGCCGCGAGTTCGGGCGGCTGCTCCGGACGGCCGTTCGGACGAGCAGCCCCGAAGGGCGCTACCTGCGGGGCGGGTTCTGGCGCAACTTCCAGGTCCGCTACCGGGAGATCAACGACCTCCACAAGCAGATGCTCCGGACGAGCGCCAAGGTCGCGGCCATGGCCGTCGATGATCCGGCCCGGGCGCGGGCCCTCGACCATCTCTACCAGGGCCAGTCGAACGATTGCTACTGGCACGGCCTGTTCGGCGGGATCTACATCGCCCACATGCGCCTGGCCACGGCCGAGCACCTGATCGCGGCCGAGGACCTGGCCGACCAGGGGGCCAAAGGCCCCGCGGCCGCCACGTCGGCCCGGGGCGGGACGCTCATCGACCTCGACCTGGACGGCATCGCCGAGGTCCGCCTGGCCAGCTCGGGCCAGGTGGTCGGGATCAAGCTCGATGCCGGCGCCGGGATCGGAGCCTGGGATATCCGGCCCGTCCGGCATGCCCTTGCGAGTGTCCTCCGCCGGCGGCCAGAGGCCTACCACCGGGCCCTCATCGAAGCCCCCGACGGTGGCCCATTCGCGCCGGCCCACGGCGTGGTCTCGATCCATGACGCCGTCCGAGCCAAGGAGAGCGGCCTGGCCGAACGGATCCACTACGACAGCCACGAGCGCCGCTCGGGCCTGATCCGGTTCCTGCCCGTCGACACCTCGCCGGCCGCCTTCGCCGCGGCCGACGAGACCGAGCTGGGCGACTTCGTCGATGGCCCGTTCGAGCTGGTCGAGCTCGACCGCCGCCACCTGCTGGCCCGCCGGCTGGGCTCGATCCGCTCCGTCGAGAGCGGCGCCCGTCAGGCCGTCCTGGTCGACAAGCGGATCGAGATCGGCGGGACGCGTCGGGCGCCGACGCTCGCCCTCGAGGTGGTCCTCGAGCATCGCGGCCAGGACCGGATCGACGCCCGGTTCGGGCTGGAGTGGTCGCTCATGCTCCTCGGTGGCGGCGCCAACCCGGCGGCCTATCACGAGGTCGACGGCCGGCGCCTGGCCCACGACGGGAGCGGCTCAGGGCCGGATCTCGATCAGGTGGCGGCCGGCAACGAGACAGTCGGCATCCGGCTGGAGACCCGGCTGGAGCCAGCCGCCGAGGCCTGGTGGGCACCGATCGAGACCGTCTCGAACTCCGAGGAGGGCTTCGAGCGGATCTACCAGGGCAGCGGCCAGCTGTTCTCGTGGCTGATCGCCCTCCAGCCGGGCCAGCGGCTGAGCGTCCGGATCGAGCAGGCCGTCAAGACGAGCCGCGATCGCAGCCGGGATGAGAACGTGGCCGCAGCGCCCGGGCTGGCCCGGGCCTGAGCCTAGACCCCGACCGGGCCTAGACCCCGACCGGCTCGCGCACCAGGATCACGGTCGTTCGTCCGGCGGTCCACTCGCCGTAGATGACCAGGAGCTTCTCGAGGATGGTGTGGACACCCAGCCGGGCCATCACCTGCTCATCCTCGTAGGGGAAGGCCACTTCGTCGATCCGGCGCAGCGCCGCGTCCAGGTTCGGTACGATCTTCTGGCTGCCGACCACGAGGATGACCCGGCCCGCGCCGGCGGCATAGCCGGCCAGCTGGCTGCCGGTTCCGGACGCGGCCACCAGCGCTCCGTCCTCGGTCACAGCGGCCACGCTGCCGAGCATGAAGTCGGGACTGGTCGAGAGCTTGCGGATCTGGCGGCCCTCGGTGGCCCGATCCATGGCCATGATCCTGGGCCGGATCGCGTCGTAGCGGTCCCCGTCAAGGAGCTCGGCGTGGATCCCGATGTCCTCGAGCGTCTTCGACTTGCCCGAGTGCACCTCGGCACCCTCGGGGATCATGGCCACGATCGCGTCGTGCGCCTCCACCCCCGTGTCGACCACGATGGCTTCGATGTTGTGGGCGCGGATGGCCTCGGCCACTCGCTCGATCAGGTCGAGCCCGGCAGGATCGCTCGATCGTGGCTCGGCGGGGGCGGTCATAGCGGCAGCGCCACGGCCACGATCCCGACCAGCAGCCCGATGGCCAGGCTGCCCAGCAGGATCTGGTTGGCCCGGCGTCGATCCCGGGCATGATCCGCGGCATCGACGACCTGCTCCTGGCTGCCGATGGCACCGAAGTTGAACAGGCCCTTCGAGGCGAAGCCGGCACAGAACCGGAAGAAGGCCTGGAGATAGCCCGAGGCCGCCCCGGCCGCCGGGAGCGCGACCAGCAGACGGACCGGCGCTGGCACGTCGAGGGCGACGAGGACGGCCAGCAGCGCGATCGTGATCAACGCACCGATATGACCGGACCGGCGCCGGCGGGCAATCTCGGCCGGTCCGATGTTGCACACGCCCGGTTGGTACCGCGTGTTCTCCTGGCTCAACGGTGGTGGAACCCGCGAGCTGGCCGATGTGGCCGCTGACTGGATCATTGGTGCGCCTCGCAATGCCCGAACCGTCGGCCGGCGGCCCACGCTTGGGGACTGCCTGGGCCAACGCGGCGATTATTGCACGCGCAATCAGTTTCGGCTTCCGGTGGCCAGACGCCGGAGTGGTTCGGCCCGCGTTCCGTCTGGTCCGCGGTCGGCCGCGATCTTCCCGGTGAATTGAGACTCGCCCTGGCCGTCGGGCATTTTGGATGCCTGGGCAGCTAGGGGCTGGTCGGCCTGATTTCGGGCATTCGACCCGCCGATTCTTCGTGCATGGTCGCTCCGAACACACGGTCCGCCAACAAGGCCCACCCTGGATCCTGATCGGCTCGAGCGTGCCGGCCATCGAGCGCGTCCCGAGCGTGGGGTCGGGTCGACCCCCCGTTGTCGCAAGCGCGTTCCGGTCGGTCCGATTCCTAGTCGACCTGCCATAGGCGCGCAGCGACCATGCACGAAGAATTGATCCAGCCAAGGAAGCCCTCGGAGCGCCAGGCACCGGCCCGGCCCGCCATCGGGCCCGAACCTTGGCCTCGTCCGTGCTCCCTGCATGAGCATTCCTGGGGTTCCACTGTCTCAAGCCGCCGGAGCGAGCACGAACGGCCGCTCTTGCCACCGGTCTCCGCCGCGCAACGGGCGGGATCGTGCTCAGCCGCAGCTCCGGAACCGGCCCTTCACCGCGACCGGCGACCCTTATCGGCCTCGTCCCCTTGGATTGCTCATGCAGCGAGCGCGCCGATCGTCTGCGTCGGCACGAACCAAGGGGACTCCAGGACCGCGCAACGCGCGTCCCACGGCTCGGCCCCCAGGAATTTGTCAGCCCGCGGACCTGCGCGCCAGCGGGCTGACAAGAATGGGGTTGACCGAGGTGTTGGGCCGCGGACCCCGGGGAATATTCGAGACTGGAGCTAGAGCTGCCCGGCCTGGCCTCCGACGATGTCGCCTTGCTCGCCTTCGCGCGAGTCCGCACCCCAGGCCTGCGCCGCCCCGCCCAATAGTGCGAGGATGGCGGTGATGGCGAACAATCCGATCAGTGCGGTCATGGTCGTTCTCGATAGCGAGCCGGTCCGGGAAGCCAGCCCGGATCTTGATATAGTGGCCTAGGCCAAATCGTACTTGGACCATCACGCTATGTCAACCACGAATTGGGGCCTCGACGTCGAGCGCGACTCGGACGTTCCGATCAGCACCCAGATCTTCTGGCAGATCGCCTACCAGATCGACTCCGGCCGGCTCCTGCCCGGCGCCCGGCTGGCCCCCGTGCGCGAGCTGGGGGCGGCCCTGCGGGTCAACCCGAACACGATCCGGGCGGTGTACAAGCGCCTGGCCGACGCCGGCTATGTCACCAGCCGGCACGGCGCCGGCACGCATGTCGCCGATCGGCCACCGCAGCGTCGCGGCCAGGAGGCCCTCGCCGGGATCGTGGCCGAGATGCTTCGCCGGGCCAGTGCGGCCGGTTTCACCGCCGACGAGGTGGCCGCCGCCACCTTTGCCGCCGCGGCCGAGCGCAAGCATCCGGGCGAGCTCGTCCGGGTCCTCTTTGCCGAGTGCACGAATGCCGACGCGGTCTACGACGCGGCCCGGATCGCCGAGGCGTTTCCGGCCACGATCGAGGCCGACGCCACCCTGCTCCACGAGATCCCGGAGCGCCTCGAGCGGTTCCATTACGACCTGATCGCGACGACCACGTTCCATGCCGACGAGGCGCTGGCCTATGCCGTCGGGCTGGGCATCCCGGTCATCGCCATGATCGTCGGTCCGGGTTACATGGAGCTCGTCCACGAGATTGCGGCGCTGCCATCGGGGGCCCGGGTAGGCCTCGTCTGCGCGTCGGAGACCGGGACCGACAACATCGCCGAGACGCTCCGGCTGTCTGGCGCAACGGGTGTCGAGATCATCTCGGCGGTGATCGACTCCGAGCCCGCCCTGGACACGATCGACCGCGACGCCGACCTGATCCTGCTCTCGCGCGAGGCGATCGCCCTGGGCCTGGACGATCGGTTCAGCCGGCCCGAGCGCGTCCGGGCCTGGAAGTACGAGTTCGACCCATCCGGGCTGGAGCTGCTGCGCCGGGCGATCGAGCACGTCCAGCTCGAACGGCCTGCGCCCGCCCCGTCCCCCTCGCCGGCCGGCCAGCCTGTCGTCCTCGGGGCCGTCCGCTGAGTGGCCGGCCGGCGGCCAACTGACCGGGATTTCCGGCTGGCCCGGCTGGCCCGGGAGCGCTATCACCTGGCCGACCTGACCCTCGAGCCGGACCTGGTCACGGCCCGCACGATCGCGGCCCGCCTGGCCGCCGGGCGAACGGCCGGACCGCCGGCAGCCAGCACCGGAGCCACGGCCGGAACCACGGCCGGCTCGGCGACCGCCGATCGCCCGGTCACCCCCGGCGACCTCCAGGCCGCGGGCATCCTGGTGGCCATCCTCGGCCGCCTGATCGACCACTACCGCGAGCTGGCCGAGACCGATCCCCTCCGAGTCGCGGCCGACGAGCTGGCTGCCGAGGTCGGCCCGGCCGGCCTGGAAGCCACGGTCGCGGCCTTCCCCCTCGAGTTCCCGCGCAGTCTCGACGAGCCCGAGTCGGCCGACCCGGACGTTGCCCTGGCCCAGCTCATCCTGCTCGGCGTCCTGGCCGACAACCCAGCCGTGGCCCCGTTTGGCGAGCTCATCGACCTCGAGCCGCTCAGCCAGCGGGCGGCGGCGATCGGGACCCTCCAGGCGGCCCTCGAGAATAGCCTGGGCGAAGGGCCGGCCTTTCCGGGCGACGCGCGCTCGCTCATGGAGCTGCTCCGCGAGCCGGCCCAAGCCGCGCCCGATTTGCTGGCCGACCAGCTGCGCTATATCCGGAGGGCCTGGGCCGATCGATTCGGTCCGCTCCTGGACGACCTGTTCGAGCGGCTGCTGGTGGCCCTGGACGTGCTGGCCGAAGAGGACCACGCGGCCAAGCTGGCCTGGCGGGTGGTCACCCGGATGGCGGGCAGGCCGGCCCGGCCGAGGTCTACACCTTCGGCGCGGACCAGGCCGAAACCGAGCAGTTCAGCCTGGACACCGAGTGGATGCCCAGCCTGGTCCTGGTCGCCAAGAGCACCTACGTCTGGCTCGACCAGCTGTCGCGGGCCTATGGCCGCGAGATCCGGACCCTCGATGCGATCCCCGACGAAGAGCTGGTCGCGCTCGCGGGACGGGGCATGACCGGCCTGTGGCTGATCGGCCTGTGGGAGCGCAGCCGCGCCTCGGCCCGGATCAAGCGCCTGCGCGGCCAGCCCGATGCCGCTGCCTCGGCCTATTCGCTCGACGACTACGTCATCGCCCAGGACCTGGGTGGCCCAGCTGCCCTGGCGGATCTCCGCTCGCGGGCCGGCCGGCACGGAATCCGCCTGGCCAGCGACATGGTGCCCAATCACATGGGCATCGACTCGCGCTGGGTGATCGACCATCCGGAGCGCTTCCTGAGCGTGGCAGAGGCGCCCTTTCCGGCCTACTCGTTCAACGGACCCGACCTGTCCGACGACGAGCGGGTGGGCATCCGGCTCGAAGACCACTACTACGACGCGAGCGACGCGGCGGTCGTCTTCCAGCGCACCGATCGGGCGACCGGCGCGGTCCGCTACGTCTACCACGGCAACGATGGGACGTCGTTCCCCTGGAACGACACCGCTCAGCTCGACTACTCGCAGGCCGCCGTGCGCGAGGTGGTCATCGAGACGATCGTGGCCGTTGCCCGTCAATTCCCGGTCATCCGGTTCGACGCCGCGATGGTCCTGGTCAAGCGCCACATCGAGCGCCTGTGGTTCCCCGAGCCGGGCGCCGGCGGGGCGATCCCCTCGCGCGCCGGGCAGGGCCTCAGCCGGCGGGCGTTCGAGGCGCTCATGCCCCACGAGTTCTGGCGCGAGGTGGTCGACCGGGTGGCCCTGGAGGCCCCGGGCACGCTCCTGCTGGCCGAGGCGTTCTGGCTCCTCGAAGGCTATTTCGTGCGGACCCTGGGGATGCACCGGGTCTACAACAGCGCGTTCATGAACATGCTTCGCGACGAGCTCAATGCCGACTATCGGCTGGTGATCAAGAACACCCTCGAGTTCGATCCGGCGATCCTGGGCCGGTTCGTCAACTTCATGAGCAACCCCGACGAGAAGACCGCCGTCGAACAGTTCGGCACGGGCGAGAAGTACTTTGGGGTCACGGCGATGCTGGCGACCCTGCCCGGCCTGCCCCTGTTCGGCCACGGTCAGGTCGAGGGCTTCCACGAGCAATACGGCATGGAATTCCGGCAGGCCCGCCTGGAGGAGGCGGTCGACGCCGGGCTTCTGGCCCACCACGACCGGACGATCTTCCCGCTCCTCCACCGGCGGACCGATTTTGCCGGCTCGAGCGAGTTCCGGTTGTTCGACTTCGAGACGGCGCCGGGCGTCGTCAACGAGGACGTCTTCGCCTACACCAACCGGGGCAGCTCGGGCGCCTCGCTCGTCCTGTTCCACAACCGCTATGCCCAGACCGAGGGCCGGCTGCGCCTCTCGGCGGCATTCGCCCAGCGCACGCTCGATGGCGACCGGCCCCTCGTCCGGTCCTCGCTCGCCGAGAGCCTGGACCTGCCCGACGGGCCCGGCCAATGGCTCATCCTGCACGACGCGATGAGCGGCCTCGAGGAGCTGCGCTCAACCAGCGAGATCGTGACTGACGGCTTTGCCGTCAGCCTGGGGACCTACGGCTGCCGGGTGTACGTGGACCTGCGGGTCGTGGCCGATGGCCCGGACGAACCGTGGTCAGCCCTGGCCGGTCGGCTGGCCGGGCGGGCCGTGCCCAGCCTGGCCGACGCGCTGGCCGACCTGCGCCTCGCGCCCGAGCATGACGCCTGGCGGACCGAGCTCGGCGGCCTGGTTGCAGGTCTCGGGCCCAGGCCGGCGCCGGGCCGGCTGCTGGCCGCCCTGGCTCGGGCGCTGGCCGGCGTCGAGGTCGACCGCCTGCGCCTGGCCGGCCCGATCCGGACCGCCCTGGCCGAGGGCGGCCTGGCCGACGAGGACCTGGACCGAAGCGGGGCGATCGTCCTGGCCCTGGCCGGCGCCGGGCCGGCCCTGCTCGGCTCGAGTCCGGCCGCGGTCCGGGCCTGGTTCGGCGACCCCCCAGTTCGGTCTGCACTGCGGGTCAACGCCTGGGACGGCACCGAGTACGTCGAGCGCGAGGCGTGGCTGGCCTGGCTCGCGGCGCTGGCCGAGCTGACCGGGACACCACGCTCACGACGCTGGCCGGGCCTGGCCCGGCTCGCCTCGGAGGGCGGCTACCGGGTCGACCGGATCCTGGCCGGCCTGGCGCTCAGCCGGCCCTCGCGTCGGCCAGGACCAGCTCGCGCAGGAGCGACGGGGCAAGGGTCCCATGATCGAGGACGGCCTCCAGGTGGTGGCGCTGGCTGAAGCCGGGCGTCGGCCCGAAGCCACCCGGGATAGCCCGCTCCACGACGGCCGCCGGGCCGGCCGGGTCGCCTGCCTCGGCCGCCTTCTCCCGGCGCACCTCGAGCTCGAGCTGCCAGAGCGCCATCGAGCCCACGAAGTAGGTCGACAGCTGGGTCGATGACAGCCGTGCCCGGTTGTACTTGGCCCGGGCCTCGGCCTCCTCCTGGAACCCGCCCACGACCATCAGCTCGACGGCTTCGGCCTCGGACATCGGGCCGCCGAACTGCTCGCCGGCATGGATCCGGACGTCGATGATCGCGTTGATCGTGGCCCGCAGGTAGAACTTCCAGTGGGTCAGGAGGAGGGCCGGGTCATCGGCGCCGTAGCCGGCATCGATCATGACCTGGGTGACGTAGACCGCCCAGCCTTCGGCAAAGAGACCGCTCCAGAAGACGGCCCGAACGAGCGACGGGCAGCGGTTGGCGTAGGCGCCCTGGAGGTAGTGGCCGGGAATCGCCTCGTGGATCGTGAGGACCCGAAGCATCCGGTCGTTGTCTTCGCGCAGGTAGCTCTCGGCCTGCTCGGGGGTGAAGTCATCGGGAATCGGGCGAGATCGCGAAGAACGAGGTCAGGCCCTTGTCCAGCGGCCCGGGCGAATCGAGCATCGCTCCGCCGAAGGCCCGCAGGAACACCGGCGTCCAGCGAATCTCGAGGGGCTCGTCGGTCAGGCCCACCAGCTCGTGCTCGCGGCAGAACGCCTCGATCCGGCCAACCTCGGCCCGGCAGAAGTCGAGCACGTCTTCGGCCGCGGGATGCTCGCCTGCGATCGCGTCCAGGACCATCCGGACGAGGTCGCCTTCGTCGGCCGGTCGAGTCAGGTCGGGATACCAGGTGGCCCACTGCTCGCCGGCCAGCCGGACCATCTCGGCCCGAACGGCATCGGCCTCCCGGGCGGCACGCCCAAGGACCCGCCCGCTCGTCAGCTCGGCGTCGCCCAGCGTCCGGCGCAGCTTCGCCGCGAACAGCTCAGAGCCAAGCCGGCCCTCGCCCTGGGCGCGCGCCAGGACGTCGTCCCGTAGGAACGTCTCGGCCTGAACCAGCGCCAGGGTCGCGCCGTCGGCGCCGGCGCGCAGGCGATCGAGGCCGGCGGCCACGGCTGGGTCGGCCGGCGCCGCCCGCTCGGCCTCGGCCAGTGCGTCGGCGACCAGCTCGCCCACACCGGCCAGCTGGCTGAGCGCCGTCTCCGTGTGCAGGCGCGAGACCGGCCGGCCATCGGGCGTGCCGACCAAACTGGCTCGGGCCGCCTCGATGATGGCGGGCAGGCCCTCCAGGCGCCCGGCGACCGAGGCCAGCCGCTCGGCCAGCGGGGCGAACTCCCGGGCGATCAGGGGGAAGATCCCGCCACCCAGGATGTACACCCATTCCAGGGGATCCCAGGCCAGCTGGAGGAGCTCGGTGTCGTTGAACAGGATCTCGTCGAGGACCTGCAGGAGCAACCGCCGGTCGACATCCTCATCCCGGTCCAGGTCGGCCACCGGAATCGCGCCGAACGACCGCCTGCCAGCGTTGGGCGAAGGCGACCCGGGCGAGCCTGCCGGCCTCGGTCAGGTCCGGCCAGCGAGCGTCATGGAGGTGCATCCCGGCGGCCGTGGCGGAGAGCGGATCGAGCTCGAAGAACTCGGCGAAAAAGCGTTCGACCTGGGCCGCGAACGAGGACACGAGGACCTCCCGGGACGAGCCTGACAGGGATGGGATGGGCGGAACGTGGAGTCTAGCGCTCCCGTACACTCGGGCGGTGAGCAGCCCTGTCGCGATCCGGCCGGTCGAGCTGCAAGGCCGGCACGTCCGCCTTGAGCCCTTGTCGTTGGCCCACCTGGCGGGCCTGACGGCGGCCGGTCGCGACCCCCGGATCTGGCGCTGGATGCCGCTGGACGGGTCCACGTCCGGCGGGTATGGCCGGCATCGTCGAGGCGGCCCTGGCCGCGGCCGAGGCCGGTACCGAGGTCCCCTTCGTGACGATCGAGCAGGCCACCGACCGAGTGGTCGGCAGCACCCGCTACCTTGCGCTCGCCCCGGCCCACCTCCGGCTCGAGGTTGGCTGGACCTGGCTCGACCCCGCCTTCCAGCGGACCGCGATCAACACCGAGGCCAAGCTGCTCGGCCTGGGCAATGCCTTCGAGACCCTCGGGCTGCGCCGGGTTGAGCTCAAGACCGACGCCCTCAACGAGCAGTCGCGGACCGCCATCCTGGGCATCGGCGCCCAGTTCGAGGGGATCTTCCGCAAGCACATGGTCATGCCCGGCGGGCGGGCCCGGATCGGCCTACTACAGCGTGATCGATACCGAGTGGCCGTCGGTCAAGGCCGGCCTCCAGGCTCGCCTTGCCCACCACGCCCAGCAGGAGGTCCTCCGATGATCGGATTCGCGGCCCAGACCGTCGGCACGGCGATCGCGTTGTGGCTCACGTCGCTGATCTATGCCGAGATCAGCTTCGGCAAGGACGCGTCCGCCGGGGAGGTGCTGGCCGTGGCCATCGTGGTCGGCCTGGCCAACGCCCTGGTCAAGCCGGTCCTCAAGATCCTGTCGCTGCCGCTCTCGATGATGACCCTCGGCTTGTCCGGCCTGCTCGTCAACGCGGTCGTCTTGCTGGGCGTGGCGTGGGTCGCCGGCGAGCTCAAGATCCCGTTCGTGGTGGGTGGCTTTCCCGGCTCGTTCAGCACCACCACGATCGTGGCCGCGATCGTGGGAGCGGCGGTCTTGAGCATCGTGTCCCTGCTGATCGACCTCCTGCCGTTCGTGAAGACCAGCCGCTGACGCGGCTCGGCTGTCGGCGGCAGGCCGAGACGGCGGGCCAGACGGCTTGATCGCGGGCGCGCAGGCGGTCGAGGCCGACCGCCTGCCGCTCATGGCCGGAGCCTTGCGCGAGGCTGCCGGCCGGTTCGGGACGCCCCTCGCGATCACCGACGTGGTTGGCCTTGCTGCCGCCGCGACCGAGCTGGCCGAGGCGTTCCCGGACCCCTGCCTGCGCCACTTCTCGGTCAAGGCCAACGACGTCCCGGCGATCGTGGGCCGCCTCGGCTCGCTGGGCCTGGGCGCCAACGTCGTGTCGCTGGGCGAGTGGTCGATCGCCCGGCGGGCCGGCATCGCAAATGACCGGATCACCCTCGAGGGCATTGGCAAGACGCCGGCCGACCTGCGCGCCGTGGGCGCGGCCGCCGCCCGGGGCGAGCCGATTCGCTGGACGGCGCTGGAGTCGGTGGAGGAAGCCGCGGAGCTTGCCCAGGTCGCTCGGCGCGTCGCCCGGCGGGGAGCCAGACGTCTCGACGTCCTCCTGCGCTACAACCCTGCGGTCGAGCCGGAGACGACCCCAGGCCTGGCGGTCGGCGCAGGCTCGAGCAAGTTCGGGCTGGCCGACGACGAGCTGGCGGCTGCCATTGAGGCCGGCGGCGGGCCGGACGGACCGCTCCGCTGGCGAGGCATCCAGGTCCACGTCGGCTCGCAGCTGGGTGCCGTCGATGCCTGGCGGGACGGCGTCCGGCGGGCGCTGGCGATCGTCGGGCTGCTGGGCGGCTCGCTGCCCGACTTCGACACCCTCGATCTGGGTGGCGGCTTCCCGGTCTTCGACCTCGAGACCCCCGCTCCCCGCCCGGCCCGCTTCGGCGAGGAGCTCGGCCTCCTGCTCGACGGGTTGCCGGCCGATCGCCGGCCGGCTCGAATGGCCATCGAGCCAGGCCGCTTCCTGGTCGCCCGGGCCGGCTTCCTGGTCGCCCGGGTCCTCCACGTCCGTCGCCGCAACGGGCCGATGGTCGTGCTCGACACGGGGATGACCGAGCTCATCCGGCCGGCTCTCTACGGTGCCCGGCACGTGGTCGTGGCCCTCACTGCGGAGGGCCGCCCGTCGCCGCTCCGTCCGGGAGACGGCGGCGAGGGCGAACCGGCGGGCGAGCAGCCGACCGCGGTCGAAGGTCCGATCTGCGAGTCGACCGATTCGTTCGGACTGCATCGCCTGCCCCCGTTGCGCCGGGGCGACCTGGTGGCGATTCGGGACACCGGCGCCTATGCCGCGTCCCTGGGCTCGAGCTACAACGGCCGGCCCCGGCCGCCCCAGGTCCTGCTCGAGGCCGACGGTGGACTGACCCTCGCCCGGCCCCGCGGCGGCCGTACCATCCGGGGATGAGGCGCCCGGCCCGACTGTTCCTGGCAGCGCTCGTCCTGGCGGCGAGCGCCACCCCGGTCATCGCCGCGATCGGCCTGGCTGCGGGCCCGCCGTATCCCGATCCCACGCCGAACCAGCGCGTCTATGACACGGCCCAGGTGTTCGATCCGGCGACGGTCGCGGCGGCCGAGGCGACGATCAAGGGGATCCAGGCGCGGACGGGGGCCGAGGTCGTGGTCTACAGCCAGGTCGTCGGCGACGACGTGTCCGAGAGCAAGGCCGAATCGGATGCCCAGGCCCTGATGGACCAGTGGGGAGTCGGCCGGAAGGGCTTCGACGACGGGCTGGTCATCCTGTTCGACCTCGACTCGAGCAAGTGCCACGGCCAGGTCCAGCTGTACGCGGGTCCGGGCTACCGGGCGGCCTACCTGTCCAACGACCAGCGCGACGCGATCTTCAGCGACGATATGACGCCCTATCTCGAGAGCTGTGACCTGTCCGGGGCATTGACGGCTGGCCTCCAGGACGTCGACGCGGCGGCCACCCCGGCCAATGCCGAGGCTCTCTCCCGAGCACGGATCACGAACGCCCTGTTCGGCCTGGTGGTCGCCCCGCTCGTCTTCCTGCTGGCCAGCGCTTCGGCTGCCTACGCCTGGTGGCGACGCGGCCGGGATGCCGTCTACACCGACGACCCATCGGTGTTCATGCCGGCGCCCCCGCCGGACCTGACGCCAGCCTCGGCCGCCCTCGTCTACGACGGCCGGGCGAGCCGGCGGGCCCTGACCACGGCCCTGCTCGACTTGGCCAACCGCGGCCAGCTCGCGTTCGACGTACCCAACCCGGGTCTGCCCAAGATCGTGGCGATGGTGACCGACGTGCCCGCCGCCACGGATCCCGCGGTCGAAGCGGTCCGCGCCCGGGCGGCTCGCCATCCGTTGACCGACGCCGAGACATTTGCCCTGGCCATGCTCCAGGACATCGCCGGGCCGGCCGGCCGGATCGAGCACAGCGACCTGACCAAGTTCGGCCAGTACACGACCCAGTTCGATTCCAAGCTCGAGGACCACGCCGTCGCCCAGGGCTGGTTCGTGGAGGCTCCGGGCAAGGTCACCAGCCGCTACGCCGGCCGGGGCGCCATCGAGATCGGGGCGGCGATCGTGACCTTCATTGTGGGCAGCGCGATCCCGATCGCCGGCCTGGCGTTCGTGGCCGTGGGCCTGGCCGCGGCCGGGGTCGTCACCCTCGTTGTCGCCCGGGCGATGCCCGCCCGGACGCGCGACGGAGCCATGGTCGATGCCCAGCTCAAGGCGTATCGGCGGACGCTGGAGGCGACCATGGCCCAGGCACGATCGATGGACGAGGTCGTCGCCGGGGCAAAGCTTGACTGGCTGGACGGTCCCGACCTGGCCCTGGTCTGGGGCGTCGCGCTTGACCTCAACAACGACGTCCAGTCGGTCCTGGCCCGGACGATTGAGGATGTCCAACACGGCTCGGCCCCGACCAACGCCTACTTCCCGGCCTGGTACGGGACTGCCGGGGGACTCGGCTTCAGCGGCGGGAGCGGTGGCTCGTCATTTGGCGGGAGCAGCCTGTTCTCGAGCGGGATCGTGCCCGACGTCGGCGGCATGATGTCGGCCCTGGGCACGATCGGCAACTCGCCGTCGTCGTCCGGATCCTCGGGCGGCTTCGGCGGCGGCGGGTCGGGTGGTGGCGGAGGCGGGGCGGGCGGCGGCTTCTAGGTCGGCCGGTTCCAGGCCGGCCACGTCCGCCCGGGGCGGTCGCTTACACTGCCGCCATGGGTGCGGTCGAAACCATGGAAGTCTTCTTCGAGCTGCTGAACGCGGGCGATCGCGAGGGCGCGGTCGCCCTGATGGACGAGCGCACGGAGATGCGGGTCCATGTCGGCGACAGTGTCCAGACCCTGCGCGGTGTGGAGCGGGTTGGGGGCTGGTTCCTGCGCAGCGACCGCGGGCTGAAGATGATCCCGGGCGAGGTGCGCGACACGGGCAACACCTACGAAGCGGACCTGCTCGTGGTGCGGCCCGGGGCGACCTCCCAGCACCTCGACGCCACGTTCCGGGTCGAGGCCGGCAAGATCACCTCGATCAACCTGGCCCCCCGCTAGCCGGGCCTTGCCAGCTGGCGCTCCCAGCGCCGGGCTCAGGATGGTGAGGGCGATGCCCCGCTGATCACGTTGCTCGGGGCGGCGCTGGGGATGTTGATCTTGTCCCCGATCTTGATGTTGTTGGGGTTCTTGATCTGGGGATTGGCCGCCTCGAGCGCCGCCACGGTCAGGCCGAACTTCTTGGCGATCTTCGACATCGTGTCCCCGGCCGCCACCGTGTACGTCTGGGGCGTGGCCGTGACCGGTCCCGTCGAGGCCGACGGGCCGGCCGATCGCAGACCGCTGTCGGACGGCCCGGCCGAGGTCGCCGGCGTGGTCGGGCCGGGTGCGCCACCCAGGTTCAACAGGAACGGCAGCGAGAAGATGACGCCCGCGGCGATGACCAGGGCACCGAGGGCCAGGGCGACCCGAGGGATGGCCGGCATGCCCATCCTTGTCTTGAGCGTCGGATAGGCCTCGTTCCGACGCGATCGCTCCCAGGCAGGCCGGCCCGGCTCGGCGCCACTCGGTGGCCGGCGGGAGACCTGGCTGGCCCGGCGACCGGCGGAGGCGGTGGCCACGGCCACGGGCTGGACAGGCACGTCCAGGCCGTCGTCACCGGCGGCCGGCGGGACCGGCCGGGCGGCCTGTTCGCGGGCCTGGCGGGCCGCCTGGTCGGCCTCGATCGAGCGATCCAGATCAGCCAGCTCGGGATCATCAGCGGGCGCGGAATTGACCTCGTTGAGCCAGCGTGAGCCGGCCAGCCCGGCGGCTGCCCCGGCCGCGGCGCCCCGGTCGCGGCTGCCCCGCCGCCCGATCGATCGGCCGGATCGGTCAGGAACGCCGGAGCCTCGACATCCGGCGATTCGGAGCCAGCCACCCAGGCCGGCGGCGCCGCCCAGTCCCGGCGTGGTGGGCGCCCGGTGGAGTCGCCGGCGGCATTCGCGGCTGCGGCGGCGGCTCCGGCGGCCGCGCCAGCTCCGGCGGCGGCAGCAGCATCAGCCGGGTTGGTCCGGCCCGGTCGAGCCAGCCCAGCCAGCTCATTCGAGTCGGCCCCGGAGCCGGGCTTCGGACGAGCTGCCTCGCGCCGGGCCCAGTCCTGGAAGGTTGGGCAAGCGGCGAAGCCCGGGGACAGGCAGAATGCGTCCTGATGAGCCAGCGCCCGGGGCGCCGGACGGATCTCCGCGTAGCAGCGGTGGCGGTGATCCGGAACGTCGGCGCGAGCGTCGCGGTCGGCCTCGAACGCCACGAATGGACAGGCGAGCGCACCGGCTGGAGTTGGCTCCGTCATCCCCGCGATGATACCGCCCTGATACGCGAAGCGAGCGGGCGGCCAGCCTGTTTGACAGCCTCACCCGCCACTCTGAGACTGAACGTAACTGCACCGGACCGAATACGCACGAAGGAGACCCTGATGTCCCGATTTCCCAGCCGGATCGCTACGGTTCTCCGCCCCTCGACGGTCGCCTACGCGCATTGCGACATCCCCTGCGGGATCTACGACCCGCACGCCGCCGAGCTGGCCGCCCAGACGGTGGCCAAGATGGTCGAGCTGCTGGGCGGCCTCGACGGCACCAGCGCGGCCGACCGCAACAAGTTCACCCGCTGCGTGACCGTCAAGGAGCAGCACGCCGAGATCGTCAAGCATGAAGTCCAGGTGATCTGGTCCGACTACTTCAAGCCCGAGCACCTGGCGGCCAACCCCGACCTCCATACCAAGGTCTGGAACCTGCTCAAGCTGGCCGGCAAGAACAAGCAGAACATCGACGCCGAGGCGGCGGCACAGCTGCAAGCGTCGGTCAAGGAATTCGCCGAGATCTTCTGGTCCACCAAGAAGTAGCCGGCCGCCCCAGCGGCTCCGGCCCAGGAGTCCAACCACGCTGACCATCGAGCGACCGCCGGTTGAGCCGGCGGTCGACCCGGCTCCAATGGAGCTTCGATACGTCCGCCCAGTCGAGCGCCTCGGCCGGGCTCACTCGGGCCGCCCCTGGCGCGTCCTCGTGGTCGAGGGCTCGATGCGCCCGGCCCTCGAGCCGGGTGACTGGCTCCTGGTCGATCCGACCACCCAGCACTGGCCCAGGCGCGGCGCGATCGTCGTGGTCCGCCAGCCCGCCAGCGGCATGCTCGTGGTCAAGCGGGTGGCCGCCCGCCCGGGCGACACGGTCTGTGTGGCGGGCAATGGCGCCGGCTCGGACCGACCGAGGCGTGGCTCCTGGGCGACGCCCCGGCGGTCTCGGTCGACTCGCGAATCTACGGCCCGGTCACGGTCGATCACCTCGTCGGCCGGGCCTGGCTGCGCTACGGCCCGTTCGGACGGCCGGTCGGCCTGATCGAGCGGCCACACCCGACGGCGGGTCCCGCACGCTAGCGGCCCCACCGTTGGCCGCCGGTGCCAGATCGCTCTTTGAACGCAGCTTAGGCTGCTGGACCCGCCTCGGTTGGGGCCGCGTCGGCTTGATTTCGACCGCGGCGCGGCCTCGCGCTGACAAATTCGGCCTGTAGCGACTCTTATGCCGGTTCGCGGGCGCACATTAGTCCGCCGAGTCCACGAGTCGATCGGATTCGTGCACGAATCGTCAGTCCGTGGTTCGCCAATCGGCCTGGAATTGGCCGCGACCGTCCATAACGATCGCCACAGCGCGAATTTGGCAGAACCTCGAGGTCGTCCGAGTCCTCAGGTCGTTGGTCCATCGAACTGACCGAGGCGACGAGCCGACCCGCCCCCGACGCTAGCCTGCCGCGATCACCTCGCGCCCGATCAGGTCGATCATGGCCAGGTCGCGCGGCACGAAGTCCTGGAGCATGAGCCGCTCGACCCCCAAGGCGGCCAGCTCGGCCACCCGCTCCCGGGCACGCTCGGGCGAACCGAGGATCCAGCTTGGCTCGCGCTGGGCGAACCAGGCCTCGCCGTCGCCCGGGATGGCGAAGCCGGCCAGGATCGCGGCCTTGCGCCGGCCCAGCTCGGCCTCGTCCGACCCGACGAGCGTGCCGATCATCGCCGAACGCCGGATCGAGCCAGGCTCGCGCCCGATCGCCCGACAGGCCTCGTCGAGGGCGGCGTACCACTTGACGATCTCGGCGGGATCGGTCTTGGTCATGTTGAACTCGTCGGCGTAGCGGGCCGCGATCCGCATCGACCGAGGCGTGCCGCTGCCGCCGACGATGATCGGCGGATGGGGACGTTGAACCGGCTTCGGCCGGAACCGGGCGTCGACGAGCGGCCAGACCGGGCCGGGGTGGGACCAGCCATCCGGCTCCGTCCACAGCCCGCGCAGGATCTGGAGCGTCTCCTCGAAGCGGTCGGCCCGCTCCTCGATCGGCGGGAAGGGAATGCCCATCCGGGCGTGCTCCTGCTCGTGCCAGCCGGCGCCGACCGCCACCTCCACCCGGCCGCCGCTCATCTCGTCGACCGTGGTCACGATCTTGGCAAACGGCCCGGGCAGCCGGTACGTGACCGGCGACACGAGCACCCCCAGCCGGATCGTGGTCGTCTCCCGGGCGATCCCGGCCAGGACCGTCCAGGCATCGGTCGTGGGCAGATCGTCCGGGCCGGGAAAGCTCTGGTAGTGGTCGGACCGGAAGAACGCCTCGAAGCCGGCAGCCTCGGCCCGCTGGGCCACGGCCAGCTGCTCGGCGTAGGTGACCCCCTGCTGAGGCTCGAGCATGATTGCGAAGCGCATCCGGGAGACCTCTCGTGCAGTCGACTCGTCGACCCGATGGTTCAGGCGCACCCGGACCATCAGGCTTGACACAACTGTTTGTATCGATATGATAGTTCACTCAATGCGAACTTCTGGTGAAACCCGCGAAGAGCTCATCGGAGCGATCCTGGCCGATGTCGGCTGGTCACTCCGCGAGCTTCGCTGCGCGGCGACCGAGAAGTTCGTCAAGCAGGGCATCAGCATGACCCAGATCCACGTCCTGCGGCAGCTCGAGCAGCACGGCACCATGTCGATGAGCCGGATTGCCGAGGTTCTGGACGTGTCCCTGTCGAACGCGACCGGGATCATCGATCGAATGGCCGAGCGTGGCCTGGTCGAACGAATCCGGCCACCGGATGACCGGCGGGTCGTCCTGATCCAGCCGTCGGAGCTGGGGATCCAGGCGCTCGACGAGACCGAGGGCATCAAGCTCGATCGAATTCGGTCGATCTGCACCCGGCTCGACGATGCCCAGCTGCGTGGAATCACCCGGGCATTGGGTGACCTGCGCGGTGCGATTGCCGTCGAGTTCGGACTCGGCACCGAGACCCCCACGGTCAGCGCCAAAGCCCCGGCCAGAGCCGCCGCCACCACCGTCAGCGCCAAGAACGGGTAGGGAAGGAATTCATGGAATCACAGCCACTGACCGAAACCAGCGCCCTGGACGTCGAGAACGATCCAGCGCTCGCGCTGAGCCATCGGGCGAAGATGGAGATCCTCGTCGCGATCCTGCTCGGCCTGTTCCTGGCCGCGCTCGACCAGACGATCGTCGGACCGGTCCTGCCCCACATCGTGACCGAGCTCCAGGGTGCCGACTACTACACCTGGGTCGTCACGATCTTCCTGGTCACCAGCACGATCACCGTGCCGATCTACGGCAAGCTGTCCGACCTCTACGGCCGGCGACCACTGCTGCTCTTCGGAATCACCGTCTTCCTGATCGGCTCGGCCCTGTCCGGCCTCAGCCAGACGATGTGGCAGCTGATCCTGTTCCGGGGCATCCAGGGCCTCGGCGCCGGCGCCCTCTTCCCGATCGCGCTGGCCACGATCGGCGACCTGTTCACCCCTGCTGAGCGGGGCAAGTATCAAGGCCTCTTCGGGGCCGTCTTCGGCATCGCCTTCCTGGTCGGACCAGGCCTGGGTGGCTTCCTGACCGACAACTTCAGCTGGCACTGGGTGTTCTTCGTCAACCTGCCCATCGGGATCGCGGCCCTGGCCGTGATCGCCCGCCTGCTGCCGAACATCAAGAGCCGCCGGCGAGACATCAAGATCGACTACGCCGGCGTGGTCACCCTGACCCTCGGCCTGATGCCGATCCTGGTCGGCCTGACCCTGGCCGAGACCTCCCAGTGGAGCGACCCCGCGGTGTGGGGCACGATCGTCCTGGGTGCCGTCTTCCTGGTGATCTTCGTGATCGTCGAAGGGCGCGCCCCAGAGCCGATCATCCCGCTCAAGCTGTTCCGAAACCGGACGTTCAGTGCCTCGATGGTCGCAATCTTCCTCGCGACGTTCGGCTTCGGGGCCGCGATCATCTTCCTGCCCCTGTACTTCCAGATCGTCCAGGGAGCGAGCGCCACGATCTCGGGCTACCAGCTCCTGCCGTTCCTGATCGGCCTGATCGTGTCCTCGATCGGCTCGGGCATCCTGGTCAGCCGGACCGGCAAGTACAAGGTCATCGTGGTCGGCGGGCTGGTCATCCTGGCCATCGGCCTGTACCTGATGTCGCAGCTCCGCTACGACACCCCCAATAGCACCCTCTGGGTCTGGATGTTCATCGCCGGCTTCGGCGTCGGGCCGACCTTCGCGGTGTTCACGATCATCGTCCAGAACGCCGTGCCCTACAGCGACCTGGGCGCGGCCACGGCCGACCTGACCCTGTTCCGCCAGATCGGAACGACGATGGGCCTGACCCTGGCCTTCACCTTCTTCCGCAACAACCTGAGCTGGGACCTGCTGCACGACCAGATCGTGCTGGCCGGCGCCCCCCCGAGCATCGTCCCAACGACGCCGCCGCCGGGCTTCGACCTGAGCAACCTGACCTCCGTGGCGGGCACGGGCAATCCGCTCGACTTCGTCACCAAGCTTCCGGCGGAGGTCCAGGGGGCCTTCATCACGGGCTTCCATGCCGCCTTCACCATCGCGATCGCGAACTCGATGCTGCTCGGCGTCGGGGCGGCCGGCGCGGCCGTCCTTGCCTCGCTCCTTCTCAAGGAGATCCCGCTCCGGACGACCACCGGAGCCGAGGTCGTCGAGGCCACGGCCAAGCCCGACGTGGCCAACCCGGACGCGGCCGTCCCGACCCGGCGGGTGGCCGTCGACTGACGGTCCCGGCCTTGTAGCTCCCGTACCGAACCAACCGGCCTCTCCGCGGACGACGCGAAGAGGCCGGTTCCGCGTCCGGCGGCCGGTCCGGTTAGGCTGAGCCGGATGGATCCTCGACCCGCACCGGTGCCCGACTCATTGCGCGCGATCGGCGCCGCCGCCGCTTCGTTCGTGCGCGTCCTGCCCGTCGCCGAGCTGGCCAGCGGGGCGATGCGCCGGATCACTCACGACGACCTCGACATCCTGCTGGCCAACACCAGCCTGGGCATCGTGGCCACCGACGATCGCTGCCCGCACATGTCCGCGCCGTTGTCGATCGGGCTGCTCGACGGCTGTGTCGTCGACTGCCCCCTCCATAGCGGACGGTTCGACCTCGTGAGCGGCGAGACCATCCAGATGCCAACGACCGGCGGGCTCGATGCCGGGGGCCGCTACCACCCGACCTGGTCGGCGGCCGGCCTGCCGCCCAAGGAGGACCCGCCGGGCAAGAAGGCCGAGGCGCGTCGCCTGACCCGGGTCCGCCGCCTGCGCTACTACCCGGTCCGGATCGTGGCCGGCTGGATCGAGGTCGCGATTCCGGTCTGACGAGGAAGGGCTGCCCGGTGGCTCAGTCCGCCGGACCGCTCGGGGTCCGCAGCTCGAGCTCCTCGGGCGGATCGGCGTGATCGTCCCGGGCATACGCCCGGATAAGGCGCAGGACCTGGTCCGGGTCATCGGTCACGTGGAACAGGCGCAGATCGTCGGCGTCGATCGTGCCGGCCGGCAGCTGCACCCGGCGCATCCAGTCGATCAGGCCACTCCAGTAGTCGTGGCCAACGAGGACAACCGGGAAATGCTCGATCTTGCCGGTCTGGATCAGGGTCAGCGCCTCGAACAGCTCATCGAGCGTGCCCACGCCGCCGGGCAGGATCACGAACGCATCGGCGTACTTCACGAACATCGTCTTGCGCGCGAAGAAGTAGCGGAAATCGACGCCCAGGTCGACGTAGGCATTGAGCGACTGCTCGTGGGGCAGCTCGACGTTGCAGCCGACCGAGATCCCGCCGCCCTCCTGGCAGCCCCGGTTGGCCGCCTCCATCACCCCTGGTCCGCCGCCGGTGATCACGGCGAAGCCGGCCTCGGCCAGGCGCCGGCCGATCGCCCGGGCCAGCTCGTACGTCTCGCTGCCCTCCTTGATCCGGGCCGACCCGAACACGGTGACCGCCGGGCCCAGAGTGGCCAGGGCGTCGAAGCCGTCGACGAACTCGGCCTGGATGCGCAGGACACGCCAGGGATCCTCGCCCATGAAGGCGGGCCGGGTGGGCCGGGTGAGGAGCTTCTCGTCCTCAGTCTGCTTCGGCCCACCGTCCATCCGGGCGGTGGTCCTGGGATCGACCGTCACCCGTCCCCGCCGTCGTCGGTCGGGCGATCCGGACAGCTCCGGTTGCTGCTCGTCTGGCATCTGCCAAGGATGCCTGAGAACCCGGCACGGCGTCAGCCTGCCTTCGGGCCGGCCAGCCAGGCCTTCCAGGCCGATTCCGCCCGCCCCGCGCTGACGTTCGTGCCGAACCGGACGAGAGGCAGCCTGAGGAGGCGTTGCTCGGCCAGGAGCCGCTCGGCCAGCTCGATCTCGCTGAGCGACAGGTAGGCCAGGCCGCCGTCCCGGGCGGCCCGACCCTCGCCATCGAGCACGGCTCGGGCGCCCAGCCGGTCGGTGAACCGGCGCAGCTCGCCGGCCGCCATCGGCTTGCGCCGGATGTCCACGAAGTGGATCTCGAATCGACGTTCCTTGAAGAAGCGCAAGGCCGCCCGGGTCGACTGGTCGTCGACCAGGCCGAACACCTGGACAGTGGCGGGGACGGGCGTGGCCATCGCGGAATCGTAGCCCCTCGGTCGGCGCTACCATCGCACCAGGAGGTAGCGACATTGACGGTCTGGTTCACGGTCCAGCTTGATGATCAGCCCGGCTCGCTGGCTCGAGTCGCCAATGCCCTGGCCGAGCGCGGGGTCAACATCACCGGGATCGTCGGAGTCGCCGAGGATACCGACGGGGCCCTGATGTTGACGACCAGCGATCCGGTCGCTACCCGGGCTGCCTTCGAGGCACTCGGCCTGCCGTTCGAGGAGCACGATCCGACCGGCGGCATCGAACCGGACCGGATGTCCGTCGCCGACCTGCGCCCGTCGCGCGGAGCGTAAGGCTCGCGACCTGATGCGGATCGCGACCTGGAACGTCAACTCGCTCAAGGCCCGCCTCGATCGGGTCGAGGAGTGGCTGGGGATCGCCTCGCCCGATGTCCTGTTGATGCAGGAGACCAAGCTGTTCGACGAGACGGCACCGGTGATGCCCTTCGCCATGGCCGGCTACGAGCTGGCCCACCACGGCCAGGGTCGCTGGAATGGGGTGGCCATCGCCAGCCGGGTAGGGATCGCCGACGTCGTGACCAACTTTGGTGATGGTCCGGTGGTGGGCACGGGCGCAGGCTCTGGTACCGGCTCGGATGGTGGGCCGGCCGAGGAGGTCGCTTCGGAGTCCGCCGGCGCGGCCGACGATGGCATCGGACCGGAAGCCCGGATGATCTCGGCACGCTGCGGCGGAATCCGGGTCGTGAGCATCTACGCCCCGAACGGGCGGGCCCTCGATACCCCGTTCTACGAGGCCAAGCTGAGCTGGTTCGACCGCCTGAACCGCTGGCTCGAGGAGACCCAGGACCCCGCCACCGACCTGCTGATCGGCGGCGACTTCAACGTCGCCCCGGACGACCTGGACGTGTACGACCCGCGGGCCTACGTCGGCGCGACCCACGTCTCGGCGGCGGAGCGAGCGGCCCTGGCCCGGATGCGCGACTGGGGTCTGGTCGACCTCGTCCGGCCGTACCACCCCGAAGCCGGCTTCTACACCTGGTGGGACTACCGGGCGGGCAACTTCCACAAGAACCTGGGAATGCGGATCGACCACCTCTACGCCACCCGGAGCGTCGCCCAGCGGGTGACCGCGGCGGAACGGGACCGCGACGCCCGCAAGGGCAAGCTGCCCTCAGATCACGCTCCCCTGTATGTCGACCTCGCCGGCTGACTGGGCTAGGATTCCGACGATGACCAGCGAGCGCGAGCAGCCGAACCTGGGCCCGGACCTGGACAAGAACCTGGACCTGGAACGAGCCCTGGCCGCCTACCTTGCCGACCAGCGGATGACCCGGCGCCAGCTCCTCGAGCGGATCGCCGCCGTCGGCGCGGCCGCGGCGCTAGCCCCGGTGATCGCCGCCTGTGCCGCCGCTCCTGCCCGTCCGAACACGGGTTCGGCGCCGCATGTTGGGCCGGCCGCGGCGGATTGGGCCCCGTCCGGTCCGGTTCCGGCCGCGTTGCCCGAGATCGTGCCGGCCGCGGCTCCGGCCCAGGCCGCGACGGCCAGCTCCCACGTGATCGCGCGGATCCTCGCCCGGATCGTCTCGCGCGGCTAGGCCCGGCTGGGCCGGGAGGTCCTACTTTCGCGGCGGCGCGGGCCTTGAGGCGGGCCTCGGTCTTGGCCGCGGAGGCGATGCCGCCGCTCAGCTCGGTCTTCGGCGGCGGGGTGTCGTAGCGCTCGCGAACGGTGCGCCGCACCTGGACGCCGTCATCGGCGTAGCGGTCGGCGACCATCAGGTCAAAGGCGTGGACGCTGGCCTCCTGGTTGGAGAAGCGGCCGGCGACCCAGGACCGCGACTTCGTGCCGCGCTGCTGGAGCTCGCACACGTGCCAGTCCTGGCGGTTGGTCATATCCCAGAAGTCGTAGGCGTCGCTGGCGTCGAAGCCGGGCATCGCGATCGTGGCCGGGTCGAACAGCCAGTCGCACACGACCGTCGTCCGATCGACCGCGGTCGGGACGAGCCGGTGGACGAGCAGGTAGTCAGGGTGGATCGACATGAACGTGTTGGGCCACAGGACGTAGTAGTAGACCCGGCGCTCGTCGACCGGGGTCATCCCGCCCATCGCCGGCCGGCCGTTCCGGTGGCCACCTTCGAGGGCCATCGTCTCGGCCCCTGCCGCCAGCTCCATCCAACCGCCCTCCCAGGGCCCTTCGCTCTCGTAGTCGCCGCCCAGGTCGTAGGGGGTCAGCTTGTTGAGCTGCGGATGCAGGCCCGGGCAGTGATAGCACTCGGAGTAGTTCTCGGCGATGAACTTCCAGTTCGAGCCGACCTCGTAGCGGACCTGCTTGGCCGAGCGCAGGGCCCCGAAGTCGAACCGATTCCAGTGGGGCACGAGATCGGCCAGGAAGTCGGTCAGCTCGGGCCCGTCCGGATCGAGCGAGACGAACACGAAGCCCTGCCAGACGGCCAGCCGGACCGGGCGCAGGCCAAACGTATCGAAGCTGAAGTCGTCGAGGTCCTCGGTGTGCTTGGCCCGGATGAGCTTGCCGTCGAGGTCGTAGATCCAGGCGTGGTACGGGCATTGGAAGCGGACGGCCTTGCCACACTGCTCCTCGACCACGGCCGTGCCCCGGTGCTGGCAGACGTTGTAGAAGGCGCGCAGGACGCCATCCCGGGCCCGCACGATGACCAGCGGCTCAGCGTCCTGCTCGGCCAGGAAATACTCGCCCGGCTTGGCCGCGTCCGATTCCCGGCCGACGATCGACCAGTCGCGGTGGAACCATTCGCGCCGCTCGAACTCGTGGATCTCGGGGTCGTGATAGGCCCGCCGGGGCAGGAGCGAGGCGGCCCGGTATGGCCGCCGGATCGTGGCCAGCTCGGCGGGGGTGAGGACTGCCATCATCGTCTCCTGTCGGCGCCGGCCGGGGCCGGCACGCGAGCTGTTCGAGCGGCCAGTCGGTCGGGACTGGCAACCTCCGTCCGGGCGCTTCGGTCGGATCGGATCCCGTCGTTGGCGTAGCGATCGGCCACCATCAGGTCGAACGCCTGGACGCTGGCTTCCTGGTTCGAGTAGCGACCAGCGACCCAGCTGCCCGAGCTGGTCCCCTTCTGCTGGAGCTCGACGACGTGGTAGTCCTGCCGGTTGGTCAGGTCCCAGAAGTCGCGCGCGCCGGAGATGTCGACCTCGGGTCGGCCGACCGACTCGACGTCTAGGTACAGGTCGCAGTTGACGATCGTCCGGTTCGGACCGGCCGGCCAGGCCTGGTGGGTCAGGACGTAGTCGGGGTGAACGCTCACGATCAGGTTCGGCCACAGGATGTAGTAGTAGATCCGGCGCTCGTCGACTTCATCGGTCGCAGCCAGCAGCGGCCGGCCATGACGCTGGCCGTCCATCGACATCGTGTCGCAGCCTTCCGAGAAGACCATCCAGCCGCCCTTCCAGGGACCGGCCGGGAAGAAGTCCTCGCCCAGGTCGTACGGGGTGAGCTTGTTCAGGAGGGGGTGCACCCCGGGGCAGTGGTAGCACTCGGAGTAGTTCTCGGCCACGATCTTCCAGTTGGCGGCCACGTCATAGGTCAGCCGGGTGGCGCGCCGCAGGCGCCCGTAGTCGCGCCGGAAGCCCGCGTGGTGATCGTGCCAGTCGACCATGTACGTCTC
Organism: uncultured Chloroflexia bacterium; assembly: GCA_963718285.1. Classification (GTDB taxonomy): domain Bacteria; phylum Chloroflexota; class Limnocylindria; order Limnocylindrales; family CSP1-4; genus Palsa-1033. The sequence goes on along the minus strand of CAVQYU010000003.1, from coordinate 64,732 downwards.
GAGCTCGGGCCCATCCGGATCGAGCGAGACGAACACGAAGCCCTGCCAGACGGCCAGCCGGACCGGGCGCAGGCCAAACGTATCGAAGCTGAAGTCGTCGAGGTCCTCGGTGTGCTTGGCCCGGATGAGCTTGCCGTCGAGGTCGTAGATCCAGGCGTGGTACGGGCATTGGAAGCGGACGGCCTTGCCACACTGCTCCTCGACCACGGCCGTGCCCCGGTGCTGGCAGACGTTGTAGAAGGCGCGCAGGACGCCATCCCGGGCCCGCACGATGACCAGCGGCTCGCCCAGCTCTTCCGAGAGGAAGTAGGAACCGGGCTCGGGCGCATCCTCGTCCCGGCCGATGCACACCCAGTCGCGCAGGAACCAGTTGTCCCGTTCGTAGGCCCACACGGCCTCGTCGTGGTAGGCCCGACCGGGCAACAGGCTCGCCCCACGGAACGGACGGCGGATCCGCTCGATCTCTTCCCCGCTGAACGGGGCGCTGACGGTCATCTACGAAGCAACCTCCGGCCCGAGTCTAGCGCCCCGCTCCGGGCTCGAAGCCCGAACGAAGGTCGCCCGGCCAACCCGGACCTCAGGCGATCTTTCGCTTGCGCCGGTCCTTGAGGATCTCGCGGGCCGCGTTGCGCCCGGGCAGGCCGGTCACACCGCCACCGGGGTGGGTCGACGAGCCGCACTGGTAGAGACCCTTGAGCGGAGTCCGGTAGTTGGCATAGCCCGCGGCGGGGCGCATGTGGAAGAGCTGGTTCAGGGTCAGCTCGCCGTGGAAGATGTTGCCCCCGATCAGGCCGTACTCGTGCTCCATGTCGTAGGGGCTGATGACCTGGCGGTGGACGATCGAGCCCTTCAGGTTGGGCGCCAGCTCGTTGTAGCCGTCGATCAGGCGATCGGCGAACGCCTCCACCTCCTCGCGGTGCGGCTCCGCGTGCCACTCCTGGGGGACCCACTGGGCGAACATCGAGAAGATATGCATGCCCTCCGGTGCGAGGGTCGGGTCGAGCGTCGTGGCGATCACCCCGTCGCAGTACGGCTTGGCCGAGCCCCGGCCCTGGCGGGCATCGTCGAACGCCTGCTGGATGTAGGCCATCGAGTGGGCCAGCTCGATCGCGCCGGTGTGGTGGGGCTGGAGGTTGGTCCCTGGGACCGAGGTGAAGTTGGGCAGCTCGCTGATGCCGAGGTTGACCTTGACCGTGCCCGAACGGCTGTCGTAGTTGCGGATATCACTGACGAACTCGGCCGGCAGCTGGCGCTCCTCGATGAGGCGCAGGAAGGTGATCTGGGGATGGGCATTGGAGATGACCAGGTCCGCCCGGAGCTCCTCGCCGGATTCGAGGACGACGCCCACGGCCCGGTCGCCCTCGACCAGGATCCGGGCGACCGGCGCATTCAGGCGGACCGTTCCGCCGTACTCCTCGACGGCGGCGGCGAGGTTGGTGCTCACTGCGCCCATCCCGCCCTCGACGAAGCCCCAGCCGCCGATCGGGCCCTCGGCCTCGTCCTCGTCGACGGTCCCGATCTCGTGGTGGAGCAGGACATAGGCCGTGCCCGGCTCGTACGGCCCGGCCCACGTGCCGATGATCCCGTCGATCGACAGGCCGGCCTTGATCCGGTCCGACTCGAACCAGTCGTCGAGGAGGTCGGCCGCGCTCATCGTCATGATCCGGGTCAGGTCGGCCACGCCTCGGCCCCCCAGCCCGCGCAGCTTCCAGGCGAAGCGGAGCTGGTCGAGCAGGTCCGGCAGGGAGCGCGAGCCGAGCTTCGGCGGGGTCATCCAGAGCAGATGCCGAACCACCGCGGCCAGGCCGTCCTTCCAGGCCACGAAGTCGTCATAGACGTCGGCATCGTGCTTGCTGAACTTCGCCATCTCGGCGTAGCGCCGGTCGTGGTCCTCGTACATCACCACGCCCGACCCGTCGGGGAAGCCCATGAAGTAGGGCCCCATTGGGTAGACCTTGTAGCCGCGCTTGGCCAGCTCCAGCTCCTTGATGATCCGGGGCGGCATCAGGCTCTGGACGTAGCTCAGCGAGCTGACCTTGAAGCCCGGCCACGGTTCCTCGGTCACGGCCGCTCCGCCGATCACGCCGCGCTTCTCGAGGACGAGCGGCTTGAACCCGGACTTGGCCAGGTAGGCGGCACAGGCCAGACCGTTGTGGCCGCCGCCCACGACGATCGCGTCAATTGGCTCAGTCATGCCCGGCATTCTGTCGGGGTGCGTCGATGCGCCGGCCGCACGTCCCATCTGGTGCGCCAGTTGTTGCGTATCGTGGAACGCCGTTGCGTACAGTGGGACGGCTCTCGCATGCGTGCCTCGGCCCAGCGTGCGTCGGACGAGCACAACTGCCGCATTTCCGGCCCCGATCGACAGCTTCCGTGCGCCGGACGCACAGATCGCCCCAGATTCACCTGGAACGCGACAAATCGACGGATTTCCGGTGGGATTCGCCAGTTGTGCTCGTCTGACGCAACCCGCCCTCGGCGCCCGGCCGGCCACACGCCCGCGGCCCGCGCCTCGCGCGACGCTCGACCGGTTACGCTCTGGCCGTCCCGCCACGTAGACTCCGAGGATGACCAATCCGCCCATGGTCCCGAGCTTCCGGGAGCGCCTGAAATCCGGCGACTTCCTGGTTGGCACGTGGCTGACCCTGCTCGACCCGACCGTCCCCGAGCTGCTGGCCGGCGGCGGGTTCGACCTGCTCGTGGCCGACGGTGAGCATGGGCCGGTGGCCACCTCGGACCTGGTCCAGATGGTCGTCGCGACCCGGGCCGCCCAGGTCCCGGTCCTGTACCGGGTCGGGGCCAACGAGCCGGTCCGGATCATGCACGCCCTTGACGCCGGCGCCAGTGGCGTGGTCATCCCCCAGGTCCGGACCGTGGCCGACGTCGAGCGGGCGGTCAGCTGGTGCCGCTACCCGCCAGTCGGCCTGCGGGGCATCGCTCCGCGACGTGCCTCCGGCTACGGCCGGAACACGGCCGATTACATGGCCACGGCCAATGAATCCGTCACCTGCTGCATCCAGATCGAGACCCGCGAGGCCCTCGAGTCGATCGACACGCTCCTCGAGGTGCCCGGCATCGACACGGTCCTGGTCGGACCGAACGACCTGGCGGCGTCCCTCGGCCACACCGGCGAGATCACCCACCCCGAGGTCGAGGCCGCGATAGCCCTCGTGATCGAGCGGGCCCGGGCCCATGGGATCCCGGCCGGTGCCTGGACCCGTCACCGGCGGTGGCCCGGCGTCGCCGGGAGCAGGGCTACCAGTGGATCACGATCAGCGCCGACTACGGCTTCATGGTCGCGGCGGCCGACGCGGCCGTCCGGGAGATCCGCGGACCTGACCCGATCATCCCGGCGGAGTCCGCTAAGTCAGCTCGACGATCTCGTGCCAGATCGGGATGTGGGTGTTCAGGCCGAGCGCCCTGATCTTCGGCTCGAGGGCGGCCTGGGCGTCGGGATCGCCGTGGACGATGAACACGGTCTTCGGCCAGCCCGGCGCCCCGGGCGCCTTGCCCGTCGCGAAGTTGCCGACCCAGGCCAGCAGCTCCGACTCGTCGGCATGGGCGCTGAAGCCGCTGATCGAGCGGATCTGGCAGCGTACCCGGCGGACCTGGCCGTCTAGCTTGATCGTGGTGGCCCCAGCCTGGAGATGGGCACCCAGGGTCCCCACGCCCTGGTAGCCGACGAACAGGATCACCGCGCTGGGGTCGTCGACCAGGTTGCGCAGGTGGCCCACGACACGGCCTCCGGTCAGCATTCCGTTCGAGGCCACGATCATGTACGGCCGAGGCGCCTGGGCGATCGCCTCGCGACTGCTTCACGTCGTTGGTGATCGTCTGCTTGGGGTAGTCGAGCGGGGCGTCATCGGCGGCCAGGAGGGCCGTCGTCTCCGCATCGTAGTAGTCGGGATGATGGCGATACACGTCGCTCGCCTTCGAGGCCATCGGCGAATCGAGGTACAGCGGAGGAGCGGGATCTTGCCCGCCTCGATCAGGCGATGGAGCTCCCAGACGACCTCCTGGGTCCGCCCGATCGCGAACGACGGGACGAGCAGGACGCCGTCGTGATCGGCTACCAGCTTGACCGCTCGGCCAGGAGCTGGTTCGACTCGGCCTCGGGCTCGTGCTCGCGCCCGCCGTAGGTCGACTCGATCAGGACGTAGTCGGCGTCGGTGACCACGGTCGGGTCGCGCAGGATCGGCGTCCCGGTCCGGCCCAGGTCGCCTGAGAAGACCATGCGGATCGCTCTGGCCCACCGTCCGATCGGCCACCCGCAGGCGGATGATCGCCGAGCCCAGGATGTGGCCGGCGTCGACGATAGGTCGCATGGATGCCCGGCGCGACCTCGAACTCGGTGTCGTAGTCCAGGCCCCGGAACGAGGCCAGGGCGGCCGGGCGTCCTGCGGCGTCGTAGAGCGGCTCGTCGAGCTCGATGTCGAGGATCGGCGGCTGCTCGACCAGGGCCTGCTCCGGATCGCGAGCCACCTTTGGCGCCACGATCGCCGGCGGCGCGATCTCCGACGCACTCGACGCGCTCGGGGCACTCGCGGCGCTCAGGGAGCCGGGATGCGACCGGATCCGAGGGACCGCCAGCTTCCTGGGGCGCGGCGGGGACGAGCAGCGCGGCATCGAACTTGCGGCTGCCGAAGTGGGCCGGGTCGACCCGCGGGTCGTCAAACTGGCGACGCTCCCCCACCGGCACGGCCACCGGCGGGCGCCCACCGTCGTCGTTCGATTCACCGGCGGCGCCGGGCAGGGCCGATCGGCCGGCGTTGAGGCGTGCCTCGACGCCGTCGTCGGCCAGCCTCGGCTGCCGCCAGGGCGTCGCTGTCGCGCTTCTCGACATCGCCGCCTGTCGGGATCGCGCTTTTCCCGGCGCACCTGGCGCTTGGCGAACTCCTCCTGGAGCTTGCCCGAGTCGAGCAGGACGAGCGAGGCCAGCTCGACCGTGCCCTCGGTCGCCCAGATCGGGCCGCCGAAGCCCGGCCTTGACCACGTGGGGGATGAGCCCGCAGTGGTCGAGGTGGGCGTGGGTCAGCAGGATCGCGTCGATCGCCGCTCGGGTCGTAGGCCAGCGGGATCCGGTTGCGGATCGACTCGTTCGGGCTGCCCTGGAACATCCCGCAGTCGATGAGGATCCGGGCCCGGGCGGTCGTCAGCAGGTACTGGGAGCCGGTCACCGTCGTGGCGGCGCCGAGGAATTGGAGGTGCATCGGCGGAGTCTGCCACCGCGCGCCCTCGCTGGTGTGGCCGGCGCGGCACCAGGCCACGATGACCGGCCCGGACCCTGGGCAACCCGTCATCATCGGGGGCGATGCGAGAGCGCTTACCGGCGCCGGGTAGGGCCCGAGGCGCGAGTCTCAGCCGACGGGGATCACGATCAGGGCGTCGATCGCCACCGCCAGCATCAGCAGGCTGAGGTAAGTGATCGAGTACTTGTAGAGCCGGATCGCCTGGGCCGTCGAACGCTCGGGCGAGGTGCCCTGGCGCCACAGGATGTAGGCCTGGCGCAGGAAGATCGCCCCAAGGACGACCGCGGCCACGAGGTAGATCGCACCCATCCGGGCGACCGCCCACAGGATCAGCGAGATGGCCACCAGCAGGATCGTGTACAGCCCGATCTGGCGGGTCGTCTCGGGGATGCCGCGCACGACCGGCAGCATTGGCACGCCGGCGGCCGCGTAGTCCTTCCGGATTCGCAGCGAGAGCGCCCAGAAGTGGGGCGGTGTCCAGTAGAAGACCAGGAAGAACAACAGGATCGCCGGGAGCTGGACCGAGCCGGTCACGGCGGCCCAGCCGATGACCGGCGGGAGCGCCCCGGCCGCGCCGCCGATGACGATGTTCTGGGGCGTCGTTCGCTTCAGGAGCATCGTGTAGACGACCACGTAGAAGGCGATCGCGAGGAGGGTCAGGAAGGCCGCCAGCAGGTTGACGAACCAGGCCATGACCGCGAACGAGATCACGCCCGAGGACGATCCCGAAGATGACCGCCCGATCCGGTTCGACCTCGTGGGCCGGCAGCGGCCGGCGCCGGGTGCGGGTCATCAGCAGGTCGATGTCACGATCGAGGTAGCAGTTGATGGCGTTGGCCGAGCCCGCTGCCAGGGTACCGCCGACCATGGTCCAGACGACGAGCCAGGTCCAGTTGCCGAGCTGGATGCCGGGCACCTGGCGGGTGGCCAGGACCATCGCTGGAACGGTCGTGACCAGGAGCAGCTCGATGATCCGGGGCTTGGTCAGGGCGATGTAGGCCCGCACCGAATCCCGCCTCGTGTGGACCGCGGAGACCGAGGGCACCGCCGTGGGGGCCAGGGGCAGCGCCGCGGCCGTCGATATGGACGGCCCGAAGGCATGCGGATCATCACGGCTGGGCCCGAGCCCACCGGAGCTCCTTCCGCCGGCCGGCAGGAGCGCGGTCCGGGCGGTGAAGTAGGACACGATGGTCAGCCCGAGCAGGGTCGCCCAGATGCTTGCCCCAAGGGCGACGTGGAGGGTCTGGCTCCAGCCCGACAGCTGGGTCAGGACCTGCAGCCCGCCGACGACCACCTCGATCGGCAGCAGGATGGCCGCCAGCACGGCCAGCCGGACGACCGCCGGGTGGTTGCGCTGGGTCCGCCAGGCGGTCACTCCGATCGCCACGATGATCACCCCGACGATGGCCGCGACGTAGCGGTGAAGGACCTGGGCGGAGGTCGCGTCGGTGATCGGCGGGAAGAGCGTGCCGCCCATCAGCGGCCAGTCCGGGAAGACGAGCGCCGCGTTGGGCGTGGCCGTGACGTGCGAGCCGAACAGGAGCAGGGCGTACGAGGCGGTCGCCCCGAAGGCCGCCAGCAGGGTGAACCGCTGGCTGCCGCCCCGGCCCGCGATGTGGCCCGGAAAGAAGCTCCGGACGAGAATGAACACGAGGACGCCCAGGAGGGCCATGGCGCTGGCCAGGTGGGCCGTGACCGACTCGCCGCTGTTGCCCAGGCGGACGGTCTCCTCACCCAGCCAGGCCTGGAAGCCGACCAGGATGACGGCCACCACGCCCCACCAGAACAGCGACGGCCGGTCGCGATGGTCGCGCCAGGCCAGGATGGGCAGACCCAGGATCAGCAGGCCGAGGACGGCCGCGACATCGCGGTGGAGCCACTCCAGCCAGGCCTTGTAATCGCCCAGGGCAGGGATCAGCTGGCCCTTGCACAGGGGCCAGTCGGGGCAGCCCAGGCCCGAGTCGGTGGCCCGCACGACGACCCCGATCGTGACCAGCACGAGGGTGACGGCGACGGTGACCGCTGCGAGCTTCTGAAACCGGGTCACCAGGCCTCCGCCAGCTGTGCGTTTCGGGATCGGCCGTCCAATGCGGCGCGGCGGCGCCGTCCGAGACGGCTCGGGCGCACCGGGCGTTGCCATTCTAGCCATCCGCCACCCGAATCGCCGCCGGCGGGTACGATCGAGCCAATGCGTCCCCTCGTCCTCCTGGCAACCGCCATCCTGGTCGCCGCGTGCGCCGGCAACGCCGCCTCGGCCGCCCCGTCGAGCTTGGTCGTGGTGGCTCGGGCGGACCGTCGGTCGTGCCGGTGATCGCCTCGTCGGAGGTGGTCGTGGGTCCCGACCGGATCCTGATCGGCCTGCTCGACTCGACCGGGACGACGCCGGTCGGCTCGCCCGACTACAACGTCCAGGTTGGCTACATCAACGTCGACAAGGATCCCAAGACCTTCGTGGTGGCGCCGGCGGCGGCCACCTTCGTGTGGGCCATCCCCAACCAGCGGGCGGTGTGGGTCCAGGACACGACCTTCGATGCGGCCGGCAACTGGGCGGCGGTCGTGACCATCACCCCGCCGGGCAAGCCGGCCGAGTCGACCGAGCTGAGCGTGACGGTGACCGCCACGGGCAAAGCCATCCGGGTGGGCGCCAAGGCGCCCTCGACGCCCACCCCGACGAGCGCGTCGGCCGGGGGCGTGCTGGCCAGCATCACGACGGACACCAGCCCCGATCCAGCCTTCTACCAGGTGTCCGAGGATCAGGCCCTGGCCCAGCACAAGCCATTCGTGCTGGTCTTTGCCACGCCCGCCTTCTGCACCAGCCGGGTGTGCGGCCCGACGCTCGACGCGGTCAAGGCCGTGGCTGCGACCGAGACGGGGATGACCTTCATCCAGGTCGAGCCGTACGTCATGAACTACGCCAACGGCACCCTCCAGCCCGTGCTGGGGACTGGCAACGCGCTCCAGCCGAACGCGGCCACGACCGCCTGGGGCATCCAGTCCGAGCCGTGGGTCTACGTCGTGGACGCGAGCGGCACGGTGACCGCCTCGTACGAGGCGGTGATCATCCCGGCCGAGCTGAAGGCCGCGATCGACGCCGTCAAGACCGGGAGCTAGGGCTCGGCCTCAGGAGCCGTACCCGTGCTGCCCGGAGCCTGGACCGGCAGTCCGTCGGCACAGCGCGGGCAGGTCGCCGGACCCGGCTCGTAGGTGGGCAGGTCGAGGACCCACAGGGCGGCCAGGGGGTAGACCCGGCCGGTCCTGGGCGAGGTCAGGCTGGCCATCCCGCCCGACCGATCGACCAGGACGTGGCAGGCCACGATCTCGCCGCCCAGGGCCTCGACCGCCGGGATCATTGCCAGGAGCGAGCCGCCGGTCGTCAGGATGTCATCGACCAGGACCACCCGCTCGCCCGGAGCGATCGTGAATCCGCGCCGGAACTCGCGCCGGGCAGGCCCATCGGCTGGCTTGACCTCCTCGGCAAAGATCGCTCGAAGGCCGAGCTGGCGCCCGGTCTCGAAGGCCAGGATCACCCCGCCGGTCGTCGGGCCGGCGACGAGCTCGGCCACGGGCTGGCCGTCCAGGCCACGCAGGGCCATGGCCCAGAAACCGCATAGCTCGCTGGTGGCCGCCGTGTCCTGGAGGACCTGGAACTTCTCCAGGTACTGTTCGCCGTGACGGCCGCTCTTGAGCAGGAAATGACCGTCGCGGAGGGCCCCGGAGCTCCGGAATAAGGCCTCGGTCCGAGCCGCGATGGCGCTCCGGGCGGCGACGTCGGCAGCCTGGCGGATGGTGGTCATCGAAGCCAGTCTACGGTCGATATTCCACGCCGGTCGCCGACGAGGCCGACGTCCGGGCGGGAAGGGCCGTACCGATCAGCGGGGCGTACGACGTCAGCCCGAGCCGGCGGCACTCGTCGGCCAGCTCGTCAACGAGCCGGACCGGCAGGGTCGGGTCGGCGAACAGGACCGTGCCCACCTGGACGGCGACTGCCCCGACCGCCAGGAAGTCGAGGACATCGCCGAGCGAGGCGACGCCTCCGATCGCGATCACCGGGATGTCCACGACCTGAGCCACCTCGTACACGATCCGCAGGGCGACCGGCTTGATCGCGGGACCGGACAGGCCGCCGTAGATGTTGCCCAGGAGGGGTCGCCGACGGCTCGGCCCGACGGCGATGCCGGACAAGGTGTTGATCGCCGTGATCGCATCCGCCCCGGCCGACTCGATGGCTCGGGCGATCGGTCGCACGTCGGCCACGTTCGGGCTGAGCTTGACCAGCAGGGGCAGCTCGGTGACGTGGCGCACGGCCGCCGTCACCGCTCCAGCGGCCTCGGCGTCGATCGCGAACTGGAGCCCGCCCGCCCCCACGTTTGGGCACGAGATGTTGAGCTCGATTCCGGCCACCCCCGGGGCACCGTCGAGGCGACGGGCAACCTCGACGTAGTCCTCGATCGATTCGCCGGCGACGTTGACGATCACCGGGACGTGCCAGCCCGCCCAGGTCGAGCCGTACTTGCGTACGACGGCGTCCACGCCCGGGTTCTGGAGACCGATCGAGTTGAGCATCCCGGCTGGGGTCTCGGTCACCCTGGGAGTCACGTTGCCCACCCGCGGCCGGAGGGTCGTGCCCTTGCAGCAGATCGCGCCAAGGCGCTCCACATCGACCACGTCGCGGTACTCGATCCCGTAGCCAAACGTGCCAGAGGCGACCAGGATCGGGTTGTCGAGGCGCAAGCCGCGGGGCAGCTCGACCGACAGGTCGGCCGCGACGCCAGCCTCCAGCCCGCGGGCTGCCGGGCTCACCAGCCCGCCTCCCAATCGAGCTCGTCCGAGGCGAAGACCGGCCCTTCGCGGCAGACCCGCTGGGGCACGCCCCGGGCGTCCATCACGACGCAGCCCAGGCAGGCGCCCATGGCACAGCCCATGTTCTGCTCCATCGAGACCTGCAGGAACGCCTTGCGCCGGGCCGCCGGCGAGCCCGGCTCGGCCACGTTGGCGGATCTTCCCTGGCGACCGGGCTTGCGCCCCAGCCGGGCGACACCGAGACGGGCGGATCGGCCGGCCGCCAGGCGGGCCAGGGCCGCCAGCATCGGGGCCGGGCCACAGGCGAAGGCCTGGTCGGCCCAGCCCTCGTAGGCCGGCAGCAGGTCGGTCACGTAGCCGGCATGGCCAAGCGAGCCGTCGTCGGTGGCCACCACGTACTCGACCTCATCGGGCAGCAGGCTCGAGGGGTACACCTCGAGCGCGCTCGCGGCGCCGAACAGGAGGGTCACCTCGCGGCCGGCCCGGAGAGCCTCATCGGCCAGCATCCGGACCCCGGCCATGCCCAGCCCGCCGGCGACCAGGAGCACGTGGCGGCTGCGGGGATCGACCTCGAACGGCCGGCCCAACGGCCCCAGCATGTCGACTCGATCGCCGGGCCGCAGGCGGGTGAACCAGTCCGTGCCCCGGCCGACCGCCCGGAAGTGGATCGTGATCAGGCCGGTGGCCCGGTCGACCGTGTTGAACGAGAATGGCCGGCGCAGGATCAGGCCCGAGAAGTCGCCCGGGCGGATGTGGATGAACTGGCCGGCCCGTGACCCGGCGGCCAGCGATGGCGCATCGAATGCCTGGATCCACTGGCCGGGCAGGATCTCGCGACTCTCGACCAGCTCAGCCGCGACGAGCTGGGTGCTCACCCGCGATCGGCATCCTCGCCCGCCGGTTCCTCGGCCAGGTCGGCAGCGGAATGGCCGTCGATCGCGCCATCGGCGGTCACCTCCGGGGCGACGGCCGGGAAGGCCTCGGCCAGGGCGTCGGCCAGGTCGCCGAACACATCGGTCGGATCGTAGAAGCCGACGAGCTGCTCGGGCGTCGCCAGGACCAGCCAGTCAGCCGAGGGCGAACCGGCGGAGTCGGCCTCGCCCTCCTCGTCCTCGGCCTCGACCTCTGCCCGGAACGTGCCGCTGGCCTGGAGGACGAGTCGCTCCTCGTCGCTCTCGACCACGAGCAGCTCGCCCAGCTCGGTGGTGTAGCGCCCGGCCGCGACCTGGAAGCGCTCGACCAGGTCCGCTTCGGAGCGCTGGCTGCGCTCCTGGTAGGACAGCGCCAGGTCGTACAGGCGGCGGGCGGCGTCCTGCTCCCCGCTGACCGGGGTATCGTCCTGGCTGGCCGCCCACGAGTCGGCGGCCTCGACATACGGATCGCCCACGCCACCGGCGGCATGCGGCTCCTCGCCGTCCGCCGCGGGCTCGGCCTCCTCACCATCGGCGTTCAGGCCGGCCGCGGTCCGGGCAGCTTCGGTGAAGGCCGTGAAGAGCTCGGCCGGGCTGTACAGCTCGACCAGCTCGGCGGCCGATTCGACGACCTCGGTCTCGCTGTGCCATTCGCCGGTCGCGTCGTCGAGGTAGCGGCTCCGGCTCCGGAACGACAGGTCCGGCGCGATCGCGAGGTAGTCGGGATCCTCGTCGATCAGGGTCAGCCCGCCGATCTCGCGGATCGTCGAGGAGTTGGCGTCAAGGAAGCGCTGGAATTGCTCGGCGGCGCGCACGAGGTAGTCGGAGCGTTCCAGTGAAGCGTCCCGGGCGAGGACACTGAGCAGGTCGATTCGGGTCCGGTCCATCGCTTCGCCTCCGTTACGGGTGGTACTCGAGATCGCTGCCCATCCGCTCCCGGAGGAACATCGAATGATGACGTTCGAAGATCCATTCGCCGGCCCGATGGCCGAGGGCCCGGGTCGCCTCGTCAGCCTCGAGCTTGTCCAGCGTCGCGTAGTCGGGTAGATCCAGCAGGATCACGTTGTCGAAGTCCCAACCATGGGCAACGTTGTACCAGCCCAGGAAATGGATCCCGTACTTCTGCTCGTACTCCCTGACCTGGCGGGGGAAAATCGTGCGCATGAAGAACTTGAAGAAGGGATCGCGGCCGCGACGGACGGAGAAATAGGTCGCGAGCACGGGCACGGGCAGACATCCTCCAGCGTGGTCCCGTCATCGGGCGCGAAGGCTATTGTCGCACGCCGTCTTCGCCGGCCGGGTCGTCTGGCGCAGCCGGCGCCGCCGGAGGCGCTGCAGGGGGTTCGGCAGAGGGCGCGCCGGCCTCGCCGGCCGCCTGATCCTCCAGCTCGCCGACTGTCCGGCTGGTGCTGGCCAACGGCCGCCGGCGCGTTCGTCGGTCGGCGGCAATCAGGCGCATCAGGAAGATCATCGTCTGGCCGGTCAGCAGGAGCAGGGCGATGACCACGAACAGGAGCACGGCGCTGACCCCCTCGGGCCAGCCGGCGACCACGCTGATCGGGGTGAGGACGATCAGGATGACCAGAACGACGAGCTGGAACCGGAAGCAACCCAGCCCGGGCCCGCGCTCCGGCTCGAGATCGGCGCCCTTGTACTGGATGGGCGGCCGGCTGGTCGAGCCCGGCGCTCCCGCCGGTTTTGGTGGGGCTGGCTCGGCCGGCGGATCCTGGTCAGTCACCCGGGAACGATACGGGAGCCGGCGCCAAGATGCCGGTGGTCTGGAATCCCGGCCGGACGAGCCGAGCGGCTACCATCGGTCGATGCCGGCTCGCCTGCCCGATCGACCCGATCCGCGGCCGGATTCCGCCGGGCGCTTCGGCTGGCACCCCGAACCGGCCCTGATCGGCATCGACGATGAGGCGAGCGCCCGGCCGGCCCTCGAGGCGCTCGGCGCTGCCGCCTGGTCGGCAGGCCTCGACTACCTCTTTGGCGAGGCCTTCCGGCGGGCGATGGGTGAGCCGGCCGGCTATGCCGAGCTGCGCGAGGTCTTCTACGGGCGATCGGCAGACGGCTCACTCGGCGGACCGGCGCCAGCACCACGGGATCCCAGCCCATCGGCGGACCTGCTCGAAGAGTTCCGGGTCCGGCTGGCGCCCCACAACCTGAACTCGTACCACCCCCGCGCGCTGAGCTACTTCACCCCGCCGCCCCTGGTCATGTCGATCGTCGGCGAGCTCCTCGCCCAGGTGCTCAACCAGGGCGTCGATGTGTGGCACGCCGGGCCGTCGAGCGCCTTCGTGGAAGAAGAGGTCGGCCGCTGGCTGTGTGACCTGGTCGGATTTGGGCCGGCTGGCTTTGCCGTCCTGACCTCGGGTGGGGTGATGGCCAACTTCATGGCCATGACCGTCGCGCGCGACATCCACCTGGCCCGGCTCCGCGGGCTCGACCGGCCACCCCGCGGCCGGCAGCTCGAAGGCGTCCGGGTGTATGCCTCGGAGCAGGCCCACTTCTCGATCGGGCGGGCCCTGGACGAGCTCGGATTCCCGGCCGACACCCTCCACCTCGTGCCCGCCGATGACCAGTTCCGCCTGCGCGGACGGCCGGTCGCCGCGGCGATCAAGGCCGACCGGGCGGAGGGCCTGGTGCCCCTCGCGATCTGCGCGGTGGCCGGCTCGACCAACACCGGCTCGGTCGATCGGACGATCGAGCTGGCCGAGGTCGCCGCCCGGGAGGGCCTGTGGCTGCACGTCGACGCGGCCTATGGCGGGGCCGTCCGGTTGTCGGCTCGTGACGCCGGTCGGCTGCCCGGCCTGGAGCTGGCCGACTCGGTCACGATCGATCCCCACAAGTGGTTCTTCCAGGCCTACGACGTCGGGGCCCTGGTGGTCCGCCGAGGCGGCGAGCTGGCCGAGACGTTCCACCGCAGCCCCGAGTACTACCGAGGGGGCGGGCCGCCGCCGGCCGACCACGAGCCGCTCAACTTCTACCAACGCTCGATGGAAGGCACCCGCCGTTCGAGGGCGTTGAAGCTGTGGCTGAGCTGGAAGCACCTGGGCACGGACGGGCTGGGCCGCCTGATCGAAGCCAACAACGACCTGGCGGCCTACCTGGCCAGGGCGATCGCCGCGGCCGACGACTTCGAGGCCCTGCCGGCCGAGCCCGAGCTGAGCATCGTCTGCTTCCGGCACCTGCCCGGTGGATCACGAGCGAGCCTGGATCCGGCCGAGCTGGACGCCCATCAGGATGCCCTGCAGGCGGCCCTGGAGGCCTCCGGCGACGGCTGGCTATCGACGACCCGCTTGCACGGCCGGACCTGGTTGCGGGCCGGCATCGTGAACTTCCTCAGCACTGAATCCGACATCGATCGCCTGCTCGACGACCTCCGCCGGCTCGCCCCCGATTCCTGATGAGCCTGGACCGCGGAGACGGCCCCCAGGGCTGGAGCGGCTCGGTCGGCCGGCGCTCCTCACGGGGCATCCTCATGGCAACCGGCCTGGTCGCGGTCCTCGGCGTCCTCGGCGTCGTGGCGATCAGTCAGCTGGCCGGTCCGACCCGGACCGGCCAGCCGGGAGCCTCGCCGGCCGCGATCTCGGGCCTGCCCGACTCGATCGCCGGCCTGTCGGTCGTCAGCGTCGGCGCCGCCTTACAGGCTATCGCCGATCCGTCGGCCGGCGCGACAGAGCAAGCTGTCGGTGGCTGGTACACGGCCCAGCGCGGGGAACAGCCCTGCCCGCCTCCCGAGCCCGGCGGCAGGTGCCTCTCCGACTGGACTGCCTTCCTTGACTCGGCGCCGGATCCGGCCTGGAATGCAGATGGCAGCCTACGCCTGTCGGGACCCGCACCTGAGTTCCTCGATCCGGTGTTCCTCGATCCGATCGAGCGTCCCGGCACCGGCGTGACGAGCTCCAACGCCGCGTTCGAGACCGTTCCACCGACCGCGGTCGTGCTGGTCGGCCACTTCCACGACGACCGCCTCACAAACAGCCTGGCGTTCGTGGTCGACGCCGTCGCCGATCAGGCGGGCGTGCTGGCGCCGGACAGCGTGGGCCTGGTCCCGGGCACCCAGCTCACGAGCGGCGGCGTGACCCAGCTGATCCGGGCCAACCTGAAGGGCGGCGCGGTCGTGCTCGGCTTCGGCGCGTTGCCGTGGGCCGCCGGGGAAGTCAAAGTGACAGGGCTGGAGCCACCCGACGGCGGACCACCGGCCGACGGCCGGACGGTCTGGCTCATCCGTGGCTACCTGCCCGACTCGAGCGCGACGCCCAATACCAAGCCCAAGGCAGCGCCGCTGGCCAGCTGGCTGGCGATCGACGACGCCACCGGCCAGATCTGGGGACCGATGGCGGCACCGGCCGTGGCCACGGACCTGCCGCCTCACATTCCGATCACCATCGACGGCCTGCCCGTCAAGACCGTCGCGGCGGCGCTCCCGACCGAGGCCGGTCGCTCGCCCCTGCTGGCCATCGGCGGCTATCTCAGCAACGACCGGGCACCCGAGGGTTGCCCGCCGATGCCGACCACCGACAAGCCAGATCCGTGCAGCGGGACCCAGCTCGTCCTGGTCGACCGTCCGATCAGCGTCCTGCAACCCGACGACGCCACGTTCCTGTACGTGATCGCGGTCCCGCCGGGCGCGGCCTCGATCCGGCCGGTGATCCTGCCCGGGACGAGCGCGGCCGATCCCTGGGCGCTGGCGACTCGGGCGTCCGATCGGGAGTCGCCCCGGCCGGTCGTCCTGGTCGGCCAGTTCGGCGACCCCCGTTCGCCCGAGTGCGCCCCGCGGCCGGGCGGCGGGAGCGCCGGCTGCGATCGATCGTTCGTCGTCGACCAGATCGCCTGGATCGATGGGGTCAGCCAGGATCCCAGCGTCTACCTGCAGCCGGGCCAGGCCCCGGGCCACGTCTTCAAGGAGGTCAGCCAGGCGGTTTCGGGCTGGTTCCTGCCGGACGCCCAGCCGGCAATTGTCTCGATCACGGCCACGACGGTGGCCGACTCGGCCGGCCTGACCGGGGTGAGCCTCGCCGAGCGCAAGCCGGGCCTGGTCTGGGTCGTACGGGTCGTGAGCAGCCTGCCCGATGGCCCGGCCAGCAGCTCGCTCGTGTTCGACGACCAGGACCTGGCCCTCGTCGCGGTCAGCCCCTGACGGCGTGGACTAGGCGGCCGGCGGCTCGAGCGCCAGGCCTTCGACGATCTCCACGCCCGGCAAGGCCGCCAGGATCGCCGGCGGCGCCTTGACCTTCCACGACCGGCTGCCGCCGCCCAGGATGATCTCGGGTCGAGCCATCACCCGCGCATCGACCCAGATCGGCAGGCTGGGCGGCAGGCCGAAGACGGTGACACCGCCCAGCTCCATCCCGGTCAGGGCGCGCGCCTCGTCAGTCGAGGCGAACGAGGTGCGCCGGACGCCGAGCCGGGCCCGCACGACCCGGTTCACGTCCAGCCGGGTGGTGGCCAGCACAACGCACGCGGCATAGCGCGGCGGCTCGGACTTGCCGACTACCACGATCGTGTTGGCCGAGTCGCCCGGCGAATAGCCATAGGCGGCACAGAAGGCCGCAGTGTCGGCCAGCTCGGGATCGCAGGCCAGGAGCTCGTAGGGCTGGCCGAGCCGATCGAGCTCGGCGGCCAGGGCCGCTCGCACGGGGTCGGTGCTGCCCATCGGTCAGGCCGGATCCGGAGCCTGGTAGGCGATCCGGCCTGCGGCGACCGTGAGCAGGACCTGGCCCGGCAGCTCGCGCCCGACCAGGGGGCTGTTCTTGCCCCGCGAATGGAGGCTGCCGGCATTGACCAGCCAGCGGTTCGAGCGATCGATCACGACGAGGTTGGCCAAGGCGCCCTCGACGAGGCCGCGGCGTGCCGGTCGGCCGGCCCCCGCGAGGATCCCGGCCGGGCCGCTGGTCAGTGCCTCGATCGCCCGGCGGAGCGCCAGACGGCCATCGTCGACCGCCGCCAGGAGCAGCCCGATCGCGGTCTCGATCCCGCTGATCCCGTTGGCGGCCAGGCCGAACTCGACCGCTTTGTCCACCTGACGGTGGGGAGCATGGTCGGTGGCGACGGCATCGGCGGTCCCGTCAATCAGGGCGGCCAGGCAGGCGGCCGCATCGGTCCGATCGCGCAGCGGCGGATTGACCCGCAGGGCGGTCTGATAGGGCGGGGCTGGCTGGCGGCGGCCCAGCCAGGCCGGCTCGCCAAGCGCTCCAGGCCCAGTCGCGGGCGCCGGCCAGCCAGTCGTCGGTGAGGGCCAGGTGGTGCGGCGTCACGTCGCAGGTCACGGGCAGTCCAGCCGCCTTGGCCCGGCGGACGAGCTCGAGGGCCGCGCCCGTGGAGAGGTGGGTGAAGTGGAGCCGGGCCCGCGGCTCGTCGACCAGGACGTCGGCCAGGATGGCCAGGCCGCGGGCTACTGGTCCCGCCTCGGCCGCGACCGGCCAGCCCTTCAAGCCGAGGACTGTGGCGACCAGGCCTTCGTTCGCCTCGGCCCCTTCGGTCAGGTCGGGGTCCTCGGCGTGCTCCACGATCGGGCGGCCGAGCATCCCCGCGTAGAGCAGGGCATTGCGCAGGATCGAGGCCGAGCGGACGGGCGCGCCATCGTCGGAGAAGCCAATCGCCCCGGCGTCGGCCAGCTCGCCCAGCGGTGCCAGGACTCGAGCCGGCCCGGCCGACCGTCGTCGCGCCGTAGGCCAGCAGCTCGACCGGGGAGCCCGACGCGGCGGCGGCGGCCAGGACCCGGGCCAGGACGCCCGGCTCGTCGGTCGCGGGGTCGGTGTTGGGCATCGCGCACACGGTCGTGAAGCCGCCGTGGGCGGCGGCCGCCAGCCCGCTGGCGATCGTCTCGGCATCCTCGGAGCCCGGCTCGCGCAGGTGGGCGTGCAGGTCGATGAAGCCCGGCGCAATGACCACCCCGGTCGCTTCGATCCCGTCGGCCTCGGCGCCCTCGAGCCAGGTCACGGCCTGGAGCGTGCCGTCCTCGACCACGATCTCGCCCGGTCCTTCGCGCCCGGCCAGCGGATCGACCAGCCAGGCCCGGCTCACCTGGAGGTCGGCCACGATCCGGCCGACGTCGCCCTGGACGTCGAGGGTGGCGCTCCGCTCAGCCACCGATGGCCCCGGCGAGCAGGTACAGCAGGGCCATCCGGACGGCCACGCCGTTGGTCACCTGGTCGGTGATCACCGAGCGCGGGTGGGCAGCGACCTCGGGGCTGATCTCGACGCCTTCGTTCATCGGGCCGGGATGGAGGACCAGGGCCTCTGGCCGGGCCAGGGCCAGCCGGGCCAGGTCGAGGCCGAAGCGGGCGGCGTATTCGCGGGTCGAGGGCAGGAGCCCGCCCGCCATCCGCTCGCGCTGCAGGCGGAGGGCCATGATCGCGTCGGCATCCTTGAGGGCCAGGCCAATGTCGCTGGTCAGCCGGAAGCGGCCGTGGCCGGGTACCGCGGCCGAAGCATGCGCCCAGGCCTCGAACCCACGCAGCAGGGTCGCCGGACCGCACAGCCACAGGTCCGCCCCGGCCGCCGTCAAGCCCCAGATGTTCGAACGGGCGACCCGCGAATGGAGGACGTCGCCCAGGATCACCACCTTGCGGCCGCGCAGGTCGCCGCCAGGCAATCGCTGGCGGAGCGTGAACAGGTCGAGCAGGGCCTGGCTCGGGTGGGCGTGCCAGCCGTCGCCGCCGTTGAGAATCGAGCCCGAGAAGTGCTCGGCGGCCAGCTGGGCGGCCCCTGACGACGAATGACGCAGGACGATCATCCGGGCGCCGAGGGCCTCGACCGTCCGGATCGTGTCGATCAGCGACTCGCCCTTGGACACGCTGCTGGAGGCCGCCGCGATATTGACCACGTCGGCCGACAGGTTCTTGGCGGCCACCTCGAAGCTGACCCGGGTCCGGGTGGAGGCCTCGTAGAAGAGGATCGTGACGGCCATCCCACGCAGGGCCGGCACGCGGGCAATGGGCCGGGCGAGGACCGCCCGCATCGCCTCGGCGGTATGCAGGACCAGCTCGATCTCGGGGCCGCTGATGGTGTCCAGGTCGAGCAGGTGGCGATGCGGCCAGCGGGTCGGCTGGCTGGCCGGCGCCGCGTCCACCGACGGCACCTGGAGCAGGCTGGCCGGATCCGAGGGGATCGCCTGGTCAGGGGTCGCGGCGGTCATTCCAGGCTGCCGGCAACCGCGGCGACGCGCTCGATCCGGTCGATCAGGACGCCGTCCTCGGCGTCGGTCTCCTCGAGGTGAACCCGGACAAGCTCCTCGCGCGAGGTCGGCACGTTCTTGCCCACGTGGTCGGCCCGGATGGGCAGCTCGCGGTGGCCGCGGTCGACGAGCACGGCCAGCCGGATTGCCTGGGGCCGGCCGAAGTCCACCAGGGCATCCATCGCGGCCCGGATCGTCCGGCCGGTGTACAGGACGTCGTCGACGAGCACGATCGTCGCCCCGTTCAGGTCGAACGGCAGGTCGGTGCCCTTGACGATCGGCTGCTGGGCGACCAGCGACAGGTCGTCCCGGTAGAAGGTGATATCGAGCGCGCCGACCGGCAGGCGGACGGCCTCGTTCTCGAGGATCGCGGCGGCGATGCGGTGGGCCAGGGGCACGCCCCGGCGCTGGATCCCGATCAGGACGAGGCCCGCCGTGCCGGCTTGCTTCTCGACGATCTCGTGGCTGATCCGGATCGTCGCCCGGCGGATCTCGTCCGCGGTCATGATCTGGCGACCCGTCATGCTCTCCTTCCCGGCCTCACAGAACCGGTCGTTAAAGGTCGGGTCCAGTCTACCGCAGGGTCAGTAGATCGAGATGGTCACCTGAGTCAGACCCGACCAGGACGGGCAGCCGCAGACCTTGAAGAAGTCGGGCTTGTACATGTCGATGACCCGGGCAGGCTTGATTGAGGCCGAGGGGCCGTAGTCGTTGACCACCCGGTCGAGGCAGCCGCCCGCGCCGCAGATCCGGATGATCGTGCCGGCCGGCAGGCGCATCGCGGTCGTGCCGTTGTCGTAGAAGCTGGCGACGCCCTTGACGGTCGACCTGGGCGGCTTGATCGACGAGCTGAAGACGGGGATCGGCTGGCTCCGGACGGCGGCCCGGGCGGGCGCCGCCGAGCTGGTCGGGGCGGCGGGCTCGTCGAACCTTGCCGAGCTGTCCAGCGAATTTGCTGAGCGCAGGGCCGGGTCGTCCGCCGCGGCCACGGAGGTGGTCACGCCAGACTCGTCGATCTGTAATGGCTGGAACGCCGCTGCCTCGATGGCACGGACGGGGCTTGGGGTTCGCGAGCCCACGATTCCGGGTGCGGCGACCAGTGCGAGCGCGGCGCTGAGCACGGCGCACGCGACAAACTTCAGTCGCACTGCCGTCAGGATAGCCCAAATCGCTGATCCGGACAACCCATTCGGCCTATGCCCAGGTCAGTGCAGGAGCAGGACGACTCCCGGTCCGAGGCTCTTGATCGTGGTCTTGCCGGCATTGGGCCCGGTCCACGCGAGGACCGACAGATGGCTGCCGTTGCCGTCCTGACCGGGCGGCGAGGCCCACACGAGCTGGCCGTCCTTGAGCGTGAAACCGCGCTCGGAGAGGGTCGCGCTGAGGAGCTGGGGCGACGCCGAGCTGACTGCGCCGGACCCCTGGTCGATGGTCAGCAGGCTCAGGCTGCCCAGACCCGGGTTGTTCGGATCGGCGATCCACACCCCGAGGTGGCTGCCCGCCTCGTCCCACATGACGTCCCAGTCGACGACGGCGTCGAAGGGCAGGGCCTTGGCCGAGGCCGCCACGCTCGACGGATCGCTCGCGGCGTTCACCGCCGGCCAGCTGGCCACCTCGAGGCGGCCCTCGGCCGGTAGCCACTCGCCGCTGGCTGGATCGAAGGCCAGGCTGCCCGACCAATAGGCCACCCAACGGCCGGACGGGTCCACGACCGGCCGCCAGCCGTCCAGGCCGGTCAGCCGGGTGGCCTGGCCGGTGGCCGGCTGGATCAGCAACGCAGCGGGCGTGGCCAGGGCCGGGCTGGCCGTCGAGCCCGAGGGGCGCCGCCGAGGCGCTTGGCCCGGCCGAGGCGCTTGGTGCGGCCGAGGCAGCGGAGGTGGAGCTCGGGCTCGGTGATGAGGTCCCGGCCGAAGCCTCCGGGATGGCTCGGCTGGCCAGGATCTGGCCGCCGATCCAGCCCGAGAAGACCGTGCCGTGATCGGACGTGATCGCCTCGGCCGTCGCCTGGCCCGGCCGCCAGACGTAGATGTCGGGCCCAATCGTGCTGCCGGCCGGCCGGGCCGAGAAGGCAAACCACTGGCCGTCCGGGCTGTAGGCCGCCTCGTCACCGACCAGGGTCACGTTGCTCACGATCGCCAGAGTGGCCGCTGCCGACGGAGCCGGCGAGCCCGAGGCCGGCGGGGCGATCGACGGCGAAGCCGGCGACGAAGGCCTGGTCGAGGCCCGCGGCGTCGGCGTGGCCGAGGGCCCGGCCGAAGCGCCGGGCCCGCTCGGGCTCGGGCTGGCCGTCGTTTGGGCCGAGGGGCTGGCTCCGGCTGGCTGGCTGGGAACGGCTGACTGGCTGGCCGTCGGAGTCGGCCTGGCCGTTGGCTGGCTGCTGGCCGGGACGGCCGTCGAGCCCGCCGGCGACGCGCTCGGCGTGCCGGCCGGTGCCGGCTTGACATCCAGGACGTACAGGGTCGTGCCGGCCTGGTCCACGCTCGGTGCAGCCGCAATCGCCTCGCTCCCGTTGGTCGGCGAGAGGGTGACCGCGCTGGCTGCGGTGGGCAGGCTGGCCAGGCCCTTCGACACGCCGGCGATCGGCGGGCAGCCCGGCTCGTCGCCGGTCGGGCAGACGCTGGTCACGTTGGCCGTCACCAGGGACAGGTCGGGGCCCTTGGTGACCACCCAGCTGACCTGCGAGTCCACGGCGATCGGGGTCACGACCGGCTGACCCCCAGCCGAAGCGACCACGCCCGGGGTGGCCAGGGCAATCGGGCCCGCCTGGGGGCCACCGTTGAACAGGCCGGGACCCACGATCACGAGGACGAGGACGAGGGCCAGGCCGCTGGCGAGCCCAGCCACCGGACCCCAGCGCCGGGGCAGGCGCCGGGCGGCCGACGAACCATGCAGATGCTCGCGCTCGAGGGCCACGCTCGTCCGGGCCCACAGGTCGCGCGGTGGCTCGATCGGCGGCAGGGCCCGCAGGTCGAGCCGGTCCGATTCGTAGCCGGCGGCCGTGGCGCTGCACGCCGGACAACTCTCGAGGTGGGCGGTCAGGGCCGCCTGATCCGAGCTCGACAGCTCCTCGTCGAGGCGCCGAGCGGCGAGTCGCCGGGCCTGCTCATGGCTGATCGAGGTGCGGCTCATCGTGGGCGCGACCGATCGGCGCGTTCGGCTTCGGCTTCGGCTTCGGCGGCCCGTTCACTGGCCAGCTCGCGGCGCAGGCTGTCGCGGGCCCGGGTGAGGAGGGCCCGGGCGGCGACGTGGCTGACCCCCAGGGCGGCCGCCAGCTCGAGACCGCTCAGGTCGTGCAGCTCGGCCAGGAGCAGGGCGGCCCGCTGCCGCTCGGGGATCCGGGCGAGGGCGCGCTGGAGGTCGCTCGACAGGCGGCCCGACAGGGCCAGGTGCTCGGCCGATGGGGCCGTGCCGTGGGATTCGCCGGTCCACGGCAGGAAGCGCACGATCTTGCGCCGGCGGATCTCGTCGAGGGCCACCCGGTGGGCGATCTGGTACAGCCAGGCCCGGGCATGGGCCGGGTCTTCGAGCGTGTCGTGGGCGCGGTAGGCCTTGATGAAGGCGTCCTGGGTCAGGTCGGCCGCGAGCTCGGGGTCGCGCAGCATCCGGGCGAGGTAGGCGTAGATCTCGCCGTGGTGCTTCTGGAAGAGCTCCTCGACGAATGCGTCCGCAGCGGTCCGGGCAGGCGATCCCGTCAAGTGCCGTTCCGCAGGGATGGTGAGCTGGGCGTACTGACCGATCGGGTCCACGGGCTGATGACGCCCGCGCCGACGGGCGTGTGACGAAAGCCGGTCATTCGGCCGCGCTGCGCCGGGCCGAGCGGAGCAGCTCCTCCACGGCGTCCTCGGGCGAAACCGGATTGACCGGCAGCCCCGTGCCCAGCTCGAGCCCGGCGATCTCACGCAGGCGCGGATGGATCTCCCAATGCCAGTGGTAGGTCCCGTCGATCCGCTCGCGCAACGGGGCGGTGTGGAGGACCAGGTTGTGGGGCGGTCCGTCGAGGGCCGCGAGCAGGCCGAGCACCCGGCGCAGGGCCTCGGCCGTGGCCAGCACGTCGGCGTCGCTGGCCGTGCCGAAGTCGGCCGCGTGGGTCCGGGGCACGATCCAGGCCTCGAACGGCGAGCGCGACGCGAACGGCGCGAAGGCCACGCTCGAGGCGTCCTGCCAGAGCAG
The DNA here is from genome assembly GCA_963718285.1 of uncultured Chloroflexia bacterium. GTDB lineage: Bacteria > Chloroflexota > Limnocylindria > Limnocylindrales > CSP1-4 > Palsa-1033. The sequence continues at coordinate 41,420 of CAVQYU010000003.1, read as the reverse complement.
GCGTTCGCTCCGCCGGGCCTCGTCGCGGACGAGCCGGCAGAAGGGACACTCGCCCTCCCGGATGACGAATCGGGCCGCCCCACCGATCTCCTCGGCGACCCGGTGCGGGACCTGGGGCAGGTCGTACAGGTCGAGGCACAGGTGATCCGTCCGGGCGCCCGCCTGGGCGCCCCAGTTCTGGACCACCTGCAGGTAGGCCGTCTGGCCGGCGGCGCTGGCCTCGGCGATCGCGTCGCGGCACTGGCGGAGCATCGCCCCGATGAGCTCGTCGCCGACCGCCTGGAGCGGGCGATGCTCGCCCGGGGGCGCCACGACCGTGCGCCAGCTGCCCGAGGCGCGGGCCTGCTCGATGGCCACCTGGGCGAGGCTCTGGTCGAGCTCGCGGGCCTCGTCCTCCGTCCCGACCACGTGAAAGGCAAAGTCCTTGAGGGTCCGCATCCGGACCCCTTCCCCGGTTGGCTCCCGGCAGTTCTGGCAGCCGTCCTCGGGCTCGACCAGCCCGGCGGCCAGGGCGAACCGATCCCGGTGGAACGCCCGGTCGACGATCGTGGCGACCCACCATCCGGTGATCGCGTCGCGGCGCAGCTCGAACAGTCCCGCCGCCATCAGGCGCTCAGGCCGGCAGCTCGCCGGCCAGCTCGGCGCCGAGCTGCTCGGCCAGGGCCCGGGCGAAGGCGGCGCCCGCCCGGCCCACGAGCTCCGTCGACGGCCGTTCGGTCGGCCGGCCGAGCTCGAAGGCGATCGAGGTGGAGGTCACCCCGGGCATCCCGCAGGCATCGAGCAGCTCGAAGTCGGCCAGGTCCGGATCGATGTTGAGGGCGACCCCATGGAACGACACGCCTCGCTCGATCCTCAGGCCAAGGGCCCCGATCTTGCGCGGTGGCTGGCCGGCCGGCAGGACCCAGCAGCCGGGATGCCCGTCGCGCCGGTCCGCCTCGACCCCGAAGTCGCGGCAGGTGGTGGCCAGGGCAGCCTCGAGCGCCCGGACCAGCGGCCGCACGAGGAGGCCCCGCCGGGACAGGGCGATGATCGGGTAGGCCACCAGCTGGCCGGGGCCGTGGTAGGTCACCTCGCCACCACGCTCCACTCGGATCAGCTCGATGCCCCTCGCTTCCAGCTGGGCGGCCGAGGCACGCACGAAGCGCTCGTCGGCCTGGCGCCCCAGGGTCAGCACGGCCGGATGCTCGAGCAGGAGAAGCTGATCGTGGATGGAGCCTGCGGCGCGCGCCTCGACGAGCTCGCGCTGGAGGGCCCACGCGGCGCGGTAGTCGATCCGGCCGAGCCAGCGCACCGCCAGCGGCCCGGCCGCCTCTCGTGAGGTTCCGGCCGTCTCGTCCAGGGCGAGCTGGGATCGCACGGCCGTGTCCATGCCGCCACGATAGCAGGCACCGCGCACCCGGCCGCTGACGCCGTCGCGAGTGCCGAATTCGGCGTGGAATCGGGCGGCCTCGCCCCTATACTGCCGTGCAGCGTCGCCGTGGAGGGTGGGCGCAGCCGGAGGTGCGATCGATGTCGGCGGAGGCGACGACACGGTGAGGATCTTCTATGCGACCGACGTCCACGGCTCCGACGTCTGCTGGCGCAAGTTCCTCAACGCCGGCGCGTTCCACAAGGCCGATGTCCTGGTCATGGGCGGCGACATGACCGGCAAGGCCATGGTCCCGATCGTGGCCAACGGCTCGGGTTGGGATGTCACGATCCAGGATCAGCACCATGCCCTGGCCACCGAGACGGAGCTCGTCGCGATGGAGAAGCGGATCAGCGACCGCGGCTACTACCCGGTCCGCCTCAGCCGCGACGAGGTCAACGCCTGGTCCGACGACCCAAGCCTGGTCGATGCCCGGTTCAAGGCCGAGATCGTCCATGGGGTCGAGCGCTGGATGGCGATTGCCGATGAGAAGCTGCGGGGCTCCCAGGTCCGCTGCATCGTCTCGCCGGCCAACGACGACATGTTCGAGATCGACGAGATCATCGAGCGGGCGGCTTCGCCGATCCTCGGTGAAGGCGTGCCGATCGAGCTCGAGGGCCTGACCATGATCTCCACCGGCTGGACCAACCCGACGCCCTGGAACACCTTCCGGGAGCTGCCCGAGGACCAGCTCCGGGCCAAGATCGACGAGCTCGTGAAGGCGGCCCCCGACCCGCATCGGGCGATCTTCAACTTCCACGTCCCGCCGTACGGGTCGAACCTCGATAACGCCCCGAAGCTCGACGCGGCCATGAACTACGTGTCCGGCGGCCAGGCCCTGATCCCGGTCGGGTCACACGCCGTGCGCGATGCGATCCTCGAGTACGGACCCGTGCTCTCGTTGCACGGGCACATCCATGAGGGGCGGGGCGCGGTCAAGCTCGGCCGCACCCTCGCCGTCAACCCAGGCAGTACCTACGAGGACGGCGTGCTCCAGGCGGCGATCGTCGACCTGGACACGAAGAAGGGAACGGTGAAGCGCTATCTGCTGATCAACGGCTGACCTTTTTCGACCGGTGGATTCCGGTTGGCGGTGGAGAGAAAGAGAGGGAAGCATGACTTCAGTAAATCGCGAGGCACCGGCCCTCTTCCTGCGTAACGCGACCGGCCTGGTCAAGGGCTGGTCGGGCTTCGACGCATTCGGCTACTCGTTCCTGTCGGTCAACCTGGTCACCCTCGGCATGTTCTACAGCCTTGCCGTGTTCGCCTTCGTCCCCGACGGATCGGTGCTTTCGGCGCTGCTCCTGTCCGGGATCGTGATGACCTTCCTGTGCGTGACCTACGCCGGCTTGATCGCGGTCATGCCCCGGGCCGGTGGCGACTACGTCTGGCAGACCCGGATCCTCGACGGGATCCCGGGCCTCGTGCTTGGTGCGGTGGTCGGCGGCATCACCGTCTACCTGGCGGCCCAGGCGTTCGGGGCCGGCAGTTCGGGCGCGTTGCTGGGCGGCGCCGTGGGCGTCGTCGGCGGCGCTGCACTCGGCTGGAAACGGGGTGGAATCGGGTTCATCCTGTCGGCCACCGGCTGGTGGTTCATCCTCGCCCTGTGGGCGCCGATCTACGGCTACATCCTCAACATCGAGGTGGTCCAGCCCCTGGTCGCGATTGCCGGTTGGACCGACGGCCTGACCTTCTTCACGTCCGCCAACGGCGTGTTCGCCGTCTCCCTGTTCACCATCGTCATCGCCTCGGGCGCGGTCGCCCTGGGGATGGCCGGCTATGCCCGCGTCCAGCGCCTGTGCATCTGGATCGGCCTGATCCTGCTGGCCGGGATGTTCGTGCTGATGCTCATCGCCTCCCAGGACACGTTCCACGCGGCGTTCGACCGCGAGGCCCAGAGCCTGTTCAACGTCTCCAACGCCTACAACGCAACGATCGCCAACGCGACCGCCAACGACGGCTTCGTGGCGGGCGGCTCACCGCTCGCCTTCGGACTGAGCAGCGGCACCTTCCTGCTCCTCCCGTTCATGATGTTCTGGATCCTGTATCCGAACTGGGGAGCCACCCTGTACGGCGAGGTCCGCGGGGCGGGCGACTTCCGGAAGGTCCTCCGGGGGATGCTCGGCGGCCTGTGGGTCACGATCGGGCTGGCCGTCGTGTTCGTGCTCCTGGCGAGCAAGACCTTCGGCTGGGACTTCTTCAACGCCACCAACGTGAACTTCATCAACTACGCCTACGGCTACGTGACCGTCGCGCCGACGATCCCGATCTGGGGCTATCCGCCGATGCTGGCCGCGTTCCTGATCGACAACCACATCGTCCAGATGGGCATCGTGGTCCTGTTCGGGGCCTGGTTCATCGGCTGGGCCGGCACCCTCTGGCTGTCGTCCACCCGGATGATCTTTGCCGCAGCGTTCGACCGGGTCCTGCCCGAGGCCGCGGCCCGCGTCTCCGACCGGGGCGTCCCGTGGATCGCGCTCCTGCTGATCATGATCCCGGGCGTCATCGTGTCCTGGCTGTACGCCTACCAGACCGGCTTCTCGGCGCTGACCCTCGATGCGTCCCTGGTGATCGCCGTGACCTTCTTCGGGACCTCGTTCGCCGCGACGATCCTGCCGTGGTGGAAGCGCGACCTGTATCTCAAGTCACCGATCGCGCGCTACCAGGTCGCGGGCGTGCCGATGATCAGCGTCGCCGGGGCGATCACCACGATCTTCCTCGGCTGGGTCGTCTACGAGTGGCTGGGCAACTCCCTGTACGGGATCGGCACCGGCAACACCAAGTCGATCCAGTTCCTGGGCATCGTCTATGGCCTCGGGGCTCTCGTCTGGGTCCTCGCCCGGGTCTACCGGCGGAGCCAGGGCGTCGACCTCGACGCGATCCACGCGGAGATCCCGGCGGAGTAGTCGACCTTCCTTCCCGGCAATAGTGAAACGGCCCGGCCATCGACCGGGCCGTTTCGATTCCGGGAGGCGGCGCGGCCCCGGGTCGCCACTCGTGGCAGGTCGGCTGTGCGTCAGGCGAGCACAACTGACACGTTTGCAGGCCCAGCGGTCGGTTTCGTTCGTCCGATGCACAGATTCGACGGATTCGCCGCCAGATCGGTCGATTTCGTGCGCCTCACGCCTCAAACCGACCAATCAGGTGCCGGCCGGTCAGTTGTGCTCGCCTGACGCACACGGCGCTTGGACGCTAGCCGGAGCGCGCCGCGACGGGCCGCCGCGACCGACCCCAGACTAGCCGCCGAACCAGCCCGACGGGGCGGGCGACGTGTTCTGGTAGATGTGCTTCGCCTCGCGGTACTCGTCGAGGCCCGTCGGGCCTAGCTCGCGGCCGATACCCGACTGCTTGAAGCCACCCCATTCGGCCTGGGGCAGGTAGGGGTGATAGTCGTTGATCCAGATCGTGCCGTGGCGCAGGCGACCGGCGACCCGCTGGGCGCGACCGGCATCGGCCGTCCAGACCGCGCCCGCCAGGCCGTAGGTCGTGTCGTTGCCGGCCTCGACCGCCTCGTCCTCGGTGTGGAACTTCTCGATCGTGAGGACCGGCCCGAAGATCTCCTCACGGACGATCCGCATCAAGCGGTTGCAATCGGCGAAGACGGTCGGTCGGACGAAGAAGCCCCGCTGGAGGTGCGCTTCGGTGGGTCGCCCGCCACCGGCGACGAGCCGGGCGCCCTCGGCCAGGCCGGTCTCGATGTAGCGCTCGACCTTGGCCCGGTGCTCTGCGCTGATGAGCGGTCCCGCCTCGGTCGTCTCGTCGAAGCCGTCGCCGAGCCGGATCAGGTCGGCCCGCCGGGCGACCTCGGCCACGAACTCGTCGTAGATCGTGTCCTGGACCAGTGCCCGCGTTCCGGCCGAGCAGACCTGCCCGGAGTGGACGAAAGCCGCGGTCAGGGCGTAGTCCACGACGGTCTCGAAATGGGAGTCGTCGAAGACGATGTTGGGGCTCTTGCCGCCGAGCTCGAAGGCCACCTTCTTCATGTTGCCGGCGGCGGCCCGCATGATCATCCGGCCGGCATCGATGCCGCCGGTCAGCGAGATGAAGTCGACCGCCGGGCTCTCCGCGAGGGCTTGGCCGACCCGCTCGCCGGGGCCCAGGACGAGGTTCGCGACACCCCTGGGCAGGCCCACCTCCTCGAGGACGCGCATGAGCTGGATCGCTGTCAGCGGCGTGACTGAGGCGGGCTTGACGATGAACGTGTCGCCCGCGGCAAGGGCCGGCGCGACCTTCCAGGCGACCTGCAGGAGCGGGTAGTTCCAGGGACCGATGAGGGCGCACACGCCCACGGGCTCATAGACGATCCGGCTGAGGGCGTCCCGGGAACCGGTGGCCACCAGCCGCCCGGCGTCCTTGTCGGCCAGCCCGGCGTAGTAGCGGAAGACCTTGACCACGTCGGCGACGTCGTAGCGGCCTTCTCGGAGGGCCTTGCCGGTGTTGCCCGTTTCCGTCCGGGCGATCTCGTCGGCGTCGCGCTCGAGCAGGTCGGCGATCCGATCGAGGATGGCGCCCCGCTCCGGGGCGGGCGTCTGCGGCCACTCGCCGCAGTCAAAAGCGCGACGCGCTGCCCCGATCGCCCGCTGGACGTCGATGTCCGCGGCGATATCGACCCGGCTGATCTCGCTGCCGTCGAACGGCGCGATGACGGAGCTCGTCTCACCGGACGAGCCGGCGGTCCACTCCCCGTCAATGAACAGGCTGCCCACGGTCCTCGCTCCCGCTCCCTCCCCCGTTCGACCGTTATAGCCGACCGGCTCAAGCCCCGGCAGGGCCGTTCCGGCGGGCGGTCGAGCCCACCCCGGTCCGGAAGCGGGCCGAGATGCGGGCCGCCGCGGCCACCACCTCCAGGCCCAGCCGGGCCTGGCTACCCTCGACCGGGAAGCGATAGGACGGCCCGTGGAGGTGGACCGCGGCCACGATTTCGCCGTCCTCGTTGGCCACGCCGGCCGCCACCGAGTTGATGCCAACCGAGAACTCGCCGTAGACCCAGGCATAGCCGTCCTGCTGGACCCGGCGGAGCCGCTCCCGGAGCGTGGCCGGATCGGTCACGGTCGCCGGCGTGAAGGCCTCCATCCGGCGGGCCAGAAAGCGCTCCAGGCTGGCCGTCGGCAGGTGGGCCAGGATCACCAGCCCGGACGGTACCGCGTGCATCGGGACGCGGGTCCCCGTCCAGTCCCGGACCGAGACCGGGTTGGCCGTGTCGACCTGGTCGACGTAGTGGACCTGGAAGCCCTCGGGCACGGACAGGCCGGCCGCCTCGCCGGCCGATTGGGCCAGCGCTTCCAGGTCCGATCGGGCCAGGACGACCATGCTCCGGGTCGGGACCACCGACGAGGCCAGGGTCACGATCCTCGAGCCCACTCGATAGCGGGTGCCACCCGGTTCCTGCTCGACGGCGCCCTCGCGTTGAAGCGAGGAGAGCAGCCGGGCAACGGTGCTCTTGGGCAGCTCGACCAGCTGGGCGATCTCGGTCACCCCGAGCGGGCCGTCGGCCAGGGCTCCGAGCACGGCGAAGGCCCGCTCGATCGACTGGACCCGGCTCTCGCGCCGGCCGGGTCGCTGGCCTGGAGGACGGGCTATGGACATGTCACCGATCCATCCGCTACGCTGCAGTTCGTCGTTCCATGATACGGCATCGTTCCGCATTGTGGAACCATGAATGATGGCCCAGGAGGCCGCGGGAAATGGTCCAGGACGACTACACCGAGGTTGACCTCGCCGGCCTGTCCGACGCCGAGTTGACCGAACAGATGCACAACGACCTGTACGACGGGATGGCCGCCGAGATCGTCGAGGGCACCAACATCCTGCTCGGGCGCGGCTGGTCAGCCAGCCGGGTCCTGGACGATGCCCTGGTGGCCGGCATGAAGATCGTCGGGATCGACTTCCGGGACGGGATCCTGTTCGTGCCCGAGGTCCTCCTGGCTGCCAACGCGATGAAGTCCGGCATGGCCATCCTCCGGCCCCTCCTGGCCGAGACCGGGGCGGAGCCGATCGGCAAGGTGGTCATCGGCACGGTCAAGGGCGACATCCACGACATCGGCAAGAACCTGGTCGGGATGATGCTCGAGGGGGCCGGCTTCGAGGTCTTCGACCTGGGCATCAACACGGACGCCGACAAGTTCCTGGCCGCGCTCGACCTGCACCACCCCGACATCCTGGGCATGTCGGCGCTGCTCACGACCACGATGCCCTACATGAAGGTCGTGATCGAGGCGATGAAGGCCCGGGGCATCCGGGACGACTACATCGTCCTCGTCGGCGGGGCCCCGCTCAACGAGGAGTTCGGCGTGGCCGTGGGTGCCGACGCCTATTGCCGCGATGCGGGCGTGGCCGCGGACATGGCCCGGGCCCTGATCGACAAGCGACGTGCCAGCGTCGCCTGACGCGGCGCCCCGCGTCCTCGTCATCGGCTGCGGGGCGCTCGCCCGCGAGCTGGTCAGCCTGACCCGCCGGCCCGGCTTCGAGCACGTCGACCTGACCTGCCTGCCGGCCTCGCTCCACAACCGCCCGGGCGGCATCCCCGCGGCAGTCCAGCGCAAGATCCGCTCGGCCCGGCCGCGCTACACCACGATCTTCGTGGCCTATGCCGACTGCGGCACCGGCGGCCTCCTCGACCGGGTCCTCGAGGAGGAGGGCGTCGAGCGCCTGGCCGGCGCCCACTGCTACGAGTTCTACGCTGGCCGGGCGGCCTTCGCCCAGATCACCGACGACGATCCGGCCACGTTCTTCCTGACCGACTTCCTGGCCCGCAACTTCGAGCGCCTGGTGATCCGGGGCCTCGGCCTCGATCGGCACCCGGAGCTGAAGGCGACCTACTTCGGCAACTATCACCGACTGGTGTACCTGGCCCAGACCGACGATCCGGCCCTGGCCGAGGCCGCTCGGGCGGCCGCCGACCGGCTCGGCCTGACCTTCGAGCAGCGGGCGACGGGGCTGGGCGAGCTGGCCAACTCGATCGGACGCTTCGGGAGCGCCGCCTGATGGCCGCCCTGACCGTCATCTGGTGGCGCGACATCCCGGCCCAGGTCGTCGCCAAGGACGCCCGCCGGGCGTCCAAGATCGTCCTCCATCCACGCTTCCAGGTGGCGATCGACAAGGCCGCAGTCAAGGCCGGCCGGCGCGAGATGGATCCCTACATCGCCGAGTGGCGCAAGACCCAGCGGCCGTGCGGCGATGACCTGGACGCCGAGGCGAACGCGGAGGCCAGCCGCCTCGAGCACGAGTACACCAAGGACGTCCTGGCCGGCCTGATCGCGGCCGGCGGCGTGCGGCCCGAGGCTCCCTCGGCGTGACCCGGACCGTCGTTGGCTCGGCCAGCCGAACCGTCGTGATCGGGGCGGACCAGCCCTTCGTGATCATCGGCGAGCGGATCAATCCGACCGGCCGGAAGCTCCTGGCCGAGGAGATGAAGAACGGCGACTTCAGCCGGGTCGAGCGCGACGTCCTGGCCCAGGTCGAGGCCGGCGCCCACATGCTCGACGTCAACGCGGGCATCCCGCTGGCCGACGAGCCGGCCATCCTGGCCCGCACGATCCAGCTGGTCCAGTCGCTGACCGACCTGCCCCTGTCGATCGACTCCTCGATCGTGGAGGCCCTCGAGGCGGGCCTGGCGGTCTACCAGGGCAAGGCCCTGGTCAACTCGGTCACCGGCGAGGACGAGCGGCTCGAGCGGGTCCTGCCCCTCGTCCGCAAGTACGGCGCGGCGGTCGTCGCTATCTCCAACGACGAGACCGGGATCTCCGAGGACCCGGACGTCCGCTTCGCGGTCGCCCGGCACATCGTGGAGCGGGCCGCGGACCATGGCATCCCGCCCGAGGACATCCTGGTCGATCCCCTGCTCATGCCGATCGGGGCGATGGCCACGGCCGGCCGGCAGGTCTTCCGCCTGCTCAACCGGCTGCGCGACGAGCTCCACGTGAACAGCACCTGCGGGGCCTCGAACGTGAGCTTCGGGCTGCCCAACCGGGAGGGCATCAACGGCACCTTCCTGGCCATGGCCATGGCCAGCGGGCTGACCTCGGCGATCACCAACCCGCTCCTGGCCGAGGTCCGCCAGTCGGTCATGGCCGCCGATGTCCTGCTGGCCAACGACCCCGAATGCGGGCGCTGGATCCGGACCTACCGGGTGGCCCCGGCCGAGGGCGAGCCCGGCCGCCGGGTGAACCGCCGGCGCGACGCGCTCGCGACCAGTCCGGCCGGCTGAGCCTCCCGTGCCCGACGCGACATCAGCCGAGGCGGCCCCAGCGGCAGAGGAACCCGCGCCCGGCGGCTCGGCCCTCGTCGTCTTCACTCCGTCGGGCCGGCGCGGCCGGTTTGCCCCGGGCACGACCGTGCTCGACGCGGCCCGCTCACTGGGCGTCGACATCGACTCGGTCTGCGGTGGCCGCGGGATCTGCGGCCGGTGCCAGGTCAGCCAGGGCCTGGGCGAGTTCTCCAAGCTCAAGATCAGCTCGACCCTCGACCACCTCTCGCCGCCGGCCGAGCTGGAGGCCAGCTACCGGCGCGACCACGGGCTGGCCGACGACCGCCGGCTGAGCTGCACGGCGCTCGTCCGGGGCGACGTCCTGATCGATGTCCCGCCCGAGAGCCAGGTCCATCGCCAGGTCGTCCGGAAGAGCCTCCAGGTCCGCGAGTTCGTCATCGACCCAGTGGTCCGGCTGCACTACGTCGAGGTCGTCCAGCCGGAGCTCGCATCACCCGGTGGTGACCTGGCCCGCCTGTTCGAGGCGCTCGAACGGGAGTGGGGCCTGACGAGCCTGGCCGCCGACCTGGGCGTGGTCCGGGCGCTCCAGCCCGCCCTGGCCGCCGGTGGCTACCGGGTGACGGTCGCGGTCCACGACGGCCACCAGGTGACGGCGATCTGGCCGGGCCTCCACGATCGGGCCTATGGCGTTGCGATCGACGTCGGCTCGACCACGATCGCGGGCCACCTGGCCGACCTCGCCGACGGCTCGATCCTGGCCTCGAACGGCCTGATGAACCCCCAGATCCGCTACGGCGAGGACCTCATGAGCCGGGTCTCGTACGCGATGATGCATCCCGAGGGCGCCGAGGAGATGACCCGGGTCGTGCGCAAGGCGCTCGATGAGCTGATCGCCGGCCTGGCCATGCGGGCCGGGATCAAGCGGGCCGACATCCTGGAGCTGACGATCGTGGGCAACCCGATCATGCATCACCTCCTGCTCGGGATCGACCCCACCCCGCTCGGCGGCGCCCCGTTCGCCCTGGCCACCGACCGGGCCGTCCGTTTGCCGGCGGCCGAGCTCGGCCTGCGGGTCAACCCCGGAGCCCGGCTGTACATCCTGCCCTGCATCGCCGGGCACGTCGGGGCCGACACCGCGGCGGTGATCCTGGCCGAGACCCCCTACCTGTCGGACCGGCTCCAGCTGATCGTCGACGTGGGCACGAATGCAGAGCTCGTCCTGGGCAACCGCCACGGCCTGCTGGCCGCCTCGAGCCCGACCGGGCCAGCCTTCGAAGGCGCCCAGATCGGCTCGGGCCAGCGGGCGGCCCCCGGAGCGATCGAACGGGTCCGGATCGACCGGACGACCCTCGAGCCGCGCTTCAAGGTGATCGGCAGCGAGCTCTGGTCGGACGAGCCCGGTTTCGACGCCGCGGCGGTCGAGCTGGGGGTAACCGGGATCTGTGGCTCGGGCATCGTCGAGGTGATCGCCGAGCTCTTCCTGGCCGGCGTGATCACGGCCGATGGAATCATCGACGGGGGCCTGGCCGGCCGGAGCGCCAGGGTCATCCCCGATGGCCGAACCTTCAGCTACGTCCTCCGCGACGGCCAGCCCCGGATCGTGATCAGCCAGAACGACGTCCGCGCGATCCAGCTGGCCAAGGCGGCCCTGTACGCCGGGGCGCGCCTGCTCATGGACCACGCAGGGGTCGAAGCGGTCGACGAGATTCGCCTGGCCGGGGCCTTCGGCAGCCAGATCGACCTGACCCACGCGATGGTCCTCGGCCTGATCCCGGATTGCGACCTCGAGCACGCCAGCTCGGCCGGCAACGCCGCGGGCACGGGCGCCCTGATCGCCCTGCTGTCGGGAGCCGCCCGGACTGAGATCGAGGCCGTCGTCCGGACCGTCGACAAGATCGAGACAGCGATTGAGCCCCGCTTCCAGGAGCACTTCGTGGACGCCATGGCGTTCCCCCACCGCACGGCCCAGATGCCCAACCTGGCCCGGGTCATTGACCTGCCGGCCCGCCCCGACGCCGCCTCCGGCGCCGATCCGCGGGCCGCCCAACGTCGCCGGCGAGCGCTGGTCGCTGCCGGCAAGGAGGACCGCTGATGGACGCCAGCCCCCGCCAGCGCAGTGGTGGGCGGGCCGCCCGCCAAGCGCTCCGTGCCCACAGCCAGGTGGAGCGGCTGCCCTTCCTGACCCGCAAGCTGGCTCCGTTCGAGGTCCTCAACGAGGAAGGCCTGGCCCTGATCGAATACAACGCCGACACGATCCTGCAGGAAGTCGGCCTCGAGTTCCGGGGCGATGCCGATGCCCTCCGCCTCTTTGCCGCCGCCGGCGCCGACGTCCAGGGCGAGCGCGTCCGCTTCCCGCGCGGGATGTGCCGCCAGATCGTCCAGGCCAGCGCCCCGCGCGAGTTCACCCAGCATGCCCGGAACCCCCGCAACAACGTGGTGATCGGGGGCATGAACACGGTCTTCGCCCCGAACTATGGCTCGCCCTTCGTGCGCGACCTGGACAACGGCCGGCGCTACGGCACGATCGAGGACTTTCGCAACTTCGTGAAGCTGGCCTACGCCAGCCCGCATATGCACCACTCCGGCGGCACGATCTGCGAGCCGGTCGATGTGCCGGTCAACAAGCGCCACCTGGACATGGTCTACAGCCACATCCGCTACTCGGACAAGCCGTTCATGGGCTCGGTGACCGCGCCCGAGCGGGCCCGCGACACGGTCGAGCTGGCCAAGATCACCTTCGGCGCCGAGTTCGTGGACAGCCACGCGGTCATCCTCAGCCTGATCAACGCCAACTCGCCCCTGGTCTGGGATGGCACGATGCTGGGCGCCGCGCGGGCCTATGCCGAGAACAACCAGGCCACCCTGATGACCCCGTTCATCCTGGCCGGGGCGATGGCCCCGGTGACGGCCGCCGGGGTGTGCGCCCAGACCCTGGCCGAGTCGCTCGGCGGGATGACCTTCTGCCAGCTTGTCCGGCCAGGTGCCCCTGTCGTCCTCGGTTCGTTCGCCAGCTCGATGTCGATGCAGTCCGGCGCACCGACCTTCGGCACGCCCGAGCCGGCCCTGGTCCTCTATGCGATGGCCGCCCTGGCTCGCCGGCTGGGTGTGCCGTTCCGCTCGGGCGGCAGCCTGTGTGCCTCGAAGGTGGCCGATGCCCAGGCGGCCTACGAATCCGCCGCGACCCTCCAGCCAACCGTCCTGGCCGGGGTCAACTTCGTGCTCCATGCCGCCGGCTGGCTGGAAGGTGGCCTGGCCATCGGCTACGAGAAGTTCGTGATGGACGCCGACCAGTGCGGGATGATGCAGGTCTTCGCCCAGGGGATCGACCTGTCGCCCAACGGCCAGGCGGTCGATGCAATCCTGGCCAACGAGCCGGGCACCCACTTCCTGGGCAGCGCCCACACCCTGGCCAACTTCGAGACGGCCTTCTATCGCTCCGAGATCGCCGACAACAACAGCTTCGAGAAGTGGCAGGAGGACGGCTCCCTCGACGCCGCCCAGCGGGCCAACAAGGTCTGGAAGAAGATGCTGGCCGAGTACCAGCTGCCCGAGATTGATCCCTCTGTGGACGAGGCCCTGCTCGACTTCATCGCTCGCAAGAAGGCGTCGATGCCCGACGCGTTCGTGTAGGCCGGCCTTCATGTTCCGCAAGGCCGCGGCCCTCGACGAGGCCGGTCGCGCCGCCCTCAGCCGGGTCGTCGGGAGCCCGAAGTTCGAGCTCATCCCGCTCAGGAACGTGGACGCCCAGACCGAATTCCTGCCGGCCTCGGCAACCGTCACGGTGACGGCCTCGCCGGCCAAGGGCATCGAGGCGACCGTGGACCTGAGCGCCCGGCTGGCCGAACGTGGCTTCCAGGTCATCCCCCACCTGTCTGCCCGGATGATTCGCGACCGGGCCCACCTGGACAGCCTGCTGGCCACGATCCGGGCGGCCGGCATCGAGCGTGTCTTCGTGGTCGGCGGCGATGCCGATCAGCCGGGCACCTTCCCTGACGGGCTCGCCCTCCTGCGAGCCATGGCCGAGGCGGGGCCGCGCCTGAGCGACATCGGCATCCCGTGCTACCCGCAGGGCCATCCGACCATCCCCGACGCGCCGCTCCTGGCCGCCCTCGCCGACAAGCAGCCGTTCGCGACCTCGATGACGACCCAGCTGTGCTTCGACGCCCGGGCGATCCGGACCTGGCTGGCGGCCCGGCGCGCGGACGGCATCGAGCTGCCCGTCTACTTCGGCATCCCGGGCGTGGCCGACCTGCACAAGCTGGTCGAGATCAGCGCCCGCATCGGCGTGCGCGACTCGCGCCGCTTCCTGGCCAAGAACACGGCCCTGGTGGGGCGGGTCCTGCGGCCCGGCGGCTACCGGCCGGACGGCCTGCTGGCCGAGCTCGCCCCGCTCATCCTCGACCCGGCGGCCCGGGTTGCCGGACTCCACCTGTACACGTTCAACCAGGTCGAGACGACCGAAGAATGGCGGCAGGCCTACCTGGCCGGCCTGGCCGAACGGGCTGGACTCGCCGAGCCGGCCGAGCCGGCCGAATCGACCAGGGTCGGCTAGCGATGGGCCTCGAAGGCAGGGTCGCCGTCATCACCGGCGCGACCGGCGTGCTCGGCCGGGTCGTGGTCGAGCGCTTCGCGGCGGCCGGTTGCCGGGTCGTCCTGGTCGGCACGAATCCTGCCCGGCTGAAGGCCCTGGCCAGCGACCTCGGCCTGGCCGACGACGCCTGGCTGCCGGTGGTCGGCAACCTGCGCGAGCCGGTCGAAGCCCGGGCGGTCGCCGACGCGGCCGTTGGCCGATTCGAGCGGATCGACGTCCTCGTCCACCTCGTCGGTGGCTGGGTTGGTGGGACGCCGGTCGTGGACCTCGATCCGGACGAGCTGAGCGGCATGCTCGACCAGCACCTCTGGACCACGTTCAACATGGTCCAGGCGGTCGTGCCCGCGATGGTCGGCGCCGGCTGGGGCCGCGTCGTGGCGATCATGGCCCGGGCCGGCCTGGAGGCCTCGCCCAAGGTCGCCAGCTACGCCATCGCCAAGGCGGCCGAGGACACCCTCCTGCGAACCCTCGCCCACGAGCTGGCCGGGACCGGCGTGACGGCGAACCTCGTGACGATCGGCACGATCGACGAGAAGCACGAGCGGGACTCGGCCCCCACGCCGAGGAACGCGACCTGGACGACGCCCGAGGAGATAGCCGCGGCGATCGCGTACCTGTGCTCGGATGAGGCCGGCGCGATCAGCGGCACCCGCGTCGCCCTCGACCGGAAGACCTAGCCGGCCCGCCTCTACTCACGAAATCGGCCGAAACCGCGCGTTTCTTCCGGTCGCTGGGCAGGCTTCGCCCGGGTTCGGGCTAGGCTCTGACCTCCTGGCGCATGAACGCAATGTAGGCCAGGCCGAAGCAGGTCACGGTCAGGGCGATCAGGGCCACGATCTGGGGCCAGGCCAGGAGCAGGCTCTGGGCAAACGTCAGGGTCGATGGGATCGCTCGCTGGTCGCCGGCCTGGTCCGCCGGCACGATGCCGACGGTCTGGACCGTCGGGTCGAGCAGGTACTCCGAGGCCTCGACGTAGAGCGTGCCGGGGGAGATGCGGGCCAGGTCGAGCTGCAGCTCGGCATTGCCGACCTGCTGGTCGACGGTCGGGCTGGCCGGGACCGGTGCGACGTAGCCGGCCACGATCCCAACCAGCAGCTGGGCAAAGACCGTAAGCACGATCCACAGGGCGATCGCGATGAAGAGCGAGGTCGCCGCCCGGCGCACGATGACCGAGCAGAGCATGGCAAAGGCGAGCCAGAAGCCGAGGTAGGCGAGGGCCACCCCGAACCAGGTCAGCAGGCGGAAGATCTCATCCGGGCCGACGCTGACACCAAGGACCAGGAAGGCCACTGCCGACACGAGCAGGGTGACCACCCCCAGGACCAGGCCGATGACCGCCAGCCCAGCCACGAACTTGCCAATGATCACCGCATCGCGGTGGATCGGCTGGGCCACCAACCGGGGCAAGGTCCGCTCGGCTCGCTCGCCGTTGATCGCGTCGAAGCCGAAGGCGATCCCGAGGAGCGGCCCGAGCAGGGCCAGGATCGAGGCGAAGGAAGGCACCTGCGAGTTCGGGTCCTGGTGGGCGAAGATCGCCACGAACAGGCCCGGAGCGCCGGTCAGAGATCCGGCGTTGTTGCCCACGAAGGCCGCCGTCGAGTAGATCGCCCCGATCGCAGGCAGGCCCAGCAGCGCGATCAGGATGACGAAGCGGACGCTCAGGATTCCGTCGCTGAACTCCTTGGCGGCCACCACCCGCCAGCCGGCCCGGGGTGGGTGGGAGGGCTCCGCCCGAGCGATCGGCAGCGCTTCAGGCTGCGTGGTCACGGCCATCCTCATCCCGGCTGAAGTAGCGCAGGTAGACCTCGTCGAGCTCGTCGCCTACCCGGCGCAGGTGGCGCACGTTGAGGCCCTGGCCGGCCAGGTCGACTGCCAGGTGGTCCCGGATCGAAGGCGGCCCGCCGACGATCCACAGGTTCGGGTCGCGTCGGTCGTGTTCGACGGTCTTGACCGCGCGAACGGCGCGCAAGGCGACCTCGACCTGATCGGCCGGCCCGTCGACGCCGACTTCGAGCTCGATCTGATCGCCGGCCAGGGATTCGGTCAGCTCGGACATCTTGCCCTGGGCCAGGATCCGGCCGTGATTGAAGATCGCGACCCGGTCACAGACCTGGTGGACCTGGTGGAGGAGATGGCTCGAGAGCAGGACCGTCACGCCCTTGTCCCGGGCCAGCCGCTCGATCAGGGCCAGGACATCGGCCACGCCGGCCGGGTCGATCGAGGCGGTTGGTTCGTCGAGGATCAGGATCGATGGGTCCTTGACCAGGGCGTCGGCCAGGCCGAGGCGCTGGCGCATGCCTCGCGAATATTCCTCGACGTGGCGGTCGCCGGCATCGGCCAGGCCCACGTCCGTCAGGAGCTGATCGATCCGGGCATTGGCCGCCTTATGGTCCATGCCGTTGAGGGCGGCCGTATAGCGCAGGTTCTGGCGGCCGCTCAGCTCGGCGTAGAAGCCGACATCGTCGGGCAGGTAGCCCACCCGGCGCTTGACCTCGAGCGGGTCGCGGGTCGGATCGAAGCCGACGACCGTGGCCCGGCCGCTGGTCGGCTCTGATAGCCCCAGGAGCATCAGGATCGTGGTCGTCTTGCCCGCTCCGTTCGGGCCGAGCAGGCCGAACACCTCGCCCGATCGGATCGCCAGGTTGAGGTTGTCGACGGCGACCAGCTCGCCGTAGGCCTTGGTCAGGCGCTGGGTCTGGATCGCGATGTCGGCTCCCGCTTCGGCCGATCCGGTGCGCCCGCGATGGGTGCGCTTGCGGACCATCAGCGCCGGCCGAAGCGGCGGAAGACGAGGCCCAGGCCGATGATCACGATGGCGATCAGGGCCAGCCCGATGAAGCCCCACAGGGCCGACGTCTGGACCGTCGTCCGGATGTCGACGTTCGAGGTGGTCGAGCCGCTCGTGGCGGTGTAGGTGACGACGTAGTCGCCGGCCAACGCGTCGCTCGACGGCTTGACCGTGGCGGTGACCGTCGCCGAGGTGTTCGGCGCGAGGCTCGCGATCGAGGTCGGCGCGAACGTGTTGGTCCAGCCGGTCGGGGCCGAGGCCGTGACCGTGATGTTGGTCAGGGTCGTCGTGCCGCTGTTGGTCACGACCAGCGAGACCGGTCCAGTGGATCCGGCGGTGACCGTCGCGTTGAGGACCTGGTTGGGCGTGGACAGGGTCAGGCCGGGCGAGCCGGTGACGTCGGCCTCGAGGGCGGTATTGGCCGACTGGCTGCCGGCACTGGCCGTGACCTGGATCGGATAGGCACCGGCGGCGACAGTGGCCGGCGGCTGGGCCGTGACGCTCAGCGTGTCATTGCCCCCGCCATCGATCGTGTCGGTCAGGGCCTGGGCGTTGCTCGACGGGTGGACCGACACGGTCCAGCCATCGGGCCCCTGGCCTTGCAGGGTGTACGTCTCTTTCTGGGTCCCGGTGTTGGTCAGGGTCACGCTGTAGCTGAACGTGCTCGACGGGGCTCCGGTCAGCTGCGGGAAGGCGCTGGTCATCGTGACTGCCCCGCCCGTGGCGCCCAGGACGGTGACCACGATCGGCAGCTCGCGCGTGTCGGAGTCCGCCGTGGCCTTGATCGTGATCGTCGAGGCGCCGGGCGTTGCCGTGGCCGGCACCACCACCGACAGCTGGACCGCGGCGGCGGTCGAGCCGCCGGCGTAGACCGAGTTGACGATGTTGCCACCGCCGCGCAGGTCGGCGGTCCAGCCGCTGGGCGTGCCCGATACGGCCAGGTCCACCCGGCGAGCAGTGGGGACCGTCACGTCCAGGTCGAACGTGACCGTGTTGCCGGGCTGGACGGTGACCGCCGGATACGGCGTCGAGATGTTGAACGTCGCGGCCGCGACCGCGACCGGCGCGATGCCGGTGATCAGCAACAGGCCGGTCGAGAGCAGGAAGGCGGCCAAACGCGTTCTCGTCATTGTCTCCTCAATGCCTACGTGGTCGCTGGGCGCGGTCCATGAGCTGGCCGCAGACGCGACATCTCCTCGATTCCTATCGTCGGTGCCGGCGCGTTCAACCGGGATGGTCGGCCGATCAAGATTCCTTTATCAACCAAGGGAGCCCCTCGAGCTCCCGCCTCCCCGGCGCCGATCGCCTCGGAGTATGCCTCTTCCGGGAAATGTCATCGTCGCGTCAACTCGGCTCACTCCGTCACCCCTGGGCTGATGGATCGCCTTGACCCGGACCGTCCCGGCGTGCACCCTCGCCCGGTGAGCTCGGCCATCCACTACGCCCGCAACGGCGACATCAACATCGCCCACCGGACCGTCGGCGATGGGCCGGTCGACCTGGTCTTCATCCAGGGCAACATCACCAACCTCGACATCCTATGGGACGACCGGGGCTATCGCGGCTTCTGCGAGGCACTCGCCGGGTTCAGCCGCCTGATCCTGTTCGACAAGCGCGGGATGGGGCTCTCGGATCGGGTCGAGACGGGCACGATGGAGGACCGGATGGACGACGTCCGGGCGGTCCTCGACGCGGTCGGGTCCGAGCGGGCCGTGGTCCTTGGCGTGTCCGAGGGTGGGCTCCTGGCGACCCTCTTCGCGGCCGCCCACCCCGAACGGACCGCCTCCCTGGTCCTGCTCGGGGCCGAGGTCCGCGAGGAGAGGGACGACAGCTGGCCGTGGGGCGAGTTCAGCCGGGCGGAGTTCGAGGCGGTCATGGCCGACTGGTCGCGCTGGGGCGAGGGCGACGGCTTCGCCAAGCGCGCGCCCAGCCTGGCCGACGCCGACGCCGAGCAGGCCCGGACCTGGTGGGCGCGAATGCAGCTCAATGCCGGCAATCCCCGCTCCATCGAGGCCTTCAGCCGGGCCTCGTTCGGGACCGACACCCGGGCCATCCTGCCCTCGATCCACGTCCCCACCCTGGTGGTCCACCGGACCGACGATCGGGCCGTCGATGTCCACAACGGGCGCTATCTCGCCGAGCACATCCCGGGGGCTCGCTACGTCGAGCTGCCGGGCATCGACCACATCCCCTGGATCTCCGACCCGGCCGAGATCCTGTCCGAGATCCAGGAGTTCGTGACGGGCAGCCGGCCGATGGTCGAGATCGATCGAGTCCTGGCCACTGTCCTGTTCACCGACGTGGTCGGCTCGACTGCGCGGGCGGCCGAGATGGGAGACCGCGCCTGGGCCGACCTGCTGGCCGAGCACCACGCCGCCATCCGGGCCGAGCTCGCCCGCTTCCGGGGCGAAGAGGTGGACACTGCCGGCGACGGCTTCCTGGCGATGTTCGACGGACCGGCCCGAGCGGTTCGGTGCGCCCTGGCCAGCGTCCTCGCGGTCCGCCGGGTGGGCCTCGAGATCCGGGCCGGCCTGCACACCGGTGAGGTCATCCGGGCGGCCGGTGAGCCGGGTGGCCTGGCGGTCCACATCGGGGCCCGGGTGGCGGCCCTGGCCGGCGCGGGCGAGGTCCTCGCTTCGAGCACGGTCAAGGACCTCGTCGCAGGCTCCGAGCTGCGCTTTGCCGATCGGGGGCTCCACCGGCTCAAGGGCGTGCCCGACCGATGGCGGATCTACCAGGTCGAGTGATGGGCCTGCGGGCCGATGCCTCGGGGCGCGATCAGGGCCTTCGCCGGCGCGGCCTGGCTTCGAGGGTGCCCTCCGCCCTGGAACGCTTCGGTCAGTGACTCATGGAGCGGTAGCGACGGACACTCAGCGGGGCGAACACGGCCACGATTGCCACGACCCACAGCAGCGTGATCAGGATCGGATACTGGGACGGCAGGCCGGTCGAGGTGTACGGGTTTGGGTTGCCCCACAGCTCGCGCAGCGACGAGGTCAGGGTGCTGACCGGATTCCACTCGGCGAACGGCTGGAGCCAGGTCGGCAGGGTCTGGGGCGGCACGAAGGCGTTCGAGACGAACGTGATCGGGAAGAGGACGATGAACACCGCCTGCTGGGCAACCTCGACCGAGGGCACGGACAGGCCCAGCCAGATCCCGATCCAGGACATCGCGAAGGCGAACACGAGGAGCATGCCCACCCCGGCCAGGAGCGGTCCCGACGCCGGTCCGCACCGTCCAGCCGACAACCAGCCCGGACAGCATCAGCACGATCAGGATCCCGCCGTTGTAGACGATGTCCGAGATGGCCCGTCCGACCAGGACCGCCGAGCGAGCCATCGGCAGCGACCGGAATCGGTCGATCAGGCCCTTGTGGACGTCCTCGCTCATGCCGATCGCGGTCGTCGCTGCGGCGAACACGATCGTCTGGGCGAAGATCCCGGGCATCAGGTACTCGCGGTAGCTGCCGCCGCCCGGCAACGGAATGGCGCCTCCGAAGACGATCGCAAAGAGCAGCACGAACATGATCGACTGGAGCACGGCGAAGATCGCCAGCTCGGGATCCGGGGAATCCGCTTCAGATTCCGCCAGGTGATGACCAGGCCGTCGCTGAGCGCCTGGCGCAATCCGCCAACGCCCCTCCTCGTCCGGACCTGGGCCGGATTGGATGTGCTCATTTGTCCGGCTCCGATTCGTGCCCGGTAAGGGTCAGGAAGACGTCGTCGAGGGTCGGCCGGTGCAGGCCGATGTCGTCGATCCTGATCGAGGCCTCGTCGAGGTCACGGACGACCTGGACGAGGCCCTGGGCGCCGCGGTCGGTGGCGATCGAGATGCGCCGGGTGTGCTCGTCGAGGTGGGGCTCGCCGATGCCCGCCGGGGCGAGCAGCTCGCCGGGCCTGGCCCAGGTCGGCCGGATCGTGGACGATCACCTCGATCCGTTCGCCGCCGACCTGCGACTTGAGCTCATCGGCTGTGCCCCGGGCGATGATCTTGCCGTGGTCGACGACCGCGATCGTGTTGGCCAGCTCGTCGGCCTCCTCCAGGTACTGGGTCGTGAGGAGGAGGGTCGCGCCCTCGCGGACAAGGCTGCGAATGACTTCCCACATTCCCAGGCGGCCCTGCGGATCGAGGCCGGTGGTCGGTTCGTCCAGGAACAGGAGCACGGGGTGGCTGATCAGCGAGCCGGCCAGGTCAAGCCGGCGACGCATGCCGCCCGAGTACGTCTTCACGACCCGGTCGGCGGCCTCGACCAAACCGAATTGATCGAGCAGCTCGACCGCCCGCTGGCGCGCCGCGGCGGCGGGCATCTGGTAGAGGCGCCCGAACATCCAGAGGTTCTCGCGGCCGGTCAGATTCTCGTCGACGGCGGCGTACTGTCCGGACAGCCCGATCACCGACCGGACGTCCTGGGCCTGGCGGACGACGTCGAAGCCGGCCACGGTGGCCCGGCCGGCGTCCGGCTTGAGCAAGGTCGCCAGGATCCGGACCGTGGTCGTCTTGCCGGCACCGTTCGGGCCGAGCAGCCCGAGGACCGTCCCGGCCTCGACCTCCAGGTCGATCCCGTCCAGGGCTCGAACCTCGCTCTTGCGCGAGCGGTAGACCTTGACCAGGCCTTCGGCCGTAATTGCGGGTGGGATGGCGCGTGCCTCCAGGACGTGGGTCATGACGCTGACCTCACGCTGAGCGGTGGAGCCATCCACGGTACCCGAGTTCGGGCCGCCCGTCTGGTCGAGGCGGGCCTGTGGACGGGCGTAGGCTGGCACGATGCTGCCGATTCTCGACGGAGCCCGGATTCGGCTGCGGCCCCTGCGACGGGCCGATCGGGCCAGGATCCGGGCAGTCCTGGCCGAGCCCGAAGTCGCCCGGTGGTGGGGCCTGGGTGATCCGGACCAGTCGGTCGACGGCTGGCTGGAGGATCTCGAGACGTCGTTCGCGATCGAGCTCGAGGGGACCGTCGTCGGCAGCATCCAGTTCAGCGAGGAGCTCGATCCCGACTACCGGCACGCCGGAATCGACCTGTTCCTGACCACCGCGACGCACGGCCGGGGGCTGGGCCGGGACGCCGTCCGGACGCTCGCCCGGTACCTCTTCGGAGAGCGCGGCCATCGCCGGATCACGATCGATCCAGCCGCCTCGAATGAGCGGGCGATTCGGGCCTATCGAGCCGTCGGCTTCAAGGTGGTCGGAGTCATGCGCGACTACGAGCGGGGCCCGGATGGCACCTGGCATGACGGTCTGCTGCTCGACCTGCTGCCGGGCGACCTGACCTGATCAGGGCGTCCAGCGCAGGAGATAGTCCGGGGCACGCTCCTCGTTGCCCGAGCCGTCACCGGCGGCCACGATCGTGAAGCCGTGGGCCAGGTAGAACACCACGGCCGGGCGGTTGGCCTGGAACGTGTACAGCTCGAGCGGCCCATGGCTGAGTGCCTTGGCCAGGTCCAGCAGCGCGCTGCCGATGCCCTGACGCCATCGGCCGACGGCCACGTAGAGCTGCTCGACGTGACCTTCGGACAGGGTCATGAAACCAGCCAGCCCGTTGAGCTCGGCGACCCACGAGTCGCCCGCCTCGACCAACGCCGAGCGGACCCATCGGCGGACCTGTTCGGGGCTGTGCACGAGCTGGATGCCGGGCAGGGCCGCCCCGAACGAGGCCAGGTAGAGCTCGGCGATTCCTGGGGCATCCTCAACCACGGCAGGCCGCAGGACGAGCGCCTGGTCGCCCGACGCGAGAGGCTCGTCGGTCACGGGTACCATTCTGAGCGTTGGACGGTTGACCCGCCGCCGTCCGCGCGCCGCCAGGAGCCACGATGACCCGTATCGGCTACGCCGCGATGCTCGAGCAGTTCCACCCGACGAAGCTGGTGGAATGGTGCGTCCAGGCCGAGGCGGCCGGCTTCAGCGCGGGTTTCATGGTCAGCGAGCACTTTCATCCGTGGACGCCTGAGCAGGGCCAGAGCGCCTTCGCCTGGGCCTTCATGGGTGCCCTCGGCGAGCGCACCAGCCTGCCCTTCGGGACGGCCGTGACCTGCCCCGGCTTCCGCTACCACCCGGCCGTGATTGCCCATGCCGCGGCCACCCTGGGCGCCATGTACCCCGGTCGGTTCTGGCTCGGCCTGGGTGCCGGCGAAGCCCTCAATGAGCACGTTGTCGGCGGTGAGTGGCCCGAGGTGGGCGTCCGCAGCGCGATGATGTTCGAGGCCATCGAGGTCATCAACAAGCTCTTCAGCGGCAAGGTGGTCAAGCACCGGGGCGAGCATTTCAAGCTGGAGAGCGCCAAGCTCTACACCCGGCCGGAGCATCCCGTGCCGATCTACGTCGCCACCGCCGGCCCGATCAATGCCAAGAAGACGGGCTGGTTCGCCGACGGGATGATCACCGTCGGCGCCGCCGACGAGAAGATCGAGATGCTCTGGGGCAAGTTCGACGAGGGCGCCCGCGAGGCGGGCAAGGACCCGACCGGCGCGCCCAAGCTCCTCCAGATCCACGTCTCCTGGGCGCCGACCGATGACGAGGCGGTCGACAATGCCGTCCGCCACTGGCCGAACGGCGGGATGCAGTTCGCCAAGCAGGACATCCGCAACCCCGAGGACTTCGCGGCGATGGCCAAGCTGGTCCATCCCGAGCACTTCAAGAATCGGGTCCTGATGACCAGCGACCTCGAGGCCCACACCAGCCACATCCAGCACTACGTCGACATGGGCTTCGACGAGGTCCACCTGCACAACGTCGGGCCCAACCAGGCCGAGTTCATCGAGACCTTCGGGCGCGAGGTCCTGCCCAACCTCCGTCTGGGCGGGAGGTCCGCCTCGGCCTGACCCGCGGGCCCGGCACGCCTGGATGCCGAGCCGAGGCGGTCAGCTCGCCGATCGGCCTGGCGGCTCCGTGGCGCGACCCGGCATCCGAACATAACGGTTCCTCAAAGAACCGTTTGACGGAACCTGAGCCGCCGGGCCGTCGAATCCGCGGCGTCCTGACAAATTCGCGCCAGGCCGATCCTTATGGCGACTCGGCCGGGCCGGACCGCCGCCGGCGCCCCAAATCGAGCTCGGCGAGACCGGATTCGTGCTCAGAGCGGCGCGAGATCCGGGTGAGCTGCTCGAAGCGACTCCCGCGACCGACGATAAGCGTCGCTGCAGCGTGAATTTGTCACGACGGCGACGGCAGAGCGAGGCTCAGACCCGTGTGGGCGCCGGCGGAGCCGGAGGCGCGAGACGTTACAGGGCGCGCATCTTGTTGTTCTTGGGGTCGTGGGTCAGCTCGGCCAGGCCGAGGGCCTCGAGGAGCGGCGGCATGTACATGCCGAAGCGACCGCGAAGGCCCTTCTTCAGGCCGTACCAGCCGCCGACGGGGTTGTCGGCCGAGCGACCCCAGGCCTCGACCGTGCCTTCCGCGGCGGGCTTCTGCTCATCGGCTGCACCGAGCGGCACCCAGTCGCCTTGCGCCTTGAGCATCGCGTGCAGGTCGTTGATCGCCCGCAGGTCGTAGCGCAGCTGGGTCCCGCCGACCTGGCACACGATCACCGGCGGGTCAGCGGTCTCATCCCGGTACATCGTGTATTCGGAGGTGCCGGGCGGGGTCTTGAGCTGCCATGGATCGGCCTTGGTGCCGCTCGCCTGGGTGACCATTGCTCTCCCTCCTGGAAGCCCGTCGACAGTGCCCTGAGCAGGGCTACCGTAGCACGCGGAGGCCGGGCGGCCGCCGTCAGGCGGCCAGCTTCTGAGGGTAGGTCACCTGATGGCGCCCCCTCGTTCGCCGAACCGCTGTCGCCAGCAAGTGACCCGTGTCGAAGTCTCGTTAAATGCGACTAGGAAGTCAAGCAAAAACACATCAAGGCGTCCCCAGGAACGGGCGCTTCGACGATTTCAGGCGCCAGTCAGGCTGAGGGCCTCCCGGCTGAGCTCATAGGCGCGCCGGACATCACCGCTCTCGGCCAGCAGGTCGGCCCACTCGGTCAGGACGGACCGAAGCTGGCTCCGCCGGTCGCGAGACCGGGCCCGGTCCGCCGCATCGGCGAGGGCGCCGGCCGCGGCGTCGGGGTGGCCCAGGGCCCGCTCGGCCCGGGCCAGGGTCAGGCCGGCGCTGATGTAGGCCTTGGCGTTGTCGCTCGTTTTGGCCATCGTCCGGGCCTCGCTGGCCAGGCGAGCCGCCTCGCCGGGAGCCCCCGCCGCAAGCTCGATCTGGGCGGTCGTCTCGACCACGTGGGCTCGACCGCTCTCGTCGCCCAGCCGCCTCAGACGCTGGTCGGCCAGGGCGGCATGGTCGCGCGCCCGGTCGATCGAGCCCAGGGCGAGGTGGGTCAGGGCGAGCTCGTTGTCGAGCACCGCAATCTCGCGATCGCCTTCCGCGGCTCGGAACCGGGCCAGGGCCTGGTTGGCCAGGCCGAACGCCGCCTCGAAGTCACCGTTCTCGCGATAGCTGATCGCCAGCGAGGTCAGGAACGTGGCCTGGCGCCGATCGTCGAGGTCGCACGACGAGGGCACGGGCTTCGCCCAGGTAGCTCAGCGAGTGGGCCGGTTGCCCGGCGAATGACTCGACCGTGGCCAGGGCGATCAGGATCCGGACGTTGAAGCCGGGGTCGACCGCCAGGCCGCCCCGGATCTGGTCAAGAAGCGCTCGGAAGATCGAGCGAGACTCGCTCTCGTTGCCCTGCTGGAAGAGCGCGTAGCCCTGCCAGTAGCGGGCGCCGAAGGCGTCGACCGGCCGGCTCAACGCGTCGAACGTGACGGCGGCGGCCGAGGCGTGCACGAGGGCTTCGGCCGAACGCTCCAGGCGGCAGGCGGCCTCGGCCCAGCTCCGCTCGATCTCGGCCCGGGCCAGCGCACTGGTCTCGGCCTCGAGCAGACCTTCGTACGCGTCGATCGCCCGAAGCCAGTCGCCGCTGGCCAGCCACAGGTCGGCCTCGAGGCGGGTCCACTGCGGTTGGTTGCCGCCGACCAGGCTGGCCGTGGTGACCCCGAGACGCCCGGCGAAGAAGCTGAGGGCGGCCATCGACGGCTTGGCCAGCCCGTTCTCAAGGGCGCTGACGTAGGCCTTGGTGTAGCGACCTTCGGCCAGCTTGCTCTGGGTCAGGCCGGCGCGCAGTCGCTGGGCCTTCAGCCGGGCGCCGATCTCGCGCGCCAGCCCGACATCGAGCTCGGCCCTGGATCGGGAAGTCGAGCGGACCTGCATGAACGCCAGTGTACCCCAGGGCTGTTTCCGACTTGACTCCGACGATGAGCTCGGCCGGGTCCACGTCGAGTCGGGCGGCGAAGGCGAACAGGCTGGCCAGGGAGGGCGCCACCCGCCCGTGCTCGACCTGCGACACGAATGACCTGGTGCGCGGCGAGCCCAGGGCGGCCTGACTCAGCCCCGAGGCGACCCGTCTGGCGCGAATGCGCGCGCCGATCGCCCGGCGTGTCGTGGGCTCGAGCGCGTCCGAGTTCAGATGTTTAGGAATACTTGACATTGCCTGACGGCCATCCTACCATCCGCGCTGGAGATCGTGCCCACGGGCGGACGGCGAGAAGGGAGTTTTCCCAATGCCCCGTCCCCGCCTGGCTCAACTTCGCCCGACCGTTCTTGCGACGATGTTTGCGCTCCTGAGCGCATTGATCGTGACCGGAGTCGCCCTCGCAGATGGCATGGGGGGTCCGTTGCCTCACTGACAAACCAGGGGTTCCGCTCAAAAGATTGTTGGATCGAGCGCCGTTCGCCCGTGGCGATCCCTCCCGGGCCAGCTCGGTGCAAGCTCGAGATCGGGCCTACTCGGCGAGGTGATCCGACCAGCGGTGGGCGGGCTCGTAGCCCAGCAGCTGCCGGGCGTGGTCGATCGACAGGAGGGTCGTCCGACCGTCGATCACCCGGCGCACGGGCACGCTCGGGAAAACCTCTGCCAGCAGCTCCGCGCTCAGCCGGTTCATGACCGTGTCGGCCGCGGCGATGATCGCGATCTCGGAGCCCTCGATCGGGACCTCGAGGCCGAGGCGCACCGCGCTGGCCACGTCGCGCGCGTCGACGTAGCCCCACAGGTTCCACTTGCGCAGGTGCGGATTGGGCCAGAAGGCGGGAAACCCGGCGTAGTCCTCCGGCTCCATGATGTTCGAGATGCGCAGCCCCAGGAAGCCGATCCCGGTCCGCCGGGCGAACTGCCCGGCCAGCGTCTCGCCCGCCAGCTTCGAGAGGGAATAGGACGATTCGGGCCTCGGCGTGATCTGCTCGTCGATCGGGGCGTAGTCCGGCGGCCGGTCGAAGGGCAGGCCCAGGACCGTCTCTGAAGACGCCCACACGACCCGCTCAACGTGGTGGCTGGCGGCCGCGGCGAAGACGTTGTAGGTCGACAGGATGTTGATCCGGAAGGTTTCCCCGTCAGGGCGAAGCCCCGGAGCCGGGATCGCCGCGAAGTGGACCACGGCATCGGCCCCCGACAGGATGTCCTGGGCCTGGCCGTAGTCGGTCAGGTCGGCCACGAGGCATTCACCGTATGGGCTGCCGTCGTGGCGCAGGTCGACGTTCAGCACGTCATGGCCGTGCTCACGCAGGTCGCGCACGACCCATCGCCCGCCCTTGCCGCTGCCTCCGGTCACAACGACCCGCATCGTTACCTCCGGGTCCATTCTGCAGCCTCACGCAGCCATACACTTGGAGGCCCGTGACAGTCTCCGTCGGTCGCCTTCCCGCGCTCGCTTCGCCCGCCTACCGGATCTTCCTGGGCGGGACGTTCATCTCGAACATCGGATCGTGGATGCAGGTCACGGCCCTCGGCTGGCTCGTCCTGCGGCTGACCGGCTCGGCCGGCCTGCTCGGCCTGGCATCGTTCGCCGCCAGCGCGCCGGCCCTGGTCCTGACCCTGTACGCCGGCGTCCTGGCCGATAGCATCGACCAGCGCCGGCTCCTCCTGGCGACCCAGGTCGGCCTGGCCATCTTCGCCGGCACGCTGGCGGTCCTGGTCCAGGTCGACGCGATCCTGTTCTGGCAGATCCTGCTCCTGGCCGTCCTTTCGGGGGTGGCCAACGCCCTGGCCGGTCCGGCCTTCCAGGCGATCATCCCGGCCCTCGTCGATCGATCCGCCCTGGGCAACGCGATCGCCCTGAACAGCGCCCAGTTCAACCTCGCCCGGATCATCGGCCCGGCCGTCGCCGGGATCCTCATCGGCCTGGCCGGCGAGGCGGTCTCCTTCTGGGTCAATGCCCTGAGCTTCCTGGCCGTGATCGTGGCCCTGGTGGCGCTCCGAATGCCCACCGAGCAGTCGATCGAACGGTCGCGGGCGGGCCTGTGGGCCAACCTGGGCGAGGGCCTCGGTTACGTCCGGCGGCACCGCCCGCTGCTGGCCCTGCTGGTGCTGTCGGTCGCTCCGGCGATCCTCGTCCTGCCGTACCTGGCCCTCATGCCGATCTTTGCCACCGAGCTCGGCATCGGCGCGGCTGGCCTCGGCCTGCTGACCGCATCGGTCGGCGTGGGCGCCCTGGCCGGCGCCCTGGTCGTGGCCTTCCGGCGGCGGGGTGGCGCCAACGGGCGGACGCTGGCGATCGGCCTGGTGTGCATGGCGCTGAGCGTGACCGTCTTTGCCCTGTCCCGGGTCGAGCTCGTCACCTGCCTCGCCCTGGCCGTCCTGGGTGGCGCCCAGGTGGCCTACTACACCAGCACGAACACGCTCATCCAGCTCCTCTCACCGGGCCAGCTGCGGGGCCGGATCATGAGCATCTACGTCCTGACTTCGATCGGGGTGTCGCCCCTGGGCAGCCTGCTGGCCGGCGGCGTCGCCCAGGTCGCCGGGGCCCCGGCCACCCTGGCGGCGGGCGGCGGCCTGACCATCCTGGCCCTGCTTGGCCTGATGGCCTGGTATCCCGACCTGTGGCGGCTCCACGTCGAAGGCATCGAGACCGAGGGCGGGGCGCTCCGGCCCAAGCCCTGAAGCGCTTCGAGCTGAGCCGCTTCGACACTGCCGCCCTGCGCGTGGCACTCTCTTGCCATGGTTGCCCTGCGTCCATTGCGCGCCCTGCGGCCCGAGCCGTCCGCCGCGGCGGCGGTCGCGGCGGTGCCCTATGACGTGGTCAACACGAGCGAGGCCCGGGCCCTGGCATCCGGCAACCCGCTCAGCTTCCTGCACGTCTCCCGGGCCGAGATCGACCTGCCCGACGACACCGATCCCCACGCCGACGTGGTCTATGCCACGGCGGCCACCAACTTGGCGAAGCTCCGGGCAAGCGCGCCCCTGATCGTGGAGACCCGGCCCAGCCTGTACGTCTACCGGCTGCGGATGGGCGGCCACGTCCAGACCGGCGTCGCGGCCTGCTTCTCGGTCGACGAGTACGAGGCAGACGTGATCCGCAAGCACGAGCGGACGCGCAAGGACAAGGAGGACGATCGGACCCGGCACATCATCGAGCTGCGGGCCCAGACCGGCCCGGTCTTCCTGGTCTACCCCGCGGCCGCGCGAATCGACGCGCTGGTCGCCGAGGTCAGCGCCCGGCCGCCGCTCTTCCAGTTCGAAGCGGAGGACGGCGTCGAGCACGTCCTGTGGCAGGTCCCGGAGGGCGCGACCGAGGCCCTCATCGGGGCGTTTGCCGGGGTGGCCCTGGCCTACATTGCCGACGGCCACCACCGGGCGGCGAGCGCCCGGCGGGCGCGCCAGGCCCTGGCCCGGACGGACGCGGCCGAGAAGGGCGAGGGGTCGAGGCGGACGCGTTCCTGGCCGTGGCCTTCGCCCATGACCAGACCCAGATCCTGCCCTACCACCGCTACGTCACCGACCTTGGCGGTCGCTCAGCCGAGGCGTTCCGGACCGAGCTCGAGGCGGTCGTCCGGGTTCGGCCGGAATCGGATGGGCCTGGCCAGCGTGGCGATGTACCTCGCGGGCCGCTGGTACGGCCTCGAGCTGGCAGCCGCGCCGGCCGGAGCCCCGACGGCCGACCGGCTCGATGTCGCCCGCCTCCAGGACCAGGTCCTGGCCCCCCTGCTGGGCATCGGCGATCCCCGCACGGACGAACGGATCGGATTCGTCGGCGGGATCCGGGGCCGGGCCGCGCTGGCGGACCTGGTCGACAGCGGGGCCGCCGCGGTGGCGTTCGCGATGCAACCGGTCACGATCGAGCAGCTCATGCAGATTGCCGACGACGGCGGGATCATGCCCCCGAAATCCACCTGGTTCGAGCCCAAGCTGCGCGACGGCCTGCTCAGCCACCTGATCTGATCGCCGACGCGGAGCGAGCCAGCATCCGAACCGGAGGGCAGCAGTCATGAAGGTTCTCGTCGCCGACCCGTTCGAGTCGACGGGCATCGACGGCCTGCGGGCCGCCGGCTGCGAAGTGATTCACGATCCGGCCTTGAAGGACGAGGCCCTGGCCGCCGCGTTGGCCGAGACCCGGGCCGAGGTGCTGGTCGTGCGCTCGACCAAGGTCAGCGCGGAGATGCTCGACGTCGGCAACCTCGCCCTGGTCGTGCGCGCCGGGGCCGGTTACAACACGATCGACGTGGCGGCGGCCTCGGCCCGCGGGATCTACGTCTCGAACTGTCCCGGCCGCAACGCCGTGGCCGTGGCCGAGCTGACCCTCGGCCTGATCCTGGCTCTCGATCGGCGGATCCCGGACAACGTGACCGACCTTCGAGCGGGCCGCTGGAACAAGAAGGAATACGGCCAGGCGCGAGGCCTCCAGGGAGCGACCCTGGGCCTGCTCGGCTTCGGCAGCATTGCCCAGGAGGTCGCCCGGCGAGCCCAGGCGTTTGGCCTCAATCTCGTGATCTGGGCGCGCCGGTTCGAAGGGCAGCCCGAGATCGACTTCGCCGCGTACGGCCTCGATCCGGCCCGGCGCGACAGCCGGCTCACGGTCGCCGCCAGCCCGGCCGAGGTTGCCGCCCAGGTCGACATCCTGAGCGTCC
The DNA here is from genome assembly GCA_963718285.1 of uncultured Chloroflexia bacterium. Taxonomy (GTDB): domain Bacteria; phylum Chloroflexota; class Limnocylindria; order Limnocylindrales; family CSP1-4; genus Palsa-1033. The sequence continues at coordinate 10,572 of CAVQYU010000003.1, read as the reverse complement.
ACCTGGCCCTCAATTCCGACACCCGCGGCCTGGTCGACGCCACGGTCATCGACCGGCTGCGGCCCGGCGCCCTGTTCATCAACACGGCCCGGGCCGAGCTGGTCGACTATGCCGCGCTGACGTCAGCCATTCGAGACCGGGGCGTGCGAGCCGGCCTGGACGTCTTCCCGGCTGAGCCGGCCAGCTCGACCGGCGAGTTCGACGACCCGATCGTCGGCCTGCCCGGGGTGTACGGCACCCACCACATCGGCGCCTCGACCGACCAGGCCCAGGAGGCGATTGCCGCCGAGACCGTCCGGATCATCGAGTCGTTCCAGCGCACGGGCCAGGTGCCCAACGTGGTCAACCTGGCCCGCCGGACGCCGGCCAGGCACATGCTCGTTGTCCGCCACCGGGATCGGCCGGGCGTCCTGGCCCATGTCTTCGAGGTGCTCCGCCGGGCCGACATCAACGTTCAGGAGACCGAGAACGTCGTCTTCGAGGGGGCCGAGGCGGCGGTGGCCCGGATCAACCTCGACGGCGCCCCCAACCCGGCCCAGCTGGCCGAGATCCAGGCCGGCAACGACAACATCCTGAGCGTCCAGCTGGTGACCCTGTGAAGGCGATCCCCGGACGGCCCAGCCCAGCAGGAGAGCCAGTCGTGATCGAGACCAGCCGCGTCTACAACTTCTCGTCCGGTCCGGCCGTCCTGCCCCTGCCGGTCCTGGAGCAGGTCCAGCGCGACCTGATCGCCCTGCCCGGAGTGGGCATGTCGATCCTCGAGATCAGCCACCGCTCGGCCACGTTCGAGGCGATCATCGAGCAGACCCAGGCCGACCTGCGCCGCCTGGCCGGCATCCCCGAGGAGTATCGGATCCTGTTCCTCCAAGGTGGGGCGAGCCTCCAGTTCTCGATGGTCCCAATGAACCTGTTGGGCGAAGGGCTGACCGCCGACTACCTGATGACCGGCTCGTGGGCGGACAAGGCCGTCAAGGAGGCCCGCCGGGTCGGCAACGTCAATCCGACCGGCTCGACCGAGGCCGACGGCTACAGCCGGATCCCGTCCGACGCGGAGTGCCACCTCACGCCTGGGGCGGCCTACGTCCACATGACCTCGAACAACACGATCGAGGGCACCCAGTGGCAGCGGCTGCCCGACGCCGGCCGAGGCTCCCCTCGTGAGCGACGCCTCTTCCGACATCTTCAGCCGGCCGATCGAGGTGGCCCGCCACGGCCTGATCTACGCCGGCGCCCAGAAGAACCTCGGGCCCTCGGGCGTGGTCCTGGTCCTGATCCGGGAGGATCTCCTCGGTCGCTCCTCCAAGGCCCTGCCCACGATGCTCAGCTACGCGGTCCAGGCCGAGAACAATTCGCTCTACAACACCCCGCCCACGTTCGGGATCTACGTCCTGGGCCTGGTCGTCCGGTGGCTGCTGGAGCTGGGTGGCCTGGCCGCGATCGGCACGATCAACGAGCGCAAGGCGGGCCGGCTCTACGGCGAGCTCGACCGGACCGGCTTCTGGCGCCCGACAGCCGCGCGCGACAGCCGCAGCCTGATGAACGTGACCTTCCGGCTGGCCAGCGAGGACCTCGAGGCCCGCTTCGTCAAGGAGTCGACCGCGGCCGGCTTCGACGGCCTCAAGGGCCACCGCTCGGTCGGCGGCATGCGGGCCTCGATCTACAACGCGTTCCCGGAGGCCGGCGTCGATGCCCTGATCGAGTTCATGCGCGAATTCGAGCGCCGGGCCGGCTAGCTCGACCTCCGTCGCCTAGTAGCGCCGGCCGCGCTGGCGGGCCAGATCGAACGAGGCCGTGTCGGCGATGGCCATGACTGCCATCGTGCCGGCCTGGACGGGATCGGACACGACGAGGTCGACGTGCTCGCCGATCGAGCCGGCCATGTTCAGGGCGATGACCGGGATGCCCAGCGCGCGCAGCTCGTCGGCCGCCCGTGAGATCTCGCCGCCCATCAGCGAGCCCGCCAGGACCAGCAAACGGGCCCGGGGCAGGTCGGCGACCGCGCGGACGGCCTCGGCGATCTGCTCCTCCCCGACCAGCGGAATCGTGTCGACGCTGATCCGCTCCCCGCGCAGATTGTGCCGGTCGGCCTCGCTGACCGCACCGAGGGCGACCTGGGCGACCTGGGCCCCGCCTCCGATCACGATGATCCGCTTGCCGAAGACCCGGTCGAGGGCCCGCGTCACCCGGACGGCCCGGACGGCCGGCACCGCCGACAGGGCGGCCACCAGGTCGGCTTCGGGCACTCCTTCGGCCTCGAGCTCGACCTCGACCAGGGGCGGCTCGCCGGTCGCGTGGCGGACGGTCGACCAGGTCCGCAGCCGGCCGCCGGCCAGGCCGATGGCCTCGACGACCCGGGCCGGTGCATCGGCCTGGTCAAGGTGGTCGAGGCGCAGGGCGACCGGGGCGGGACGGCGAGCAGTCATCGGGCGATGGTAGCGCGCGATCCGTGCCCGGAACCAATGCCGGGGGGTATCTTCTGGCGATGACCGAGCAATCCGCCCAGGTGGCTGCCTTTCGCGAGCTGCACCAGTCCGGCTGCTTCGTCCTGCCCAACCCGTGGGACGTGGGCAGCGCCCGCTACCTGGCCAGCCTCGGCTTCAAGGCCCTGGCCACCACCAGCTCGGGCTTTGCCTGGTCGATCGGCCGGGCCGACAACGCGATCAGCCTGGACCAGGCCCTCGATCATCTCGGGGCGATCGCCGCGGCCGTCGAGGTGCCGGTCAATGCCGATTTCGAAGGGGGCTTTGCCGTCGAGCCGGCCGGCGTCGCCGCCAACGTGTCCCGGGCGGTCGCGACCGGCGTGGCCGGGTTATCGATCGAGGACTCCAGCCAGGACGCAGGCAGATCCGCTGTTCGCGTTCGAGCTGGCCGTCGAGCGCATCCGGGCGGCCCGCCGGGCGATCGACGCGAGTGGCTCGGGCGTCATCCTGACTGCCCGTTCCGAGGGTTTCGTGGCCGACCGACCCGACCTGGCCGAGACGATCCGGCGCCTGACGGCCTACGCCGCGGCCGGCGCCGATTGCCTCTATGCGCCGGGGATCCAGAGCCCGGCCGAGATCAGCGCGATCGTCCAGGCGGTTGCCCCCAAGCCGGTCAACGTGCTCGTCAGCAGCGACTTCACCTCGGTGGCCGAGCTGGCCGCCCTGGGCGTCCGCCGGATCAGCGTCGGCGGGGCGCTGGCCCGGACGGCCTGGGGCGGGTTCATGCGGGCCGCCACCGAGCTGGCCCAGAGGGGCACGTTCGGGGGTCTGGCCGGAGCGGCCCGGACGGCCGACATCGAGCGTGCCTTCGGGTCGGGGGAGGCGTGACATGGCCGATGCCTCGAAGCTCATCGAGCAGCTCTACCGGACGATCCAGGGCGGCAACCTCGACCAGATCGTGCGGCTCTTCGCCGAGGACGGCGTCTTCGTTGACGTAACCCAGCTCGAGCCGGCCAACGGACGCCAGGCATTCCGGGCGAGCCTGGCCGAGACGTTTGCCGGCCTGCCCGACTTCCGGCCCCTGACCTGGTCGCTCATGACCCACGGCGAGCACGTGGCGGCCGAGCTGGAGCTCATTGGCTCGCACCTTGGACCGTTCCTGGGCTACGCGGCGACCGGAGCCGAGATCCGCTGGCCGGCGAGCGCGTTCTACACCCTCAACCGGGGCCATGACCAGATCGTCCGCGCGACCACCTACTACGACCTGGCCGGCCTGACCCGGCAGCTGGCCGCGGCCAGCCCGTTGATCCAGTCCTCGCGCGCCAAGGCCTGAGGGCGGCCTGGGGGCTCAGTCGCCGGCGGAGGCGTAGTCCAGGCGCTCGAGCTGGCGGCTCACCTCGCCGAGCTCGGCATCGGTCAGGATCCGGGGCGAGCCGAGCTGGCAGGCCCGCCAGTACAGGGCAGCCAGCCATTCGAGGGTGACCGAGCGCCGGTAGGCCTGGGCGAGGTCGTCGCCCCAGGTGATCGCACCATGGGTGCCCAGGATGACCGCGCTGCGGTCCCGGCCCGCCTCGGCCACGGCCTCGGCCAGCTCGGCCGAGCCGAACACGTGGTACGGGGCGACCCGGACCGGGCCCCCCAGGGTCACGATCACGTAATGGACCGCCGGCAGCTCGGTCGCAACGGTGCCGATGACCGTGGCGAAGGGCGAATGGGTATGGACGACGGCTGCGGCGCTGAAGGCGCGGTACACGGCCAGGTGCATCGGCGCCTCCGGTCGAGGGCGGGCCGGCTCCCGCCCTGGGGCCGGCCGTCGAGATCGATCAGGGCCACGTCGTCGGCGGTCATCGACGCGTAGTCGCGATTGCGGGGCGTGATCGCGATCGTGTCGCCCAGCCGGCGGCTGATGTTGCCCGAGGTGCCCGCCACCAGCCCGTCGCTCGCCATCCGCTGGGCGAACGCCACGATCTCGGCCCGTTCGACGGCGTATTGGCTCATCGGTCCCGACAGGTCATCGGCCCATCTTACGGAAGCGCCGGCGCCTATCGGGCGCCTCGCCGTCTCTCCTGGCCCTTCTGACAACCCGCGCTACGGCGGTCGTTGCTGGTCATTGGCGGCCCGTCGAACCACGTCCGAGCCGATGCGGCCACCCCGCGCTGAGCACGAATCTGCAATGGCGCTCGGTCGGTTCGGCGCCCGCGGGCCCCGATTCGAGCACCGAACGACCATAAGATTCGCTCCAGCGCGAAATTGTCAGAAACAAGCCGGCGGCTCGCGGCTCGCGGAGCTCGCGGCTCGCGGCCAACGGCCAAATGCGGGTGCGGGCCACGTACCATCTGGCGATGAGGAACCGATGACCGACGGGCTGCACCTCGCCGCGATCCTCTTCGGTCCCTCGTGAGCGCGGCCGAGCTCCCCCGCCGGCGCCTGCGCTCGGCCGTCGTTGGCCTGGGTTTCATCGGACCGTTCCATGTCGATGCCGTCCAGCGCGGCGGCTATGGCGAGGTGGCCGTCCTGGTCGGCCGGGACGAGGCGCGGACCCTGACGGCCGCCCGCAGCCTGGGCGTCGAGCGGGCGACCACGAATCTCGACGGCGTCCTGTCCGACGACTCGATCGACGTGGTCCACGTGTGCACCCCGAACTCGACCCATGTCGAGCTGGCCGATGCCGTCCTGGATGCGGGCAAGCACCTCGTCCTCGAGAAGCCGATTGCCACCGAGCTGGGAGCAGCCCGGGCGCTGGCGGCCAAGGCCGATCGGCTCGGCCGGCATGCCGCCGTGGCCCTGACCTACCGGGGCTACCCGATGGTCCGCCAGGCACGGGCCCGGATCGCCGGCGGCGCGCTAGGCGACGTCCGGCTTGTCTACGGCTCGTACCTCCAGGACTGGCTGGCCAGCGAAACAGAGTCCAACTGGCGGGTCGACCGGGCCATTGGCGGACCGTCCCGGGCGGTCGGTGACATCGGTTCGCACTGGCTCGACCTGGCGGAATACCTCTCGGGCCAGCGAATCGAGGCGGTCGTGGCCGAGCTGCCCACATTCATCACCGCCCGGAACGGGATCCCGATCGAGACCGAGGACGCGGCGACCCTCCTCGTTCGTTTCGCCAACGGGGCCCGCGGCTCGTGCGTCGTCAGCCAGATCAGCCGCGGCCACAAGAACTCGGTGCTCATCGAGCTGGTTGGCTCGGAGCGGTCGCTGCGCTGGGATCACGAAGACGCCGAGCGGCTGTGGCTTGCCGGGGCGGATGGCGTGTCGATCCTCGAGCGGGTCGAATCGCCCGCCAATTCGTTCGGCAGCGTCGGCGTCCCGTCTCCGCCGGCGGGCCACCCCGACGGCTGGCCGGCAGCCCTGCGGGACCTGCTCAGGCCGTTCTATGCCGCCATCGCGGCGGGTGATCCGCCGCCGCCCGCCGGCGCCCCGGGCCGTACCCGACATTGACCGATGGCGCCCGCAGCATCGCCCTGGTCGAAGCGGCCCTGACCAGTGCCCGGGAGGGACGCTGGGTGCCCGTCCCGTAGGGGTACAGTGCGCGCGAGCGCAGCAGCAGGAGAGGTCGAGTGGACGTCGTTCTGGTGGGCTTCATCGCCGGCTTCATCTACGCCGGGTTCCGGACGGGCTTCCTGCTCCGGCTCCTGGGGATCGCGTTCATGGCCATCGCCTTCGTCGCGAGCGCCTACCTTCGCTACCCGATTGGCGCGATCGCCAGCAACTTCCTGCCCGAGGTGCCCGCCGACTACGCCAACCTGGTGGGCATGGCCATCGCCTTCCCGGCGATCCTGGCCGGCCTCCACATCGCCAGTCGACTGGTGATGGGCAAGGTCAAGGTCCACGGCCTCGTGGCGGAGAGCACCGACAAGATCCTGGGCGCGATCCTGGGCGGGGTCGAGGCGATCCTCATCCTGTCGGCCGCGATCGTGATCCTTGATACCTACTTCGGCACGAGCTCCAGCCTGGGCGCCGAGTTCCACGCCGGCTTCCTCAAGCAGCTGGCCGAGGCCTTCAACTCGTCGGAGACGGTCAAGCTCCTGCGGGCCACCACCGTTCCGTTCGTGCTGGCGGTCCTGGGACCGCTCCTGCCGGACGACATCAGCTCGATCGTGCCGAGCGGCCTGCCGACTCGCTTGCCCTTCCCCAACCCCTGACCGTGACCGCTCAGGCCGTGACCGGCTCCGCTGAGTCCGCCGTCTCGGCGATGTCGAACGTCGTGCGCATCGGCTCTTCGTGCATGAAGGCCACCGCGAGGACGGCGATGACCGCCCCGATGACGCCAACCCAGAAGGTCGCCGCGATCGCGATCGAGAACGCCTCGTAGATGCCATGGACGATCGACGGGATCAACGGCGCGATCTGGGCCTGCTGAGCGGCCGGGACGCTGGCCAGGATCCGCTGGCCGAGATCGCCCGTCCCGGTCAGGTCCACCGCGCCGCCTCCGGCGAACCCGTCCACGACCGGCTGGGGCACGCCGGCCGCCACGAGCTGTTTCGGGATCTCGGTCACGAGGCGGGTTGCCAGGAGCGATCCCGCCAGGGTCAGCCCGATCGTGCCGCCGATCTGCTGGAAGAAGGTCAGGCTGGCCGTGGCCACCCCGATCCGGGCGGCATTGACCGAGTTCTGGACGACGAGGGTGAAGACGGCGAACGACGGACCGATGCCCAGGCCGGCGATCACCATCCAGAACCAGAGGACCGGGCGGGGCGTCTCGGCGGTCAGCTGGGTCATGAGCACGAGGCCCAGCGCGAGCATGACCAGCGAGACGAGCATCAGGATCTTGTACTTCCCGGTCCGGGCCACGATCTGGCCCGACATCGTGGCGCTCACGATCAGGCCGCCGACGAGCGGCAGGAGGTTGTAGCCCGAGATCGTGGCGCTCGCCCCGCCGACCGTCTGCAACCAGCGCGGCAGGAAGATGACCGCCCCGAAGAAGCCGAAGGCGGCGAAGAACATCGCGGTCACCGAGACCGAGAAGTTGCGGATCCGGAACAGGCCGAGCGGCACGATCGGATCTGCTGCCCGCGACTCGATCCAGATGAAGACGGCCGTGATCAGGAGGCCGGCCAGGATCAGGCCGCCGACGGCCGGGTCGGTCCACTCGCCGGTGCCCTTGTTGGTCAGGCCGATCAGGATCAGGCTGATCGCCGCGGCGAAGACGGCCGCCCCGAGGTAGTCGATGTTGTGGGCCGCGTCCGGCCGCTTGATCGCCGGCAGGAGCCGCGAGATGATCACCAGCGAGATCAGGCCGATCGGCACGTTCACGAAGAAGATCCAGTGCCAGCCGACCGTGTCGGTGATCAGCCCGCCGATCGCCGGCCCGATCAGGAATGAGACCCCGAAGACGGCCCCGAACAGGCCGAGGTACTTGCCCCGCTCCGAGGGCGTGTACAGGTCGGCGACCACGGCCAGCGCGACCGGGAAGATCGCCCCGCCGCCGAGGCCCTGGAGGCCGCGGAACAGGATCAGCTGCTCCATCGACTGGCTGAGCCCGGACAGGACCGACGCGACCAGGAACAGGCTGACCGCGAAGATGATGATCGGGCGCCGCCCGAACAGGTCCGACAGCTTGCCGTAGATCGGGCCGCTGATCGTCGAGGTCAGCAGGTAGATCGTGACGACCCAGACGTACAGGTCGTTGCCGTGGAGGTCGGTCACGATCACCGGCAGGGCGGTGCCGACGACCGTCTGGTCCAGGGCGAACAGGAACAGGGCGAGCAGGATCGCCCCGAGGATCTCGAGCTTGGCTCGAGGGTCGAGCTCGAGCGCGGCCTGTTCGGCCGACTTTCCCTGGGCCATCGCGTAGTCCTCGCCAGGCGGTGGTCGAACGACGATGGTCGCCAGGGGCGCAGCGTCAGGTCCGGAGGCCTGGGCGGGCCTCGCGACCATCCTCCGCGAGGTGAGCGGTTTGCGTCAAGCGTGAGGCTCACGCCGATGGCGGAGCGCACCGATCGGTTCCGGTCATGGCTTGGGCGCCTGCACAGCGGCGCCAGGCGTGGCGGCGCCAGCGGGCGGGATCGGTCGCTGGATCACCCGAGCTGGAGCATCACGACGAGGTCCTCCCGCGTCGCCCAGCGCCGGCAAGGCGGCCATCGCGAATCGGAAACGCTGCCACTGGCGCGCCGTGAAACGCTGCTCGGTTGGCGGGATCATCCCCTGGATCGACCGAGGTCCGTCCCGCCGCTCACGACAAGGGCGCTGGCCAGATCGTCCCCGCCACGAGGAGCTCGATGGTCATCGGAGGTCCGGGAACCGCCCGACGAGCCGCTCCGCCGTGGACGCAGGCGTCCGCTCCAGAACGAGGCCCGGCTCCGTCTCGCCGAATGGCGCCATGGCGTGCCGAGGGGATCGTTTGCGGCCAGGTGGAGGCGTCGCTAGCGTCGCCGGAGTTGAAATCGCCAACCAGCGGCGGACGAGATCCGAAGCTACGTCCATGGTGCTCTCCCGTTGGGTCGCCCCGGATCGTCCTGGGCGATGTCTGACGATGGGGCTCGACGCAGCGGTCGCGCATCGTGGAGATCCTGGAGCGGATTACGTGATCCGTCCTCGCCCGGGTCGCGAACGACCAGCATCTCCTCGACGGCCCAGCCCGCGATCTGCACCCGCGAGCGGAAGTCGAGCTTGGTCATGATGTTCTGGAGATGGGCCTCGACGCTGCGCTGGACAGGCCCAGTCGGCTCGCGACCTCACGATCCGAGGCTCGACTTGCGACGTAGCCCGCGACCTCCAGCTCCCGTTTCGACAGGCGGCCGCGAGGGTCTGTCCGCCCGATGAGGGTGCGGGCACGTTCCCGAGCTTGGTCATCCCGAGCGGCCTGCGCCGGTGATCGAGAGCCGCGCGGCGTCACGGGCGGCAGCGGCGTCGCCCGGGCGTCCGCGTCCAGGAGCGCCTCGGCGACCGCAGGCGTGCCGGGCTGCCATGGCCCGAAGCCGCCCCGGGCGGCCACCTCGACGGCGCCTTCCGCGTGCGACACGGCTTGATGCGATCGCCGAGAGCTGTCCACGATGCCGAGGCAATGGTCGATCGGCCCGACGGCGCGAACGGAGCCGACCATCATCCGACCCTCGAGGACGTCAGCCGTCCGGGAAGCTCCCGGCCACCTCGGCCTGACCGACGCACCGCCAGCTCGGTCAGGGCGGTCATGGTGACGAGCCGTGCCGGTCGAGGTCGATCTCCCCATGCGCGGACGGACCGCCTTGAACGTGGTGAGCCCACCGTCCGTCGCCGATCATCGGCTCGAATTCGACCGAACATCGCCAACGCGATCAGCGGCCCGCCGAGGGTGGCGTCACGGGCGACATCGATCTCCGGCGGCTCCGTCCCCGGTCGATGGCGACGAGCATCACCTGGGCCACGAACAGGGGTTCGGTCTGGTGGCGCTGCCCTCGGGGCAGGGCTACCCGGGCGGAACGAGCCGTCGCTTCGGCATCGGCGAACCGACCGATGGCATGGTCGAACCCGGCGCGGGCGAGGAGAGCGTTCCAGCGGACGAGGGGCTCGCCTGAACGCCCGGCCAGGACATCGAGGGAGTCGATCTCGTGTCCGGCGGACATCGTCTCCCCGAGCCGCAGGAGGGCCTCGATCCGCCAGCTCCGCCCGTGCAGCTCATCCTGCACCGAATGCGATCTGGCGGCCGCCCCGAGCAGCCGGTCGGCGACCGCGAGAAGGTCCGGGCCGCGGTCGTGACCAGCGATCGCGAGCGCCGTGGCATGAAGCGCGGCGGCCAGGGCTCGAGGATCGTCGGCCGCCTCGGCCATCTGCAGCGCACGGGCGGCCTCGTTCCGGCTGTCGTCCAGCCGGTCACGATGGTGGAGCGCCGTCGCGAGCTGCGCGTGGAGTCGCGCGGCGCGGGCCGAGTCACCGGCATCGAGCCGAGTCAGGGCGTCGCGTGCCATCTGCTCGACCGCGGCGGCGGTAGCGGTATCCGGAACACCATCGACTACGAGCGCGGCTTCGGCGACAAGGTCCGGGCGGTCAAGGCGGGCTCCGATCTCGGCCGCCCGAAGCGCAAGTTCGGCGCTTGCCCGGAGCTCTCCCTCTTGAAACGGTCTGATGCCTCCGCGATCAAGCTGCGGCATGCGGCCGTGTCGTCCGGCTCTGGAGCCTTCATCCGTATTGACACTCGGACATTGTGGAGGCTCCGCGCCGATGGTCGCCTGTC
>CAVQYU010000002.1:0-415941 GCA_963718285.1 uncultured Chloroflexia bacterium | reverse complement strand
GGTCGTGACCGTCGTCCTGCTGGGCGGCGTCAACATCTTCGGCGGGTCCGGGACGATCCCCGGGCGTCGTCCTGGCCGTCCTGGTCGTGGCCGTGATGCAGAACGCGCTGCGCCTCGCCAGCGTGACGGTCGAGGTCCAGAGCATCGCCCTCGGGCTGCTCCTGATCCTCTCGGTCGATCATCCCCACCTTCTGCTCACCAGGCCAAGTCGGCGATCGATCGAGGTCCGTCGAGGCCGGCCCCCGCCGGCCGGCTCGGTCCCCCGTGGTGAGCAGGTCCGCTCTAGTGAAGAGGAGGAACGAGGTTGATGCTCAAGACAAGATCGGGCGTCTGGTAGCCCTGATGACCGCAGCGATCGTGCTGGTCGGGGCGTGCAGTACTCGCCGCAACGACGGCACCGAGCGCGGCGCCTGCGTCGGCGGCCGCGCCCTCGACCGCACCGTCGTCCGGCGCCCCGGCCTCGGCCGGGTCGAGCAACGATCACGGTCGGCTACCTGCCCAAGGACATCGTCAACCAGTACTTCGCCGCCGCGAAGACCGGCATCGACAAGGCGGCCGGCGAGCTGGGCTGGCACCGTCACCCAGGTCGGCCCACCGAAGGCCGAACGCCGACGCTTCAGATTCCGTTCATCAAGGACCTGACCACCCAGAAGGTGAGCGCGATCATCATCTCGGCCGATGACAAGGACGCCGTCGCACCCGCCCTCAAGGCCGCCATGGCCGCCGGGCATCAAGGTCGTCGGCTTCGACTCCAGCCCGGCCGTCGGCGCCTACAACGTCTTCGTCAACCAGGTCGACTTCAGCGGCGTCGGCGTCAACCTCGCCGACTGGGCGTGCGAGCTCGCGCCGAACTGCACCGGCGACATCGCGATCCTGTCGGCGGCCGCCACGGCGACCAACCAGAACGCCTGGATCGACCTTATGAAGACGACCCTCGCGCCGACCCAAGTACGCGGGCCTCAAGCTCGTCGACACCGTCTACGGCGACGACGACGCGGCCAGCCAGCACCACCCAGGCCCAGGGCCTGCTGACCAAGTACCCGAACCTCAAGGTCATCGTCGCCCCGACCACGGTCGGCATCCTCGCGGCGGCCCAGGTCGTCAAGGCGGCCGGCAAGTCGGACGACCGTCAAGGTCACCGGCCTCGGCTTCCCCAACGACATGAAGCCGTTCGTCCATGACGGCACCTCCCCGGTCTTCGGGCTGTGGAGCGTTCCGGACCTCGGCTACCTCGTCGTACTGGATCGCGGCCAAGCTCGTCAGCGGCGAAATCAAGGGCACCGTAGGCGAGACGTTCACCGTCCCATCGCCTCAACGGCGGCAAGCCGTACACGATCGGCAAGGACAACACCGTCGATCCTCGGCCCGACCTTCCGGTTCGATGCAAGACCAACGTGGACCAGTTCAACTTCTAGCCTCATCTGACCCACTGGACGCGGCTAGATGCCCCGGGAGCAACGCGCTCCCGGGGCATTTCGATTTGGAGGAGGCGCAATGGAACGAGTTGGCTTCACGATGCGAGTCAGGCCGGGCAAGGAGGCCGAGTATCGCGCGCGCCATGCCGCGGTCTGGCCGGAGATGCTCGGCGGCCCTCAAAGCAGCCGGCTGTCGCAACTATTCGATCTTCATCCGCGGCTCGGACCTGTTCGCCTACATCGAGGTCGACGACTTCGCCGCCTTCCGGGCATCGATGGCGGCGAGCCCCGTTGACGCTCGCTGGCAGGCCGAGATGGCCGACCTGATCGACCCTCTGACGGACCCAGCGACCGGCTTCCACCAGCGGCTCGAGGAGATCTTTCGGCTGGACTAGATGCCGGCCCGGATCACCCGAGATGGAAGATCTCGGCCAGGTCGAGCCACCACGAGCCCTCGGCCCGCTCCGGGAAGGGCTCCTGCATCGCATCGGTGAGCTTCCACCAGCGCCTGGACCTCCGGGTCGGCCGCCAGCCTGGCCATGTCGCCCGGATAGTCGGCTCCGACGTATTCGAGGTAGCCGAAGAGCAAGCCATCGTGGCGAAAGATCGAGTAGTTCCGGATGTTCGCCCGCCGGATCGCGGCCGAGACCGCCGGCCATGGCTCGGCGTGGAGCCGTTCGTAGGCCTCGATCGAGTCGGGGCGGACCCGGATCAGCTGGCCGAACCGCCGGACCTCAGCCGGCATCCTGCTGCCAGACCCGGCCGGTCGGGAACGTGTAGTCGGCGAGGGAGGCCGGCCGCATCTCGATGCTGTAGCCGGGCTGGCTCGGCAACCGGTAGGACGCCCGTTCGACGACGACCGGATCCAGGAAGTGCTCGTGCAGGTGGTCGACGTACTCGATCATCCGGCCGTCCAGGCTGCCGCTGACCGCGATGTAGTCGAATGCCGAGAGGTGCTGGACGTACTCGCACAAGCCCACGCCGCCGGCGTGGGGGCAGACCGGCACGCCGAATTTCGCGGCCAGGAGCAGGACGGCCACGACCTCGTTCACGCCGCCCAGCCGGCAGGCGTCCACCTGGCAGACGGAGATCGCCCCGGCCTGGAGAAGCTGCTTGAACATGACCCGGTTGTGGACGTGCTCCCCGGTGGCGACCCGGATCGGGGCAACCGCCCGGGCGATCGCGGCGTGTCCGAGGATGTCGTCCGGGCTGGTGGGCTCCTCGATCCAGTACGGATCGAACTCGGCCAGGCGGGCCATCCACTCGATCGCGACGCCCACGTCCCAGCGCTGGTTGGCGTCGACCGCCAGCATCCGATCCGGCCCGATCTCCTCGCGTACGATCCGGGCGCGCCGGATGTCGTCCTCGACATCGGCCCCGACCTTCAGCTTGAAGCGCGTCCAGCCGTCGGCCAGGGCTTCCCGGCACAGGCGCCGGATCTTGGCGTCGTCGTAGCCCAGCCAGCCGACAGACGTCGTGTAGGCCGGGTAGCCGTCGCGCAGGAGCTCCGCCCGGCGCTCCGCGCGGCCCGCGAGCCTCGAACGCAGGATTGCCAGGGCCTGGTCCGGGGTCAGGGCGTCGGTCAGGTAGCGGAAATCCACCAGGGCCACGATCTGCTCCGGGCTCATCTCCGACGAGGAGCTCCCAGACCGGCTTGCCGGCTCGCTTGGCGACCAGGTCCCAGGCGGCATTGACCACGCGCCGCCGTGGCCAGGTGGATGACCCCTTTCTCGGGCCCGATCCAGCGCAACTGGCTGTCGCCGACCAGCTCACGCCAGAAGCCACCCAGGTCGGCCTCGAGCGCTTCGACCGAGCGACCCAGGACGAGGGGCTCGAGGGCGCGCACGCCGGCGACCACCACCTCCGTGCCCCGCCCGGTGGTGAAGGTCAGGCCGTGACCTTCGTGGCCGTCCGAGGCGTCGGTCCGCAGGATGACGTAGGCCGCCGAGTAGTCCGGGTCGCGGTTCATCGCGTCGGAGCCGTCGAGGTTGCGCGAGGTGGGAAAGCGGACATCGATGATCTCGAGGGCCACGATCGTCGACATGGCTCAGCCCTTCAGGGCGCCGACGAGGATGCCCCGCGGTGATGTACCGCTCGAGGGCGATCGCCATCACCACGACCGGCGCGATCATGATCAGGATCAGCACGGACATCGCCCACCACTGCGGCCCCCGGGTCGCGTTCTGGGCCGCCACCTGGAGGGGCATCGTCTGGGCATTGGCGCTGGTCAGGACGAGCGCGATCAGGTACTCGTTCCAGGCGAAGATCAGGACGATCAGGAACGTCGCCACCAGCCCGGGCACAGAGATCGGCAGGACGATCGAGCGAAAGATCCGCCAGATCGAAGCGCCATCCACGGCCGCCGATTCCTCCAGCTCGCGCGGCAGCGACGCGAAATAGTCGCGCATCAGCCAGACCACGATCGGCAGGTTCGTCGCCACGTAGGTGATGATCAGGGCCCCGATGTTGTCGAGCAGATGGAGCTGCTGGAACAGGACGTACAGCGGGATTGCGATCGCGATCGGCGGCAGGATCCGCTGCGAGATCAGCCAGAAGGCGACGTCGCTGTTGCCGAAGGCCCGGCTGAAGCGACGGCCGATCGATTGGGCCAGGATCAGGAAGATGGCCACGGCGGAGGCGATCGCGATGAGCGGTGGCGCCCCGAAGATGATGGCCACGAAGGCGAACACGATGGAGCCGATGAACAGGCCCACGATTCCAACCCTCGGCTGATAGGTGAAGCGGACGAGGGAGTAGGCCGCCAATGAACCAAGGATCAGGGCGATGATCGAGCTGCTCAGGCCCACGATCACCGTGTTCGTGTACGGCCGAATCGTGTCGTTGCCGAGGTCGAACAGGATGTACTTCCAGGCATCGAGCGTGGGCTGGAAGTCGACGAACGGGAGATAGAACGGGCCCTTGTCGACTTGGTAGGGCGTCTTGAACGACGTGACGAAGAGCCAGTAGATCGGGAACAGCACGACCACGGACCACAGGACCAGCAGGACGAACGCCCCGAACTTCGCCCGCGGCGAAGGTCTGTGGCCGAGCGCTGCCTGAACGGATTGGTCATGCGAAATCGGTCACCCGCCGGCGGACGAAGCTGACGTAGGCGGTCGCCACCACCGAGACCAGGATCAGGAGCATGTAGGCAATCGCGGCCGAGCGTCCGACGTTGAGCGTGTTCCAGTCGATGTAGGCCTGGAGAGTCATCGTCTGGGTCGCCGTGCCGGGGCCTCCGCCGAGCAGGATGTTGGGCATGTCGATGATCTTGAACCCCTCGATCATCCGGATCAGGATGATCGTGGTGGTGACCGGCAGGAGCGCCGGGAAGGTGATGTGGCGGAAGCTCTGCCAGCGACTTGCGCCGTCGACCAGGGCAGCCTCCTTGACCTCCTGATCGAGGCTCTCGAGGGCCGCCAACAGGATGATGAACACGAACGGTGTCCATTGCCAGGTATCGCCGATGATCACCGCCAGGCGAGCCAGCCAGGGGTCGGTGACCCACGTGAAGTTGCGCAGGCCGAAGGCGACCCAGATCGGCTCAAGGGGCCCCTTCGAGGTGTCGGTCATCATCAGGAACATGTAGCCGATGCCCACCGGCGTGATCGTCAGGGGAATCAGGAACAGGACCCGAAACAGCCTTCGCCAGGGAACCTGCTGGACCGCCAGGAGGGCCAGCCCCAGGCCCAGGACGTACTGCAGAGCGATCCCGACGAAGACGAAGATCAGGGTGACCACCACCGACCCGGGCCGGCCACCGCTGCTCACCAGCGTCTGGACCACGAGCTGGACGATCAGGAACAGGAAGATGCTGCCCAGGATCCGGACGATCAGGCCGACGGGCCGGACCTGGCCAGCCCGGATGGTCCGGACCAGGCCGTAGGCGATGAATGCCAAGGTCGCTGCGAGGATCGCCCAGCCGAGTGGGTTGGGCTCCTTCAGGACGCCCAGGAACTCGAACCGCTGCAGCCCAAAGAGGAGCTGCTGGTAGTTCGAGAGACCGATGAAATCGAGGTTGACCCCGCCCTCGCTGAAGGACAACTTCGAGACCGACAGGGCGATGGAGGCGACGAGCGGGAAGACCGACAGCCCAAGGATGATCAGGACGGTCGGCCAGATGAACAGCCACCTGGCTGCCCCGTCGGATCGCCACGCGCCGAGCACCTCGCTCGCCCGGCGCGCGGCGGAGCCCCGCTCAGCCGATCCTGTGCGGACCGGCTCGCGGGGCTCCTGGTCGAGCGAGCTAGTGCTGGGTCCCAAGACTCGCGACGTACGCGGCGAGTTGCTTGTCTTTCCCGACCTGGTCGGTGATCTGGTTCCAGCCATCGGAGATGGCCTGCTCGGTGCCGGCCTCGTCCAGCTCCTTGGCCAGGTATTGGGCGATCGCAGTGTCGAGCACGTCCTGCTCGTATTGCTTGGTCTGCGGAATGCGCAGGTCGAGCACGAAGTTAGGGTTGGACAAGCTGTCCTTGATCGCCCCCAGGTAGTTGTCGGCGGCGGCCTGGCTCAGTCCGGCAGCGAGCCACGGGCCGCTGTTGGTGAACTGCGAGGTCCGGTACGGGTTGAAGCCGGTCTTGCCCAGGGTCACGTCGATGCTCGACTGGGCGGGCGCGCTCATGTACGACAGGAAGTCGTAGGTCGCGTCTTGCTGGGCCGTCGGTGACTTGGCGTTGACCGCTCCGGACCAGCCGCCGAAGGCGGCAAACGGGGCATGGTTGACGCCGTTCGACGGCATTGGGGCAGGTGGTCGCGTCGCATGGCACGAGCTTGCCGCTCGACCGATCGAGGACCTGCTTCCAGCCGGGCGAGATGACCGCGCCGGTCTTGTCCTGGGCGTAGGTGCCCGGGGCGAGGGTGCCGACATCGCCCCAGTCGAGGGTCAGGGCACAGCGTCCGGTGGTGAACAGGCCGCGCGAGCCACCGACGTCCATGTTCAGGCCGTCGGGCGGGCCGAGGGTTCCGGCCTTGGCGTAGGTCTGGAGGGCCAGGGTCATGGCGTCATTCTTGCCGAGCAGCGGGTTCATGTTCGTGGTGTCGAAGAAGGCGCCCTGACTGGTGCCCTTGCTCTGGAGCAGGCCGGCGGCGATGTTGATGATCCACCAGTAGCTCTGGGCGCCCTTCTTCGCGGCGATGCACGAGCCGTAGTCCGGCGTGCCGTCCGCGTTCAGGTCCTGGCCGTTGTACTTCTGGGCAATCGCCAGGTAGTCATCCCAGGTCTCCGGCGGCTTGAGGCCATCCTTGGCCAGCAGGTCGCTCCGGTAGTAGACCATCAGGAAGTCGCCGTCGAGCGGAACCGTGTAGTTCTTGCCGTTGTAGCTCGAATTGA
Source organism: uncultured Chloroflexia bacterium (assembly GCA_963718285.1). GTDB lineage: Bacteria > Chloroflexota > Limnocylindria > Limnocylindrales > CSP1-4 > Palsa-1033. The sequence continues at coordinate 409,197 of CAVQYU010000002.1, read as the reverse complement.
AGTCCCGGAAGAACGGGACGATGTCGGACTGCTGAAGCTGCGGATCGTTCTTTTCCCGGTCGGTCAGGTCGGCCAGGTAGCCCGGGCCGACGAAGTCGCCCATCCACTGGGGATTGAAGACGTACCCGTCGAACGAGTTCGTGCCGGTCGACGCATCGAGCAGGGCCTTGTCGTAGATCGTCTGGAAGCCCGACCGCCACGATATTGACGTGGCCGCCGGTAGCCGCCTCCCAGTCGGGCGCCCGGCGCTGGAGGGGCTCCGCGATCTGGGGGCCGTTGAAGGTCAGGATGTTGATATTGACGCCGGCGAACTTGGTGCCGGGCGTCGCCGCCGGGGCAGCGCTGGCGCCGGCCACGGCCGATGCGGCTGGCAGCGGCGGCGGTGGGGCTCGAGCTGGCCGGCGGGGCGGCGCTCGGTGACGGTGTCGCAGCCGGGCTGCAACCTGCCAGAATGACGATCAAGCCGATCGCAGGTGCGATGGATCTGAACCGCGACACGGGCTTCCTTCCTCCTGCTTGACCTCGACTCGTCCGTTCAGCATACTGAACGCCCGGCCGCAGGTTGAACAGTATGTAGAGCCGGATCGGGCGAAAGTCAATATGTTGGACAGCCGCCATCCTGCTGTCCGGCCGACAAGGCCGGAAACCGGGCGGCAAACGTCCACTCGCACATGGTGAGGACGATGGCAAGCGCCGTGCACAGCTTGCGGCCCCAGATGGATGACGAGAGCGATCCCGAGACCGATTCCGGGGCCCGGACGGCCGAGGATCATCCCGAGTCGCTTGCCCCGGCCGTCACCCGGGCGGCGCTGATCCTCGACCTCCTGGCCGAAACGAACGGCGAGCCGGTTGGGCCGAGCGAGATCGCCCGGCGCCTGAGCCTGCCGAAGTCGTCGATCGCCAACATCTGCGGCGCCCTGGCCGATGCCGGCTTCATCCGCCGGGTCGGAACCGGGTTCGCCCTCGGCCGGCGACTGGCCGAGCTGGGCGGCGCCTACCTGTCCACCGTCGACCAGGTCCAGGAGTTCTACGAGGCATCCCGGCAGCTCGCCGACCGGTTCGGAGGAGACCATCCAGCTGGCGGTCCTCGACGGCCTGGAGGTCGTCTACCTCGCCCGCCACGACGGGCGCCAGCCGGTGCGCCTGACCTCGGGCATCGGCCGCCGCCTGCCCGCGTTCTCGACGGCCACCGGCAAGGCCGCGCTCGCATCGCTGGACGACGCCGAGCTCCAACGGCGCCTGGCCGGCCTCGACGATCCTGCCCCGGCCGACGCGCAAGGCCCACGGCAGCGTCGAGGAGCTGCTGGCCGACATCGCCCAGATCCGGGCCGCGCGGCTACGCGATGGACGACGAGGAGACGATGGAGGGCGTCGTCTGCTACGGCGTGCTCGTGCCCAGCCGGCAGTCCGGCGATGCGCCCGGACGCGGCGAGCATCACCCTGCTCAAGGTCCGGGCCACGGCCGAGCGTGTGCCGGCCCTCCTGGCCGACCTCCGCCGCCTCGCCGCGCGACCTGTCCGACCCGCTCCAACGAGGCTAGCTCCGCTCAGCCCAGGTCGTAGAGTCGCCGCGGCGCTACCGCCCGATGATCGCGGCCCGTTCGGGCTCGGACAGGGCGCCGATCAGCGTGCGCGCCGCGGTCGCGACCTCTTCGTACGAAGCCGCCAGCAGGCAGACCGGCCAGTCCGAGCCGAACAGAAGACGCTCGGGACCGAAGGACTCCAGCGCCTGAGTCGACGTACGGCTGCAGGTCGTCGACCGTCCAGCCCCGCCAGTCGGCTTCGGTGACGAGGCCCGACAGCTTGGTCACGACATGCTCGCAGCGGCCCGAAGCCGGCCAGCAACCCGCGCCATGGCTCGAGCTCGCCCGAGGCGATCGGGGGCTTCGCCAGGTGGTCGACCACGAAGCGGGCCTCGGGCATCGCCGCGGGCGACGGCCGATGGCTGCCGGCAGCTCGCGGGGCCGCACCAGGAGCTCGTAGACCAGGCCGGCCGCGGCGACCGCCGCCAGCCCCCGTCCGACATCGGGTCGCAGGAGCCAATCGGCATCGGGCTCGTCGTGGACCTGATGGCGAATTCCGACGAGGCGATCGCCGCCGGGTCCGGCCCGGAGCTCGGCGATCGCCCCGGCGACGCCCGGATCCGTGAGGTCGACCCAGCCCACGACGCCGGCGATGAATGGCGTCGCCTGGGCCGTGCGCGAGGAACTCGCGGGTCTCGTCGAGGCTCGAGCGGGTCTGGACCAGGATCGTCCGATCAACGCCTGCCGCCGCCAGGCCGGGCGCGAGGTCCTCCGGCCCGAACCGGCGCCGGATCGGAGCGTAGTCGCCGGTCAGCCAGGGATAGTCCGCCCGGGCCGGATCCCAGAGGTGGTGATGGGCGTCGATCACCTGGATCGGACCGAGGTCAGTCACTCCGGCGCTCATCCCGGCGTCGGCGCGTCGGCCGGCAGCAGGCCCTCGGCCCGCAGGTCAGCCCACAGGGCCGCCGGGATCTGGCGGCGCAGGCCGGCCGGGTAATCGTCCAGATGGGCCGCCGTTCGCACCCCGGCAATCAGCCCGGTCACCGCCGGATGGGCGAGCGGGAACTGGATCGCGGCAGCCCGGACGGGCACGTCATGACGAGCGCAGACGGTCGCGATCCGACGCGCCCGGACGACCATCGCGCTCGGTGCCGGGCCATAGTCGAACGGGCCGCCCCGAGCCGGGTCGACCATCAGGCCGCTGTTCATCACGCCGGCGACCAGGACGGCGATGCCGCGCTCCAGGCACAGCGGCAGCAACTCGGCGAAGGGCGCCTGGGTCGAGGAGGGTGTACCGATTCGCGACGAGGAGGACGTCGATATCGGTCTCGCGAGGCGAAGCGGGCCAGCATCTGCCACTGGTTCATGCCAACCCCGATCGCGCCCACGACGCCCTCGGCGCGGAGCCGCTCGAGGGCCGGATAGGCACCTTCGAGGGCCGCCCGCCAGTGACGGTCCGGATCGTGGATGTAGAGGATGTCGATTCGCTCGAGTCCGAGCCGCTCGAGGCTCGCCTCGACGGACCGGCGCACGCCATCGGCCGAGTAGTCGAAGACGATCCGGCGATCACCGACCTCGGCGTAGTAGGCGTCGTCGCGGCCCCCGATCGCCTGGCGGTCGAGGTCGTCGCCCGGCCGGAGCTCGGCGAGCGGGCGGACCAGCCGCCCCACCTTGGTCGACAGGACGAACTCGTCCCGGGGCTGGTTGGCAAGGACGGATCCCATCCGCCGCTCGGCTGCGCCATAGCCGTACAGCGGGGCGACATCGAAGTGTCGAATTCCGAGTCCCCAGGCGTGCTCGACAACCGCCGCGGCATCGGCATCGCTGACCGGCTCGAAGAGGCCCCCGATCGGAGGCGCCGCCGAGGCCCAGCCGGGTGACCCGCAGCCCGGTGCGACCCGAGGGGCACAGGTTCGAAGGGTTCGTAGGACATCCGGGCCTCAGCATCGCATTGGCGGTTGACGCCGTCCGACCGGGCTCGCGTATCGTTCAATCCGCCGTCCGCAGGCCAGTATACTGAACATCGAGGAGCAGGAGGCACTCCCCATGGTCCCGGGTCACCAGCCCATGTGTCCCCAGCCCAGGTCTGGAGTGATGACGCAGCCATGCGCCTGATCTCCTACCGGGCCGCGGACGGCGACCGCCTTGGCGTCGTTGTCGGGCGACGCCTGGTTGCCGGCCGAGGCCCTCGACCCAGGCGCTCCGCGGACCATGGCCGCACTCCTGGCCGCCGGGACCGCGGGCCTCGATCTCCTCCGAGCCGCAGCCGCGGGCGACCGAATCCGGACCGAGGGTCGACGGCTGGCCGAGATCGAGCTGCTGGCGCCCGTCCCGCGACCCGGCAAGGTGGTCGCCATCGGCCGCAACTACCGCGATCACACGACCGAGGAAGGGCGTCGAGCCGCCGCACGGCGCCGCTGATCTTCAGCAAGTGGTCGAGCTGCGTGATCGGCCCGAGGCACGAGATCCGCTGGGATCCGGCGCTCACCCAGCCAGGTCGACTACGAGGCCGAGCTGGCGGTGGTCATCGGCCGGACCGCCCGCCGGGTCAGCCAGGCCGACGCCCTCGACTACGTCCTCGGCTACACCTGCCTGAACGACGTTTCGGCTCGGGACCTCCAGTTCGGCGACGGCCAGTGGGTCCGCGGCAAGTCGCTCGACACGTTCTGCCCGATGGGCCCGGTCCTGGTCACCGCCGACGAGATCCCCGACCCGCAGGCGCTGGCGATCTCCTGCCGCGTGGACGGCGAGATCCTGCAGGAGGCGAGCACGGCCGACATGTTCTTCGGCGTCGCCGAGATCATCAGCCACTGCTCGCAGGCGTTCACGCTCGAGCCCGGCGATGTCATCGCGACCGGGACGCCCGGCGGCGTCGGGATCTTCCGCGATCCGCCGATCCTGCTCGGCGACGGCGACGAGGTCGTCGTCGAGATCGAGGGGATCGGCCGCCTGCGCAACGTCTGCCGCGTTCGAGCGGCGCGGCGGTGGCGTCGTGAGCGACGAGCGGCGCAAGCGCTTCCTGGTCACCGGCGCCCTCGGCTGCATCGGCGCGTGGACCGTGCGGACGCTCGTCCGCGAGGGCGCCGCAGGTCACCGCCTTCGACCTCGGCTCGGACAATCGGCGGCTGCGCCTGATCATGACGCCCGACGAGCTCGGCCGGTCGACGTTCGAGACCGGCGACATCACCGACCTCGCCGCGCTGAGCGCGGCGATCGAGCCGACGCGGCATCACGAACGTCATCCACCTCGCGGCGCTCCAGGTCCCGTTCTGCCGGGCCGATCCGCCGCTCGGCGCGCGGGTCAACGTCGTCGGCACCGTCAACGTTTTCGAGGCGGTCCGGCAGCGGCAGCGGCCGTGCCCATGGCGCCGGTCGTCTACACCAGCTCGATCGGGATGTTCGGCGGCCGAGCGACGCCGACCCGCTGACCGGCCGGCTGCGGACCGACGCGACCGCCCACCCGCCCAACCACTACGGCGTCTACAAGCTGGCCAACGAGGGCACGCCCGGGTCTACTGGCTCGACGACGGCATCTCGAGCGTCGGCCTCCGGCCGATGACGGTCTACGGCGTGGGTCGCGACCAGGGCATGACCAGCGGGCCGACGAAGGCGATCGTGGCCGCCGTCCTCGGGCCAGCCGTACACCGTGCCGTTCCGCGGCCCGACGCTGTACCAGTACGCGGAGGACGTCGCGCGCACGCTGATCGCGGCGAGCCGCAGCTCGGCCGACGGGCAGCGCATGTCTTCAACCTGCCGGGCGCGGTGGCCGATGGGCCGGCGCATCCTGCGCGGCCATCGAGGCCGTCGTCCCGGGCGCCGCGGACGTGATCAGACTTCGAGCCGGTCGACCTTCCGTTCCCCTCCGAGATCGACCACGACGGGATCGAGGTGCTCGGCCCGCTGCCCGTGACCTCGCTGGCCGACGGAGTCCAGGCGAGCGTCGAGATGTACCAGGCCCTGGCGAAGGAAGGTCGACTCGATCCGGCCCAGCACGGGCTCGAGCCCGCCCCGGTCGGCCGCTAGGACCAACCGACCCTCGACCACGACCCGTTCTGTCCGCTCCACTCCTCGATCTCGCCGCCGGGTCCTGCTCCTCCAGGGCCGGCGGCGAGACCGTGAATCAGGCGGCGACCCGGTGGACGTCGATGCGGCGGGTCCAGGCCCGGAGTGCCTCCAGGAGCTCCACCAACGAGGCACGCACGGCCGAATCGATCACGTTGCCATCCTGGTCGAAGTGCTCACCTGCCGCCCCGATCATCAGCTCGGGCAAGGGCATGACGCAGGCTCCGGAAAAGACGAATGCCTCCCGCAGCTGGGCTTGAGCCCGCGCCGTTGATCCCCGGCCCGGGCTGGCGCCCATGACGGCCACCGGCTTGTCCCGGAGCGGGCTGGTCGCGCGTGGCCGCGAGGCCCAGTCGATCGCGTTCTTGAGGACACCCGGGATGCCATGGTTGTACTCGGGCGTCGCCACCAGGAGGGCGTCCGAGCGGGCCATCGCCGCCTTCAGGCTTACGACCGCCGCGGGCTCGCCGGCGTCCTCGACATCCTGGTTGTAGAGCGGCACCTCGCTCAGATCGAACACCTCGACGACGATCCCGGCGGGGGCCGACTCAGTGGCCGCACGGATCAATCCCCGGTTGTAGGACGCCCGCCGAAGGCTTCCGGCAAAGCCCAGGATCCTGACCTCATCCACGTTCGGCGCATCCTTTCCTGGGCGGTCCACCTGGCTGGCAGGCCGCGCTGGCGCGATCGTAGGGCGCGCCCGGGCCGAGGTCGTGGCTGGCGGGTAAGATGGCGGCCGCGGCCAGCTGCCGCCTCGCGCGCCTGTAGCTCAGTGGATAGAGCGTCGGCCTCCGGAGCCGAAGGTCGCAGGTTCGAATCCTGTCGGGCGCGCCATTTTGCCGGGCCGGTCAGCGCGAGAAGGTCAGCGGACGATCAGACCACCGCTCACGTCAAGGCACGTACCTGTGACATAGGACGCTGCCGGAGAGCCCAGAAACAGCATTGCATCGGCGACCTCGGGCGCCGCGGCCTGGCGACCTAGCGGATAGCCAAATCGCGTTCCGCGCGCATCTCCCCCGTCGATCTACCCGCTTCTGCAGCAGCAACCTCCACGGCTTGGCGGCCAAGCTCGGACTCAACGTAGGCCGGCGCAATTGCGTTGACCGGGATCCCCTCGGCAGCCAGCTCCAGGGCGAGGCTTTGAGCCAGCAGCCACAGGGTAGCTTCGGCCTCCGGTCCAGATCCGGAGGCCGGGCCTCAGGCCCCTCGACACCTCCGAGCCCTTGGGCGGGCACGGCGCGACGACCCCTCGCGGACATCGTGCGTTACGAAGCTGCTATAGTTGCATCCGCAACTATGTGATCGTGCCGCCAGCGAAGGGTCCCGGAAATGCTTCTCACCATTTCCTGTCAGCCAGCCGGAGCCGCGAACCCCGAGTTCAACGAGCCGGCCGAGCGCACCGTGATCGAGCAGACCGCGGAGGCCCTCCGAGAACGTGGCTTCAACGTCGAGATCGCCTCGGACCACGAGGATGCGCGCGATAGGTACTGGCCCTCCTCCCCGACGGCGCCGAAGTCGGCCAGGGGGCCTCGAAACCCTTGAGGAGCTCGGCGTGACGGCCGAGATCGAAGGGTCCGGCCGCTACGACGCGATCCGGCCGCGGCTGCGCTCGATGGACCGGGCAACGCGGGGAGCCGAGATCCGCAGGCTTGGAGCCGCGCCCGAGTATTGGCTGGGCAGCGCCCACGCGGTGACCGTCGATGGCGAGATCGTGATCGTGTCGTTCGGGGGCAGCCAGCTCGGCCCGATCATCAGTGGGGCCGGCAAGGTCATTCTCGCCATCGGATCCCAGAAGATCGTGCCCGATCTCGAGACCGGCTTCCGGCGGATCGAGGAGTACAGCTATCCACTCGAAGTCGGCCCGCCTGCAGGGCCTACGGCATCCCCAGCTCGATCAACAAGGTCATCATCCTGAACGGCGAGATCGCCCAGGGCAGGATCAACGTGGTCCTCATTCCGGGTGCGATCGGCTTCTGAGCGGCTCGAGCACCTTTCGATCTGTCGACAGGGCGTTCAGCGCGAGAAGGTCAGGTGGGTGATCCCGCTTGAGGCGACTTCCGAGGTCACGCTGTAGCCGTCCTCGAGGCCGCGAAGGTCGTCCCAGAGGCGGATGCCACGGCCGAGCAAGATCGGGACGATCGCGACGTGGAGCCGGTCGACGAGTCCGGCCTTGAGGAACTCGCGCACAACGGTCGGGCCGCCGCCGATCCGCACGTCCTTGCCGGCTGCGGCCTCGAGCGCAAGGTCGAGCGCCTCGCGGGGCGTCGCGGCGAGGAATTGGAAGGTCGTGCCGCCCGCCATCTCGAGCACGGGGCGCGAGCTGTGGGTCAGCACGAACACGGGGACATGGAAGGGCGGCTCGTCGCCCCACCAGCCGCGCCAGTCGGGATCATCGACGGCGTGCAGGCCGAACATGCCGGCACCCATGATCTCCGCGCCGACCTCGGCGAAGTACGCCTGCGCGTACTGATCATCGACGCCGGTCGTTCCCTCGCCGGACGTCTCGTGGAGGACTCGGGCCCGGAACGTGCGGGTTGAGACGTAGGCGTCGACCAGGCGCGACCAGTCGGGCCCGAACGGGTTCTCGGGGGTCTGGTCGGTCGTTGTCGCGAAGCCGTCCAGGGAAATATTCAGGTCAACACGCACGGCCATCGATCGTTCCTCTCATGTGTCCTGCTTGCGCACTCCCTTCAGTGTGTTGCATTCGCGGAACCTTGGTTCGGAGCGATGCATAGTGAACCGTATGGTTCAGTATGTGGTGCAGCCGGTCGACTTGATCTCGCGTTCGGCGCGCTCTCGGACGCCACCCGGCGCGGTGTTCTGGAGCAGCTCGGACGTGCCGACGCCTCGATCACGGAGCTGGCCCAAGCATTCCACATGACCCTTACGGGCATGAGCAAGCATGTCGGCGTCCTGGAGCAGGCCGACCTCGTCAGCACAGAAAAGGTCGGGCGGGTGCGGACTTGCCGGCTCGGCCCGCGCCGGCTCGCTGAAGAGACGGCCTGGATCGAGCAGTACCGCCAGCTCTGGGATTCACGCTTCGACGAGTTGGACAAGCTTGTCGAGGAACTGAAGTGGAAGGAGAAGTTCGATGGACGCAACGAGCCAGAGTGAGGCCACGCTCGTGAGGAACGGGGCCACGGTGGAACGCAAGTCGGACTGCGAGCTCGTGATCACGCGAACCGTCCATGGTCCGGCGCGGATCGTGTTCGAGGCGTGGACCAAGCCCGAGCTGCTCGAGCGGTGGTGGTCGCCGAAGTCGTTTCCGATCTAGCTGCTGTCCTGCGAGACCGATGTCCGTGTCGGGGGCAGGTACCGCTTGGTCTTCGGCTATGAGGGCTCGACCTTCGAGTTCTTCGGTCGGTACCTCGAAGTGACGCCGCCCTCGCGCCTGGTCTGGACCAACGACGAAGGGGATGACGGTGAGCAGATCACGACGGTGACCTTCGAGGAAACGGGCGGCGAGACGCTGCTGACCGTGCACGACCTCTATGCCTCGAAGGAGGCCCTCGACGCTGCGATCGCATCTGGGTCGACGTCCGGGATGCCCGAGGCACTCGACCAGCTGGACGAGCTTCTCGTTGAGCTGAGCGCGGGAGGGTCATGAATTCGTCCAGGTCCGTCCCGGCGCTGGGCTCAACCGCCCTCGGCAGCCGATCGACGCGTCGCCCGGCAGGCCGCCCGCAGGCCCAAGCTGACGGCTAGAAGCGGCGGCGACCCGGGTGACGGCGCGCGCCACCGCTGCCTTGGCGACGGGCGAAGGGCCAGGCTTTACCGCCGCACCGACGACCGCCGCCTTGGCGACCGGTGACTGGGCCGGGCGACATGGCCTTGCCAACCACCGCGGCCTTTGCGACGGGCGAACCAATGACGCCGACTCCGCGACGACCCAGCATGTCAGACTCCTTCCGCTTCGAACGCTCGTCCGCCTGAACGGCGGCGAGGATGGCCTGGATGGGGATCCGCCCGTCGGCGATCAGCTGGCCGCCTGCCCGGCGCATCGCCGACGCGAAGGGAGCGGCCCACAGGTTTTCGTAGACGAGAACAGCGGCAACGCTGCCCGGATCCATGGCAGCACCCAGGTTCTCGACGTCGTCCTCCGCCAGGGTCTGGACGAGCTCGGTCTCCAGCCGCGCGAGCTCGCTCATCCGGTCCAGGTCGCCCAGTTCCTGGGCCATGACCGTTCCGTCCAGTCCCTTCTGGAGGAACAGGAGGTCCATGATTCGGATGATCCCGTCGTCGTGGAGACGAAGGAGCTCCGCCGCCCCTTCGCCGGTGAAGTCCTGGGCGCCAGCAGGGAACTCGACGATCAGGTAGTCGACCGGTCCCAGCTCGTCGATTGACCGTTCAGTTGTCATGGGTACCCCTTAATTCGGCCCGGCGGTTCCTGGGCCTCGAGCATGTCGAAACCCCCAAGGAGAGTGCCAAAGTATGACCCCGTCGCGGGGCCCCACGTCAACCACTTCGGCAGCTGGCAAATCCGGCCTCGATCTCAGGTTTCAGCAACCCGGCAAGGGACGAATTGAAGGTGGCCCGAGCCCCCGCGATGTACGCTTGGCTACGGCGAATCGTGCCACGGCCAGGCAGATGAAAGGGAGACGACCATGCCCGACATCAACCTTCAGGAGGCTGAAGCAGCGGTTGCGGCGGCCAAGAAGAAGGCCACCGACCTCGGCACGAAGATGGACATCGCCGTTGTCGATTCGGGAGCCAACCTGAAGGCCTTTGCCCGGATGGACGACGCCTGGCTGGGCTCGGTCGACATCTCGATGCGCAAGGCCCGGACGGCCCGCTACTTTGACATGCCGTCCGGCGATATCGGTGCCCTTTCGCAGCCGGGCGGACCTCTGTACAACATCGAGCACTCGAACGGCGGGCTGATCTCGTTCCCGGGCGGCGTCCTGATCAAGAACAAGGCCGGGCAGATCATCGGCGCGATCGGCGTCTCGGGCAGCAGCGTCGAGAACGACGACGCCGTCGCCCGGGCTGGAGCGGCCGCGGTCGGCTAGCGATCGGATCGAGCATGACCCGTCGGCCAGCGGCGGGACTGGTGACCTGGGTTTTGGGGGCAACCGTGCGCCCGCGCGGGGCGAGGAGTGATGCATGTCTGGCAACCGGATCGTCAAGTTCCAGGCCCCGGGAGAGGTGGTTGTCGAGTCGATCGACTACCCCGAAGCTTGAGATCCCGCCCGACGTCGCCGCCTGGCTCGGCGTGGCGGCGCGGGCGCCTCATGCAGCGATTCTGAAAATCGTCTCCACCAACATCTGCGGCAGTGACCAGCACATGGTCCGGGGCCGGACGACCGCGGCGATCGGCCAGACCCTGGGCCATGAGATCACCGGCGAGGTCGTGGAGGTTGGCGACGACGTCCTCTTCGTGAAGGCGGGCGACATCTGCTCGGTGCCGTTCAACATCGCCTGCGGGCGGTGCCGGATGTGCAACGAAGGCAAGACGGGTGTCTGCCTCAACGTCAATCCGGCCCGGCCGGGCGCGGCCTATGGCTACGTCGACATGGGCGGCTGGATCGGCGGGCAGGCCGAGTACGTGATGATCCCGTTCGCGGACTTCAATCTGCTCAAGTTTCCCGACCGCGATCAGGCCCTCGAGAAGATCCAGGACCTCACGATGCTCTCGGACATCTTTCCCACCGGCTACCACGGGGCGGCAACCGCCGGCGTGACCACGGGCTCGACCGTCTACGTGGCGGGCGCCGGACCGGTCGGCCTGGCGGCGGCCTACGCGGCCCAGCTCCTGGGGGCGTCGGTCGTCATCGTCGGGGACCTGATTGCGGATCGCCTGGCCCAGGCCCGGAGCTTCGGCTGCGAAACCGTGGACCTGAGCAGCGGGGCCGCCCTCGCGGACCAGATCGCCGAGATCACCGGTGAGCCCGTCGTGGATGCCGCCGTGGATGCGGTCGGCTTCGAGGCGCGGGGTCATGGCGCCGATGCCGGTGAGGCTCCGGCAACCGTCCTCAACGATGTCATGGGGATCAGCCGGGTCGGGGCCGGGATCGGGATCCCCGGCCTGTATGTCACGGGCGATCCTGGGGCGTTGGACGAAGACGCCAGGATCGGCCAGCTCAAGGTGCGAATCGGCCTGGGTTGGGCAAAGTCGCACCGCTTCCAGACGGGCCAGTGTCCGGTGAAGTCCTACAACCGGCTGCTCATGAACCTGATCCTTGCCGACAAGGCCCACATTGCCAAGGCGGTCAACGCGACGGTCATTCCCCTCGACGACGCGCCCAAGGCCTACCGCGAGTTCGACGGCGGCGCCGCCAAGAAGTTCGTCATCGATCCCCATTCGATGATCGCCGTCTAGGGCAGTCCGGCATGGCCAGGGTTCTCGGGATCGGCGGCGTGTTCTTCAAGTCGAAGGACCCGGGCACGCTGGCCAACTGGTACCGCGACGTGATTGGCCTCGAGCTGGAGGACTGGGGCGGAATCGTCTTCAGGCCTGAGGCGATGGCCGCCCAACCGGGCGCGGCCACCGTGTTCAGCCCGTTCGCCGCCGACACTACCTATTTCGCGCCATCGACCAAGGACTTCATGATCAATCTCGCGGTCGATGATCTCGACGCCATCCTGGCCGAGCTGCGCCAGGCATGGCGTGGAGGCCGACGTCATGCCCGACCAGCCCAACGGCCGCTTCGCGCACGTCATCGACCCCGAGGGGACGAAGATCGAGCTGTGGCAGCCGCAGCCGATGCCGGCCTGACCGCCCGGCCGGGAGCCCCAGCCTCGTGACGGATCTCAGCCGAATGAGCAGCTCACGCTGACCTTGTTGAGGGCGCGCTCGAGCACGTCGAGCTCGTCGTCGTCCAGGCGGTCGATGAACAGCTTCGAGACGCCCTTGAGGTGAACGGGCACGGCCGCCGCGAGTCGGGCCAAGCCGGCCTCGCTCACCGCGATCACGATGCCCCGGCCATCCGTGGCCGACTCGGTCCTTCCTACCAGGCCTTCTTCAACGAGGCGATCAACCCGCCGGGTCATGGCCGACCTCGAGCTGAATGTCCTTGCCGCCAGCTCGGTCATGCGCAGGTCGCCGCCGGCTCCGGCCAGCTGGGCGAGCACGTCGAAGTCGCCGAGTGGCAAGCGCGCCCTCATCGCGAGGTCCGTTGAAAGCTCGCGCATGAGCGAGGCGTGTGCTCGCAGGAGGGCCTGCCAGGCGGCCACGCCGCGCTGATCCGGGAGTGCCTCCCGGACGAGGCGATCCACGAGGAGGGCGGGATCGTTGGGGTTAGGTACTTGCATATGCACCTACCTGGGTGTACTTTATTTGCAGCCGCAAGTATATGGCTAAGCCTTCGAGGAAGACAAGAACAATGATTACCGCAACACGTGACGACCAGCAGACGACCGTCGATGCGTTCGGCAGCCCGGCCGATGAAGCGCAAGTTCGACGAGCGACCGAAGCCCTCGAGGCCAACGGCATCAGCGTCGTCCGGGCGCGGACAAGGCCGAGGCCAGGCGGATCGTCCTGGATATGATCCCCGCCGGGGCCAACGTCCACCACGGCGCATCGCAGACGCTCGATGCCACGGGCATCAGCGCTGAGCTCGACGCCTCGGGCCGCTACGACCCGATTGGCCCGCGCGCCTGGAGCATGGACCGGGCCACTCAAGGTGCCGAGATCCGGCGGCTGACGGCCGCCCCGGACATCATGCTCGGCAGCGTCCACGCCGTGACGGAGACGGGTTCGCTCGTCGTCGCCTCGATGGGTGGCAGCCAGCTTGGTCCGTACGTCTCTGGCGCCGGCCGGGTGATCCTCGTGGTCGGCCGCCAGAAGATCGTCGCGGACCTCGACGAGGGCATGCGCCGGATCAACGAGTACGCCCTGCCCCTCGAGGACGCCCGAGCCCAGGCCGCGTATGGGATCCACAGTGCGGTCAACAAGGTCCTGATCATCAACCGGGAAGTCGTTCCCGGGCGGATCACGGTCGTGCTCGTCGACGAAGCCCTCGGCTTCTAAGTACGACAATCACGCCATGAGCTTTCAAGGTGAACCGAGCCGGATGAGCGGCGGCGAGCCGAGCCCGTGGCCGGAGCTTCCGTGGCGCGACTGGGCGCCCACGATCTCGACCCTCCATATGTGGGTCCAGATCGTGGGCAAGATCCGACTCGCCCTTGCGCCACCGCTGAACCACTTGTGGCAGGTAGCGCTGTATGTCAGCGCACGTGGCCTGACGACTTCACCGATCCCCTATGGCGACACGGAATTCCAGGTTGACTTCGACTTCGTCGACCACTTCCTTCGGGTCAGCGACGGCAATCCCGGGTCGTTCACGATGGCGCTCGAGCCCCGCTCAGTTGCGCAGTTCTACCGCGAGTTCATGGCCGGTCTGCACAGCCGCGGCATCGATGTGACGATCTGGCCCCATCCCGTGGAGGTGGCGGACGCCATTCCGTTCGACCAGGACGAGGGCCATGCCTCATACGACCGGAACCATGCCGAGCTCCTGTGGCGGGCTCTGATCCAGGTCGACCGGGTGTTGAAGGCATTCCAGACCGGGTTCGTGGGGAAGGCGAGCCCCGTTCACTTGTTCTGGGGTGGCTTCGATCTCGCGACGACGCGCTACTCGGGCCGGCCGGCGCCGCGCCACCCTGGGGGCGTCCCCAACTGCCCCGACTGGGTCATGCAGGAGGCCGAGTCGCAGCAAAACGTCACGGCCGGCTGGTGGCCCCGTAGCGAGGCACCGGGCCCGGGCTTCTACGCCTACGCATACCCAGAACCGGAAGGCTTTCGGGCCGCCGCCGTCCGTCCGGCCGATGCGTTCTTCGATGCTCGGGCCGGCGAGTTCATCCTGCCCTACGACGCAGTCCGGACTGCCCCGGACCCTGACCGAGCTGTGCTCGAATTCCTCCAGTCGACCTATGAAGCGGGCGCCAACCTCGGCGGCTGGGATCGCCTGGCGCTCGAGCCTGTCGAGCTGCCAATGCTGTCCCCCGCGGCGGCCGTGGAGCCTGGGGCGGTGAACTCCAATCTCGATCTGACGGCTCCCGTCGACGCGCTGGATCACCGGCAAGGCTGAACCGCGGTTCACGCCTTGGCCTGCAGCTCAGCGATCTGGGCCCGGGCGGCCAGGACGAGCTCCTCGTTCGTGTTCGCGTGACCCTTCAGGCCCCAGCCACCCTCGGGCGCGGCCGTCAGCAGCACCCAGGTCCGATCCGGCAGGCTCGGGATCTCCCGCCGCGGCAGCCACGATCTCGGTGAGCCGGGCGACGACGGCGAGCTGCTTGTCGCGATCGAGCGCCCCGGCATTGGTCAGGACCTGGACCCGGACGTAGTTGCCCTCGCCGTCCACGTTCGACAGGTCACCGCTCGGCAGCTCATGGACGAAGGCGGCGGTGTTCTGCCGGAACATCGGGATGTTCGGCACCTGCTCCACGCCCATGACGGCCGACGCCAGGTCGATCGCCAGCTGGTGCTTGTCCGCGAACGTGCCCTCGGTCGCATAGACGTCAATCATCGGCACGGCTACGATCTCCTATGTAGGTTGACCGTCATATTCTGGACCGACACCGGGCTGAGCGTCAACACGATTCGATGCGAGCCGCCCAGGCTCGCGAAATATGATGGCTGCATAGCCGAACGCAGGAAGGACGGAATGGCCTCAGACACCAGGTCCCGGATGATCGCCGCGACCGCTCGACTGCTCGCCCTGCGGGGCCTGGAGGGAGCATCGCTGGCCGATGTCCTCGAGGCTGCCAAGGCGCCCCGAGGCTCGATGTACCACCACTTTCCCGGCGGCAAGGACCAGCTCGTCGGTGAGGCGGTCGACCTTGCGGGCAGGCGATCCCTGGAGGCGATGGATGGCCTGGACGGCCAGAGTCCCGAGATCGTGGCTGGGCGATTCATCGGGGGCTGGCGGGAGCTGCTCGTCCGGACGGACTACCGAGCCGGCTGCGCCGTCCTCGCCGTGACGATGGCCGCCGACGCAGACGTGCTGCGCCACGCCGATGCGGTCTTCGCGGCCTGGATCGAGCGGCTGACTCAACTCTTCGTTGCCGGCGGGTTGCCGCCCGAACCTGCAGCCAACCTGGCAACGGGGCTGATCGCGGCGACCGAAGGCGCGGTGGCCATCAGCCGGGCGCAGCGCGACCTGCGTCCCTTTGAGATCGTGGCCAAGCAACTGATGGACCAGGTCCGAGCGCTGAGCGCGATCGCCTGAGCCGGCTCTTGGAGGGCCTGCGATACTGGCCGCGATGGCCAAGGCGACAACGGCGGAGGCTCAGCCGGACGACTTCGAGGGCTTCTCGGCGGCCGCCTTCCAGTTCCTGGTGGACCTGGCCATGAACAACGACCGGTCCTGGTTCCAGCCCCGGAAGGCGGACTACGAGCGGCTCTGGAAACGGCCGCTCGAAGCCTTCTGTGTGGCCCTCGATGTGGCCCTGGCCGGTCGGTCGCTGCCTCTGGCGGCCGACCCCCATCGGTCGCCCTTCCGGATCTACCGGGACGTCCGCTTCTCCGCCGACAAGTCGCCCTATAAGACCTGGGTCAGCGCCAGCTTCCCCTGGACGGGGCCCGGCGGCGGGGTGGGCGGCTACGTCCACTTCCAGCCCGGATCGTCCTACGTTGGCGGCGGCCTGTGGCATCCGGCCCCGGCCCGCCTGGCCGCGTGGCGGGCCAAGGTGGTCGAGGATCGAGCCGGCCTTCATGGCCGCCTTGACGATCCCGGCTTCGCGGCGATGTTCGGTCGGCTCGACGGTGACGCGCTCAAGCGTGCGCCGGCGGGCTATTCGGCGGATGATCCGGATATCGAGCTGCTCAAGCTCAAGGACATCACGTTCGGCCGGCGGCTGTCCGACTCGGAAGCGGCGTCCCGAAACCTGCCCGGGATCGTGGCCGACACGTTTGCCCAGGCAGCGCCGCTGCTCGGGTTGCTCGCTGGGTTGCCGGGGCACGAAGCTCCGGCCGGCTGGCTGCGCGGCTGATCGTCAGGGTCACAGACACGAAGTGAGGATCACGTGCACAAGCGCCTGGTAACCAGCTATGCCACGAAGTCAGCGGCCGCCGCCGACGAGAACCAGCGGGCGATCGAGGCGGTCTTCGCCGAGCTCGAGGCAAGCCGGCCCGAAACGGTCAGCTATCTGGTCCTCCGGCTCGACGACGACTCGTTCGTGCACGTGTCGTTCCACGACCACGGCGACGACGTCGTCAACCCGATCACGTCGGCCAAGGCCTTCGGCGAGTTCCGGAACGGACTGGACGATCGGCGCTCGAGCGACATCAGCCAGCAGGGTGCGACGCTGGTGGGCGCCTACCTCAGGAAGATCGAGTGAGCCCGGCCTAGACGCTGTGCCCGACGTTGCTCAGGATCTTGGAGACCTGGCCACCCAGGAAGATCAGGGCAATGATCGCCACGATCGCAATCAGGGCCAGGATCAAGGCATATTCGGCCAGGCCCTGACCGCCCTGCATGACGAACAGCAGTCGCTTGGACCGCCAGATCATCATCAGGTTCTGCTGCCAGGCTGTGAAAAAGTTGAAGGCGCGCTGCATCTCTGGGCTACCCCTTGGCTGGTTGTCCCCCGCGAGTCAAGAGAGTCGAGCCTAGCGGGCCCCCGGGGCGGGCTCTACGGTACCAACGGCCTAGGGCGGGTCATGTCACATCACTGCAAGGACGCCCGCGCTCGGCGGTGGCCATTCGACACCTGGCCAACCCTACCGTCGGAGGTGCCCTCGGCCGCCTGGCATTGTCGTTGCTGCATCGCCGGGTGGTCCGAGGGCAATTCATGGGGGTCGGCGTGCCCGCGTCGACCCCCGCTCCGTCCCGGCCGAAACCTCGCCCACCTGCCTCGGATGGTGCCAGAACCGAGTCATCTGATCGACAGCTTCGGCTGCCGATGATGGCCGGACCAAGTGGCAGTTCGAGGGTTGAGATGAGCAGCATTCCTACCTATGAGGGCCGGCGCCTGCACCATCCGGCCGACGAGCTCGTCGACCAGGGCCTGGCCTTCGACGTCGAGACGCTCCTCGATCGGCGCGGCCTGCTCAAGCTCATCGCCTGGTCGGGCGTGGGTGCCGGGCTGTTCGTTCTGGCCGGCTGCGTACCGGCGACAGCAGCCACCGCGGCGCCGGCCAGCGCGGCGGCCAGCCTCACGGCCGGCCTGGCCCAGGACGATGTCCTGATCCCCGAGGAAACGGCCGGGCCGTTCCCGGGCGATGGCTCGAACGGGCCGGATGTGCTCACCCAGAGCGGCGTCGTCCGGAGCGACATTCGATCGAGCTTCGGCTCGGGTTCAGCGGTCGCGGCGGGCGTCCCGTTGACGATCCGGTTCACGATCCTCGACGCGAACAACGCCTACGCACCCCTGCCCGGGGCGGCGGTCTACGTCTGGCATTGCGATCAGGCCGGCCGCTACTCGCTCTACTCGGACGGGGTGACCAACGAGAACTACCTGCGCGGAGTCCAGCCGGCCGACGCCCATGGCCTCGTCACCTTCAGCAGCATCTTCCCGGCCTGCTACTCGGGCCGCTGGCCGCACGTCCACTTCGAGGTCTATCCCAGCCTGGCCCGGGCAACGACCCCCGCGAACGCGATTGCCACCTCCCAGATCGCCCTGCCCGCCGACACCTGCACGGCGGTCTACGCCACGACGGGCTACGACCAGAGCTCGGCCAACCTCAGCCAGGTCAGCCTGGCCAGCGACATGGTCTTCGGCGATGACGGCGGTGTCCACGAGCTCGGCACGGTCAGTGGTTCGCTGGCCGGCGGCCTGATCGTGGACCTCGCGGTGGGCGTCCAGACCGCCTAGACGGAGGTCAGGTCCGGTTGTCGATCCGGCGCTCCTGGCCGGCCAGAAGCCGCTCGATGTTGTCGCGATGGAAGTACCAGATCAGGGCCGGCCCGCCGATGGCGTAGATCAGGTGGGCCAGGGGCAGGCCCTGGGTCAGGACCCAGGCGACCACGATGACCCCGGCCAGGGTGGTGGCGGTGAGCGAGCCGAGCGACGAGTAGTGGGTCAGCCGGATCACCCCGAAGAACACCGGAATGGTGATCAGGGCGACCAGCGGCCACAGGACGATGAGCGAGCCAAAGGCCGGCGAAACTCCCCGGCCGCCGCGGAAGCCGATGTAGGGCGACCGGCTATGGCCGATGATCGCGGCCAGGACCGAGAGTCCCTGGACGACCAGGCCGGCGCCCAGGAGCATCGGCAGGATGGCCGCGATCGAGCCCTTGAGCAGGTCGAGCACCGCGGCGACGGCAGCGACCCGAGGACCGAGGACGCGCAGGACGTTGGCCCCGCCGGTCCGGCCGCTGCCCTGGCTGCGCGGGTCAGGGCCTCCCACGATCCTGGCCAGGACCACGCCCCAGGGGATCCCGCCGATCAGGTAGGCCGCCACGATCGAGACGAGCCCCACGCCAAGTGTCGTCGTGTCCATGCCGGCCGAGTATATCGACGGCATCCGGCTCGATTTGGCGCTCCCGCTAGTCGCCGGAGACGGCCTCGAGGAGCCGGTCGGGGCGCCCGCGGAACCAGGCACGCCGCTCGGGATCCCGGTTGCAGGCATCGAGAATCTCGGCCAGGCGAGCGTTGACCGGGGCCGTCCGGCCGCGCTCCACCGCAGCCCGGGCGACCGCGCCGTTGAGCCAGTCCACCTCGGATGGGGCGCCGCCGCCGGCGTCGAGATGGAGGTGGAGCGATGGCCGCTTGCCGCCCCGGCCCGCCGCCACGACCCTGACGAGGATGGGCTGGACGAGCCAGCCGGGCAGCCGGGCGGCGATGGGCAGGAGGCGGGCGTCCGCCCCGAACAGCTTGACCGGCCGGACGTGGAGGCCGGCCATCTCGGCCAGGGCCTCGGCCGTCTGGCGGCGCTCGATCCCGAAGAGAATCGGATCGCGGTAGACGGCCGTTGGCTCGAGATCGGTGATCGCCCCGGTGGCGTTGCCCATCAGGTTGACCAGCAGCTTCGACCAGCGCAGGGCGACCGGATCGGCGGTCCGCCGAGCGCGCAGGCCGCCGGCCACGAAGGCGTCAACCAGCTGGCCGATCGCGGCGGTCACGTCGCCCCGGACCGGGGCCAGGACGATCCCGCCGCGGGACAGGCGCCGGATCGAGCCATCGTCGGATCGCTCGACGGAGGTCGTCAGGGACGCGGCAATCAGGCCGCCCCGCGGTCGGTGGGCCAGGAGCAGGTCCTCGGCGCCGACGCCGTTCTGGACCGCGACCACGGTCGCCTCGGGCCAGCGCCCGGCAGCCTCGATGGCCCCGGCCAGGTCCGGCATCTTGACCGCGATGAGGATCAGCTCGGGGACCGCGCTGACCGATCCGGGTGAACCGGCCAACCGGATCGGACTACCGGCGAGGTTTGCTCCTGGTGCCCCGGCCGGTCCGCTGACCGATAGGTCCTCGAGACTGTCGACGCCGCTCCGGCCCAGGAGCTCGACCGCCTCGCCGGCGCGGGCCAGGGTCCAGCCCAGGAACGAGCCGACGGCTCCCGGGCCGATGACCAGGATCACGGCCGCGGGCGGGCTTCGCCGCCGGCGGATGGCTCGCGGTCGCCGGCGGCGTACGCCTCGGCCAGGATCTCGACGGGGTGGAGCAGCACGGTGTCGGTGGCCGCCGCGATCTGCCAGCGGCATGTCTCGGAGTCGCACGCGGCGGAGCTCGCGCCGGTCGAGCGGATTCGCTCGAAGAGGGGCGCGCCAACGGCCATCGCGATGTCGTACTTCTCGCTTTTCAACCCATACGTGCCGGCGATCCCGCAGCAGTCATGGTCCATGTCGACGGCCGTGAGTCCGGGCACGAGCGCGAACAGGTCCAGGGCGGGCAGGCCGATGCCGTGGCTGCGCAGCTGGCAGGGCGCGTGATAGGGCAGGGTCCGCTCGAGCCGGCCGAAGGACGTGTCGAGACGGCCCTGGTCATGGAGGTCGAGGAGCAGCTCGCAGATGTCCCAGGTCGCCTCGGCCACGACCCGGGTGTCGTCATCGTCCAAGTCGAGCATCTCGCGATACTCGGCCTTGAGGGTATGGCCGCACGAGGTCGACGTGGCCACGATTCGATAGCCGGCCCGGGCGTAGCCGGCCAGGACGTCGAGGTTCGTCCGGGCTCGAGCCCGTGCCTGGCCGTACAGGCCGTTGCTGATCAGGGGCAGGCCGCAGCAAACCTGGGGCGGCACGATCACCTCGAGGCCGTTTCGTTCCAGGACATCGATCGCGGCCTGGCCGACGTGGGGCTCGTAGTAGTTCGCGGCACAGCCGTGGAAATAGACCACCGCTCGCTCGGGCGGCGGAGCGTCGGCCGACCAGGCGCTCCGACGGTGACTGCCCAGTCGGGAGCGGAACGTCCGCCGGCTGAAGCGGGGCAGCGGCGCGCGTCGGTCGATCCGCAGGATGCGATCGATCAGGCCCCGGAACGGGCGGTTGTGGAGCGACCAGTTGGCCAGCGGCGCGCTGAGGACGCCCAGCCGGCCGGTCAGGTCGGTCTGGCCCAGGAGCCAGTCGCGCAGGCGGGGCCGATGGCCCGACCGCAGGACCGCCCGGGCCCGGTTGTTCATCTCGGCGATCTTCACGTCCGCCGGGCAGGCCGTGGTGCACACCCCGCAGCCCGAGCACCAGTCCACCGTGCGATCGGGCGAGGGCACCACCGAGAGCCGGCCGCTGGCCGGCGCGAGGAGCGTGCCCAGTCGAACGCGCTGGGCCTGCGGCCCGACGTACTTGGGGCCCGGAAAGAGGTCGGTCACGCGGGCCACCGGGCAGACCGTGGTGCACACGTTGCACTTGAGGCACTCGTCGGCGCTCAGACCAACCGGGCCGGCCGCTTCGGCCACGAGCTCGGCGATCGTCATTGGGGCCAGCTCCCGGCTGCCGCGCGCCGGCCGCTGGCCAGGGCGACCCCATCGCCGCAGCGCTCACGCAGGTAGCGCTGCCCGGCCAGGAGGCTGCCCGCGATGCGGACGTTGTCGGCCAGCGGCGATCCGCCCGGACCAGCGCCAGGCTCGACCGGCCGGAGCTGGGCATCGGTCCGGATCCCGGCCAGCTCGAGCGGGTGGCCGGCCGGGTCGAACGGGTCGTCGGCCAGCCAGGGTCGATCGCCCGGGACGTCGACCGGCAGCCCCAGGACCGTCTCGAGGAGGGAGCCCGGGCCAGTGGCCCAGATTCCGCCGCCGGCGATGCCGCCGGTGGCCAGGATGAAGGCTCCGGCCGAGACGACCAGCTCGCGGGCAGCGGCCGGCGAGCGGATCTCGGTCAGGTGGCCGTCTGGACCGATCGAGCCGCGAGCGGCCTCGCCCACGATCAGCCGGCCGCCATGCCGCCGCAGCGCGGCGCGAAGAGCCTCGAACAGGCGCAGGCCGGGCACGCTCGGCGGCACGAGGGCCACCTCGAACGGTATGGCGGGCAGGCGAGCCCGGGCCTCGGCCAGGGCCGCCGGATGATCGGCCAGGCCGAGGACGGCCGGCAGGGCGATTCGGGCGGCCGACGATGAGCCGGCCAGCCGGCGCTGCCGCTCCGCGACCGCCGCCGCGATCGCCCCGAGCGCCTCGGAACGCCACGCCGGCTGGTCGAAGAGGCGGGCCAGGTCCAGACCGGACAGGTTGCGCCGGGTGCGCAGGCCGGGCAGCTCGACGCTGACGGCTTCGATCCGGCCGGGTCCCGGCTCACCTCGCCATGCCTCGGCCCGGCGCAGGCCGGCCGTGATCGCTTCGGGCCAGTAGTCCTTGAAACCGGCCGGGCCGCACACGAACAGGGTCTCGTCCGGTCTCCAGGCCGGCAACGCTCCGGCCGCGCCGTCGGGCACGATGGCGGCCCGGCGGGTGGAGCCGATCGCGGTCGGGATGGGCCGGAGCGGATCGTCGAG
The DNA here is from genome assembly GCA_963718285.1 of uncultured Chloroflexia bacterium. Taxonomy (GTDB): domain Bacteria; phylum Chloroflexota; class Limnocylindria; order Limnocylindrales; family CSP1-4; genus Palsa-1033. The sequence continues at coordinate 386,813 of CAVQYU010000002.1, read as the reverse complement.
CTCCCCGACCAGGGTCAGGCCCTCGATCGCCAGGATCGTCCGCAGCCAGGCCAGAGCACCGGGCAGCTCATCCGCCACGAGCGCGTACGGGTGGCCGGCCTGACGAGCCAGCTGCTCGACCGCGGCACGTGAGGTCGTGGCGCCGGCCAGGGCTCCCGCGTCGACGCCCCCGGCCGACCAATGGGTCGCGGCATGGCCGCTCGCGAGGACCTGGACCCGGGCACCGGCCTGGGCCAGGCTGATCGCCGCGGTCATCCCGGCCAGGCCGGCGCCCACGACCGCGACATCAGCCCGGGCCATCGGCCACCGCGGCGGCGGGCTCGGCGCCGGGCCCGGTTCCGGCGAGCGCATCCACGCCGAGCACGCCCCAGTAGATGCCGGTCGACAGCCACAGCTCCTGGAGCTGGCGGCCCCAGGCGATCGGCCTCGTGCCCCGGTAGCGCTCGGCCAGGAAGCCCACGAGGGGGTCGTCCGGCGGATCCGTCCAGCCATGCTCGGCCATCAGGCCGGCAGCCCGGAACGTGCAGAAGGCACCCTGGCAGGGGCCCATCCCCAGGCGGGTCCCCCGCCGGACGTCGTCCAGGCTGCACGGCATCCGTTCGGCCAGGAAGCGCTCGAGCATCGGCCGGGTCACGTATTCGCATTCGCAGATCAGGCCGGCGTCGCCGCCGCCCTCCGCCTCGTGCTCGGCCAGCCGGTCGCCCAGCCAGTAGAACGACCGGTCCGCCCCCTGGCCGGGCAGGACTTCGTCGGCCGTGGTGCACGGCGCGTCCACTCCCAGCCGGCGGCAGACGAGGTCGGCCGTCTGCTCGGCCATCAGCCGATAGGTGGTCAGCTTGCCGCCCACGATCGAGACGAAGTTCGAGACCCCGTCGCGGGCGGCATGGTCGACCACGACGTGAGCTCGGGAGATGGCCCGGTCGCCGGCCGGGCCGCTGCCGATCTCTTCGGGCGCGTAGAGCGGCCGAACGCCGGCGTAGGCGCGCAGCAGGCGCATCTGCCGGAGGTCGGGGAAGAGCTGCTCGCCGGCCGTGATCAGGCTCTCGATCTCGGCCGGTGACGGGGCGTAGTCATCAGGATCATCGACCGCGAGGTCGGTCGTGCCCAGGATCGCGACGGTGTGGACCGGGACCATGATGTCGCCGTCGCCGGGCAGGCTGCACCGGTTGACCACGGTGTCGGTCATGCGCTGGTTGTAGACGAGCATCGTGCCCTTGCCCGGCGACATCGCCAGCTCCACCCCGGCCAGCCCGGCCACCCGGCCGGCCCACGCCCCGGCCGCCGACACGACCATCCGCGGCTCGATCCGGCGGACCGTGCCCGAGCGCACATCGGCGATCGAGACCGAGGCGATGAAGCCGCCGTTGCGCTCGATCCCAACGACCTCCTGATAGGCCAGGGCCTGGCTGCCCCGCGAACGGGCGTCGGCCAGGTTGGCCTCGACCAGCTGCCACGGCTCGAGCGAGGCGTCGGGGACCCGGAAGGCCTGCCGGATCTTCCGGTTGAGGGCGGGCTCGCGTCGGAAGAGGTCGGCCAGGACCACGTCCTCGCAGGGCACCCCGGCCGCGTCGCAGCGGGCGGCGAAGGCCGCCACGTAGCCCTCGGGATCGTCCGGGGTGGCCACGAAGACGCCCCCCGTGTCCTCGATGCAGGCCGGCGCGATCCGGCGCAGGATCCGGTTCTCGGCGATGCATTCACGCGCGGCCTGGACGTCCCGGGCAATGTATCGGGCACCCGAGTGGAGCAAGCCGTGATAGCGCCCGCTCGTGCCGCTGGCCAGGTCGCCTTTCTCGACGAGCAGGCCCCGCAGGCCACGCAGGGCGAGGTCGCGCAGCAGGCCGGCCCCGGTCGCACCGCCGCCGATCACCAGGACGTCGACGTGGCCGGGCAGGTCGCTCGAGGCGGTCATCGGGCCATCATGCGGGCTCGAGCCAGTCGAACGTCCGGCTGACGGCTTTCGTCCACCAGCCAAAGGCGCGCTCCCGGTCGGCCGGGTCGAGGGTGGGCGTCCAGGTCCGATCCTCGTGCCAGTTCGCCCGCAGGGCGTCGAGGTCGGGCCACAGGCCGACGGCCAGACCTGCCGCGTAGGCCGCGCCGAGGGCGGTTGTCTCGGACACCCTTGGCCGGATCACGGGAATCCCCAGGACGTCGGCCTGGAACTGCATGAGCAGGTCGTTGCCGACCATCCCGCCATCGACCTTGAGGGCGGCCAGCGTCGTCCCGGAATCCGCCCGCATCGCGTCGACCACCTCGCGGGTCTGCCAGGCGGTCGCCTCGAGGGCCGCCCGGGCGATGTGGCCCCGGTTGACGAAGCCGGTCAGGCCGACGATCACGCCCCGGGCCTCGCTCCGCCAGTACGGCGCGAACAGGCCCGAGAAGGCCGGCACGATGTACACCCCGCCGTTGTCGGGAACGGTCCTGGCCAGCGGCTCGATCTCATCCGATCCGGTGATCAGGCCCAGGTTGTCGCGCAGCCAGCCGACCAGCGCGCCGGCGATCGCGATCGAGCCCTCGAGGGCGTAGACCGGCGGCTGATCGCCCAGGCGATAGGCCACGGTGGTCAGCAGGCCCTTGGTCGACCGGACCGCGACCGGCCCGGTGTTGAGCAGCAGGAAGCAGCCCGTGCCGTACGTGTTCTTGGCCTCGCCCGGCCCAAAGCAGGTCTGGCCGAACAGGGCGGCGTGCTGGTCGCCCAGGTCGGCCGCGATCGGGATGCCGGCCAGGCCACCGGCGACTCCGGGGATCTGCCCGTCGGCGATCTGGCCATAGACCTCGCTCGACGAGCAGATCCGGGGCAGCATCGCCGCTGGGATGTCGAGAGCGGCCAGGATCTGGGCGTCCCAGTCGAGGCTGGCCAGGTTCATCAGCTGGGTCCGGCTGGCGTTGGTCGCGTCGGTCACGTGGATGCCCCGACCCGGCCCACCGGTCAGGTTCCAGATCAGCCAGGTATCGATCGTGCCGAAGAGCAAGTCGCCGGCCTCGGCCCGGGATTGGGCGGCAGGGACGTGGTCAAGGATCCAGCGCACCTTGGGGCCCGAGAAGTAGGTCGCCAGGGGCAGCCCCGTCGCGGCCCGGAAGCGATCCTGGCCAGCGTGCCGCCCGAGCTCCGCGACGAGCTCGTCCGTGCGGGTGTCCTGCCACACGATCGCATTGTGGATCGGCCGGCCGGTGTGGCGGTCCCACACGACGGTCGTCTCACGCTGGTTGGTGATCCCGATCGCGACGAGGTCGGCCGGGTCGAGGTTGACCTGGCCGAGGGCGCCGGCGATGACGGCGCGGGCCCGGTCCAGGATCTCGAGCGGATCGTGCTCGACCCAGCCGGCCTCGGGCAGGATCTGGCGATGCTCGCGCTGGTCGATCGCGACCAGCTGGCCGGCCGGATCGAAGATCGCGAAGCGGGTGCTCGTGGTGCCCTGGTCGAGCGCCCCGACGAAGTGGGTCATCGCCGGATTGTGCGCCCGGGGAAGATCAGTCGGTCAGCGACCAGATCGCGCGGCGGGCGGCCCGCCACCAGCGGCCACGACTCGAGCCGGCGGTCGCCTTGGCCCGGGTCGGCCGAGGCAGGCCATTGCCGTCGAGGCTGGCCAGGGTGCCCGGGCAGCGCGGGTCACCCGAACAGGCGAGATAAGGCAGGCCGGTCATCCGGTTGCGTCGTTCGACCAGCGCCGAGCCGCAGTGGGGGCAGACGACGAGCATCTCAGATCGCCTTGGGGGGGTTCGTGGCCGGCCGCCGCGAGCGGGTCGAGCGGGGCACGACCTCGCCTCGGCGGCGGGCATGGATGGCGTCGTGGATCGCACCGTGGTGGCGATGGTCGGCGCCGAGCAGGTCCATGTCGTCGTCGTCGTCGTGGCTGTGGCCGTGGCCGTTCTCGCTGGGCGCCCAGGGCACGCCGTCGGCGAACAGGGTCACGAACAGGCGAACCAGCTCGGGATCGAACTGGACACCGGCATGGCGGCGGAGCTCGGCCAGGGCGGCCTCATGGACGATCGGGCTGCGATACGGCCGGCCGGCCACCATCGCCTCGTAGGCGTCGGCGATGGCCACGATCCGGGCGCCGACCGGAATTTCCTGGCCGGACAGGCCGTGGGGATAGCCCCGGCCGTCGTACCACTCGTGGTGGTGAAGGACGATCGTCGCCGCGTCTCGCAGCGCGCCGGCCTGCTCCAGGACCACTTGGCCGATCTTGGGATGCTCGGAGACCACCCGCCACTCGCGATCGTTGAGCTCGCCCGGGTTGTCCAGGATCTCATCCGGGATGGCCAGCTTGCCCAGGTCGTGGAGGAGGCTGGCGGTATGGACTCGTTCGACTTCGCCGGGCGGCAGCTCGAGCGCCTGGGCCAGCATCGTCGACATCTCGGCGATCATGTTCGAGGGCTTGCCGGTCCAGCCGTTGCGCTCCTCGAGAGCCGCCTGGAGGGTGGCCGTCGCGGCCCGCGCGGCGGCTCGGCCGACGTCCACGGCCCGCTGGCGGGCGGCCGGGCCGATCGCGGCTCGGCGAACGAGGTCGCCCTCGGCGAGCTCGTGGAAGACGTAGACCTGGTCGCGGCCGAGGGCCTTGGCCGAATACAAGGCCGCGTCGGCGTCGTTGATCAGGGCCTCGAGGCGGAGGTGGGGCCCGAGCCCGCCGGCGACCCCGGCGCTCATCGTGATCGACAGGATGTTGCCGTCCTCGATCCGGATCTGGCGTCCAGCCACGACCCGGCGGAGCTTCTCGGCCATCGCCGCCGCGGCGTCGGCATCGGTCTCCGGCAGGACCAGCATGAATTCCTCGCCGCCGTAGCGGCCGACGATGTCGACGGCCCGCACATTGGCCTGGAGGACGGCCGCGAACTCGCGCAGGACCGTGTCGCCTGCGGAGTGGCCATGGGTGTCGTTCACCCGCTTGAAGTGATCGAGGTCGACCAGGACCAGGGACAGCGGCCGGGCGTAGCGCGAAGCTCGCTCGAGCTCGGCGTCGATCCGCCCGATCAGGGCCTGCCGATTGAGCACGGCGGTCAGCGGATCCACGGTGGCGAGGGTCCAGGCCTCCGAGATCCGGCCGGCCAGGAGGCCGAAGGCGGCCCGCAGCTTGGGGTCATCCAGGCTGTCCAGGTCGACCACGGTGAACGGATCAGTTGACCCGGCCAGGGCCTCGGTGACGGCGGTGATCCGCCGGATCTGGCGACGACCGACCGTGGCTGCGAACCCGGCACTGCCCAGGACGGCTCCGCTGAAGGCGACCACCAGGGCGGCGAGCAGGAGCTCGGTGCCGGGCGGGATCGTCATTGCGGGTTGGTCCCCTTCTGAGGGCTCCCGAGCGTCCCGGCAGGGCTGCAGGGATCGAGCGGTCGTCACCTCGAACAGTGGCGATCAGGGTCCCGCCCCGGTATAGCCAGATCGTCCACCGGGCAAGCCGGCCTGGCCGGTACCCCGCCCCGCGGGCGCGGTGCACCGGTGCACGTCCCGCCCGCGCGGGGATCGGAAGTACCCCCAGCCTTGGGGTCTGCTGGCGAGCGGGGCGGTCAACGGTGCGACCGGACACCGCCGGCCGTTGACCGCAGGCCACGCACCCGTGGGCTGGGCTCAGGCGGGCAGGTTTGGCTCCAACAGGCCGCCGAGGCTGATCTGCCCACGCTCGTCCTCGAGGCGGTAGGACCAGGCCGTGCCCGCCGGCCAGGCCCGGCCGGTCAGCCGGGCCGTTGGCGCAGCCGCCGACTTGTACTCGAGCCGGTAGCGCCGCGGCACCGCCTGGATCGCGTCCGGGGCGAGCGCCTGGATCGCCTCGTCCAGCCAGTCGAGGTAGATCGCGTTGTTGACGTGGCCCATCGGATCGAGCTCGTGGAGGCGCACCTCGAACGTCCGCTCGGGCGTTCCGGCCGGCGGTGCGCCCGGATCGACCTTGATCGGCTCGAAATTGTCGAGGGCCACCCCGAACGAGATCGGAAACGCATCCGGTACCCGGGTCGGGGCGCCGGCCGTGGTCGTCATCACCCAGTCGGTCAGGACCGTGGCGACCAGCGCTCCGTCGGACTCCGAACGCAGGTCGCAGCGGCGGCGGGCCATCACCCGCCGGCCGCCGACGACCTCGGTCGTGGCGACCAGCCCGGCCCCTGTCGGCAGGGCGGCAACGACGGTCAGCTCCACGGCCCGGACGACCCAGGCCAGGCCGCGCTCGATGTACCACGGCCGGCCGAATCCCCGTCGCTCGGAATGGACCCAGGCCACGTCCTGGGCGTAGCGCAGGTAGGTCGAGGCGCGGGCGATCCCGTCCGGGCCGGCCTCGTCGAAGCGGACCCGGTAAGCGGCGGACGTCCGGCGCTCGTTCTCGTCGGGTGGTGCGTAGCGTTCGGCGGCCGGGTCGTGGACTGGCCGCTCGGCGGCTGGCGGCTCGGTCGTCATGCGCCGGCCAGGGCGTCGAGCTGCTCCAGGGCAACCAGGCGCGTGCCCTCGTGGGGCGCGGTCTGAGCCTCGAGCCGGACGAGGCACGATCGCTCGGCGTCGAAGATCACCAGCGCCACGTCCAGCTTCTCGCCCTCGTCGGCGGCGTGGGTCCGGGCGTCGTCCAGCTGGTAGAGCACGTCGGCATTGATCCCACGAGCACCCCACTTGCAATCGAAGGCGCCCGGGCGGGTTGGGCCTTCGACCGTGACGTCGTACGGGTGGATCTCGGCGGCGACACCATCGAACAGGACACGACGCTCGCGCCGGACCACCGGCGCCGGCGACCGTCGGGCCAGCAAGCGGGCGGTGAGCTCCTCCACGATCGCTCCGCGCAGCTGGCTGCGCACCTGGTCGCCGCGATCGGCGACCTCGAGCGATGCTCCAAGGATGGCTTCGGCCGACGGCGTGGGTGGGTTGAACAGCCCCGGAAACATCGCCCGCCAGCGCTCCGGGTCGAGGGATTCGCCGTTCATCGCGGCCCGGCCAAGGATCCGCTCGGCCGTGGACGCGTCGGCCAGCAGCCCGGCCAGCCTGGCCACGAGGGGATCGGCCTGGATCGCTGCGTAGACCACGGCCCGGCCATCCCGGGCGGCGTCCTGGAAGCGCATCAGGCGCCGGCCGCGAGCAGGACCACCTGGGGCAAGGTCGACAGCCAGTCGATCGCCCGGTGGGGATCGCGGATCAGGCCCGCTTCGTCGATGGCCACCCGGATCGCTGCGACGACTCGAGGGTCGGCCGGCTCGCTGGTCGAGCGAGCGGCGGCCTCGTCGGCGAGCCGATCGGTCCACGCCCGGCACAGGTCATTGACGTAGGACCACTCGTCGTCGATCGATTCGCCCAGCTCGGCCAGCGCCTCCTCGGCGGCAATGGCCTCGGCCAGGAGCTCGGGCAGGGTGGGGCTGGTCGGGCTCGCATCCATCGGACGGAGGGTAGCCCAACCCGGTCGATCGCCCGTTAGCGGGCCGGTTGGCTCAGCCGGGCAGCGGGCGGCCGAGCCGGGCCGCGACCGAGATGCTGGCCGCCTTGGCGTCGTGGCGAACCTTGGTCAGGGTCTCCCGACAGCGGTCGTCCCAGGCATGGCTGTACGCGCGGATCGCCCGTTCGCGCAAGATGGTCGCCTCGCGCCGCAGGCCGAGCTGGCTGAGCTCGTCGACCGCGTCGAGCGCGGCCCGGTACAGCCTCGGCAGGGTTTCGGCCATGTCCACCCGCAATTCCATCACGGTCAACCTGCACCTGGCTGAGGCTCCTGCCAATGACCGACTCGTCCGGGTCCGGGTCCGCCGTTCGGCCCACCCATCCGTGGCACGATGGTGGCTCCACAATCGACCACGGAGGACGGCATGGACCTTGGAATCCGGGGACGGGCAGCGCTGGTTGGCGGCGGCTCGTCGGGTCTCGGCCGGGCTTCGGCGGAGCGGCTGGCCGCGGAAGGCTGCCGGCTGGCCATCTGGTCCCGGGACGCAGAGCACGTGGCCGGGGTCGCGGCGGAGATCCGGTCCCGCCACGGCGTCGAGGTGGTCGAGCTGGCCGGCGATGCCGCACAGCCCGGCACGGCCGCCCGGATCGCGGCAGAAGCGACCGCGGCGCTCGGCCGGGTCGACATCCTGGTCCTCAACGCGGGCGGACCGCCCGCGATCGATCCGACGCAGACCGATCCGGCTGGCTGGACGCGGGCCTTCCAGCTGCTGGCCACGACCCCGATCGAGCTCGCCAGCGCGCTCCTGCCGTCGATGCGGGCGGCAGGCTGGGGCAGGATCGTGGGAATTCTCTCGTCGGGGGTCCGCCAGCCGATTCCCGACCTGGTCTATTCGAACGCCGGCCGCGGCGCGCTCGCCGCCTGGCTCAAGACCACGGCCCGCGTGGTGGCCGCCGACGGGGTCACGATCAACGGCGTGCTCCCGGGGCGGCTCGACACCCCCCGGATCGAGAGCCTTGATCAGGGCCGGGCGGAGGGCACGGGCCAGTCGGTCGAGGCCGTCCGGGCCGCCCACAAAGCGTCGATCCCAGCCGGCCGCTACGGCCGTCCGGACGAGCTGGCGACGCTGGTTGCCTACCTCGCCTCGGACCTGGCCAGCTACCAGACGGGCACGTTCATCGCGGTCGACGGAGGCCTGATCAGCGGCCTGCCCTGATCCGGCCGCGGCGCACCGCCCGGCCCTCGAGTTGCTCCGTCCCGGTCTCGGTGTTGCTCCGTCCTGGCCTCCGCGTTGCTCCGTTTCGGTCCGCGCGTGGCCAAATCGTTCCGCGATCGAGGCTTAGGCGATTGGCGCGGCCGGGAATCTGGTCGTGGACCGACTCCTTCTCCGGTCGCTGAGCACGACCTCCGCTTCTGGGGAGTCGAAGTCAAGCGAATCAGGGCCGCTGCGTTGCGTAAGACCCGACGGATGAACGATTTGGCGATCGCGGGCGGGCGATGGCGGCCGGGTGCGACGGGACGGCCAATCGGACCGCCGACGCCGGGCAGCGTCAGTCGCCCGGGGTTGAGCCGCTCCGGATCTCGAAGCGCTCGAACGTCCCCAGCCCGCCCGACCAGGCGGCGCTCACGGCGGTCACCCTGGCACCCGCCGGGCCCGCCTCAAGGCTCGCGAGAAGGGTCTCGAGGATCGGCCGCGGGCCCTCCGCGACCACGCGGACACGACCCTCCGGCTCATTGCGGACCCAGCCGAAGAGGCCGAGGGCGGTTGCGCGCCGGGCGACGAACACCCGGAAGCCCACGCCCTGCACCCACCCGCTGACCAGGGCATCGAGGCGGACCGCGAGGCGGAGCTGGTCGGGCTCGGTCATCGTGTCCCTGCTCGGACCGGGCGTCAGGCGGCTCGAGCCCGCGCCCGCGGCCAGGCCAGCACCAGGACGTCGACGGCCAGCTCGGGACCGGCATTGCCCTCCACGAGCTCGGCGAGCCGGTCGAGGCGGGCCAGGAAACGACTGACCTCGGTCGGCTCCAGTCCCGCGGCCGCGCCGACCAGGTCGTCGAGGAGGGCGGGGTCGCGGACCTCTGCCCGCCCGCCCAGGCCGGCGATGGCCAGGTCGAGGGCAAGCTCACGCCACAGCCCGATGAGGGCCAGGGCAGCCCGCCGGCGTTCGGCCGGGGGCCGCTTGGTGGGACCGGCGGCGTCGGCGGCCGGCTCGCCGCCATCGTCGACCGAATCTGGCTCGCCGGCCTCGACCACGACCTGCGTGCGCCGCGCAGCAGCGCTGCGGCCCCTCCCCCGGCCGGAGGCGCTCGCCGGTTCGGCCGCAGCAACTGGGTGGAGGGCCGCCTCGAGGGCGCCTGCCCGTTCGATCAGCTCGCGCCCCGTCGTGAGCCGAACCGCGCTCGGGGCGGCGAGCAGATCGAGCAGCGACCGCCCAATCTCGTCATGAATCGTGACCGCCTCGGGCGACCGGGCGTAGGCGATCGCCAGGCCCGGCCCGGCCGCCGGCGATCCGGGCGAAGCGGGCCGCGGCCGGCGGGTCGGCCAGCTGGAGCTCGGTCAGGAGGTCTTCGATCGCCCGGCTGCCCAGCGGGGCGACCCGAACTTGAACGCAGCGTGAGCGAACCGTCGGCAGGAGCCGGTCTGGCTCATCCGCGCACAGGATCAGGCTGACCCCGGCGGGCGGCTCCTCGAGGGTCTTGAGCAGGGCGTTCTGGGCGTCCTCGTTCATCCGATCGGCGTGCTCGACGATCGCCACCCGGTGTCCGCCTTCGACCGGCAGGTAAGCCAGCTCGCCGACCAGGTTGCGGACGCCGCGCGGACTCGCCCGGCCGCTCTCGCCGATGACGATCTGGCCGCCCGGGCCCTCCGGAACGAGCCGGTGCAGGTCGGGATGGTTGCCGGCCGCGACCAGCCGGCAGCCGCGGCACTCGCGGCAGGGCCGGTCGGCCGGCTGGGCGGCCAGGCAGAGCAGGCCGGTGGCGATGTCCTCGGCCAGGGTGGTCTTGCCGACCTCTGGCGGACCGCTGACCAGGACGGCATGCGGCAGCGCACCCCGGACGAGGGCCGCGGCTGCGGCGATCGTGGCCGGTTGGGCCCGCGTCAGCCACTGCCGCGGGGCCGGGCTCATGGCCGGCCGCCTACTCGGCGACCTTGCGGGGGGCGCGCGGCTTGCGGGCCGCCGCTGGTGCCGATTCGGCCGCTTCGGCCGATGGCCCAGCATCCGCCGTTCGAGACCGGGAGGCCGGCTTGGCGGCGGGCTTGGCCGGCACCTCGGCGGCCGCGCCGGACTTTGACCGGGCCGGGGCCTTGCTGGCCGGCTTGGCCGCAGGAGCCGCGACCTCAGCTGACGCTCCGGCCGCCGAACGACTCGGGGTACGCCGGCGAGGCGCCGACTCCCCTGCCGGGGCGGCGGCTTCCGTTACGGTCGCCGGCTCGGCTGCCTTCCGGCTGGTGACGCGACGCTTGGCCGGAGCGGGACCATCAGCCCCAGCTGCGGCGACGGGCGTTGCGGCCGGGACCTCGGTCGGGCGATCGGAGCCACGGTCCGCCGGCGGCCGGCCGGATCCACGGTTGTCCGAGGATCGACCGGGCTTGGCCGCGATCTGGGCCCGAAGCATCGCCTCGAGCTCAGGCGGGACCTCGCTCCACGGCTCGTCGCCGCCGCGCGGTCGATCCTGGCGCGCCGCTGCGGGCGGCCGATCCTCGGTCCGAGGGCGTTCCTCGGGTCGCCGGGCCGACACATCCGGGTAGCGGTTGATCCCGCCACTCGATCCGCCCCGGCCGTAGCGCTCGCGGTCAACGGCCGCGGAGTAGCCGCCGCCCCGGCCGCCCCGATTGGGGGCACCGCCGCCCGTCCGGCGGCCATCGCGGCTGACCGGGCGGTTGCCCCGGCGCTGCTCGGCGATCAGGTACTCCGGAATCGCCGGCTCATCCTCATCGTCGACGTCGAGCGGCGACAGGCTGGCGGCCGGTGCCCGGTCCATGCCGATCTGGCTGTCCCAGAACGAGCCGAAAGCGGCCGGCCGGGGCGGGCGCGGCGCGGCCGGCTCGTCGATGTCGTCCTCCTCGTCCTCGTCCTCGAGCTCGAGCTCGGCCAGCGGAGCTGCCACGATCTCGCGGGCTGGCTCACCGGCCTCCGGCGCACCACCCTCGCCCCGGCCCCGGCCGCGGCCACGGCCACGGCCGCCCCGTCGCCGGCGCCGGCGCTGGCCGTCCTCGGTCTCACCCTCGGGCCGAACGGCCTCGACCCCGTCCTCGTCTTCAGGCTCGAGGTCGAGGTCGACGATCGAAACGACCTCGAGGGGCTCGGCCGCCCGGGCGGCCGCGGCGATGGCGGTCTTGGACAGCTTCTCGCCCGGCAGGGCCACCAGGCCACCGCCGTAGGTTGGGGCGCTGGTCGGCGCGGACGGGCCACTGTTGGCTCCGTTGCCGGACTCGACCGGGACGGCCTCCACCGGCCGGCGACCGCCGCGGGCGGGCGGTCGAGTCGAAGCGGGCCGGGCGCCGGCGGCCACCGGCTCGGGCTCACCGGTCCGGGTGCGGGTGCGCCCGCCTCGGGTACCGCGGCTACGGCCAACGCCGGTGCCTTCGGTCTGCTTGTCGGGCACCTCGGTCATCGACAGGTCCTCGTCGTCATCGGCAACGCGGCGGCCCGAGCGCGACGAGCCCTTCTCGACCTTGGCGATCTGGGTGATGTCGGTGAACAGGTCGGCGACCTCGATCAGGTCGGAGCTGGTATTGCCCCGGAAGCTGATCACCTCGCACCGGACGCCCATTTCCTGGACGGCCCGGATGGCCGGTGCGAAGTCGCCGTCGCCCGAGACGATGATCGCCACGTCGAGGTTACGGGCCGTCTTCATCAGGTCGACCACGAGCTCGATGTCGAGGTTGGCCTTGACCTTGCCGTCGCCGTACTTGCGGATGTCCTTGCTGACGACCTTGTAGCTGTGACGGCTCAGGAAGGAGTGAAAGTTGCGCTGGTTCTCGTTGTCCGGGTCCAACCCGGTGTAGGCATAGGCGCGCACGAAGTCACGCCCGGCGATGGCCGATTTGAGCAGCGTGACGTAGTCGATGTCGACGCCGGCCGCCTTGGCCGCATAAAAGATGTTCGCGACGTCCACGAAGACGGCGACGTTCTTGCCCACAGTGACTCCCTAATACCTGACTGCCGACCGCCGGCGCAACCAATGCAGCTCGGCGGAGATCATGTTCGGACCGGGCGCGGAGCCACCCGACGGGTGGCCACTGACCTGGTCATGAGCGAGCCGCTTTGACTGAACCCTCGATCCTCCCAGCGGGCTCGCTCGCCGGGATCGTCCGGCCACTCCGCCTCGACGACGGTGCAGCCCTTGTTGCGCGCGGAACGGAGGACCTCCTCGAGCAGGTCGTTGCCGACGCCCGTTGCGTCGGTCGCCGGATCGATGACCAGGAGGTCGATGGTGCCGATGTAGCCGCCGGCTCGGACCGACGGCCGGAGGGTCAGGATGACGCCGCCCAGGATGTCCCGGCGCCGTTCGGCGACGAGCACGCTGGCCTGGGGCAGGTAGATCAGCTGCCGCAGAAGATCGGGGGCAACGAGCGTCCCGCCAGCCGGATCGATGGCCGGGGCAAAGAGTGCTCCGAGCCGATCGACATCGGTAATGCGAGCCGTCCGAACCTGGTAGTCCACGCCGACGGGCCTGACCTCACGAGGGGGCACACCCGATTGCTGCAGATGCGATCGGTTTCGACCGGATCGGCGTGTTCCACAGTGGGCGCGCCTCTCGGCGGCGGGCGCCGAAGCGCTTCACAACCACCCGAGGGGCGCCAACAGCGGTATTGCAATCGACGCGCCAGCGCCTAATATACGGCATCGCTCCGGCGGCCACCTGCGCGCCGCCCGAAGCCCGTTTGTCGTGCCGCCATCCGCAGCGCACCGATGCCCCACTCGGCCACCTTGGCCTGGGGGGACGATGGGCGCCGGAGACGAGCCGCAGACGAGCCTCGGTTCGACCGGCAGGGGTTCGACCGGTCATCCACCGAGAACGGTGGGTGGGATCAGAGGAGGAGTCTTGATGAAGTTCGGAAGGCTCGGCGCATTGGGCGCCGGAGCTGTGCTCATCTTCGCCGCGTGCTCGTCGACAGCGACGACCGCGCCGGTGTCGAGCACAGGCGGAGGTGCCAGCACGGCACCTGGAGGCTCCACGGGAGCCGTTACCCCGGGCGCGTGGTGCGTCGGCGGGACAGTCAAGATCGGCACCGAGCTGCCGATGAGCGGTGGCGAGACGGCCAACGGCGTTCCGACGGCGAACGGCGTCAAGCTGCTGATCGCCCAGCAGAATGCCAAGGGCGGAGTCCTCGGCTGCAAGCTCGACATCAACGTCCAGGACGACGCCCTCAACGGCGTCCATGACCCGCAGACGGGCGCCAAGAACATGCAGACGCTCGTCGCCGATGCCTCGGTGATCGGCGTTGTCGGTCCGTTCAACTCGGGCGTCGCCGAGGCGGAGATCCCGATCAGCAACGGCGCAGGCCTGCTCCAGTGCAGCCCGGCCAACACGGCCAACGCCGTGACCCAGCCACCGGAAGGCGACCAGTACCGGTCGGCTCACCCCGACAAGATCGCCTACATCCGCACGGCCACCCCGGACAGCATCCAGGGCCCGTCGGCGGCTGACTACCTGTACAAGGACCTGGGCAAGACCAGCGTCTACATCATCGACGACACCGAGACCTTCGGCGTCGGCGTTGGCAAGAGCTTCGAGGCTGAGTTCAAGTCCCTCGGCGGCACCGTCGTGAAGCACGACAGCGCTCCCAAGTCGACCACTGACTACACCCCGCTGTTCACCGCCGCCGCGGCGCTGAATCCGCAGGGCGTCTACCTCGCTGGTACCACTCCGACCGGGATGGGCCTGGCCCTCAAGCAGGGTCGAACCGTTTCCGGCCTGGAGACGATCCCGTTCGTCGGCCCCGACGGCGTGGCTGACCTCGGCCCGGGTGGCACCCAGGGTGCAACGATCACGATCGCCGGCGCTGCTGCCGCGAACGTGTACGGCACCGTCGGTGCGGCCCACGACCTCGCCTCGGGCTCCACGTTCGTCGCGGACTACACCACGATGTTCGGCGGCGCACCGGGCGCCTACAGCGCAGCGGCCTTCGCCTGCGCCCAGATCATCGTCGACTCGCTGACCAAGGCTGCCGCCACGGCAACCGACCTGGCCAGCGCCCGCGAGGGCGTCCGCGCCAACGCGGTCGACTCAGCCAACAGCTTCACCACCGCGCTGGGCACGCTGTCGTTCGACAAGTACGGCGACAACACCCACCCGTTCATCTCGTTCTACAAGACCGATATGACGCTGGCCGGTGGCAAGGGCGACTGGACCTTCGTCAAGCAGGAGTCGTTTGTCGATCCCAACGCGGGCGGCTCGGCGGCTCCGGCGGCATCGGGCAGCACCGCCCCGTAGCACAGCGTTCCTGAAGCCGGGGAGCTCCAAGCTCCCCGGCTTCTTTCTACCCTTCTGTCGCGATCTCGGAAGACCTCCCCCCAGCAAGGCCTGCCGAACCAATGTCAGTTGACCTTCGTGGCATCGCGCGACCCCTGGCGATTGGTGCCGCCGCGCTCCTGATCGAGTACCTCCTGCTGGGCACCCAGCAGTTCGCCAACGCGATGACCCTGGGCGCGATCTACGCCCTGATCGCCCTCGGCTACACGATGGTCTACGGCATCGTCGAGCTGATCAACTTCGCCCACGGCGACATCTTCATGGTCGGCTCGTTCCTGGCGCTCTGGATCATGACCACGATCTTCGGCCTGACCGGCCCCGTGACCAACATCCTCAACCTGGTCGCCCTGCTGGCGATCGTCCTGCTGGCAACGATGGTCGGCATGGGCTTCATCGGGATGTTCATCGAGCGCGTCGCCTATCGGCCCCTGCGCCACGCCCCGCGCCTGGCGCCATTGATCACGGCCATCGGTGTCTCGTTCATCCTCCAGAACATCATCGCCGTCCTCTTCGGACCCTCGCCGGTCAACTTCCCGCAGATCGTGCCGGCCGACAAGTTCGACTTCCTGGGCGGCCGGATCGCCGACCTGAACGTGGGCATCCTGGCCGCGGCGGTCATCCTGATGATCGCCCTGCAGCTATTCGTTGGCCGGACACGGCTGGGCCGGGCGATGCGTTCGACGGCCCAGGATCGGGAGGCCGCGGAGCTGATGGGCGTGGACATCAACCAGACGATCGCGATCACCTTCTTCATCGCTGCCGCCCTGGCCGGCGCCGGTGGGATGGTCCAGGGCCTGTATGCCGGCAGCATCAAGTTCGACCTGGGCTTCTACGTCGGCCTGAAGGCCTTTACCGCGGCCGTCCTGGGCGGGATCGGCAATACGACCGGAGCCGCGATTGGTGGCTTCATCATTGCCTTTGTCGAGGTGTACGCAACCGTCCTGGGCTACACCCAATGGTCCGAGGTGGCGGTCTTCACCGTCCTGATCCTGGTCCTCGTCTTCCGGCCGAGTGGCCTGCTCGGCAGCCCAGTCGGAGAACGGGCATGACCGCGATCGCCAGCTCGCCCAAGCCCGCGCCCCGGCCGTCGCCCTGGGCTCGCCTGCGCAGCAGCGCCAAGATGCACCGCTCGCTGACGATCCTGTTCGGCTGGGCGCTGATCGCCACGGTCCTGCCGCTGGTCGTCCTGATCCCGCCTCTGAGCACGTTCCAGCCGCAGTCGCTGTGGATCGACGGCTTCTCGAACGCGGGCGTGTTCATCCTCCTGGCGATGGGCCTCAACATCGTGGTTGGCATGGCCGGCCTGCTCGACCTGGGCTATGCCGCGTTCTTCGCCATCGGGTCCTACGTCTACGCATTCGGCGCCTCGCCGTTCTCGGGGCTGCACGTGCCCTTCCTGCCGATGCTCCTCGTCGGGGCGGTCATCGCCGCGGTCCTCGGGGTCATGCTCGGCGCGCCGACGCTGCGCCTGCGGGGCGACTACCTGGCGATCGTGACCCTCGGCTTCGGCGAGATCGTGCCGGCCGTCTTCCTCAATGCCAGCACGTTCACCAAGGGCACCAACGGGATCGGCGGGATCTTCAAGCCCTCGATCCTGGGCTTCAACTTCACCCTCGAAAATCCCGTCCCCTACTACGTGACGATGGTCGTGATCCTGGCGGTCACGATGATCCTCCTGTACCGCCTCCAGGCCTCACGCCTGGGCCGCGCCTGGGCGGCGATTCGAGAGGACGAGCTGGCGGCCGCCAGCAGCGGCATCAACACGATCACCACGAAGCTGCTGGCCTTCGCCCTGGGCGCATCCACGGCCGGCTTCGCCGGCGTCTTTGCCGCCTCGAAGCTGACCTTCGTGAGCCCGGACCAGTTTGGCTTCCAGGTCTCGTTCACCGTCCTGGCCATGGTCGTCCTCGGCGGCATGGGCAACATCTGGGGCGTGGCCATGGGCGCCTTCATCATCTACACGATCCAGGCGGTCCTGCTCAAGGAGCTCAACCAGTTCTTCCAGGCGCTCCATGTCCCGGTCCTCCAGAACATCGACTTCGTCCAGTACCAATACCTGCTCTACGGGATCGCCCTGGTGGGGATGATGCTGCTCCGGCCCGAGGGGCTATTCCCGAGCAGCCGGAGACGGCAGGAGCTCCATACCTCGTCAGGCGACGAGATCGGCGACCTGCCCGCCCCGACCGAGGCGCTCGACCAATGACCGCAGCCGTGTCAGGACCGCCGCCGGACGGTGACCTGCTCCTCAGGGCAAGCAAGGTGACCAAGGCCTTCGGTGGCCTGGTGGCGGTCAAGGAGGTCGACCTCGAGATCCCGCGCCGCGCGATCGTCAGCCTGATCGGGCCAAATGGCGCCGGCAAGACGACCTTCTTCAACGTGATCGCCGGGATCATCGATCCAACCTCGGGCGTGGTCGAATTCGACGGCCACCAGATGGTCGCCCGCCCGCGACGAGCCTGGTTCGAGCCGGTCACCTGGGTCGTACCCGCCCTGATCATCGCGATCATCGGCGTCCTGGTCTTCCAGGCCTCGGAGTCGGCCGGTGCCCTGGTCATCCTGGGCGCGATCGCCGCGCTCGTGGTCATGCTCCTGGCCGCGATCGTTCGGCCCAAGTGGTATCGACACGGGCTGGCCCGGGTCGGCGTCTTCAAGAGCGCTCGCCCGAACGAGATGGTCCGGGCAGGAATCGGTCGAACATTCCAGAACATCCGGCTCTTCGCCAACATGACTGCCCTCGAGAACGTCCAGGTCGGGATGCACCTGAAGCTCCAGGCGAACGCCGCGGATGCCCTGTTCAGCACCCGGCGAGCCCGCAGCGAAGAAGAGCGCTCGGTGACCACCGCCCTGACGTTCCTGACCCTGGTCGGCCTGAAGAATCGGCGCGACACGCTGGCCAAGAACCTGCCCTACGGCGATCAGCGCCGGCTCGAGGTCGCCCGGGCGCTGGCCAGCGAGCCCTCGCTCGTCCTCCTCGACGAGCCGACCGCGGGGATGAACCCGAACGAGACCCGGGAGATGACCGAGCTGATCAGCCGACTCCGCACGGACCTCGGCCTGTCCTTCCTGCTGATCGAGCACGACATGAAGGTGGTCATGGGAATCAGCGACCGGGTGACCGTGCTCGACCACGGCGAGCGGATCGCCGAGGGAACGCCGGACGAGGTCCGCCGGAATCCGCGGGTGATCGAAGCCTATCTCGGGAAGCCGCCCGAGTGAGCGCGGCCCAGGATCCCGGACCCGGGACCGCCCAGGCGACCGCGCCGGCGCCTTCGGCTGCGCCCGCCCCGGCCGAGGCCGCCGTCGGCGGCCCGATCCTCCGGCTCGAAAACGTCCATACCTACTACGGTCACATCCATGCCCTCCAGGGCGTGTCGCTGGACGTCCAGCAGGGCGAGATCGTGACCCTCATCGGGGCCAACGGGGCGGGCAAGACGACGACCCTGAAGACGATCTCGGGCCTGCTCCACCCGCGCGAGGGCAAGGTCGAGTTCGAGGGCAAGAACATCTCGCGGACGGCAGCCCACCAGCTGGTCCGGCTGGGCATCGGCCACTCGCCCGAAGGTCGCCGGATCTTCTCCCGCTTGACGATCCTGGACAACCTCAAGATGGGCGCCTTCACCCGGCCCCAGAACGACATCGCCACCGATCTCGAGCACGTCTTCGAGCTCTTCCCGCGCCTCCGTGAACGGACCACCCAGCGTGGCGGCAGCCTCTCGGGTGGCGAGCAGCAGATGCTCGCGATCGGCCGGGCGATGATGGCCCGGCCACGGGTGCTGCTCCTGGACGAGCCTTCGCTGGGTCTGTCGCCCATCCTCGTCCAGCAGATCTTCGCGATCATCCAGGAGATCAATGCGACCGGCACCACGATCCTGCTGGTCGAACAAAACGCCCTCCAGGCCCTGATCGTGGCCAATCGCGGGTACGTCCTCCAGAACGGCCGAGTGGTCCTGTCCGGGCCATCGGCCGAGCTGCGCGAGAATGAGATGGTCCGCAAGGCCTACCTGGGCGAGTAGGCCAGCGGCCAGCAAGGCCGGCTCCGAGCCCGGCCGAAGGGATAGGCGGCCTGGATTCCATGCCTGCCAGCGAACCGATCCGACTCACGCCGACCGGCGGCCGAGGGCGGCCGACGATCGTGGCCGGGGCGATCATCGCCCTCCTTCTGGTCGGCCTGATCAAGCCCTGGGGCGGCGGGCCCGGGCCGGCTCCACAGTCAACGCGATCGCAGGCCAGTCCGGCGTCCGAATCCACGGCCAGCTCGGCCAGTGGCGCTCAAGCCCCGGCCAGCCTCGATCCGCGCAGCACGATCAGCGGTCCGTGCTACTACGGCCTCGCCTGGCGCCTGTTCACGACCGAGACGAGCGACGTCGGTCCAGTTAACACCTGGTATGGACTGCTGCCGGTCGTGGCTGATGGACCCGCCGATCCCCGGATCGCGACCGTCCAGATCCATTCGACCACGATCGGCCAGCTTGGCTATTGCAGCATCCATCGGCCCGGCCCAAGCGCGGCCCTGGCAACCCAGGTCTGGCGGCTGATTCCGGGCGAAGCCGCCCAGCCCCTGGTCCTCGATCCGGCCGGCGCCAGCGCCACCCTGGATCCGACGGCCGGTGCCATCTACGCACCGCCGGCTGGCGTGTGGTCCGCTGCCCGCTACGTCTTCGCGGTGCGCCTCGCGCCAGCCCCGACGGCCCTCGAATGGTTCGCCGTGGACATCTCCTGAGCTGCGTGCCTCGGGCTCGGCCCGCTCAGATCCGGTCGCCGCCCCGGCTGATCAGGTAGGTCGCCCGGGACAGCATGATCAGACCGATCAGGGCCAGCCAGGTGCCCGGGGCCCGGTCAGGGCGCAAGCCCGCCAAATCACCCTGGGTCACGAACGAGGCGATCGCGTAGAAGAAGGCCAGCCAGCCGAGGACGGTCAGGATCAGGAAGCTCAGGCCCCGGTCGATCGAGACCGGCCGGTCACCCACCGCATAGGGCAGTGCGACCAGGGCCAGGACGAGCAGCGCAATGATGAAGTCGATCATCCCGCCGGCCGTGCCGCAGCGGCCGTCGAAGGCGTTGCAGGCCGTCGCGGGGAGTCCGGCATCGGCCTGGGCCGTGTACCAGGCCAGGAATGACGCAATCAGGATGACCACGGCGCCGGCCGCGGCCAGCAGGCGTCCCCCGCCGAGGGGCCGGCGATGCATCGTCATCGGCTGGCCGCGTCAGGCCTGGGCGCCGGCCGGGTCGGCCGGTTCGCGCTGGGCAGGCTCGGGGTCGGCCGCATCGCCGGCCGGGCTGGAATAGACCTCCGGACGGAGGACCCCCACGTAGCGCAGGTTGCGGTAGAACTCGCCGAAGTCGAGGCCGTAGCCGACAACAAACCGATCGTCGATCGTGAAGCCGGTGTAGTCGACCGGGATCTCGACCAGGCGCCGGGCCGGCTTGTCGAGCAGGGTGCAGATCCGGAGCGAGGCCGGGTTCTTGCCGCGCAGGTAGCGGACCAGGTAGTTCAGGGTCAGGCCCGTGTCGATGATGTCCTCGACCAGCAGGACCTCCTCGCCGGCGATGCTCGCCGACAGGTCCTTGAGGATCCGCACCAGGCCCGACGATTCGGTCGACGTTCCGCCGTAGGAGGAGACCTCCATGAGGTCGATCCGGACGGGAACGCTGATCGAGCGCATCAGGTCGGCCATGAACGGCAGGGAACCCTTGAGCACGCTCACCAGGGTCAGCTGGCGGCCGGCGTAGTCGGCGCTGATCCGCGCGCCCGAGCTCGCGCACCTTGGCCTGGATCTGTTCCTCCGAGACGAGGACCTCGGCCACGTCCGACTGGAGGTCGACCGGCGCGGTCATGCGCTCGGGCT
Source organism: uncultured Chloroflexia bacterium (assembly GCA_963718285.1). Lineage (GTDB taxonomy): Bacteria > Chloroflexota > Limnocylindria > Limnocylindrales > CSP1-4 > Palsa-1033. The sequence goes on along the minus strand of CAVQYU010000002.1, from coordinate 366,148 downwards.
CGCGATCCCGGACGCCGCCCGGCGCGCGGCGCCGCGCCGCCGACGGCGATGATGCGGCAGCGGTTCGGCCGCGACCGAGACAACGGCAGGCTCGAGCGAGGCCGGCGTGACCGTCGAATCCACGCTGTCCACGGCTGCTCGCGCGATCCCGAATGGTCCGGCCAGCATCGACGCGGCCGTCCGGGCCGGAGTGATGTGGCCGGCCGTCCCGCTCAGCTCGTCGGCCAGCACGACTCGTCCGTACTTGAGCATGAGCGCCCGGAAGTCGCGGGCGTAGAAGAGCTTGATCCGAAGCTCCGGGTAGAGCTCGCGCAGCCGGCGCAGCTTGCGATTCTTCTTGCGCACGAGCTTCTGGCGGAGGGTCGTCAGCTCGACGTACAGGTCCGACGTCGGGCAGGAAGAAGTCGGGTGAGAAGCTCTCGAGGACGTCACCGGCGAGGTTCCACAGGATCGGGAAGGTGTGCGGCTCGTACTGCCAGGGGACCTGGTAGTAGTCGAGGATCCGGGCGAACTCGGCTTCGCTGACGTGGGCGAAGGCCGGCCCGGCGTCGGTTCCGCTCGGGTCGTCCGCAGAATCGACGCGTTGCTCCACGGCGGTCAGTCTAGCCCACTCGGCCGCCTCGGGGACGAACCGGCGTCGAGCCTGGGCCGATTGGCAGGCGATACCCCGGGGGAGTATCATCCGGCCACGATGGCCACAACCCCCAGAACCACCAGAATCAGCGAGGACGCCAAGACGGGCGCCACTCACCCTCGCCCGGCGGAGGCCCCGGATCACTTCCGGCACAGCTATTCCAAGGACAAGGCCCAGCTCGTCCGACGCCTGAGCCGGATCGAGGGCCAGGTCCGGGGCATTGCCCGGATGATCGAGCGCGAGGAATACTGCGTCGACATCCTGCAGCAGACGGCGGCCCTCAAGGCGGCCCTCGACTCGGTCGGGATCATGATCCTCGAGGACCACGTCCGCGGCTGCGTGCCGGACCGCCGCCGAGCGCGGCCAGGCCGACATCTACGTCGACGAGGTCGTGGACGTCGTCCGGCGCACGCTCGGTCGCCCGGTGCGCGGAGCGGGTCGCCCGGCCTGAGCCGGCAGGACGATCGGGTGATCGGTCGGGTCTCGGTCGAGCCCACTGCGACGATCTGGGCGATGACTGAGCCGCCTGCCCGCCGGCCTCGGCCCGGGCCGATCACCGAGCCGCCGCCGCCCTTCGTCGAACGCCGGCTCGCCTCCCGGCGTGTCGTCGACCGGATGAGCTGGCGCGAGACCACCTTGCTGGCGCGCTCGCTCGACATCCTGGTCACCGACCTGCCGGCCGAGGCCCGCCTGGCCGGTCTCCTCGGCCTGCTCGCCTCGACCGTCGGTGCCCGCCGGACCGCCGTCCTGGCCGCCTCGGGCGAGCGCCGGATCGCAGTTGGCGCGGCCGAGGGCGAAGACCCGGCGGAAGCGCTCGGCGCTGGCGGCCTGGCTTGACGCCCGGGCGCCGGGATCGCGCGCCGAGCGGGCGGCCCGCCCGCCGGCGGAGGTATCGATCGCGCGCGCATCCGCCCCGGCCGGCGATGCCGGGCGAGCCGCATCCGGCCGGGACCGACCGGCCACTGCCCCGTCCGACGGCGACGACCACCACTTCGCCTGGATCAAGATCCCCAGCAGCGGCCGGGTCGTCCTCGGCTTCGACCTGCCCGCGGCCGCCGACATCGCCGCCGTCGGCAATCGACTGCCGCCGCAGCTCGCCCGCCATGCCGCCGTGGCCCTTGCACTCGTCACCGAGCAGGTCGCGGCCGAGCGCGAGTCGGCCGACCTGCGGGCCCGCGACCTCGAGCGCGAGCGCTACGTCTCGACCGTCGCCCACGACCTGCGCACGCCGCTCACGGGCCTGGGCGGCTACCTCGACCTGATCACCGACGGACGGGTCGACGATCCGGCCGTCCAGGCCGACTTCCTGGCCCGCAGCCGGGACATCGTCGAGACGATGGCCGAGCTGGTCGCCGACCTGCTCGAGATGTGCCGGATCGAGGCCGGCAACCTGGGCCTCGAGATCGAGCCGTTCTCGGTCGCCGAGGTGGCCGGCCGAGTCCTCGACGCGCTCCGGCCGATCGCAATCCAGCGCAATGTCGAGCTCCAGTCGGACCTGCCGCCGCGAATCCGGGCCGCCGTCGGCGATCGCCGCCGGGTCGACCAGATCCTGACCAACCTGGCCGGCAATGCCCTCAAGTTCACCGGCGAGGGCGGCCGGGTCGAGATCGCGGGCTGGTTCGATGGCCGGTGGCCCTCATCGCGGTGCGCGACGAGTGGCGAGGGCATCGCGGCCGTGGACCGGGCCCGGATCTTCGAGCGCTTCTACCGCCTGCCGGGCCATGCCCGGATCACCGGCACGGGCCTCGGCCTGCCGATCGCGCGGGACCTCGCCCGGGCCATGGGCGGCGACCTCGGACGTCGCCTCGGTCATCGAATTCGGGCTCGACCTTCGTCCTGGCCCTGCCCGGCCCGACCGCGGTCGACGCCGAGCTGATCGCGACGACCCTGGCCCGGGCCATGGCCGCGGAGGAGATCCGGCTCGAGGAAGCTGCCGTGATCCGGGCGATGCACGCGGCCGAGACGGCCGAGACGGCTGAGCTAGCCGGCCCGGCCGAGGTTGCCGCGACGAGCGAGCTCGGCTAGCAAGCCTGCCGGGTTCGGTGGTTGTCCACCATCTTGGCCATTCGAATGTGCACTTCGTGGATAACCCGGTTGACTGGCCCGGGTCGCTCCAATAACGTCCAGCATCCGCACTCGAACAGGGTCGCAGGGTAACGTGACGCGCGAGGGGCCCGGGGAGACCCGGACCGGAACCGGACGCGAGCGCGGAAGACCGATACGAGCCCCGCGGTGCGCGAATACGTCGACGCCGGGAGCGCTAGCGGACCGCTCACCTCCCCGGACCGGAGGATGCGTGAACCAGGATCGCGACCCGCTCCCGACGCGTGTCGCGGGCCTGCCGGCGCTGCCGCCCGAGGCGCTCGAGCTGCTCGCTGCCGGCCTTGCCACGCTCGGCGCTGGCCCTGCCCGAAGCGCCCGCTCGGCCCGGCTGATCGATCACCTGCGGCTCCTGCTCGCCTGGAATGGCGCGATCAACCTGACCGCGATCCGCGAGCCCACGGCCCTCGTCCGCGAGCACGTCCTCGACAGCCTCTCGGCCGTCCCGATCCTGCCGGCCACGCGGCGTCGACGCGTTGCTCGACCTGGGCAGCGGCGGCGGCTTTCCCGGCCTGCCCCTGGCCCTGGTCCTGCCCGCCGGCAGGCCTTGCTCGTCGAGAGCGTCGGCAAGAAGGCCACGTTCCTGACGACCGTCGCAGAGCTCGATCGCCCTCGGCTGCGCCAACCGGGTTCGTCGATGTCGCCGCCGCGCGGGCCGAAGCCCTCGCGGCCGAGCCAAGCCACCGCGAGCGCTGGCAGGCCGTGACCGCCCGGGCCATCGCGCTCGCTGGCCGAGCTCGTCGAGCTTGCCCTGCCCCTGGCCGCCCCGGGCGGCGTCCTGATCGCCTGGAAGCGCCGGCCGCTGACCGCGGAGCTGGCGCGCCGCGGCGCCGGCCCCCGAGCGTCCTCGGCGGCGGCCGGCCGTGCATCGAGCCGGTCGCCGATCGGCGGCCTCGCCGACCACGTCCTCGTCGTCGTCGAGAAGGTGGCCGGACACCGGCCGGCTAGCCGCGCGACCCGGCGCCGGCGCCGGAACCGGCCCATCGCCGCCGGTGAGCCCGCTACGCTGAGCCTGATGCGCCTCGCCGTCCTGTCCGACATCCACGCCAACCTGCCCGCCCTCGATGCCGTCCTCGCCGCGGTCGGGCCCGTCGACGGGGTCCGGCACCTCGGCGACGTCGTCGGCTACGGGCCCGACCCGGACGAGGTCGTCGAGCGGCTCCGCCAGCTCGGTGCCCTCGGTGTCCGGCAACCACGACCTGGCCGCGATCGGCGACGACGTGATCCAGTACTTCAATCGCCGACGCCCGGAGCGCGATGGAGTGGACCCGCCGGGTGATCCCGGCCGAGACCCTGGCCTGGCTGGCGGCCCTGCCGCCGACGCCTCGCCGAGGGCGACTTCACCATGGTCCACGGCAGCCCCCGCGATCCGACCTGGGAGTACATCCTGAGCACCGCCGCCGCCGCCGCGAACCTCGCGTCATGCGCCACGCCCTGGGGCCTGTTCGGGCACACCCACCTGCCGTGGGCCTACCTGGCCGCTCCGCGGCCCTGGATCCGGCCGGCCCGTCCGGCCAGGTTCGGTCCGATCCAGGAGGTCGAGCCCGCACGAGCAGCCTGGGCCTGGCCAATCGGCTGGCCTGTCAACCCGGGCAGCGTCGGCCAGCCGCGCGACGGCAATCCTGCCTCCAGCGGCCTCATCCTGGACACCGACACGGCCGGGTCAGCTGGCTCCGGACCGCCTACGACATCGCGGCGACCCAGGCGGCCATGCGCTCGGCCGGCCTGCCGAGCGCGCGGCGTCGAGCGCCTGGGCCAGGGCTTCTGAGATGGGCGATTCCGAGTGGTAGCCTTGGCCGTCGCAGGCAATCGAGACGGAGGACCGGTGAAGATCGTCGGAATCACGACCCGCAGGATGATCGGCGGACGGCGCCCTCTGCCGGGGCGCAAACTCGCCGACCGCCGCGTTCGGGTCGAACGCCCGCACGCCCCCTACTTCCGGTACACCGGCCCCGGATCAGCTCGTGGCCAAGCAGGCCGCGAGCATCCCGCTCGACCCCTGCCGGCCGGTTCGCCTCCCGGGTCCGGAGCGTCATCTTCGGCCGGCCCCTGGCCAGCGAGGAGGAGATCGGCGAGCGCCTGCCCAAGGTCAAGGCGCTGGCGATCTTCAGCTCCGACGCGATCAGCTCGTCGGCCTACGCGACCGAGGAGATCCTGCGGGTCCTCATCGTGGCCGCGCCGCCGGGGCGCTGGCCTACTCGATCGGCGTGTCGGTCGCGATCGTCGTGATGCTGACGGTGGTCTCGTTCTCCTACCGCCAGGTCTGCCGGGCCTATCCCGAGCGGCGGCGGCGCCTACATCGTCGCCCGCCAGAACCTCGCCCCGATCTTCGGGCTCATCGCGGCCGCGGCCCTGCTCATCGACTACGTCATGACAGTCGCCGTGTCGACCGCGTCGGCCATCCAGCAGATCCAGTCGATCGTCCCGCGGCCTACGACTTCCGGATCGAGATCGCCTTCGTCTCGATCAGCCTGATCACGATCGGCAACCTGCGCGGCCTGCGCGAGTCGGGCAACATCTTCGCCATCCCGACCTACCTGTTCGCCGGCCTGGCCCTGCTGATCGTCGTCGTCGGCGTCATCCGCATCATCACGGGCAGCGCGGCTCCGCTGCCGCCCCAGCCGGAGGCGGTGCCCGCTCGGGGACCGAGGCGCTCACCTTGTTCCTGCTCCTGCGGGCCTTTGCCGGCGGGTCGGTCGCCCTGACCGGCGTCGAGGCGATCGCCAACGGCGTGCCCGCGTTCAAGACGCCCGAGGCGAACAACGCCGCCAACACGATGATCTCGATGGCCGTCCTGCTGGGCGTGATCTTCGTCGGGGATCACGATCGTCGCCCACGCCTACGCGATCGTGCCCTCGGTCGACAACAGCGGCGGCCCGACGGTCGTCGCCCTCGTGGCGGCATCGCCTTCGGCCCGGACAGCCCGCTGTTCTACATCTTCCAGATCGCCGACCGCCCTGATCCTGTTCCTGGCCGCCAACACGAGCTTCAATGCCTTCCCGCGGCTGGCCGCCATCCTGGCCGAGGACGGCTACATGCCCCGCCAGTTCAGCTTCCGGGGCGACCGGCTCGCCTACTCGCTGCGGCATCGTCCTCCTGGCGGCGATCGCCTTCGGCCTGCTGGTCGCTGTTCAACGGCGACACCCACGCCCTGATCCCGCTCTACTCGGTCGGCGTGTTCGTCTGCTTCACCCTGTCCCAGACGGGCATGGTCAAGCACTGGTTCGGGACCGCGAGCCGGGCTGGTGGTGGCGGGCCGCGGTCAACGCGTTCGGCTGCGTCCTCACCTTCGTCGTCCTCGTCGATCGTCGTCTCGGTGAAGTTCCGCGACGGCGCCTACCTGGTCGTCATCCTCATCCCGATCCTCGTCGGGGGGATGCTCTTCATCCACCGCCAGTACGCTCCTCGAAGCGGCACCTCGCGCTCCGGCCCGACCTCGTCGTCGCTCCCGCCGCATCGCGAGGAGCGGGTCGTCGTCCCCATCCCGGGCCTCAACCGGGCCGTCGTCCAGGCGGTCAACGTGGCCCGCTCGATCAGCGACGACGTGCGGGCGGTGCTACATCTCGGAAGACCCGGAGGATGCGGCCGCGATGCGCAGCGACTGGGAGCGCCAGGTGCCGGGCGTGCCACTGGTCATCGTCGAGTCGCCCTACCGGGCCCTCGTCGGGCCGCTGCTCGCCTACCTCGACGTCCTCGACCGGGCCTGGCCGCCGGACAAGCACGAGCCGATCACGTTCATCGTCGATCCCGGAGTACGTCGCCCGGCACTGGTGGGAGCGGATCCTCTACAACCAGTCGGCCGAACGGCTGCGGGCGGCCCTGATCGGCCGGCCGAACACCGTCGTCGTCAACGTGCCGTACCGGCGCGAGGAGGAGAGCCGCTTCGACCAGCATGCCGCCGGCGCGCCCAGAAGGGACCACGCCGAGGCCGAACCCTGAGCCGCCCGCCACGGCCCCGGTGCGACGGCCGAGCGAGCGGCGGTGGTACCGTCGACCGGCCGTCGCCCGAGCGTCCACCAGACCGCCCGTTTCGGCGCGCGGTCCTCGCCGTCAACGGCGGCCCGAGCGACGCCCGGATCCTCCGCCTCGCCTGTCGAGCCGCGAGCGTCGCACAAGGCCGAGATCGTGGCCGTCCACGTGGTCGAGATCGACTGGACCCTGCCGCTCGACGCGGACGTCGCCGGCCGCAGTCGAGGATGCCCAGCGCGTGCTCGACCCGGCCGAGGCATCGCCGAGACCGGGCCACCAGGTGTCGAACCGGTCCTGCTCCAGGCGCGCGACGTCGGGGCGGCGCTCGTCGACGAGGCCACCGAGCGCGGACGCCGACCTGCTGGTCCTCGGCCTCCCCTACCGGAAGCGGTTCGGCGGCGACTTCGCCATCGGCCGGACCATCCCCTATGTCCTCAGAACGCACCATGCGCGGTCTGGGTGGTCGCGGGAACCGATCTGCCGCGAGGATGGACAGCATGAAGACGGTGATCGTCGGCTGCGGCCGCGTCGGCGCGATGTCGCCGCGGCTTCGACCGGGCGGCCACGAGGTCGTCATCATCGATCTCTCGACGACCGCATTCGACAAGCCCGAGCTCGTTCCGGGGCACCGCCATCCGCGGCGACGGCACCGACGAGGACGTCCTCCGCCGGGCCGGCGCCGAGGATGCCGACCTGTTCCTGGCCATGACCGAGGGCGACAACCGCAACATGATGTCCGCCCAGCTCGCCACCGAGGCATTCGGGTCCGCCGGGTCATCGCCAAGATCAACGACCCGCTGCGGGCCCTGGCCTACGCCGAGCTCGGGCTCGCCACGATCTGCCGGACCGACCTGATGCCCGACGCCGTCCTGGCCTACGCCGGCTGCCAACGACGGTCGGCCCGGCGTCCGATCGGGCAGCGGCCACCACCGCCACGATGCCGGACGCGAGCCGGAGCGGCCATCTCACGGCGCCGCCATCCCGGGCATCCCGACCGGACGCTCGACGCTGCCGCGCCGACGCTGCCCCCGCGGTCGGCCTGGCCGAGCAGCCGTCGACGACGAACCCGCCGCCGCGCGCCCGAGCGGCTCCTCGCAGGGAGGCCTGATCCGTGTTCGTCCTGGTCATCGGTGGCGGCAAGGTCGGCTACTACCTGTCCAAGGAGCTGCTCGGCTCGGGCCACGAGGTCGTGCTCCTGGAGAAGGATCCGAGCCGCGCCCGCCAGATCGCCGACGAGATCGGCTCGATCGTGGTCGCCCATGACGGCTGCGAGGGCAAGTACCTCGGCCGAGGCCGGCTGCAATCGGGCCGACATAGTCGCCGCGGTCACCGGCGACGACGAGGACAACCTCGTGATCTGCCAGATGGCCAAGCATCACTTCGACGTGCCCGCGGACGATCGCCCGGGTCAACAATCCCAAGAACGAGGCGCTCTTCAGCCACCTCGGCGTCGATGAGCTGATCAGCCCGACGCGGATGATCCTGGGCTCGATCGAGCAGGACATCCCGGTCCATGAGCTGCTCCACCTGGCGGCGCTGGGGGGCGGCGAGCTCGAGCTGATCGAGGCGCCTCCTCCAACCGACCTCGCCGGCCGTCGGGCGCAACGCCCGCGACATCCCGCTGCCCGAAGGCTGCTCGCTCTTCGCCGTCATCCGCGACGGCGTGGCGATCTCGGTCCGGGCCGACACGGTCCTGGCCGAGGGCGACAAGGTCATCGCAATCGGCCAGACCGAATGCGAGACTGCCCTCCACGCGCAGCTCATCGGGGCGACGCCCGATGCGGTCGAGTTGACGGGGTCGCTCGCCTCCGAGCGCTGACCCGCCGACCGCGCGGCTGGCGTCCGTGGCCCGGCCCCGCGGCTGGCCTGTCGTTCGTGGCCGGCCCCCTCGTTCGCGGCTCAGGCCGGCCCCGCGGCTGGCCGCCGCGCTCGGGACGTGTTTGTGCCAAATCCTTCATTGATCGCGGCTTAGGCACAGTCGCGGGGCTGGATTGGTGCTCGCCGGAACCCAGGGGCCTTCTCTTGAGCACGAATTGAGGGCCCCTGCGCGGCGCCACCTCGGGAATCGGGCTCAATGGCCGGCTCGAACTGGCGTAAGCCTCGATCCAGCAACGATTTGTCAATTTGGAGGAACCGGCGCCGGAGGGCTGGCCGAACACGAGCTCGGCACGCACGGGCCGGGCGCCCGGACACGGGCACGGCACGCCCGGGCTCAAGGTTCCGTCCGAAATCGTGTCCAAACTCTTGACAATGGTATTGGCAGGGTTCTAGACTTCGCTCATGTTCACCAAGCAGGCGGCAGGGGACTGTCGCCGGAGCCTCTAGATGGGTCAGCCGGACCGGGATCCAACCCGTCCCGTCTACGTGATCAGCGTGGCCGCGAGCATCGTCAGTGCTCACCCGCGGACCCTCCGGATCTACGAAGACGAGGGCCTGCTGTGCCCGGCCCGAACGGCCACCAACATTCGCCTGTATAGCGAAGAGGACGTCCGGCGGATCCTGTGGATCCGTCACCTGACCCAGAACCGGGGCGTCAACCTGGCGGGAATCAGGGTCCTGTTCGAGCTCGAGGAGCGCCTCGGCACCCGGATCCTGGAGACCCTCTTCGACGAAGCCAACGCCCAGGACGAAGCCAACAACCCGCACCACAGCCAAGGCTCAGGACGGAGCCACCAGCCGAACCGAAGCCACCCCCGCAGCGCAACCGGCCGCTCGGCCGGAATCAACCCGAACGACTCCACCCACCAAGTGACCGTAGGACATTCGTCCGCTGGCGGACGATCGAGAACCCGATACCGTGACCAACGCACGACGGACCCGCGCCGTCGACAAGGAGAACCAGGCAATGGCCAGTAAACCGTCGAATCCGGAGAGCAAGCCGGAAGGCAAGCCGGAAACGAAGCGACGAACCAAGCGCTCGAGCGAGGCCGCCGCGAGCGGCGCTGCCGCCGAGTCGAATCCAGCCGCCGAGCTCGTTCGCGAGCTGCCCCTGGTTGCCCTGCGCGAGACCGTGATCTTCCCCGAGATGATCGTGCCCCTCCAGGTCGGTCGGGACAAGAGCGTCGCCGCCCTCAACGCCGCGGTCGCCAGCGGTGGACCGATTGCCCTGGTCACCCAGCGCTCGGCCGAGATGGAAGACATCAACGACCCGTCTGAGCTGTACCAGATCGGCACCCTGGCCAAGATCGCCCAGGTCGTCCAGCTCCAGGACGGCACCGTCCGGGCCATCGTCCAGGGCCAGAGCCGGCTCCGCGTGACGGGCTTCAGCGCGACCTCGCCGTACCTCATGGCAACCGTCGAGCACCTCGTCGACAGCACCCCGGCCGGGGTCGAGATCCAGGCCCTGATGCGCTCGGTCCAGACCCAGATCGAGGCCTACGTCGCCAATGGCGCGCCGGTCCCGCCCGAGGCCGCCGTGGCCGCCCGCAACATCACCGATCCGGGCCTGCTCGCCGACATGATCGCGTACAGCCCGGACATGACCACCGAACAGCGCCAGGAGCTGCTCGAGACGGTCGACGTGACTGAGCGCCTCAAGCTGGTCAGCAACTTCCTGGCCCGCCAGGTCGAGATCCTCGAGCTCAAGGGTCGGATCCAGTCCGAGGTCAAGTCCGAGATGGACAAGACCCAGCGCGAGTACATCCTGCGCGAGCAGCTCAAGGCCATCCAGCGCGAGCTGGGCGAGGACGACCCGCAGCAGGCCGAGATCAACGAGCTGCGCGAGAAGGTTGAAGCCGCGGGCATGCCCGAGGAGATCAAGGCTCGGGCGATCAAGGAAGTCGACCGGATGAGCCGGATTCCGTCCGCCTCGCCCGAGGTCGGCGTCATCCGGACCTACGTCGACTGGCTGGTCGGCCTGCCCTGGAACGTCTCGACCGACGACCAGCTCGACATTCGCGAAGCCGCCCGGATCCTCGACGAGGACCACTACGGCCTGGACAAGGTCAAGGAGCGAATCCTCGAGTACCTGTCCGTGCGCATCCTGGCCGACACGATCCGCTCGCCCATCCTCGCCCTGGTCGGGCCTCCCGGCGTGGGCAAGACCTCGCTGGGCAAGAGCGTGGCCAAGGCCATGGGCCGCAAGTTCGTCAGGATGAGCCTGGGCGGAATTCATGACGAGGCCGAGATCCGGGGACACCGCCGGACCTACATCGGGGCGCTGCCCGGTCGGGTCATCCAGAACGTCAAGACGGCCGGCACCAACAACCCCGTGTTCATGCTCGACGAGATCGACAAGATCGGGATGGACTTCCGGGGCGACCCCAGCTCGGCCCTCCTCGAGGTCCTCGACCCGGAGCAGAACAACACGTTCCAGGACAACTACCTCGAGGTGCCCTTCGACCTGAGCAAGGTCCTGTTCATCGCCACCGGCAACCTCGTCGACCCGATCCCGGCCGCCCTGCGTGACCGGATGGAGATCATCCAGCTGCCGGGCTATACCCAGCAGGAGAAGATCGAGATCGGCCGGCGGTTCCTGGTGCCCAAGCAGATGGAGAACCACGGTCTGAGCCCCAAGCTCATCGAGCTCACCCCCGAGGCGATGGTCCGGCTCGTCCAGGCCTACACCAAGGAGGCCGGCGTTCGAAACCTCGAGCGCGAGATCGCCAACGTCATGCGCAAGGTTGCCCGGAGCGTGGCCGAGGGCCGCAAGCGCAAGACCGTGGTCGACGTCAAGAAGCTCGAGCAGTACCTCGGCCCGCCGCGCTGGGAGTACGGCGAGCTGGAGTCCGAGGACCAGACCGGGAGCGCAACGGGCCTCGTGGTGACCGAGGCGGGTGGCGACATCGTCGCCGTCGAGGTGACCAAGATGGAAGGCAAGGAGGACTTCATCCTCACCGGCCAGCTCGGTGAAGTGATGCGTGAGTCCGCCCGCGCCGCCCTGTCCTGGATCCGGGCCAACGCGGCCAGCCTCGGGATCGAGCGCGAGATCTTCGAGAAGAACACGCTCCACATCCACGTTCCGGCCGGGGGCATCCCCAAGGACGGCCCGTCGGCGGGCGTGACGATGGCCACGGCCATGGTCAGCGCGCTGACCGGGATCCCTGTCCGCAAGGACGTGGCGATGACCGGCGAGATCACCCTCCGCGGTCGGGTCCTCCCGATTGGCGGGCTGAAGAGCAAGATCCTGGCCGCCCACTTGTCGGGCGCGGGCATGGTCATCCTGCCCAAGAAGAACGAGCGTGATCTGCGGGACATCCCCGAGGAGATCCGCAAGCAGATGAAGCTGGTCACCGTGGACGAGATGACCCAGGTCCTGGACTACGCGCTCCGGCGCAAGCCCCGGCCGCTGGCGCCTCGCCCGGCACCGGTGCCCAGCCGTGAGCCGGCCAGCGAGGGCGGGCCGTCCGTCCGCCCGAGCTTCCCGCCGGCCGAGCATCCCCCGGTCTCCGTCCAGCGGGCCGGCCGGGGGACCAGCCGCTGACGACGACGCCGGCCCAGCCGGCACAGGTGGCGGGCGGGCACGCCCGGAGGACCTGGAGATGATGGACTACCGCGATTACTACGCGACGCTCGGGGTCAAGCGCGATGCTTCCCCGGCGGAGATCAAGCGCGCCTTCCGCAAGCTTGCCCGGCAGCACCATCCGGACGTCAAGCCGGGCGACCGTTCGGCCGAGGCCAAGTTCAAGGAGATCAACGAGGCCAACGAAGTCCTGTCCGATCCCCAGAAACGCTCCAAGTACGACAGCCTCGGCGCCAACTGGGAGGCCCTGTCGAAGGCGGGCGCAGGCAGGCCCGCGGGCTCCGGCCGGCGGGGCGGCTCGGCCGGCGACCCGTTCGGACCGGGCAGCCCGTTCGCCGGCTTCGGCGGTACGGGCGGAGCCGGCGGCCCGTCCGGTGGCATTCGCTATGAGTTCCGGACCAGTGCCGAAGGCGACGGCTTCAGCGACTTCTTCCGGACGTTCTTCGGAGCGGCCGGCGGCGAAGGCCCGGCCTCGCCGGCCAGTGGCGGGCGAGGCTCGCGGCCCGTCGGAGGTGCCTCGTTTGAGGACATCCTGGCCGGCCTCAACCTCGACGGCGGTCCGTCGGCCCAGGCGGGCGGCAGTCAGGCCAACCCCGCTCGCGGTCAGGTGACCAGCGAGGCGGACGTCGAGCTGACCCTGGAGGAAGCCTTCCATGGCACGAGTCGCCTGCTCGATCTCGATGGCAAGCGCCTCGAGGTGGCCGTGCCTCGGGGCGTCGAGACCGGCAGCCGGATCAAGCTGCGAGGCAAGGGCGCCGGAGGCGGAGACCTGGACCTGGTCACCCGGGTCAAGCCCCACCCGACCTTCGGACGGAAGGGCGCCGACCTGACCCGGGACGTGCCCCTGACCCTGGCCGAAGCGCTCCTCGGGGCCGAGGTCCAGATCGCCACGCTCAAGGGCAAGGTCCTGCTCAAGATCCCGGCCGGTACTCAGAACGGCCGAACGTTCCGATTGACCGGCCAGGGCATGCCCAGGCTCAAGCCCAAGGATGGCGTCAAGCCCACCGGCGACCTGCTGGTCACGGTGCGGGTCGTCCTGCCAACGAACCTGAGCGACGAAGCGCGCCGGGCCGCAACCACGTTCATTGACCTCGTCGAGCAGCCCGATCCGCGGGCCTCGACCAACTAGCGAGCAGCACCATGCAACTTGATCGATTTACCCAGAAGGCCCAGGAGGCCATCGTCGCCGCCCAGAACACGGCGGCCACGCTCGACAGCCCGATTCTCGATTCGGAGCACATCCTGGCCGCCTTGATCGAGCCCGATGACGGCGTGCCGGCCGAGACCCTCCGCCGGCTGGGCGTCGACCTGCCCGGCTTCCGGGACGAGCTGGCCGGCCTGCTCGGAAAGCGGGCTCGGATCCAGGGCGGCCAGATCAGCCTGGACCCACGGGCCAAGCGGGTGATCGAGCGGGCCGAGGAGGAGGCACGCCGGCTGACCGACGAATACGTCTCGACCGAGCATCTCCTGCTCGGCGTGGCCGAATCCGGCGGTGAGGCGGAGAGCCTGCTCGAGCGCCACGGCGCCGGTCGAGAGGCGATCCTCGCTGCCCTCCAGAGCGTCCGCGGCGGCCAGCGGGTCACCTCGGCCAACCCCGAGTCGACCTACCAGGCCCTCGAGAAGTACGGCCGCGACCTGACCACCGAGGCGCGGGCCGGCACCCTCGACCCGGTGATCGGGCGCGACGACGAGATCCGCCGGGTGATCCAGGTCCTGAGCCGGCGGACCAAGAACAATCCGGTCCTGATCGGCGAGCCGGGCGTCGGCAAGACGGCCATCGTCGAGGGCCTCGCCCAGCGGATCGTCCGGGGCGACGTGCCCGAGACCCTGCGCGACAAGCGGGTCATTGCCCTCGACCTCGGCGCCCTGATCGCCGGGGCCAAGTTCCGGGGCGAGTTCGAGGAGCGCCTCAAGGCGGTCCTCAAGGAGATCAAGGACTCGGCCGGCCGGGTCATCCTGTTCATCGACGAGCTGCATACGGTGGTCGGGGCTGGAGCGGCCGAAGGCGCCATGGATGCCAGCAACCTGCTCAAGCCGATGCTCGCCCGGGGAGAGCTGCACACGATCGGGGCGACCACCCTCGACGAGTACCGCAAGCACATCGAGAAGGACGCGGCCCTCGAGCGACGGTTCCAGCCGGTCGTGGTCGACCAGCCCAGCGTCGAAGAGACGATCTCGATCCTGCGCGGTCTGCGCGAGCGCTACGAGGTCCACCACGGCGTCCGGATCACCGACTCGGCCCTCGTCGCCGCGGCGGCGATGTCCAACCGGTATATCACCGACCGGTTCTTGCCGGACAAGGCGATCGACCTCGTGGACGAGGCGGCCAGCCGCCTCCGGATGGAGATCGACTCGATGCCGATCGAGCTCGACGAGCTCGAGCGACGGCGAATCCAGCTCGAGATCGAGCGGGAGGCCCTGCGCAAGGAGAAGGACGATGCCTCCAAGGCGCGCCTCGACGTGCTCCAGCGCGAGCTGAGCGAGATCGAGGAGAGCGCCGGCGGGATGAAGCAGCGCTGGCAGGCCGAGAAGGATGCAATCGGCGCGATCCGGGCCACGAAGTCCGAGCTCGAGGCCCTCCAGACCAGGATCGAGCAGGTCGAGCGGGAGGCTGACTACGGCCGGGCCGCCGAGCTGAAGTACGGAACCCTGATCGAGCTCCAGGAGCGGCTCCGGGGCGAAGAGGCCGCCCTCAGCGCCCTCGACGGGCCCGGCCGCCTGCTCAAGGAGGAGGTCGACGCAGACGACATCGCCGAGATCGTCGCCGCATGGACCGGCATCCCGGTCACCAAGCTGCTCGAGGGCGAGCTGGCCAAGCTCGTCCATATGGAGGAGCGCCTGCACGAGCGGGTGGTTGGCCAGGACGAGGCGATCGAGGCCGTGGCCGACGCCGTGCGGCGGGCCCGGGCGGGCCTGCGCGATCCGCAGCGGCCGATCGGCTCCTTCCTGTTCCTGGGCCCGACCGGCGTGGGCAAGACCGAGCTTGCCCGGGCGCTGGCCGGCTTCCTGTTCGACGACGACAGCGCGATGGTCCGGATCGACATGAGCGAGTACATGGAGAAGTTCTCGGTCAGCCGCCTCGTCGGCGCTCCCCCCGGCTACGTCGGTTACGAGGAGGGCGGCCAGCTGACCGAGGCCGTCCGGCGCCGGCCCTACCAGGTCGTCCTGTTGGACGAGATCGAGAAGGCCCATCCGGACGTCTTCAACATCCTGCTCCAGGTCCTCGACGACGGCCGGCTGACCGACGGCCAGGGCCGGACGGTCGACTTCCGGAACGCCGTCGTGATCATGACCAGCAACGTCGGCAGCGAGCTCATCGCGGCGGCCGGCGGCGAGGACCAGGCCAACTACGAGGCGATGAAGTCACGCCTGAACGAGGCCCTCTCGCAGCAGTTCCGGCCGGAGTTCCTCAACCGGGTCGACGAGATCATCGTGTTCCACACGCTGACCGACGCCCAGCTCGGGGCGATCGTCGGCCTGCTGCTGGCCGACCTGGCCCGGCGGCTGGCCGGCCAGGACCTCGAGCTCGAGCTGACCGATGCGGCCCGGGCGTTGATCGCCCGGGAAGGCCACGATCCGGCCTTCGGCGCCCGGCCGCTCAAGCGGACGATCCAGCGCCTCGTCGAGAACCCGCTGGCGCGGGCACTGCTCCAGGGCCGCTTCAAGCCGGGCGATCGGATCGTGGCCGACGCCGACCTGAACGGCGGAGCAGTGGTGTTCACTTCGGCCGATGCGACGGTCGCCGTGGAGGCGAACGAGCATCGCGATGCCCGGTCCGGCTCGAAGTCGTCGGCCCGGGGCGGTCGCGGCGGCCGGCGCACCCCGGCAATCTTCGATGTCCCCGACATCGATCCGCCGCGCACTCCGAGCGGCACGCCCGGCGGGAACCTGCCCAACTGATGCGCTTCGAGGAGGCGGCCGAGCGACTCGCCCGGTTGCCCGATCGAATCGCCAGTCCTTCAGCGCCGGGCACGAGTGCCGGCCGGCCCTGGCGCCTGCCGCCTGGTCCGGCTTCGTTGATGCCCGTCTTCAGCGACGGCCGGCCGCGGACCGAGCTGCGTCTCGGCCAGGTGGCCGGTGATCGCCCGGCGGCCGTCCTCGTCCTGGTCGCACCCGACCGGGCTGGCACCGCCGTGGTCATCCTGACCGAGCGGGCGACCTACGACGGCGTCCACAGCGGCGAGGTCTCCTTCCCGGGAGGCAAGGCCGAGCCGGAAGACCCAGATCTCGAGGCAACCGCCCTGCGCGAGGCCGCCGAGGAGGTCGGGCTCGATCCGGCCGCTGCCCAGGTCGAAGTCCTCGGACGCCTCGAAGAGCTCCGGATCCCGGTCAGCCGCTTCAGCATCAGGCCGATCCTGGCGGTGGCCCACGTGCGCCCCGCCCTGGAGCCGGCCCCGGCCGAAGTGGCCCGGATCATCGAGGCGCCCCTGGCCGCGTTTCTGCCCGGCGCCCCGATCGAGGTCGTCGAGCGCCAGGTCCGCGACTGGCCTTTGCGCTACGGCGGTTACCGGATCGACGGGCTCCACGTGTGGGGCGCCACGGCCCGGATCCTGGGCCAGCTCGGCGCCCTGGTCGCAGCGCTTGGGGCCGACGAGCCGGCCTAGCAGCCCGCGGCCGTCCGGCCCAAATCGCGCCGATACCGCCACTACTCGTAAGCGACCGGTTCGAGTGGCCTCGAGCCCTCGAATTCGGCGGGCTTTACCGGTAGTGACGGTATTCGGGCACCTCAGGCCGCTAAATGGCCTGTTCCGGGGTCTCTGAACTCGCTCAACCCTGCCGCCTAAGCTTAGTCGCGGTAGGCAGCGCTCCGGCCAGCCGCCAACAGGGGCTGCTAGCGTTGACCGACGCACGAGCGAGCTGGGCAATCTGGTGATCCTCCCCAAGATCCGGGACCCGCGCTTCATCACCGTGCGCCGCGGCGGGACCCTCCTGGACGACGATCATCGTCTCCTGGCGATGTGGGCGGCGGACTGCGCGGAGCACGTCCTGCCCTACTTCGAGCAAGTACGACCGCGGACGACCGTCCGCGGCGGGCGATCGAGCTCGGGCGTGCCTGGGCGCGCGACGAGATCGCCTGGTCCGAGGCCCGCAACGCAGCCGGCCACGCCAACGCCGCGGCGAGAGACCTGGGTGGGGCAGCACGCCACGCCGGGTACGCTGCCGGCCAGGCCGCCGCGGTCGGCCACGTTGCGGCCCACGAGCTCGGTGCCGCGGCCTACGCGATCAAGGCGGCGCGGGCGGCGGCAACCGGCGACGCCTCGATCGAAGCCGGTCGCTCGGAGTGCCGCTGGCAGCGGGCCCAGCTGCCCCGCGAGATCCGGGAGCTCGTCCTCGACGATGAGCGGCTGCGCAACGAGTTGTGCTGGTTCGCGTTCGACTGCTGACGCGTCTGAGCGTCGTGATCAGGCCGGGGCGGAGGCAGCCGGCTGCGGAACGCGGAGCCAGGCCAGGCCGATCCAGAGCCAGCCGAGGGCCATGATCGGGCCGGCGACCAGCAGGATCGCGGTCGAGTCGAGCGGCGAGATGTAGTAGTAGGCGCCGACGACGGCATAGAAGAGCGCGGCCCCGCCGAGGAGCGCCAGCCCCGGTCGGTCCAGGCTTGGCAGTTCCCGCTCCGCTCGACGCCAGGACCCTCCGGCCAGGATGGCCAGGGCGCCGGTGAACGCAAGGTAGGCGACGAACTGCACCTGCGGGCCGGAGTCGAACGGTGTCGTGCCCAGCGCAACGAACCCAAAGGCGGCCAACAGGGTCGCCAGCGCGGCGACGATCGAAGCCGCCCGGCCCAGGCTCGACCATTGGGCGCTCGCAGCCAGCCGCCAGATCCCGGGGAGCTGGACGCCCATGGCCAGGATCACGATCAGCTGATCCAGGACCGCGACCGGCGAGTCGAAGCTGGATGGGGAAGCCCACAGCGACGCGTCGAATCCGGACATGAGGGCAACGAACAGCGCGGCGGCCAGCGCACTCACGACCGGCAGGTTCGGCTCCCGCCGCTGCAGCCGCCAGGCCATCGCGAGCACGACTCCGAGCCAGATCAGCGAGACGAGCGACAAGGCCGTGAGGGCAAGGTCCTGGCCGATCGAACAGAACTCGAAGCAGCCGGGATCAATGGGCTGGTTCACGACCGTGGCCATAAGCGCGACGATCAGCGCAGCAATCGCGGTGACCACGATCAGTGGCCCGAAAGCTCCAGCTCGAGCGCCCATCAGGTTGTCCCCCAGTGACCTCGACTACCGCGCCGGTCCGGGCAGAGTGTGCTCCGGCCCTCGACGTCCTGGTCCCCCGACAGGTGTACTCAGAACCGCAAATCTGCCGATCCGATGGTCCTGATCAGGCCGGCCCACAGCGTGGCGTCCCGGCCTGCACCTCAACGCGAAGATTTGCCGCTGCATATGACGCCCATTGCTAGCTTGCAGCTTGAACACGCGCCCAGGCGGCCTTATGACGCACTCCAACAATCAGCGTGATATCTGGGTCGATTCAGTGCCTGATCTGGGGTCGGAACCTGGCGCTGGCGCCTCGAACCTCGACCGCTAGCAATGGCCGTCATATCTCGAGCCTGGAGGCTGCGGCGAGCGGCCGCGCGGGCCGGCGCAGCGCGGCGCGGGCACGGGACCGCAGGACAGCGGTCTAGCGCGGCTCGCCATGGCGCGGGTCGTAGGCCGCGGGCCGGTCGTCGATCAGGCGCCCGTCGGCCGGAGCGGCCGGAGCGGCCACAGGCGCCCCGCCAGCCTCCCCGGTGAGGATCGCCGCGCCCGGACCCAGGCTGAGTGCCTCAGGCGGGAACTCGACCACGATCGCGCGCATCTCGGACAGCTCCGTCGTCGCCCCATGGGGGACGCCGGCCGGCCACAGCACCGCCTCGCCGGCAAAGACCCGGGCGCGATCCTGGCCGACGGTCACGAATCCGCCGCCCTCGATCACGACGAACCAGCTGGTGTTCGGGTTGGTGTGCGTCTCGATCGAGGCATTGCGGCCGAGGGCCAGCTCGGCAACGACCCCGGATGGGCTCGAGTCGATCAGCGCGGCTTGCACGTTGCGGGTCCCGGCCGGGCCGTCGGGACGTCGCTGGCCGATTCCGAAACGCCGGATCTCCATCCGCAGGCCTGCGTTCCGCGGTCAGCGGCGCTTGCGCGTCCGCTTGGTCGGGGCGGCCTTGGCGGTCCGGGTCGCCCGGCTCGACTTGGTCCGGATCGTGGCCTCGGGATGGGCGTATTTCTGGCGGCTGAGGTAACGCTGGCGGGCCAGCTTCTGCTCATAGCCGGCCAGCAGCGGCGGGAAGTGGAAGAACCGGATCCAGACGAACACGACACAGGTCGTCACGATCGTGACCAGGACGAACAGGAAGTCCCACACGAAGATGCTGAAGATGATCAGCAGGCCGAAGGCGATGATCCCGGTCCACAGCAGCCATTCGTACAGATCGAGGTAGATCGCGTGGTGGCGCAGCTGGCGGGTCCGCACGCCATACATCACGCACAGGACCACGAGCATGATCAGCGAGCCCAAGGCAATCGGGTAGAACAGGTCGTGGAACGTCGACGAGCTGAACGGCGCGAATAGGTATTCCCACGGTAGGAGCTTCACCGGGCTCGAGCTCTCCCTGGCGCTGGCGACTGGGCGGGCACTGGTTCGACCGCGGCTCAGGGGCCGCAATACGGCCGCCGGATGCCCGGACGAGGGTTCCGAGTATGCCACGCCGGGACGCTATACTCGGCCCCAGGTGCGGCCCGCCGGCCGAGCAACGACCCTGACGACCACGCAGCGCCGCGATGCGCACCCCGCCGGTCGTGAAACCCGGGTCGGGACGACCGCAGACGCGGGAGGGAGGTAGCCCGGGTGCGAGCCCTGCTCTCGGTGGCCAACCGCGATGGCATCAGCACCTTCGCCCGAGAGCTCCTCGGTCTCGGTGTCGAGATCTTCGCCACGGACGGCACCCGGGACCACCTCGCCGAGGACGGCATCGAGGTCGGCTCGGTCTCCGACCTGACCAACGTCCCGCCGCTCGTCGGCGGCCAGGTCAAGACGTTCCACCCGGCGGTCTACGCCGGCATCCTGGCGCGGCGCGACGTGCCGGCCCAGCTCGACGAGCTGGCCGCCCACGGCATCGGCGCGATCGACATCGTGGTCGTCAACGTGAAGCCATTCGCGCCGCAGGTCGGTGCCCGGCAGGTCGCCCTCGCCGACGTGATCGAGATGATCGATGTCGGCGGCGTGGCCCTGCTCGGGGCGGCCGCCCGCAACTATGCCGCCGTGGCCGCCATCGCCAACCCCAGCCACTACGGCCGGGTGGCCCGTGAGCTGCGCGAGCTGGGCGTCCTGTCGGGCGAGCTCCGCCAGCAGCTCGCCGCCGAGGCCTTCGGGATCGTGGCCGCCTACCACGCCGAGATTGCGGCCTACATCGATCAGGTCTCGGGCACCCAGTTCCCGAGCCGGCTGGCGCTGGTCCTGGAAAAAGTCGAGGACCTGCGCTACGGCGAGAACCCCCATCAGCGGGCCGCCTTCTACCGCGAGACCACCCATCGGAGCGGCTCACTGGCCGATGCCCGCCAGGTCCAGGGCGGCCAGCCCAGCTTCAACAACCTGCTCGACCTCGACGCCGCCTACCGGATCGCCCAGGACTTCACGGCCCCCACGGTGGCCATCGTCAAGCACACCGACCCGGTCGGCATGGCCTCCCATGACGAGCTCGTCGAGGCCTACCGGCATGCCCTCGAGACCGATCCGGTGGCCTCGTTTGGCGGGATCGTCGGAGTCAACCGCGAGCTCGACGGAGCCACGGCCCGGGAGATCGCGGCCAACTCGTACGAGGCCGTCATCGCGCCGGGCTTCTCCGAGTCGGCCCTGGGCATCCTCCGCCAGAAGTCGGGCCTCGAGCTGCTGGCGGTCCCGCCCGATCCGTCCGAAGGCCTGCGTGACTACGGCATCGCCAACCTCGACTTCAAGCGGGTCAGCGGCGGCCTCCTGGTCGAGAGCCAGGACTCGCTCGAGCTCGACAAGCGCCAGCTCCAGGTCGTGACCAGGCGCCGGCCCACGCTCGAGGAGCTGACCGACCTGCTCTTCGCCTGGCGCTCGGTCCGTCACGTCCGGTCGAACGCGATCATCCTGGCCCGCAGTGGCTCGACGGTCGGAATCGGGGCGGCCCAGGCGAGCCGGCTGGTCTCGGTCGAGGTCGCCCTGCGGCGGGCCGGTGACCGGGCCCGGATGTCGGTCATGGCCAGCGATGCCTATTTCCCGTTCCCCGACGGAATCGCCCTGGCCGCCAATTCGGGCGTGAGTGCGATCATCCAGCCGGGCGGCTCGATTCGCGACGAGATGGCGATCGAGGTCGCCGACCGCCACCACCTGGCAATGGTCTTCACCGGCCGGCGCCACTTCCGCCACTGACCAGCACGCCGAACCAACCGGAGGACCCCGCCATGGAGCCCCTGCTCGCTCTCGAGATGGTCCGGGTTACCGAGGCCGCTGCGATCGCATCCGCGCGGTTCATGGGCCGGGGCGCCAAGGACGACGCCGACCGGGCCGCGACCGAGGCGATGCGCCGGACGATGGACGAGATCGACATGGCCGGCACGATCGTGATCGGCGAGGGCGAACGCGATGAAGCCCCGATGCTGTACATCGGCGAGGAGGTTGGCCGCAAGGGCGCCGCCGCGCGCCGGGCGGCCACCGCGATCGACATCGCCGTCGACCCGCTCGAGGGCACCAACCTGGTCGCCCACGGCCAGGCCAACGCGATCACCGTCCTGGCCGCGGCCGAGCGGGGCGGCCTGCTCCACGCCCCTGACACGTACCTCGAGAAGCTGTGCGTGGGCCCGGTCGTGGCCGGTAAGGTCGACATCCGCAAGACGCCCACCGAGAACTGCCACCTGATCGCGGAGGCCCTCGGCCGGCGGGTGGCCGACATCACGATCGTGATCCTCGAGCGCGACCGCCACCTGGACCTGATCGCCGAGGTCCGGGCGGCCGGTGCCCGGATCAAGCTCATCTCCGATGGCGACCTGTCGGCGGCCATCAGCACGGCCGTGTCGGGCACCGGCGTCCATGCCGTGATGGGCACCGGCGGCGCGCCCGAGGGGGTGATCACCGCAGCCGCCCTGCGCTGCCTGGGCGGTGAGATCCAGGCCCGCTTCCGGTTCCGGAACGACGAGGAGCGCGCCCGGGCGCGGCGGATGGGCAACGACGACGACGAAAGCCGGGTGTACTTCACTGCCGACCTGGCTTCGGGCGACAACCTCGTGTTCGCGGCCACCGGGGTGACCGGCGGCGACCTGCTCGACGGCGTCCGCTTCTTCGGCGGTGGCGCCCGGACCCATTCCCTCGTGATGTCCTTCCGGGAAGCTCACGTTCGCTTCGTGGACACCGTCCAGATGTTCGACCGTTCGCGGCCGCCGAGCGTTCGCCTCTAGTTCGTCCCGGGGGCCAGCCAGGCCCGCCCGATGGGATCCCAGGCCGCGATCGGACGGACGGCGTCCGCGCCTTCGGCGATCTCTCGCCGGCGCCGGGCCGTGGCGATCGATTCGGACCAGCCCGGGGGGACGAGGCCGGGCGCCAGGTCGGCCAGCGGCGCCAGCACGAACAGGCGTTCCGCGGCCGCGGGATGGGGCACCACCAACAGCCGGGCCGCCGCCTTCGGGTCGCCGGAATCGGATGGGCGAGCCGTCGCCGGACGGTCAACGGCAAGCTGGTGACGACCGAAGACAAGAAGGTCCAGGTCGAGCTCGCGCGGGCCCCAGCGCCGGCGCGCCTGCCGGCCAAAGGCGGCCTCCAGGCTCTTCAGCCCGATCAGCAGGGCGATCGCTCCGCTGGCCGGGTCCGGTCCGGCCGGGACATCCAGGGCAACGACGGCGTTGCGGAACTCGGGTTGGTCGGTCACGCCCACGGGATCGGTCGCGTACAGCCGCGAGACATCCGCCAGGTGGACGCCGGGCAGGGTCGCCAGGGCGTGGACCGCGGCCATCAGGGTCGCCTCGGGCTGGCCGACGTTGGCTCCCAGCCCGATGTACGCCCGGACCCGTCGTCCAGCCATGCCTGCCTCCCACGCCCATACACTCCCAGCCATGCGCCAGGTGACGGTCCTCATCTTCCACCCGCAGAGCGGCCCTGGTGCCGGGCCACTGGAGCGCCGCCTCAGCGCGGCCCGGGCCCGGCTCGCCCGGGTCCATGAGCTGGGCTTCGAGCGTGCCGGGGCGACGCTCGTGCGCCTGATCTCGGGACCGCCCGATCAACAGCCGTTCGGTGCCCGGCTCGCCAATGCCCTCCGGGAGGTGCCTGCCGGCGGGCTGATCGTGCTCGGATCGGGCGCCATTCCGCTGGCCAGCCTGGCCGATCGACGCTCCTTCGTGGCCTGCGCCGCCGGGGCTGGCCCCCTGGCGATCACCAACAACCGCTTTTCGTCGGACATCCTGGCCGTGGCCGACGTCGCGCTCCTGGACGGATTGCCGGCGAGCTTCGCGGCCGACAACGCGCTGCCGCGCTGGCTCTCCGAGCAGGCCGGCGTCCCGGTCGCCGACCTGCGGGGCCGGCACCGGCTGGGGGTCGATCTCGACTCGCCGCTCGACCTGATCCTCCTCGGAGCGCACGGAGCGGCGATCGACCCGGGACCGCATCCCGAGGATGGACTGGTGGTCAACCGGCTGGAGGGGATCCGGCACGTCCTGGCCGACCCGGCGGCCGAGCTCGTCGTCGCCGGCCGGACGTCGGCCGCCGCCTTGGCCTGGCTCGAAGGATTCGCCCGCTGCCGCGTGCGCGCCCTGGTCGAGGAGCGTGGCCTGCGGGCGTCGAGCCTGGCGCCGGCCGGACGTCCCCAGCGTCCGCCGCGCTCGCTCCTCGGCTCGATCCTCGACCGCGACGGGCCCGCGGCCCTCGGTGCCCGCCTGGCCGAGCTCGGCGACGCGGCCCTCGTCGACAGCCGCGTCCTGCTCGCCCACCGGCTCGGCGCGGACGAGACCGGCTGGCCGGCGGCCGAGGATCGGTTTGCCTCTGATCTGCTCAGCCCTGCCTCGATCTCCGATCCGTGGCTGGCCGCCCTGACCACGTCGGCGGCGTCGGCGACCATTCCGGTCCTCCTCGGTGGGCACTCGCTCGTCGGACCGGGCATCCGGCTCGTGGCCGCGGGTGAGCCGCCAAGGATGAGTCGCCAAGCATGAATCACCAAGGATCGCTCGAGGCGGGCCTCCGCCGCTCAGAGCCCCTCGGTCCCTTGCCGACCGAGAGCGAGCCGGCCCTGATCGAGCAGCTCCGGGCGGAGATCGCCGCGAGCGGTCCCCTGACGTTTGCCCGGTTCATGGCGGTGGCCCTGTACGACCCGGAGCATGGCTACTATCGGGCCGCCCCGGACCGGCCGACCAGATCGGGCGACTTCCTGACCGCGCCCGAGACGCACCCGCTGTTCGGAGCGGCCGTCAGCCGCCAGGTCGACGAGGTCTGGCAGCGGCTAGGCCGGCCCGCTCCGTTCGTCATGCGCGAGTACGGCGCCGGGTCGGGCAGCCTGGCCGCGGCAATCCTGGCCGGCCTGCGGGCCGACGGCTCGGACCTGGCCGGGGCGCTCATCTATGACCCGGTCGAGGTCAACGACTACCGCCGGAGCGAGCTGGCCAGGCGATCCGACCTGCCCGCCCTCGCGCCAACCAGTGGCTCGGCGGGCGCTCCGGCCAGCTTCCAGGGGATGGTCCTGGCCAACGAGTTCCTCGATGCCCTGCCCGTCCATCGGATCGAATGGCGAGATGGCCACCTGCTCGAGCGCTTCGTCGACTGGGATGAGCCGGCCGGGCGGCTCGTGGAGCGAGCCGGCGAGCCGTCCACGCCGGCCCTGGCCGAACGGCTGGCGGCCGACGGGATCAGCCTGGCCCAGGGCGAGCCCGGTCAGGTCGGGGAGGTCTGCCTGGGCCTCGATCCGTGGCTGGGCGAGGTGGCCGCGGCGCTCGAACGAGGCCTCGTCCTCGTCCTCGACTACGGCCACCAGGCGGGCGCGCTGTACGCCCCTGAACGAGCCGGTGGCACGCTGCGGGCCTATGCCGGCCAGCGAGCCCATGCCGATCCGTTCATCGCCGTCGGCCGGCAGGACCTGACCGCCCACGTCGACCTGACCGCCCTCGAAGCCGGCGCCGAAGCCCACGGCCTCGCCCTGCTGGGAGACCTGAGCCAGGCAGACTTCCTGATCGGCTGTGGGCTCGAGGAGCTGGTCGAGCGGATCCGCTCGAACCCGGCCACGACCATGGCCGAGTGGCTGGCGGTCCGCTCGGCGATCGGGCGCTTCCTGGACCCGGCCGCCCTGGGTGGATTCCGGGCGGTCCTGCTGGGGCGCGAGATCGAGGCGCCCCTGCTCGGCCTCGCTCGGGTACGTCATTCGCCCTATTGATCGGGCCGGCGGCCGGCGGGCAGTCTGTGCTGGGCGCTGGGCACGGCGCCATCATCGGGGGATCGGCCGCGAACTGCACGCGCGCTCGACGCGGCCGGTCCCTCGATCTACTCCCCCTTCTCGAAACCCCGGCCTCGGCGCGTCCGCGCTCGGCGCGGCAGGACCCCGACTGGCCCGCCCGAGGGGCCCCGCTCCGGCGCGCCGCGCTAGAATGACCGAGCGGGGCCGTGCTGCCAGGCCTGCCACGTCCCTGCCATGTTCCTGCCCCCGACGAGCACGCGAGGATCAGTTGACCGGGCTCTGGTACATCATCGGGTTCGCCTTCGCCGGGGTCACGTTCGTGTTCGGCACGATCGGGGCGGCCTGGCTGATCTCGCACCGCAACCGGGGCGATGTCCATAAGGGCCTGCCCTACGAGTCGGGCATCGACACCTACGGCGACACCCACGGCCGATTCGGCCTGTCGTTCTACCTGTATGCCCTGCTCTTCGTGGCCTTCGACATCGAGGTCATCTTCATCTACCTCTGGGCGATCGCCTTCCGCAGCCTGCTCCTGGGCGGCTTCGTCTCGATGCTCCTGTTCGTGGGGATCCTGCTGGTCGGGCTGGGCTACGCCTGGCGCAAGGGGGTCCTGACGTGGCATTGAAGCCCGAGCCGGCCGGCGCCAGCCTGCCGGCCGTGATCAGCGACTCGCACGAGCTGGTCGAGCCGATCATCGTGCCCAACACGCTCTGGCAATCGACCAACCCGATCGCCTACAACGGCGGCCTCGAATCGGACATCACCCACCTGCGCGAGTTCGAGGAATCGGGCCTTGGCCGGCGGGACAACGCGCGCTGGGCCGGCCCGCTCGAGATCATCCCGACCAAGGCCGACATCGTCCTGGACCTGATCCGGGCCAACAGCCTGTGGCCACTCCTGTCCGGCCTGGCCTGCTGCGCCATCGAGATGATGTCGGCGGCGACCAGCAAGAACGACATGGACCGCTGGGGCATGTTCCCGTTCCGGGCGTCGCCCCGCCAGGCCGATGTCCTGATCGTGGCCGGCACCTGCACGACCAAGATGGCCGGCCCGCTGGTACGCCTGTGGGAGCAGATGCCCGAGCCGAAGTGGTGCGTGGCGATGGGCGACTGCACCTGCTCGGGCGGCCGCTACAAGCGCAGCTACAGCACGATCCAGGGGATCGACCGGATCATGCCGGTCGACGTCTACGTGCCCGGCTGCCCGCCCCGGCCGGAGGGCCTGATCTACGGCCTGATGAAGCTCCAGCAGCTGATCAAGGACCGGCGCGGCCACTGGCCCGAGCGGGCGATCGGCCCGACCGTGCCCGAGGACCTGTAGTGGATCGCGCCCTGCGCCAGCGCCTGGAGGCCCAGTTCGGCGAGCGCCTGACCGGACCGATCCGGCAACGCAACGATGAGACCGAGATGCGGATCCAGCCGGGCGACGTGCCCGAGGTGCTGCTGGCCCTCCACGACGATCACGAGCTGCGCTTCCAGATGCTGTCGGACCTGGCCGGGGTCGACACCGGCAGCACGATGCAGGTGGTCTATCACCTGTGGAGCGACACCACCGGCGACTGGCTGCGGGTCATCGCCGACGGGCTGTCCCGGGACGACCCGCGGGTCCCCTCGGTCACCTTCCTGTGGAAGGGCGCCGAGTGGATGGAGCGCGAGGCCTACGACATGTTCGGGATCGCCTTCGAGGGCAATCGCGACCTGCGCCGGATCTACATGCCGCCCGACTACGCCAGCTTCCCGCTGCGCAAGGACTTCTTCCTGGCGGACGACGCGTCGCGCTCGCCGGCCGGCGGGGTCCGGCCGATGGAGCAGACCCACGGCCCGACCAACGCCCAGGACGAGGCCCGCATCCGCCAGGCAACGGCCGGCTGACGATGACCACTGCCCGGAGCCCCTTCGACATCCCGGCCCACGCCTCGTCGGACGACCCACGGGTCACCCTGGACGAGCAGGTCGGGGTGTTCGAGCCCATCCCGCCGTACCCGCCCCGAACCGAGCGCGAGGCCGAGTTCTACACCCTGCGCGACGGCGAGATGTTCGTGAACATGGGCCCCCAGCACCCATCGACTCATGGCGTCCTGCGGGTCGTCCTCAAGATCGACGGCGAGAAGGTCGTCGACCTCGACCCCGTCCTGGGCTACCTCCACCGCGGTGTCGAGAAGCTGTGCGAGAACGCCGACTACCACCAGGCGATCTGCTACATGGACCCGCTCGAGTACATCAGCTCGCTCTTCTGCGAGTGGTCGCCGGTGATCGCCTTCGAAAAGCTCCACGAGGTCCAGGTTCCGCGCCGGGCGGAGTACATCCGGGTCCTCTCGGGCGAGCTCAACCGGATCGCCAGCCATGCCCTGTTCATGGGCTGGTTCGCGCTCGACCTGGGCGGCCTGACGCCGATCCTGTGGAGCTTCATCGAGCGCGACGAGATCGTGGAGATGCTGGCGGCCCTGACCGGCCAGCGGATGCTCTTCAACTACTTCCGGATCGGCGGCGTCAACGGCGACCTGAACCACGAGTTCATGAGCCGGCTGGGGACCTGGATGAGCAAGGCCACCAACCAGATCAACTCGAACCAGGCCCTCCTGAACGAGAACGAGATCTTCGTGCGGCGGGCCCGCGGCCTGGGCGTGATCGACACCCAGACCGCCCTGCGGATGTGCATGACGGGGCCTAACCTGCGGGCCACCGGGGTGCCCTTCGACATTCGCCGGGCGC
This sequence comes from uncultured Chloroflexia bacterium, assembly GCA_963718285.1. Classification (GTDB taxonomy): domain Bacteria; phylum Chloroflexota; class Limnocylindria; order Limnocylindrales; family CSP1-4; genus Palsa-1033. The sequence continues at coordinate 337,892 of CAVQYU010000002.1, read as the reverse complement.
ATCCCTACAGCGTCTATCCCGAGCTCGACTTCGACATCCCCACCCGGTCCGAGGGCGATTGCCTGGCCCGCTACCTGCTGCGCATGGACGAGGTCAAGCAGAGCCTCCGGATCATCGACCAGTGCCTCCACGAGATGCCCGACGGTCCGGTCATGGCCAAGCTGCCGCGCCTGATCCGGCCCCGGCCGGGCCGGGCGTATGCCGCGATCGAAGGTCCTCGGGGCCAGTACTCGTCGTACGTCATCAGCGACGGCACCGACCAGCCCTACCGGATGCGGATCCACGACCCGAGCTTCATCCACCTCCAGTCGGTCGGCCTGCTCATGCCGGGCAACCTGATCGCCGACACGATGGCGATCATGGCCTCGCTCGACCCGATCATGGGCGGGGTGGACAAGTAGATGACGGTGGTTGGGCGGACCTGGGATCGGCTGACGGTTCCGGGCAAGGTCCTGGCGGTCGTCATTCCGCTGGGAGCGGTCCTGACGATCGGCCTGGCGATCGTGATCGCCCTGCTGGGCGGGGCGGTCGTCCAGTTCCTGGCCGACAACCTGCCCCTGGTCCGGTTCGTCGTGGCCGTGACGGTCGTGCTCCTGATGACCGTGCCCAGCGCCTTCCTGATCATCTACATGGAGATGAAGGTCATCGCCCTGATGAACCTGCGCTACGGGCCGGATCGGGTGGGCCCGTTCGGCTCGGCCCTGTCCGTGGTCCACGGCCTGAAGGTCCTCATGAAGGAGGACTTCACGCCAACCGGGGCCGACGTACCGGTGTTCACCCTGGCCCCAGTCGTCGTCTATATGGCCAGCGTGATGTCGCTCCTCGTCCTGCCCTTCGCCCCCGGCCTGTTCGGCCAGGACTTCAACATCAGCCTGCTCTTCTTCTTCGCCATGGGCGGCCTGACCGTGGTTGGCCTGCTCATGGCCGGCTGGGCCAGCTTCAACAAGTACTCACTCCTGGGCGGCTTGCGCTCGGCCGCCCAGGTCGTCAGCTACGAGATCCCGCTGATCCTGTCCGTCGTGGGGGTGATCCTGCTGGCCGGCACGATGAGCCTCAACAAGATCGTGATCGGCCAGGCCGGCAACCTGTTCGACTGGTACATCTGGCGCCAGCCGCTGGCCTTCGTGATCTTCTTCATCGCGGTCACGGCCGAGGCCAACCGGACGCCGTTCGACCTGACCGAGGCCGACTCCGAGATCGTGGCCGGCTTCGCCACCGAGTACTCGGGCATGCGCTTCGGCTTCTTCTTCTTCGCCGAGTACGTCAACGTGTTCATCGCCTCGGGCCTCACGGTGGCCTTGTTCCTCGGCGGCTGGAACGCACCGTTCAACTGGCCCTTCCCGGTGAACGTCGCCCTCGATCCGGGCAGCCTGGGCATCGAGCTGTTGCTCCTGCTCGTGATCGGCGTGCCCATCCTGATCGTGATCCTGGGCCTGCCCTTCTACCTGCTCAACAGCCGCCTGCCGTTCTGGCAGGCCCTGGTCATCGGGTTCATCCTGTTCAACCTGCTCGCCGTGGCGGCTGTCCTGGGCCTGGCCTTCATCAGCTTCGACTGGGTCGTCGGCCTGCTCTGGTTCATGGGCAAGACCTACCTCTTCGTGTTCACCTTCGTCTGGATGCGGGGGACCCTGCCCCGGGTCCGGATCGACCAGCTCATGGGCTTCGCCTGGAAGTGGCTCCTGCCGGCCTCGCTGGTCAACCTGTTCGTGACCGCCCTGGCCATCCTGGTCCTGGCCAAGTGAGCACGATCCGATGAGCGCGATCCGATGAGCTTCATCCCGGGCCTGGGCATCGTCCGCGGGATGAGCCTGACCCTGCGCCGTTTCTTCCAGCCCAAGGTGACCAACCTCTATCCCGAGGTTCCGGCCGAGATCTCGCCCAAGTTCCGGGGCCGCCTGCAGCTCCTCTACGACGAGCATGGCGCCCTCAAGTGCGAGACCTGCTTCCAGTGCGCCCAGGCCTGTCCGATCGAGTGCATCGACATGGGCGGGGTGGACACCAAGGGCCGCTACGCGGTCCATTGGGGCGCCTCGGAGACCTACGGCGAGCGGCGCGAGGAGTCGGCCCTCAGGCGCGCCGGCCGAACCGTGCCCGACGAGGCCTACCAGCACTGGAGCCCGATCGACACCGGTCCGGTCGATGCCATCCTGCACGACGCCGATCACGACCCCAAGCGAATGCTCGAGATCCTCGAGGCCACCCAGGCGGCCTATGGCTACCTGCCGGTGGCCGCCCTCAAGCGAATCAGCTTCGGCACGGGCGCCTGGTACGCGATGGTCTACGGGACCGCCACCTACTACGACCACCTGCGCTTCCAGCCCGTCGCCGCGGCCGGCCCGGCCAGCGGACGGGAACGGTCGGCGGCGGACTACGTCGGCAGCCTCGATCGGCTGAGCCGATGACCAAGCTGCTCAAGACCCCGGCCGCCTGGCCCCGGCCCCTGCTCGGGCGGACCGGCGAGGGCGACCCGACCGACCTGGACCGAGCCGTCAAGGCGGGCGCCTTCCAAGGCCTCAAGAAGGCCGTCGGCGGCCTGTCGCCGGCCGGCGTCGTGGCCGAGATCCGGGCGGCCGGCCTGCTCGGCCGGGGCGGCGCGGGCTACAGCACGGCCGACAAGTGGAAGGTCGCCGCCGCCACCCCCGCCGACCGGCGCTACGTCGTGGCCAACGGCTACGGGGCCGACCCCGCCGTGCGGACGGATGCGGTCCTGCTCGAGCTGGATCCGTACGCCGTCATCGAAGGCCTGGCGATCGCGGCCTGGGCGATCGGTGCGGAGCACGGGATCATCGCCGTGCGGGCGACCGAGACCCAGGCCATCAAGGGGCTGGAGGCGGCCCTCGCGGCGGCTGAGGAGGCCGGTTTCGTGGGCGCCGAGCTGGTCGACAGCGGCCGGCCCCTGGCCATCGAGATCCGGCCGGTCCAGGGCGCCTACATGCTGGGCGAGGAGACGGTCCTCCTGAAGGCCCTCGAGGGCAAGCGGGGCCAGCCCGAGCAACGCCCGCCGTATCCCGCCGAACGGGGCCTCTTCGGCCGGCCGACGGTTGTCCAGAACGTCCAGACCCTGGCCCTGGCCGCCTGGATCCTGCGCGAGGGTGCCGCCGCCTTCCGGGCGATTGGCAGCCCGGACGCACCGGGCACGATCCTGGTCCACGTCCGGGGCGGCGGTGGGTCGGGCGTCGCCGAGGTGCCCCTGGGCACGCCCCTCCGAGCGATCCTGGCCCTGGCCGGGACGATCACCCGCTCCGGTCCCGCGCCCAAGGCGATCCTGGTCGGGGGTCCATCTGGCGGGATCCTGCCGGCCGACCTGCTCGACACGCCCTACGCTTTCGATGAGCTGCGGGCCGCCGGCGCGCACGTCGGGTCGGGCTCGGTCGTCGCGACCGCCGCCGAGGCGGACGTGCTCGAGCTGGCCGAGCTGCTGACCCGATTCTGTGCCGGCGAGGCCTGCGGCAAGACGATCCCCTGCCGGATCGGCACCCGCCGGATCGAGGAGATCGCCACCCGGATCAACGCCGGCACGCCCCGGCCAACCGACGCCGTCCTGCTGGCCGACCTGTCGGCCGACATCGTGGCCAGCGCCCTGTGCGACCACGAGCGCCTGGCGACCCTTCCGATGACCAGCGTGATGCGATACTTTCAGGCGGACCTGGACGCCAAGCTCCAGCCCGCAGCGCAGCAGGCAGCCGGCCAGCCCGAGGTCGCCGTGGCCCACGGCGACGCGGCGCAATGAGGCCCCACCGCGAATGACCGACCTGATCGCGCGCCCCGCCCCGCTCGCAGCCGAGACGCTGCCTGAGCGCCTGCTCACCAGCCAGGCGCCCCAGCGGCCGCAGGCCACCCCGGCGATCCGGGTCGAGGTCGATGGACGCCTGATCGAGGGCCGCGAGGGTCAGACGATCCTGGAGGTCTGTCGCGACAACGGGATCGAGATCCCGACCTTGTGCTACGAGCCCAAGCTGCCCGGCTTCGGGGCCTGCCGGATGTGCGTGGTCGAGGTCGAAGGCGAGGAGCACCCGCCGATCTCGTGTTCCCGGGCCGCCGAGGAGGGCATGAAGGTCGCCACCCAGACCGAGGCCGTCCGCCGCCTGCGGGCGACGAACCTCGAGCTGATCTTCAGCGACCACAACGCCTACTGCCTGCCGCCCTGCCAGAACAAGTGCCCCAGCCACATCGACATCCCGGGCTTCCTCAAGCAGAACGCCGAGGGCAACTGGCGCGAGTCGAGCCGGATCTTCAAGCGCACGATCCCGTTCCCGTCCGTGCTCGGCCGGGTCTGCCCGGCGCCGTGCGAGGAGCATTGCCGGCGGGACGAGGTCGACGAGGCGATCGCCATCCGGGACAGCCACCGCTACGCCGGCGACCAGGTCCTCAAGGCGATGCTCAACGAGGGCATCGATCCGCCCGTCCCGTTCGAGGTCCAGCCGAAGACCGGCCGGCGGGTCGCCGTGATCGGCTCCGGCCCGGCCGGGATGGCCGCCGCCTACTACCTCCTGATCGCCGGCCACGAGGTGACCGTCTTCGAGCGCGACGCGGCACCGGGCGGGATGCTCCGCTACGGCATTCCCCAGTACCGCCTGCCCAAGGTCGAGGTCCTCGAAGCCGAGTACGAGAGCGTGACCCGGCTGGGCGGCCGAATCGAGTGCAACCAGGCCCTCGGCCGGGACTTCAGCCTGGACGACCTCCAGGGCCAGGGCTACGACGCGGTCCTGATCACGATCGGCTGCTACGACACGAACAAGCTGGGCATCCCCAACGAGGATGCCGAGGGCGTCCTGGACGGCCTCGAATACCTCAAGACGGCGACCCTCGGGCTGGCCTATCCCGGCCACGCCGGCAAGCGGATCGTGGTCATCGGCGGTGGCTTCACCTCGATGGACTGCACCCGGACGTCGGTCCGCCAGGGCGCCTCGGAAGTGACCCTGGTCTACCGCCGGGACATGAAGGACATGCCCGCCTCGGACGAGGTCCACGAGGCGATCGAGGAAGGAGCCACGGCCATCTTCCAGGCGGCCCCGGTGCGGGTCCTGGTCGATGGAAAGGGCAAGGTTTCGGGGGTCGAGTTCATTCGCCAGCAGCTCGGCGAGCCGGACGCCTCCGGCCGGCGGCGGCCCGAGCCGGCCCCCGGGACCGAGTTCACGATCGAGTGCGACCGGGTCCTGCTGGCGATTGGCCAGGGCCCCGACCTGAGCTGGTTCGGGCCGGGCTCGGACGGCCTCGAGGCGACCAAGCAGCGCCGGCTGAAGGCCGATGCGGTGACCTTCGAAACCGGCCGCCCGGGCGTGTTCGGCTCGGGCGACGTGCGGATCGGGGCAGCGACCGTCGTGGCCGCCGTCGCCGAGGGCCGGCGCAGCGCCTACGCCGTGGATGCCTTCGTCAAGGGCCTCGACCTGTCGGCCCTCAAGACCCGCCAGACGCTGGCCGAGCCGCAGCCCGAGTTCCTCTCGATCGTGCCCTTCACCAGCGAGGTCAAGGAGCCGCGCTACCGGCTCAAGGCGATGGATCCCGAGCTGCGCAACAAGAGCTACGTCGAGTACGAGATCCCATACAGCCCGGCCGAGGCCGTGGCCGAGAGCACCCGCTGCCTGCAGTGCACCTGCGAGGCGATCGGCTTTTGCGACCTGCGCCGGCTGGGGATCGAGTACGGCACCACCTTGCCCACCCTGGAGCCTGCCTTCCACCAGGGTGCCGGCTACCGGAGCGTCTCCGAGAATTGCTTCACCGGGATCAACCACGACTACATCCGGGACGACAGCCACGCCTTCATCCTGCGCGAGCCGTCGCGCTGCATCGACTGCGGCCGATGCGCCCAGGTCTGCTCCGAGGTCGTGGGCGCGGCCTGCTACGACTTCATGCGGATCGGCTTCGACACGCTGGTCACGACGCCCCTGGACATGAGCCTGAACGACACCCCCTGCGTGTCCTGCGGCCGCTGCGCCGAGACCTGTCCGACCGGCGCCCTGATGCCCAAGCCGAGAGTCCTCCAGAAGTACGAGGTCGACGAGAGCCGCTGCATCCTGTGCGGCATCTGCGTCGATGCCTGTCCCTACGACGCCCTCCGCGACGGAGCCGACTTCGAGCTCGCCCACGTCAGTCGCGAGGAGCCCACGATCGACCTGATCGCCCTGGCCGCGATCAACCGGGAGACCGAGATGACCTACATCCACCGCGAGCGCGACTGGCTCGATCGCGCCCGGGCCGACGGCCGGATCGTCGACCCCGGCCGGCTCCTGCCGGTCCTGCCGCCGTCGATCATGGCCGAGCTGGGCAGCCCCGACGGCAACGGACACTCGAACGGACACTCGAACGGACACCAACGGTTCGTCAATCGGACTTGGCGGCGGCGGCGCGGGCTCGGGTCACGCCCACACGAAGTAGCTGATTCCGGGTACGAGCGGCTCGGCGGTGCCGATCCGGTCGCCCGGTCTAGAGGGAGAGACAAGTCGCGTGGCCATACCGGACGCTGTGCCGTTCATCAACATGTCGTGGGATGACGTCCTGTTCATCATCCTGAGCGTGGTGATGGTTGGCTCGGCGCTGCTGGTCGTGACCCTGCGCGACATCATCCGGTGCGGCCTGGCCATGATGGTCTCCTTCGCCGCCCTGGCCGGCCTGTACGTGCTGATCGGGGCCCCGCTCGTCGCCGCGGCCCAGGTCCTGGTCTACATCGGCGCGATCAGCGTGCTCGTCCTGTTCGCGATCATGCTGACCCAGACGAAGGCCGCCCCGGCCCGGCTGGTGTTCCAGACCCAGGCCCTGCCGGCCGCGATTGCCGCGGTCATCCTGGCCGTGCTCATCGCGCTGACCGTCCTGGCCACCAACTGGAACGCCGTGTCGGCTCCGATCCGGACGGGCACGGACGTCCTGGCCTCCGTCCTGTTCAACCAGTTCGTGCTGCCGTTCGAGGTCGTCAGCGTGCTCCTGCTGGCGGCCGTCATCGGGGGCATCTTCCTGGCCAAGCGCGAGGACCGGCCGGAATGAGCCACTCGCTCGATGCCTACCTGATCCTGGCCGGCATCCTGTTCGCGATCGGCACGTTCGGCTTCCTGGCCCGGCGCAATGCGATCAGCATGCTCATGTCGATCGAGCTGATGCTCAATGCGGTCAACCTCTCGATCCTGGCCTTCGGGGCGTTCATCCCGGCGCTCAAGGTCCAGGGCTCGGCGATCGCCCTGATCGTCCTGGCCGTGGCGGCGGCCGAAGCCACGGTCGGCCTGTCGATCGTGATCGCGATCTACCGCAACAAGAAGACGCCCCTCGTCGACGAATACGACACGATGCGCGACTAGGCGCGGACGATGCCCTACGACACGCTGATCCCGTTGATCGCGGTCCTGCCCATGGCTGGATTCGTGTTCAGCGTGGTCTTCGGCCGGCGACTCCAGGACCGCTGGGGCAAGGCCGCCGCCAGCGCCGTCCCCCTGGCCGTGATCGGGCTGTGCTGGCTGGCCGCCATGATCGTGGCCGCCGGAGCGATCACCGGGGCGGCCCCGTTCGGCGAGCACGGCCACGGCGTGTCGTTCTGGGAGCTGGATCCCGGCCGGCCAGTTCACCGTGACGGCCGGCTTCTTCGTCGATACGCTGACCGCCTGCCTGCTCATCGTGGTGACCACGGTCGGCCTCCTGGTCCATGTCTACTCGGTCGGCTACATGAGCCACGACCGGGGCTACTGGCGCTTCTTCGCCTACCTCAACCTGTTCATGTTCTCGATGCTCCTGCTCATCCTGGCCGACAACTTCCTGGTCATCTTCGTGGCCTGGGAGCTGGTCGGCCTGTCGCAGCTACCTGCTGATCGGGTTCTGGTTTCCCCGCCGCAGCGCGGCCCTGGCCAGCAAGAAGGCGTTCATCGTCAACCGGGTCGGCGACGTCGGGTTCATCCTCGGGATCGCCCTGATCTGGGTCAACCTGCACACCCTCAACGTGCAGGCCGTGCTCGGCCAGATCGGCAGCCTCGACCACACCACGATCAGCTGGATCGCCCTGCTCGTCCTGTGCGGCGCGGTCGGCAAGAGCGCCCAGTTCCCGCTCCACGTCTGGCTGCCCGACGCGATGGAAGGCCCGACCCCGGTCTCGGCCCTGATCCACGCCGCGACGATGGTCAACGCCGGCGTCTACCTGATCGCCCGGACCAGCCCGATCTTCGCCCATGCCCCCGAGGTCATGGTCGTCGTCGCGGCGATCGGCACGTTCACGGCCATCCTGGCCGCCTCGATCGCCTTTACCCAGACCGACATCAAGCGGGTCCTGGCCTACTCGACCCTGTCCCAGCTGGGCTACATGTTTGCCGCCCTGGGCGTCGGCGCGTGGACCGCCGCGATCTTCCACCTGATGGCCCACGGCTTCTTCAAGGGCCTCCTGTTCCTCGATTCGGGCTCGGTCATCCACGCCGTCCACGACGAGCAGGACATGCGCAAGATGGGCGGCTTGTCCAAGAAGATCCCGGTCACCTACTGGACGATGCTGATCGGCTCGATCGCCATCTCGGGCATCCCACCCCTGGCCGGCTTCTTCAGCAAGGACGAGATCCTGGGCGAGGCCTTCAAGAACGGCTTCCTGTGGGTCTGGGCGGTCGGCTTCCTGGTGGCCGGGATGACCGCGTTCTACATGTTCCGGCTGATGGGCCTGACCTTCTGGGGCGCCAGCCGGGTCGATCCTGCGGTCGAGCCCGAGATCCACGAGTCGGGCCGGGCGATGACCGTGCCCCTGATCCTGCTCTCGATCCCGACCGTCCTGGTCGGGCTGTTCCTGGGCCTGCCGTTCGGGGCCAGCCGGCTGCAGGGCTGGCTCGAACCGGTCTTCGCCCCAGCGGTCAGCGCCGCCGGCCGGACCGAGCAGCCGTTCGCCCTGTTCGGCCTGGATGGGGTCCTGATCCTGGCCAGCGTGACGATCGCGGCCATCGGGATCGCCCTGGCCTGGCGCTTCTTCGGGGTCGATCTCGGGCCATTCCGGGCCAAGGCTCGCCCGACCGAGGTCAACGAGCTGGTCGGATCGAGCGGCGCGACCCGCTTCCTGTACCGGGCTTCGCTCAACAAGTGGTGGTTCGATGACCTGAACGACCTGCTCTTCATCCGGATCGGCGGACGGGTCGCCAACGGCCTGTGGTGGTTCGACCGGAACGTCGTCGATGGCACGGTCAACGCGATCGGCGGGGCGGTCATCTCGGCCGGCGGCGGCCTGCGCCGGGTCCAGACCGGCCGGGTCCAGAACTATGCCCTGGGCATCGCCATCGGGCTGCTGGTCATGACCGTGGCCTACCTCCTGATCGTGGCTGGCCGATGAACGTGGCCGACATTCCGCTGATCAGCCTGATCACGTTCGTGCCCCTCGTCGGGGCGATCGTGATTGCCTTCCTGCCGCGCCAGCAGGCCGGCCTGATCCGGGCCACCGCGCTGGTCTTCGCACTCGTGGCGTTCGGCCTGTCCTTGCTCCTGCTGATCGGCTTCAATCCGACCAACCCGGCCTTCCAGTACCAGGAGGTCCACGACTGGGTGCCCTTGTTCGGGATCCAGTACAAGGTGGGCGCCGACGGCCTGTCGACGATCCTGGTGGTCCTGACCACGACCCTCAGCTGGATCAGCATCCTGGCCTCGTTCGGGCCGATCAAGGAACGGCTCAAGGAATACATGATCTCGTTCCTGATCCTCGAGGTCGGCCTGATCGGCGTGTTCGTGGCCCTCGACCTGTTCCTGTTCTACATCTTCTGGGAGGTCGTCCTCGTCCCGATGTACCTGATCATCGGGATCTGGGGCGGCTCCAACCGGATCTACGCCACGATCAAGTTCGTCCTGTACACCCTGGTCGGCTCGCTCCTGATGCTGGTCGGCGATCCTGGCCACGGCCTACACCTTCGAAGCGGCGACCGGGACCTGGGTCGGCGCCTTCGACTTCATCACCCTGCGCAGCTTCGCGGCGACCACCGGCTTCGCCAGCAACGTCCAGCTGTTCGCCTTCCTGGCCTTCTTCCTGGCCTTCGCCATCAAGGTCCCGATGTTCCCGTTCCATACCTGGCTGCCCGACGCCCACGTCGAGGCGCCCACGGCCGGCTCGGTCATCCTGGCCGGCGATCCTGCTCAAGCTGGGCGCCTACGGCTTCATCCGCTTCGCGCGTGCCCCTCTTCCCCGGCGCGGCCCTGACGTTCTCGCCCCTGATCATCGTGCTCAGCCTGATCGCGATCATCTACGGCGCGATCGTGGCCCTGGTCCAACCCGACCTGGAAGAAGCTGATCGCCTACTCCTCGGTGACCCACATGGGCTTCGTCACCCTGGGCATCTTCATCTTCCAGGAACAGGGCCTCCAGGGGGCCATCCTCCAGATGGTCAACCACGGCCTGATCACCGGCGGCCCTGTTCCTGATGATCGGGGTCATGTACGAGCGGACCCATGACCGGACGATCGCCAAGATTCGGCGGATTGGCCGGCCGGACGCCGGTCTATGCGGCGGCCTTCGGCTTCTTCGTGTTCGCCAGTGCCGGCCTGCCCGGCCTGTCCGGCTTCGTCGGCGAGTTCCTGGTCCTGCTCGGCGCGTTTGCCTACAACCCGTGGGTGGCCGCGGTCGCGGCCTCGTGCATGATCTGGGCGGCCGGCCTACCTGCTCTTCATGTACCAGCGGATCTTCACCGGCGAGCTGTCCGACTTCCTGCGCGGCCTGGGCGACCACCTGACCGATATCTCGCCGATCGAGGTCGCTGACGATCGTGCCCCTGGGCGCCATGATCGTGGTCTTCGGCCTGTTCCCGGGCCTGCTCCTGCACATGGTCCAGGGCACGGTCACAACGGTCCTGGCCGAGGTCCAGGGGGTCCGCCCGATCCACCTGTTCTTCTGGCAGTGACGGGGCGAGCGCGAGGATGAGCTGGGCCGACCTGAGCACCGATCGCCCCGTTCGCCGCGGCCATCGTCGTGGCGGTCCTGGTCATCGTGGCCGACCTCGATCCTGCCCGGCACGGCGCGTGCCGGCGCTGGCTCGTGGCCTTCATCGGCCTGGCCGTCGTCGCCGTCCTGGCATCCTCGTGGCGGGCCAGACGCCGGCGACCGCGTTCGACGGGGCCTACGGTCGACGACCTGACGACGTACCTCGACCTCCTGTTCGTCGCCGATCGTCGCCCTGACCCTCCTCTTCGCCCCCGACTACCTCGAGCCGCGCGACCTGCCGGTGCGCCGAGTTCGCGGCGGTGCTCGTGTTCGCGATGAGCGGGGCGATGCTCATCTCGGCCTCGGCGCGACCTGCTCGTCCTCTTCCTCGGCCTCGAGCTGATGGTCCTGCCGGGCTACCTGCTGGCCGGCTTCGCCAAGCACGACGCGCTCTCGACCGAGGGCGCCATCAAGTACTTCCTGCTCGGCTCGTTCAGCTCGGCGATCTTCCTGTTCGGGCTGGCCTTCATCTGGGGCCTCACCGGCACGACCCGGATCGACGGCGTCGCCGCCGCGCTCGGCGGCCATGGTCGGCGGGCCGGCGCCGCTGCCGGCCGGGCCTGGCCATGGGCCTGGCCTTCCTGACCACCGGGGTCGCCTTCAAGATCGCGGCGGTGCCGTTCCACTACTGGACGCCGGACGCCTACCAGGGCTCGCCCACGCCGGTCACCGGCTACCTCTCGGTCGTGCCCAAGGTCGGCGCCTTCGCCCTGATCCTGCGCCTGTTCGTGGACGCGCTCGGCCCCCTGAGCGCCGACTGGAACGTCGTGATCATCGTCCTGGCTGCCCTGACGATGACCCTGGGCAACCTGGTCGCCCTCACCCAGGACAGCGTCAAGCGGATGCTGGCCTACTCGCTCGATCGCCCACACCGGCTACATGCTCATCGGGCTGGCCGCCTGGTCGAGCCCGAACTCGCAGATCCAGGGCCTCGAGGGCCTGCTCTACTACGGCGCGGCGTACGCGGCATGAACCTGGGCGCCTTCGCGGTCGTGGCGGCGCTCCAGCGCCGGACGGGGATCTCCAGCCAGCTCGAGAGCTTCGCCGGACTCGGCCGGCGCGAACCGCTCCTGGCGAGCCTGATGACCCTGTTCCTGCTGTCCCTGACCGGCATCCCGCCGACGGCCGGCTTCTTCGCCAAGGCCTACGTGATCCTGGCGGCCGTCGAGGCCGGCGGGCCGGCCGGGATCCTGGCGATCATCGCCGTGCTGAACGCCGCGGTCGCCGCGTTCTACTACCTGCGGGTCGTGGTCTACATGTTCATGCGGGAGTCGAAAGGCGAGCCGGCCCCGGTCGTGCTCGGCCGGCTGATGCGGACCGGCCTGATCGTGTCGGCGATCCTGACCGTCGTGCTGGGCGTCCTGCCCGAGCTCCTCCTGCCCGTCGTGGAGCGAGCCGCCAAGGCCCTTATCCAGTAGGCCGAGCGGCCTCGCGGCCCAAGCCCGCGGCCAACGCGAGCAGCAGCTGGCCGGCCTCGCGTGGCCGGGCCAGCATCACGTCGGCCGCCTCGAGCACCGCGGCGGGCGTTGCCTGACGATCGTGGACGCCCACGTTCAGGGCGGCCAGCCGGCCTGACGATCGCTCGCCCCGGAGGACCTCGAAGACCTCGGCATCCGAACGATCGTCGCCCAGGGCCAGGACCGAGGCGGGCCGCAGCTCGGCCAGCAGCCGGCGGACGGCAGCGCCCTTGCCGCCGGCACCGACCGGGCGCAGCTCCACGATCAGCCGGCCGTCGAAGCGCTCGAGCTCGAGTCGTTCCGTCCGAAGGGCCTCCGAGACGGCCGCGTCGAGCTGGCGGAACGCCGTGGCGGCGACCGGGGCCTGGCGGTAGTGGAACGCGACCGAGCCACCCTTGACCTCGACGAACAGCCAGGCCGGCCGGCCGAGGGCCTCGGCCACGGCTCGGCCCAGGCGAGCCGAGGCGGACCCGGAGTCGTCCGGCGGTTCATCGGAGTGCAGCCCGGCCAGCCGGCCGTGGCGGGCCAGCCAGGCGCGCTCGAGGCCGTGGTTGCCGAGGTAGTGGACGCCGCCGATCCGGACTCGCCCGGCGACGTCGGCCATGGCCCGGCCGCTGAGGACGGCCAGGGCCAGCCGGTCGGGTCGGTCGGCGGCGAGGCGGGCCAGGCGACGCAGGCCGCGCCGAGCCCCTGGATCGATCGTGGCGGCCATCGGATCGAGGTCGATCTCGGCGATCGTCCCGTCGAAGTCGGTGACGATCAGGATCCGGCCGGCCGGTGCGCTGACCCGGGCCGCCAGGTCGCGAGGGAGTTTTCGGCGTTCGGCCTGGCGGCTGGTCAGGACGATGACGCCGGGGTCGGCGATGGGCTGTGGCTCGGGCTGGCCGACGGAGGCGCGGTCGGCGTCGCGGTCGGCCGGACGGTCGGAGCGGGCGTCCGGGTTGGGGTCGGCTGGGGACGGGCGGTGGGAGCGGTCGAGCTCGGTGGTGCCGCCGTCGGACCGTTGGTCGGGCTCGGGGAGGGACTGGCCGAGGGGCTTGGCGACGGGGACGGGATGGGCGTGGGCGACGGGGCGTCGGCGACGGGCTCGGGCTGGGCAGGGCGGGGGTGGCCGCGGCGTGGGTCTGGGCGGGCGCAAAGGCGACCACGGCGAAGAACAGGACCATCCCGGTCACGAGCCCGGCTACCAGTGCGATCAGGAGGATGAGCCGGTTCGACATCGGGCGGAGCGTACCAGTACGACGGGACCCGGGGCGGACTGGCTCGTTCCGCGCTAGGATCGGCCGTCGATGGAGACCTACGCCACCCTGCGCCGCCGAATCGCCTCCGCCCTGCTGACCGCGATCGGGGTTGTCCTGATCGCCGCCGGCCTGCTGACCTACACCCAGCCGGTCACCGCGGCGGCCGGCCCGACGATCCCGCCGAGTCCGGCCAGCCTGGCGCCCAGCCCGGACCGTCCGGGCTCAGACGCTCGAGCCGCTGGCCACGCCCGGACCAGCAGCTCGGCGGCCGCCAGCCGGGTCGCGACGCGGGTCGTCGTGGCCGCCCTGGGGATCGACCTGCCGGTGATCCTCCAGCCGGGCAGCGCGGATTCATTTCCGCCCTGCAACGTGGCCATGTACATCCAGCAGCTCCACCAGCCCGGCCAGCCCGGTGCCACCTACATCTATGCCCACGCCCGAACCGGCATGTTCCTGCCGATTCTGACCGCGTCCACGATCAACAACGGCAAGTCGATGATCGGGATGCTCGTCCAGGTCTACACCAGCGACAACATGGAGTTCCTGTACGAGGTGACCGCCGTCCGGCGCCACATCACCGACCTCGACGCCGCCTTTGCCACGACCGATGAGTCGCTCTGGCTGCAGACCTCGGAGGGTCCCCGGGGCACGATCCAGAAGGTCCAGGTGATTGCCAAGCCGCTCAGCTCGGGTCCAGCTGATCCAGCGGCCGCCCATCCAACGCCCCACCCGCTGACCTGCGGCTAGAGGCCCGAGCCCAGGGCCAGGCCGGGCGGAATGGCCAGGATCACCAGCAGGCCCGCGATCAGGAACAGGCCGACCATGATCTGGGCCGCCTCCCCCGAAGCCCACGTCTCGAGTGCGCCGACGACCAGGGGATCGTGCAGGTCGCGTCCCTGGAGTTCGGCCGGGATGTACTGGAGGTAGCCGCCCGGCGTGTTGTAGATCTGGTCATGGAGCCGGTCGATCACGGTCGAGCCGTAGGCGGTCAGGACGGCCAGGCCAATGGCCATGCCGATCATCCGGGCGACGGTCACGGTGGCCGAGGCGATCCCGAAGGCGGCCTCGCCGGCCCGCTCGACGGCGGCCGTCGAGCGCGGCGTCACCGTCAGGCCGAAACCCAGTCCGAAGAGGGCCATCGCCCCCGAGACCTGGGCCAGCGGGGTCGAGGCGGTCCAGCGCGACATGATCCCGAGGGCGGCGGCGGCCAGGACCAGGCCGATCAGGGTCAGCGCCCGGAGCGGGATGGCCCGGACCAGGAAGCCTGACGCCAGCGCGCCGACCGCGGTGGCCGCCGCCAGCGCGCCGAGGGCCGCCTGCTGCGGCCGGGTCCGCCGTACAGGACCCGATCGACGAAGACGGCCCCACCGATGATCGCCGTGGCGAAGGCGTAGCCAGTCAGGAGGGAGACGATCGCGGCCGAGGCAAAGACCCGGTCACGGAAGAGGCGGACGTCGATGAACGGGTCCGGCCGGCGCCGGCCCAGGAAGATGGCCGGGCCAGGCCGGCCAGGCCCACCACCACCAGCCCGAGCGGCAGCGCGTCGAGGCCGCTGCCCACCAGGGTCAGCCCGACGAGCAAGGCGCCCAGCCCGGCGGTGAAGGCGATCCCACCGAGCAGGTCCACCCGGGTCGAACGGCGGGGGGTATCCCAGTTGGCGGTGGCTGCCCAGGCCAGGACCAGGGTTGCCAGTCCGATCGGCACGTTGAGGTAGAACACCCAGCGCCAGGCCGGCGCGAGCAGCTCGACCAGCGGCCCGCTGGTCAGGCCGCATTGGCCAGGGCGGTCGCTGGATGGAGCGAGCCGAGGATCGCCGCCCCGGCGAACGGTCCCGCGGCCATGCCCAGGAAGGTCAGGCCGCCAATCACGCCGAGGGCCCGCGGACGAGCCGCCGGACCGTACAAATGGGCCGCTGCGGCGGTCGCGACGGGCACGATGATGCCGCCGCCGAAGGCCTGGACGAGGCGAGCCCCGATCAGCTGGCCGAGGCCCTGGCTGGCGCCGGCCAGGGCGGACCCCAGGGTGAAGGCGAACAGCCCGAGCAGGAGCAGCCGGCGCGCGCCCCACAGGTCCGCCAGCCGGCCGGCCAGGGGCATCGTGGCCACGTAGACGAGGAGGTAGCCGTTGACGATCCAGGAGGCCGTCCGGAGCTGGGTCCAGTCGGCCAGGCTGGTCACGATCGTGGGCAGGGCAACGGCCGTGATCATCAGCTCGAGGCCGGTCAGGAACACGGCGATGCCGAGCACCGCGAGCAGGATGGCGCGATCCCGTCCCGTCATCCTTCGAGTGTAGTCGGCCCGTTCGGCGCCACCCTCGCTGGGCCGCCGGGAACCCACCGGCAGGGCTTGACAGGTGGATTGGGCAGGGATAGGATCAACAACGATTTATATAAATGCCCGTTGAAACGGGCGCCAGCGGAGCACCTGAACCTGAGCCCCTCGCCCGCCAGAATTCGTTCCACGGTCGCCTCCGTCGTCGACCAGCCTGACGACCTGCGCCAGAT
Source organism: uncultured Chloroflexia bacterium (assembly GCA_963718285.1). Classification (GTDB taxonomy): domain Bacteria; phylum Chloroflexota; class Limnocylindria; order Limnocylindrales; family CSP1-4; genus Palsa-1033. The sequence continues at coordinate 321,782 of CAVQYU010000002.1, read as the reverse complement.
CCGGCTGTTCCACAAGGCTCTCGCCGATGTCAACCGGCTGCGGATCATCCAGCGCCTGGCCGACGGTTCGGCGACCGTGACCGAGCTCATCGAACATGTCGGGCTGAGCCAGCCCCTCGTCAGCTGGCACCTGGGCAAGCTCCGGGCCTCGGGCATCGTGACCACCGCCCGGGCCGGCCGCGAGACGATCTGCAGCCTGCGCCCGAGCGCCTTCGCCGAAGCCGCGATCCAGGAGCGCGACGTCCTGGGCGTCGCCCCAGCCCATGACCATGGCCCAGCTGCGCGACCGGGTCCGGAACATCGGCCAGCCGGTCGCCCTGTTCTTCGGCCGGCTCGGCCTGACCCCCAACGGACTGACCCTGCTCGGCTTCGCGATCACCGTGGCTGGAGCCGTCCTGGCCGCCCCCGACTTGTGGCTGGCGGCCGCCGTTGTCGTATTCATCGGCGGCGCCTTCGACATGTTCGATGGCTCGCTCGCCCGCGCCACCGGCACCGCCTTCAACACGGGCGCCTTCCTCGACTCGGTCTTCGACCGGTGGGGCGAGGCGGTCGTCTACCTCGGGATCATCGTCGGCTGCCTGGCGCCCGGCGATCGCCTGGGGGCGGGCCTGGCGGCCTTCGCCATGGCCTCGGCCTTCATGGTCAGCTACGCCCGGGCCAGGGCCGAATCCCTCGGATTTGCGCCGGGCAAGGGCATGGCCGCGGTCGGCCTGGCCCCGCGCGAGATCCGGCTCGTCATCCTGAGCCTGGGCCTCCTGGCAGCCGGCCTGACCGGCGGCGTCCAAGGCGACGGCTCGCGGCCGTTGTGGCTGGCCCTCGGCCTCATCGGGGTCCTCGCCACGATCACGGTCATCCAGCGCATCATCCATGTCACGAATCAGGCCGCCCCAACCGACGGCAAGTAGGAGAGAGCACACGTGCCGAAGAACGACAGCAATGGCAAGACCGGGACGAACGGCAAGTCGGCCGCAGCCGCCTCCGGCCCAGCGACCACGACCAAGACCCGCGCCGGCTATGGCCGCAACGACGGCAAGATCCGGGTCGCGATCGTCGGCGTGGGCAACTGCGCCAGCAGCCTGGTCCAGGGCCGCTACTACTACGAGGACGCCAAGAAGGACGACTTCGTGCCCGGCCTGATGCACGTCGACCTGGGCGGCTATCACATCCGCGACATCGAGTTCGTGGCCGCCTTCGACGTCGACAAGAACAAGGTCGGCAAGGACCTGTCCGAGGCGATCTACACCAAGCCCAACAACACCTATGTCTTCAAGCAGGTGCCCCACATGGGGGTCAAGGTCGAACGCGGGATGACCCACGACGGCCTGGGCAAGTACCTCAGCCAGATCATCGAAAAGGCGCCCGGACCCACGGCCGACGTGGTCGGGATCCTCAAGGAGCGCCAGGTTGACGTCGTCGTTTCGTACCTGCCGGTCGGCTCCGAAGAGGCGACCAAGTGGTACGTCGAGCAGGCCCTCAAGGCCGGCGTCGGCTTCGTCAACGCCATCCCCGTGTTCATCGGCCGTGAGCCCTACTGGCAGCGCCGCTTCGCCGAGGAAGGCCTGCCGGTCATCGGCGACAACATCAAGAGCCAGGTCGGCGCGACGATCACCCACCGCGTCCTGACCCGCCTGTTCATGGACCGGGGCGTCCGTCTCGACCGGACCTACCAGCTCAACTTCGGGGGCAACACCGACTTCCTGAACATGCTCGAACGCGAGCGCCTCGAGAGCAAGAAGATCAGCAAGACGAACGCCGTCACCTCGATGCTCGACTACGAGCTCGATCCCGACGACATCCACGTCGGCCCGAGCGACCACGTGCCGTGGCTTCTCGACCGGAAGTGGTGCTACATCCGGATGGAAGGCACGACCTACGGCGACGTGCCCCTCAACGCCGAGCTCAAGCTCGAGGTCTGGGACAGCCCGAACAGCGCCGGCGTGATCACCGACGCGATCCGCTGCCTGAAGCTCGGCCTCGATCGCGGGCTGAAGGGCACCCTGGTGGCCCCGTCGAGCTACTTCATGAAGAGCCCGCCCCACCAGATCCACGACGACATCGCGTTCAACCGGGTCGAGGCGTTCATCCGGGGCGAGGACAACGAGACCCTGGTCGGGACCGAGGCGCCGATCAAGAAGACCTATCGCCGGATGTCCGGCGCCAAGGCGAAGGTTGCGGCCTCCGCTGGCTGACGACCGAATGACCGACCCTGGGCGGTCGGAGGCCGGCCCGCCGCCGGTTCCCGACCGCTCAGCCACATCCAGCCGCCCGAACCCGGTCCGGGCCGACCCGTTCACGACCCGGCCGGTCGTGGGCGGCCGCCTGATCGAGCGGACCAGTGCCCTGCTCTACCGGGGCGGTTCATGGACTCTCGGCCGCCTGCCGGCCCGTCCGGCCTGGACAGTGATCGGCTGGTTCACCCGCGCCTCGTACCTGCTCTGGCCAACGAAGCGGCGCTACTCCAACCTCAACTTCGGGCACGTCCTGGGCAAGCCGCCGAACAGCCCGGCCGTGCGCCGGCTGGCCCTCCAGGCCTACGGCACCTACGCCCGCTACCTGGTCGAGCTCATGCGCCTGCCCCGGCTGAGCAAGGCCCAGGCGGCCGCCCTCGTCGACGCGGTCGGGCTCGATGAGCTCGAGGGGGTTTGGCGGGCGGCCAACGGCATGATCCTGGTCGCCTGCCACGTGGGCAACAACGAGGTGGTTGCGGCGGGGGTAGCCGAGCGCGGCTGGCCGATCGCGGTCGTGGCCGACAATTCCACCTTTCCCGAGCTGTTCGAGATTCTCCGTCGCCAGCGAGAATCGTGGGGCGTCCAGGTGATCCCGTGGCGCAACCTGCGCGAGGTCTACGGCGTCCTGCGCCGGCACGAGCTGCTCGCCCTGCTGGTCGACTGGGGCTATCGCGAGGAGGGCATCCCGGTTCGCCTGTTCGGAGCCTGGACCAACCTGCCGGCCGGGCCGGCCGCCCTGGCCGCCAAGACCGGCGCCTCGATCCTGCCGATCACGATCCGGCGCCAGGCCAACGACCACTTCCTGGTCGTGCTCGACGAACCCTTCACGGTTCCATCGAGCAGCCCGGCCGACCTCCAGGCGGCGTCCCAGCGAATCGCCGCTGCCCTGGAACGAACCATCGGGGCGGCGCCCGAGCAGTGGTACAGCTTCAAGCCGATGTGGCCGGCGACCGAGGCCGAAGCCGAGGCATTGGCGGCCCGGGCCGAGCGCATGGCGGCCAACCTGCGATGAGCAGCGATCCCCAGGCCGTCCAGGCAACTCCGGCCTCGCCGGCCGCCGGCTCCTGGCGCGGCCGGCTGGCGGCCCGGCTCGCTCGGCGCCGGATCGTGGCTGGCCTGCCACCTGCCGGAGCGGCTGGCGGTCGGGCTGGCCAACCTGGCCGGCGACGTCTGGTATCGCACGGCGGCCGACAAGCGCCGCCTGGCCCGCGCCAATCTCGGCCGGGTAGTGGGCTGGATGGCGGCCAACTCGGCCGGTGACCCGAGCGCCTGGCCGGCCGCCGGCGACCCCGCGGCGCTCGAGCGGCTCCTCCGCTCGGCCTTCCGCCACTACGCCCGGAACTACCTCGAGACGATGCGCGCGCCGATCATGGGCGGCGCCTATGTCCGCGAGCGGACCTCGGTCGACAATCCGGCCGACGTCGAGGCTGCCTTTGCGGTCGACGGCCCGATGATCTTCGTGGGCCTTCACTTCGGCGCGCTCGAGCTGCCCGGCTTCTACCTCGTGGAACGGGCCGGCCGGCCCGTGACCGCGCCCATGGAGGCCGTCGCCGAGCCGGCGATCCAGGCCTGGTTCGTGCGCACCCGGGGTGTGATCGGCGTTCGGCTGGTCGGGATCCGGGAGGCCCGCCGGGAGCTCAGCGCGGCCCTCGAGCGGGGCGAGATCGCCGGCCTGATCGCGGATCGCGACATCACCGGGGGCGGCGTCGAGCTGCCCTTCTTTGGAGTGCCGGCGCCGATCCCTGCGGGTCCCGGCCTGCTGGCCGTCCAGTCCGGCGTGCCCTGTTTCGTGGCCGGTGTCTGGCGGACCGGCCCGGGCCACTACCGCGGCCGCGTCGAACGGATCGAGGCTCCCGGCGGGGGCAGCCGCCGGGAGCAGGTCACGGCCTTCCTGGCCGCTGAGGCCGCAGCCTTCGAGCGGGTGATCGTGCGGGCGCCGGAGCAATGGTGGGCGATCTTCTTCCCGATCTGGCCCGATCTCGTCGCCGGGAACGCAGCGTGACCGGCGACGCCAGCCGAGCGAGCGTGGCCGGCGCATGACCGGCCGGGCCGACCTCCACGTGCACAGCCTGGCCTCCGATGGAACGGCCAGCATCGACCAGATCCTGGGCGCGACCGTCGCCCTCGGCCTGGACGTCCTGGCCATCACCGACCACGATCGGATCGACGCAGCGCAGGCGGCAAGGGCCCTGGCCATCCGGCGCGGGCTCGCCCTCGAGGTCGTCATCGGTGAGGAGATCTCGACCCGGGGCGGCCATCTCCTGGGGCTGTGGCTGAGCGAGCCGATCCGGCCCTGGCAATCGCTCCGCGCGTCGATCATCGCCGTCCACGAACAGGGCGGCCTGGCGATCCCGGCCCATCCCCTCTTCCCCTATCCGCTGTGCGCCCAGGGCGTGACGCTCCGGCGGCTGCTGGCCGATCCCGACCCACGCTGCCACCCGGATGCGCTCGAGGTGTTCAACCCCACCACCTTCGGCCGGCCGGTCCACCGGCGGGTCGTCCGGTTCGCCGCGAGCCACGGGCTGGCGGCGGTCGGCAGCAGCGATGCCCATGCCCTCAGCGCAATCGGCCAGGGCTCGACCACCTTCCCGGGGACCTCGGCCGGCGACCTGCGTTCGGCGATCCTGGCCGGCCAGACCGGCTGGCAAGGGACGTTCCACGCCACCGCCGGGCAGCTCGGCACGTTCGGCCGGCAGCTCCGCAAGTACGGCCGGGACATCCGCGACGAGACGCGGGGCCGGGTTCGCAACGATGGGACCGGGCGGGATCACGGCTACCCTGGCGGGCGCCTGCGGCCACCCCAGCTGGACCTCGGCCCGGAGGACGAGGCGCGATGAAGATCGGCCTGGTCACGCCCTACGTCTACCCGGTGCCGGGCGGCGTCAACGAGCACGTCCGCTACCTGTACGAGAACCTGCGCCTGCGCGGCCACGATGTCCGGATCATCAGCAGCAGCCACGGCCTGCAGCGCGCCTCCGAGGGCGACGTCATCCGGCTGGGCAAGGGCTTCAGCATGCCCACCAACGGCTCCGTCGGCACGATCACGGTGTCGCCCCGCTACGTCAGCCAGATCGGCCGGATGCTCGATCGGGAGAAGTTCGACGTGCTCCATTTCCACGAGCCGTTCGTACCCTTCCTTTCGCTCATCCTGCTCCACCAATCGCGCAGCGTGAACGTGGCCACGTTCCATGCCTATGCCGGGTTCTCGCCCTCGTACGAGTTCGGGCGGCGCTTCATGCAGGGCCACGCCTCCCGTCTCCACGGCCGGATCGCGGTCAGCGCGGCCGCCCGCCACTTCATCGACCGCTACTTCCCGGGCGACTACAAGGTCATCCCCAACGGGGTGGACCTGGCCCGCTTCGATCGGGCCGTCCCCATCGCCCGCTGGCAGGACGGCACGCCCAACCTGCTGTTCGTGGGCCGCCACGAGCCTCGCAAGGGCCTGCTCGAGCTGCTCAAGGCCTACCGGATCCTGCGCCGGGATGGCGTCGCCAGTCGCCTGCTCATCGTGGGCTCCGGGCCCCAGGAACGCGAGGCCCGGCGCTATGTCCTGACCCGGCGCCTGCTCGACGTGGAGTTCCTGGGCCGGGTGAGCGATTCCGAGAAGGTCCAGCTGTACAAGACGGCCGATGTCTTCGTCTCGCCCGCCACCGGCCGCGAGTCCTTCGGGATCGTCCTGCTCGAGGCGATGGCCGCCGGGGCGCCGATCGTGTGCTCCGACATCCACGGCTACAAGGGTGTCGTGCGGCGGGGCGAGAACGCGATCCTGGTCGAGCCGCACGAGCCCAAGGAGCTGGCCGGTGGAATCGCCGGGTCCTGGGCGATCCGGCCCTGAGCGAAGCGATGCGCCTGGCCGGGCCGGCCCGGGCGGCCGAGTTCAGCTGGGAGCGGATCACGGCCAAGGTCGAGGCCTACTACGGCTTCGTGATCCGGCGCCTGGCCGCCAACGGTGCCCTGCCGGCCGACTTTCACGCCCCGATCCCGCCTGGCGCCGCGTTCCCGGCAGCAAACCTGCGTGACTAGGCCTCTACCGAACGCTCGTTAGGCACGCAGTGTGGGGGTTCGTGGCGGCGAGCCGGCCGATAGCGGCCGCGCCGGACCGGGGAACGGCCTAGAGAGCGCCGGGTGGTCTCCGATCCGGGCTCGCCGCCACCCTCGGCGTCGGGCGACGCCGCTGCGTCCGGACTCCCGCGGTGCGTCCGGAGCCGGTCGTCGCGGAGGAGCCGGAAGATCCTGGATGCTCGCCAGCGGCTCGTCGTCGGCCGCATCATCGATCCGCCACGGGCCGGCCACGTCGTCATCGCCCGAAGCTGGCTGCGGGACGACCCGCGGAATCCGGGCCGACCAGGCGCTATAGCCCACGACCACGCACAGCACGGTCAGCATCACCGCCGTCAGGATCGGCACGAGCGACAGCAGCGGCTGGGCCGCCACCGGCGCGTCGGTGTTGTCGGGGAACTGGAACGGGTACAGCCAGGGCGGGATGATCCCCTGGTAGAAGTTGAAGATCGTGGACGGCAACGGCAGCGCCGCGATGTTCGGGTAGAAGACGATGAAGAAGACGGCCGCGGCAGACAGGACCCCAGCCACGAACCGACGGGCATCGCGGGCGGTCAGGACAACCCACGCGATCGGGCTGAGGATGGCCAGGATCACGATGGCAATTGGCGCCGTAGAGAAGCCGGCCTGGTCGATCAGCGCAGTCGTGGGCAGGATGATCCGGACGAGCACCACGCCGACCACGGCGCCCACGGCCGTGAGCACGATCAGCGCGAGCTGCCGATCACCCGCCCTGCCCCGCAGCCGGACGAGCTGGGTGACCAGCAGGATCCCGGCCACACCCATGACCACGGCCAGGCCGGCCGCCTGGACCGTGATCAGCAGGTCGCCCGGGGTCGATTCCACGCAGGCGCCGGAGCCGGGATTGGCCGTGTTGACCCGGACAAAGTCGCACAGTGGCCCCTTGAACACCCACAGCAATCCCGGTCCAAGCACGACCAGGGCGGCCGACACCCGGGCCAGCAGCCAGGTCTTGTGCGAGGCTCCGTTCCACAGCTCAGCCAGCAGGTAGGCCAGGGCGATCACGAGGAACGGCAGGCAGGTGTAGTAGTGGTACTGGAACGTCGCCCGGTCGATCCGCATCCAGGGCACCCACTGCATGACGAATCCGATCGTGATCAGGCCGAGGGCCAGGCTGCCTCGCTTGAACGCCTGCCAGGCCACGAAGGCCATCGCCGGGATCTCGAGCCACCAGGTGATCAGGTTGCCGTTGTCGTAGATCGCCGACGAGGTGTCGCCGGCGAAGCTGCCCTGGTAGAACCAGACCGGCTTGAAGTCGAGCGGCCAGGCCCAGAAGGGCGACGAGGCGGGGTGGCTCTGGCGGAGCGTGTTGTGGTAGTCGTACATCGACTTGGTCAGCTCGAGCAGGGTTTGCCCGGTGTGACCCGGGGGCCAGCCCGGGAACAGCTGCGGGCTGCCGGCGGTCGACACCGCCCAGGGGATGTAGCTGATCACGTAGACCACGATCGGCAGGATGGCGAGCGTGCCGATCATCCACACGATCGGGATCCCGAAGCCCCAGCCGAGGCGCATCCAGCCCGGCGGTGGCACCGCCGCGGGAGCCGCCGCGCTGAGCGGATCTTCTGGATCGGGCGGCCGGGCCAGCGGCCCCATCCCGAACGAGCCGGCCAGCCGGAAGATCAGGTAGACGATCCCAGAGCCGAGGATCAGGCCGAAGGCGACCTCGACCGGCTCGAGGCTGATCGTGCCCACGGCGTAGGCCTTCGTCGCGACGCCGGCTGCGACCGACAGCAGGAAGACGAGGATACCCATGAGGGCCGGCCCGGCGATCGCCAGGCGGGTCTCGTCGTCGGTCCAGGCCACCGGCCGGAGGGTGGCGTGGAGGACGGCGGCCAGGGTCATGCCGACCATCACGATCACGAACATGTAGTTCGGGCCACTCGTGGTGGCGTCGACCGGCACCGCGGTCAGGGCGATGTTGCCCAGCACGACCGTGCCCGCGATCAGGCCCAGGATCAGGATGATCCGGCCCAGTGCCGAACGGCCCAGGATCAGGATCCCGACCCCGGCGATCGCGTACAGGCCGACCCACTTGCTGGCCAGCGCCAGCCCCAGCAGGACGCCCACGATCGGCAGGCCCACGACCCAGGCCCAGCGCCAGCGCCACCAGCCGGTCCAGATGGCCGCGAACAGGGCGTAGGCGGCCACGATGAACAGCCCGACATAGACGTCGTTCATGGCGATCCGGGACTGGACGAAGAACATCCCATCGACCGCGACCAGGAACCCAGCCAGGACGGCGATCGCCCGGCGCCGGAACAGGATCCGGGCCAGCAGGTAGATCAGGACCGCCGTCAACGCTCCGGCAATGACCCCCGGGAAGCGCCAGGCGAAGGGACCGCTGCCCACGTCGACCGAGGCGATCTCGCCATTGGCCGAAGCGACCAGGAGGGCCTCGCGGTCGGTGCTCGGGTAGTCGTGGTTGGTGTCGAGGGCCCAGCTCACGCTGGTCAGGGGCAGCTGGGCATCGGCGTAGGTGGCGTTCGCTGGGGGTGACCCGGCGACGACGACGACGTAGACCGTCTCGGACGATCCGTCGGGGGTCATCCCCAGGACGTGGAGCATCTTGGTGGTGGAGTTGAAGACCAGCTTGCTGACCGCGCCCGGCATCGTGAACTTGGTCGACTCGACCGGCGCGGTGACGGTACCGGCGGTGTTGTCGCCGATCGTGATGACCGCGATCTCGTGGTTCGTCTCCGCCGCGTACAGCTTGGGCGTGTCGATCCCGACGACGTCGGCCAGGCCGCTGACCGGCGCATCGAGGGCAACGACCTGGACCTTGTCGCCGGTGGTGGCGGCAATGAAGGTGACCCCGGCCGTGCCCGCAGCGGCAACTTCCTGAAGCGGTGTGACCTGGTAGCCGGTCAGGCGGCCGTCGGCCGTGGCCGCCGCGATCGAGTTCGAGATGGCCTGGCTGTTCTCGACCGGGAGCGCACCCAGGACCGGCATCTGGGTGTCACCGCCGGCGTTGGCGATCGAGCGCAGGCGGCTTTCGATCGGCGCCTGGTCAAGGCCGGTGATCGTGGCGATCGTGGCCGCCTCGGCGGTGGGGTCCTTGATCGACGACGGGGTGACGACCAGGCCCTCGACGTTGCCTCCGGACGCCAGGTCGGCCAGGCCGTCGACGTGGAGGGAGAGCCCGAGCGCGCCGGTGCCGGGATCGATCGCCACGGTGTCCGACGCGGTCGTCGCGGCGACCATGGCGGTGCCGTCGTCGCTGACCCACAGCTCCTTGATCCCGACTCCCAGGTTGGCCAGCGTCGGCAGGACCGTCCCGTCGGCAGCGGGCGGCGGGTTCGAAGTGCGCAGCGGGTCCAGATCCTCGGTCGTGTCGATCGTGGCGATGGCCCCGCTCGACGAGCCGATGTAGACCCGGTGGTTGACCGTATCCAGGGCCAGGGCCGAGGCACCCGGCAGGGCATACGTCGCGATCAGGGCTCGGCTGGACAGGTCGTACACCCGGACCTGGTCGCCGCCCGCGACGTAGAACCGGTCGCCGGCCCGGTGGTTGGGCAGGGTCGCGTCATCCCAACGGGGCTCGACCAGGACGGCCGAGATCGAGCCGCCCAGCTCCGACGTGGCGGTGACCTTGTTGTTGCCGAGATAGTCGATCCCTTCGGCGATCGCATACTTGGCCAGGTGGGGGTGGGTGTACTCGTAGATGTCGTGTGGGATGCCGTAGTTCCAGCCCTGCAGGAACTCCATGGCCGTGCGGGCGTGGTAGACCTCGTCGAAATGGAACTCGAACGGGTCCGACAGCCGGAAGAGGCGCAGGGTCAGCAGGCCCACGAGCAGGACGACCATGATCAGGAGGTCGAGCTTGTCGAGCCGGCCGCCCTTCTCGCCCCACAGCGCTCGCGACCGATCGGCCAGGCGCGGCCGGCGGTCGATCATCCTCCACAGCCAGGCCCGGTCCTCGCCATAGGGATCGACTGAGGCGACTGCGGCTGGCCCCAGCCACTCGGTCCCGGTCGTGCTGGAGGCGAAACCCGCCGTCGCCCCGGCCACCGCCGACGCTCGCGCCGGGGCCAGCTCCGGTGCCCGACCAGCCACGGTCTCGGGCTCGGCCCCGGGCTCGGATTCAGGCTCGGTGTCGTCATCCTGGGCGGCCTCGTCCGCCTCGGCTTGAGCGTCCGCGGCGGCCTCGGCGGCCAGCCTGGCCGCTGCGCCCGGACGGAGCTCGGTCAGGGCCCACACGCCCACAGCCAGGTGGACCAGGGCGGCGATCGTCACGCCGGTCGGTGAACGCAGGGCGTTGGCAACCCCCAGCCAGTCGCTCACACCCGGGTTGTTGTAGAAGGGCGTCGTCAGGATCGCGTAGAGGTTGGCGAAGTTGGCCAGGGCGAGCGCGAGGTAGGCGAGCCGCCAGCGGAACGACGTGGCGGCCAGGATTGCGCCGAGGGCGAAGAACGGGAACAGGTAGCGCTCGTGGACCCGGGTCGGGACCACGAAGAAGGCGATCGCCAGGACGGTCAGGCCGATCAGGATCGTGCGTCGGTCGGGCCGCCGGGCAACGACCAGGCAGACCAGGCCGATCACGACGAGCAGGAGGGCGGTGCCGATGTACAGGGCCGGGATGCCCAGGATCGTGACCGGCGTGCCCTGGCTGACCGGGTTGGCGATGTCGGGCAGCCACGTTCCGTTCGCGGCGAGGCCGTTGCCGGCCTGCTCGACCAGGGCCCATGGGTTATAGGCGTTGACCGTGATGTACGGGTAGCCGCCGGCCGTCTTGCCGACCTGGACGAGCAGGTCGACGATGGATAGCCCGAATGGGGCACACAGGATCACTGCCGTCGCGACGGCCGCCAGGCCGGCAGTCACGAGCCGGACGGGACCGCCGCCAAGGCCCCTGGATCTGCCCGGGGGACGGCCCTCAGGAGCGTCGGCCGCGACCGAATCGCCCCCAGGAGCGGCCCGGGCGTGGAGCCAGTCCAGCACGTGCCGACGGAGCAGCACGGCCACCAAGATCGGGATGAGGATCCCGAGCTGGGGCTTGATCACGGCCGCAATCGTGGCCAGGATCGCCGCCGTCTCGGGATGGTCGCGCCACAGCTCGCGCAGGGCCAGGAGCAGGAAGATCAGGCCAAACGAGTCGACCTGGGCCCAGACCGCGCTGTCGAACCAGGTGACCGGATTGATCACGAACAGGAAGGCGCCCAGGAGGGCTGCCCGGCGCGAGCCGCCGAGCTCCAGCACGAGCTGATGGACGAGGTAGGCGACGACGACGTCGGCCAGGATGGCCGGCAGCTTGATCAGGTCGCCCAGGCCGCCCAGCCAGTTGCCCACGATCCCCAGCAGCCACAGGACATAGAGGTAGCCGGGCGTGTAGTCGATGAACGAGACGCGGCCATAGAAGCCGTTCAGGCCGTGGGCCGCGAGGTCCTCTGCCCAGCCAATGAATGAGGCGCGGTCCGTGCCGAAGCCAGATCCGGGAAGAAGGACGTATGCGATGATGAGGCGGAAGGCGAGCCCGAAGGCGAGGATTGCGAGCAGTCCGCGCGCGGCACCGAATGACCGCCACGTCACACTCGGGCCCCGGTCGGACGCACCCATCGCGGGGCCTGCCAACGTCGTTGGCCTCCTGCACGAGCGCTGATGTGGACCGGAGGATAGCACAAGGCCCCGTGACGACCCGCCTCGAGGCCCCGGCCGCCGAGCAGGATTTCGGACAACACGACCGTCTGGATCGGCCTGCTGATCTTCCTGGCCATGCTGGCGATCTACATCGTGAGCAATCTGGACCGGGTCAACTTCTACAACCACTTCGTGTGGCAGGCCTCGGCCTGGCTCGACGGCCAGTTCGGCATCCGCTTCCCGATCACGGGCAGCCCGACCTCGCCCGGCAACGAGTACTTCCAGGACGTGTTCCCGATCGCCGGCAGCGACCCGTCGCGAGCCCTGATCCCGTTCCCACCGCTGCCGGCGGTCATCCTGCTGCCGTTCGTGGCCGTCTTTGGCCTGACCACCAATGCCCAGCTCATTGCCACGTTCATCGGCGCGATCGACGTGGCCATCGCCTTCTGGATGCTCGGCCGGCTGCGGCTCGATCGCTCGGTCCGGATCGCGACCACGACCTTCCTGGGCCTGGGCACGGTCATGTGGTACGCCGCCGAGCTCGGCTCGACCTGGTTCTTCGCCCATGTCGTGGCCGTCGGGCTGACCTTGCTGGCGATCGGCCTGGCTCTCGAGGCTGACCCGCGGGCGGCGATCGGCGACGATGAGGCCGAGGTTGCCCCCGCCACCGGCCGGCGCTGGCCGCTCGGCCTCGACGGCCGCCAGTTTGTGGCTGGTCTCCTGTTCGGCCTGGCCTGCACCTCCCGGCTCACGGTGATCTTCGGGGCGCCGTTCTTCGTCCTCGTCGGCGGCGGCGGCTCGTGGCCCAGGCGGGCGGTCGCAGCCGGCCTGGGCACCGCCATCCCCGTCGGGCTCTTCCTGGCCTACAACCTGGCTTCGACGGGCCACCTGATGACGCCGGTCTACGACTACCTGTACAGCCTGGAGACGGGCGCCTACCCGGAGCTGAACTATCACCAGGGCTGGGCGATCGAGGATCCCCGCTACCTCATCCAGAACCTGCCCCTGATGCTGGCCGGGCTGCCCGATATCCTTCGGCCGTGCACCGATCCGAACGCGGCGCCCGGCCTGTTCAGCGTGAAATGCGCCTTGATCGTTCCGCGCGACGTGGGCATGGGCCTGTTCGTGACCAGCCCGGCCTGGCTGCTGGGCTTCCTGTCGCTGCGCTGGTGGGGAGTGGATCGGCTGGTCTCAGGCGCGGCGATCGCGGTGGCGGCGATCGCGGTCGTGAACCTGATGCACTTCAGCCAGGGCTGGGTCCAGTTCGGCTATCGCTTCAGCAACGACTTCGCGCCGTTCGCCCTGATCCTGTTCGCGCTGGCCCTCCAGGCGATGCGCCGGCGCTGGATCGGCTACGCCCTGATCGGGTTGTCGGTGGCGATCAACCTGTGGGGGGTGATCTGGGGTCACGTGCTGGGCTGGTGAGCCGGCCGGGCCGGATGATCGCAGTCCTGGCCCTGGGCGTGGGCGTGTTCGCCTTCCTGCTCGCCCTGCGAACGCTCCTGCCCGGTCTGTACCTGTGGGACACGGGCGAGCTCCAGACGATCGGACCGACCCTGGGCACCGGCCATCCGAACGGCTTCCCGGCCTGGGTCATCCTGGGCTGGCTGGCCTCGATCGTGCTCCAGCCGTTTGGTGATCCTGCCTTCCGGATGAACCTGCTGTCGGCCATCCTGGGCGGCGTTGCCGCCGGGACGACGGTCATCCTGGTCTACCGGCTGACCGACCGGCGCTGGATCGGGCTTGGCGCCGGCCTGCTCCTGGCCACCACCCCGATCGCCTGGCAGATCGCCACCCGGGCCGATGTCCATGCCCTCCACCTCGCCCTCCTGGCCATCCTCCTCACGCTCCTCGTCGATTGGGAGCGCCGGCGGGCCGCCACGGGCCGTGATGGCCTGGACCATCGGGCGGATCGCACCCTGCAGGTCGCCGCCCTCGTGTTCGGGGTGGCCCTGGCCAACCACACCCTGACCGTGCTCACTGATCCCGGGCATCGTCCTGTACGTGCTGGCGGTGGAGCGGGAGGTCCTCCAGCGCCGGCGGTTCGTGCTGCGCTGCCTGGCGATTGCCGCTCTGACGGCGGGCCTGCTCTACCTGGAGCTGCCCCTCCGGGCTGGGCCGTTTCCGGCGCCACTGGTGTACGGCCATCCCGAGACCCTGGCCGGCTTCCTGTACGTGGTCCTGGGCGCCCAGTTCGCCGGCAGCGTCGGTGGGCCGCTGGCCGACATCGGGCCCAAGCTGGCCGACCTGCTCGCGACCGCCAACGCCCAGTTCGGCCCGCTGGCCTGGTTCATTCCCGTCGCCCTTGTCGTGACCGCGATCCGGCGGCCGCGCTACGCCTTGCTGACCGTGCCCGGCGTGGTCCTGACCTGCTGGTTTGCCGAGTCCTACCAGAACGCCGAGATCTGGCGCTATCTCCTGGGACCGGCCCTGATCGTGGTCAGCTGGCTGGCGATCCTGGCGGCCGAGCTGGTCGGCGCCCTCGAGCGAGCCGTCGATCGGGCGCCCAAGGGCTCCCTGGCCTGGTCGCTGGGGTCCGACACGGTTGACGGCGAGCGGGGCCCCGCCAGCCCGGCGATCGAGGTCGGCCTGGCCCTCCTCCTCGTGGTCTCCAGCCTGAGTGCCATCCCGGCCACCTGGCAGAGCGTGGATCGGAGCGCCGATCGAAGCGCCCCGGAGTGGCTCGACGCCGTCCTGCCCAAGCTGGATCCGCACGGCGTCGTGATCAGCTGGTGGAGTTACTCGACCCCGCTATGGTACGCACAGGTGGTCGAAGGCAAGATCCCGGGGATCGCGATCGTCGATGATCGGACCCGGCTCGATGAAGGACTAGGCAGCGTTGAGGACGTGATCAACTCCAATCTTGGCCGGCGCGCCGTCTACCTCGTGCGCGAGCCCGCCGACCTGGCGCCGCTGGCGGCCACCTATGCCCTGACCCTGGTCGATTCGAGCGATCCGGGGCAACCGGTCTACGAAGTGACCGGCCGGCTGGGGACCACGCCGTGACCGGCCCGGCGGCGACCGAGGCGCTGGCCGGCGGCCCGCTGGATGGCTCGGCCCGGCTGCCCGAGCTGTCGTACTTCTTTCCGGCCCACAACGAGGAGGGCAACCTCGAGGCGCTGGTGGCCGACGCGCTCGTTGCGCTGCCCAGCCTGGCCGAGCGCTTCGAGATCATCGTGGTCGATGACGGCTCCAGCGATCGCACCCCGGAGCTGGCCGACGGACTGGCCCGGGCCAACCCCGGCATCGTCCAGGTGGTCCACCACCCGACCAACCTGGGCTACGGCGCGGCCCTCCGCTCCGGATTCCGGGCGGCCCGCTTCGACTGGGTCGGCTTCACCGACGGCGACCGGCAGTTCGCGGTGGCCGATCTCGGCCGGCTCACGGCCCGGATCGCCGAGCCCGACCGGCCGGACGTGGTGGTCGGCTTCCGGATCCAGCGAGCCGATCCGTTGATCCGGACGCTCTACGCCAGGTCGTATCGGCTGGCCAATCGGATCTTCTTCGGGCTGCGGGTGACCGACGTCGACTGCGCCTGCAAGCTCTTCCGGCGCGACGCGCTGCGAGGCTTGCGGGTCGAATCGGGCGGCGCCTTCTTTTCGGCCGAGCTGCTGATCAAGCTGCACGCCGCCAACCGCTCGATCGTCGAGGTCGGCGTGCCCCACTACGCGCGCACCGTCGGCTCGGCCACCGGGGCCCGGCCGTCGGTCGTCTTTCGAGCCGTGCGCGATTTCTGGAACCTGCGCCTGCGACTGTGGGTCAACGCGGCCCGGGCGATCCGGCGGGGCGAGCCGATCCTGGCCGGCGACGGGGCCTGAGGCCGAACGCGGAACCGCCGCGGCCTGGGTGATCCAGGTCGCGGCGGTCGGAGCTGCGCGGTAGCCGCGAGGGCTAGGGCAGGAAGTAGTTCGGGTTCGGCATCTTGAAGGTCTGGTCGGCGAAGCCGCCCTTCAGGTCACTGAACTGGTCGCCGAAGTTGGCCACGATGTCGTAGCCCAGCGACTCGATGTGGGCCCGGACCGCGGTCTTGTAGTGGGTCGTGGTGCAAGCGCCACCCGGATCGGCCGCGCAGGCGGTCTTGAGATAGGCCGGGTAGTCGGCCAGGGCCGGCTTGGTGAACAGGCCGTCCTCGCCGTCGTTGAGGGTCGTCGGCGTCGGGTAGCCGGCATCCAGGCCGATCGAGTCGGAGCTGGTCAGGTTGCCCAGCGTGGCGGCCTCCTGGAGCGCCGGCCGGCCGGTCAGGAAGAAGATGGCGTAGCCCTCGGCCTTGGCCTTGTTGACCATCGCGACCATGCCCGGCGTGGCCGGGAAGAGCTCGCCGTTCACGTAGGTGGCGTTGGTCGCTGGGACATACGCCCAGTTGCTGAAGATCTCGTAGTTCCAGGTGGTCAGGGTGGTGTCATCGACATCGAGCACGATCGCCTTCTGGCTGCCGGAGTGCTTGTGCCAGAAGCTGTTGATCGCCAGCCACCAGGTGCCTCGAGCGGCCACGCCGCGGGCCTCCTTGGCGTAGTTGCTGCTGTCGCTGAAGGTGCCCGTGCCGAGCGGATCGCCGTAGTAGTTTCGGATCTGCTGGCGAAGCACGTCCAGGTTGGTGATGTCGTTGGCCGAGCGCGGGGTGATCGTGGTGATCGGTGGTTGGCCCGCGGCGGCCACGGCGATCCCGCCGGCAACCATCGACAGGACCATCAGCAGGGCGGTGGCGGCGAGCAGCCGGCGCCGTCCCCAGAGCGTGATTCGATGCATCACTTCCTCCTTCGCCGGGGGCCCTCGCCCCCGTTCGCCCGACCGTACCATCCGATCCTCGATCGCGGTTTCGGGCCGGGCGGGCGGGCCAGCGGGCTCCCGTAAAGGGCGCGCTCAGCCCTGGCAGCGCGGCTTGGCAATAAATTGGAGAAGCGGTGCGGGCGGGCACCGGCCGGCCTATTCCGGGCTCGGCCCTTCGCGGTTCTCGGGATCAACCTCGAGCGAGTTCACGAACTCACGGAAGACGGCCAGGCGGGGGTCGGTCGAGGCCTCGCCCTCCTCGAGCTCGCCGCCCAGCGAGGCCACCACGGCCGCATCCGGGCTGACGCCGGCCCGGTCGAGGACGGCCTCGGAGGCAAAGATCCGGGCTCCCGCCCGGACGGCCAGGGCGATCGCGTCGGATGGGCGCGAGTCCACCTCGAGGGTCGTGCCGTTGGCCTCGATGATCAGCCGGGCGTGATAGGTCTCCTCGGCCAGGGTCGCGATGACGACCCGATCGATCGTCGCGCCGAGCTCTTCGAGGATCGTGCTGAACAGGTCGTGGCTGAGCGGCCGCTCGGGCGACACGCCCTGCAGGCGCATCGCGATCGCGTTGGCTTCCCATGGTCCGATCCAGATCGGCAGGTAGCGCTCGCGATCGCGTTCCTTGAGGATCACGACATGGTTGCTCGAGGGCATGTGGACGCGCACGCTCTCGACCACGACTTCGATCAGCTCGGGGTCCATGGCTGGATTATCCCACGCTCGAATCGGGACGGCCGATGCGGCGGCCGGTGGGACCTCTAGGCCACGGCTGCGGCGGCCGGACTAGTACGAGGGAGACGGCTTGGGGGTCGGCTTCTTGGTCGGCCGGGGGGTCGGCCGCCGGGTGGGCTTGGGCGTCGGCTTGGGAGTTGCCTTGGGCTTGAGGCTGGGCGAGGCCGAAGGTGACGCCGATGGGCCGACCGAGGGCGATGCGCCGGCTGCCGGAACGGCCACGAGGAGGGACGTCATGAGCCGGTTGTGGTCGATCCACAGGAGGCGGTCCGGGGCGCCGCTCGTGCCGGGCACGACGGCCATGCCGCGCAGGTCCGACCAGGCGCTGTCGCCGCCGGCCAGCTGGTACTGGCTGACGATGCTGCCGGTGTCCTTGTCGATCGCGACCACGCGCTGGTTGGCCTTGTCGTAGGCGTAGATCGCACCCAGGTCGCGGGCGGTAGCCGTCGTCAGGAGGGTGTAGCTCGGGGCGCTGCGCAGGATCTCGTCGCCCGGATCGTCGGCCTTCCAGCCCTGCGTGGCGCCGTTGATGAAGCGGCTGATCGCGCCCGTCTGGGTCAGGAAGATGTCGCCGTCGATGACCATGTCGTCGACCGCCGAGACGTCCTGCGAATTCGTGAGCCGGCCCGTGGACGAGGCCGGGAAGCTGCCGTCGGCGGCCGGGGTGTAGACGATGATGTTGCGCTGGGAGGGGTCGACCACGTACAGGTTGTAGAGGCCCTGGTTGGCGTTGCGCACGAACGTCCCGATCCCCCGGATGTCATTGCCCCAGCTCGACGAGTTGCGGACGATCACCCGCACGATCGTGCCTCGCCCAGTGGCATCGGACGGCCGCCAGCGCCACAGGATGTTCTTGGCGTCGAGGATGAGCAGGTCGGGACCGCCCGTGGTGATGAACATCGGGACGTCGATCTTGGTCCCGCCGGCGCTCTGGCCGGCCTTGGCGATGGCCACCGCCTGACCCGTCTTGAGATCGATCCGGTAGACGGCCTTGGTCGCCGGGTCGAGCACGTACGGAGCGCCGTCCGGACCGAGCACAAGGGCGCTCAGGTCGAGGGCCGGGGTGACGGCCGCGAACGAGACATCCACGCTGGCGTTGACCGAGACCATCCGGTACAGCTCATCCAGGCCCGCCCGAGCCTGGGCCCTGAGAGGCGCCGTGGTCGACGTTGCGATGCCCGCCTTCTCGGCGGCGTCAAGCTGCTGCCAGGCATCGTCAAGGAGCTGCTGGGCCCGGTTGCGGTCGTTCTTGACCAGGTCGATCCCGGGGCCGGATACCTGGTTCAGGTCGTCCTGGGCCGCCTGGAACGAGCGCTGGGCGGCGGTGATCGAGCTCAGGTCCGTCGGGCTGCCCTTGACGAAGCTGACGACCGAAATGGCGCCGACCAGGACGAGTGCCAGGACGACGAAGGCGAGGACCGCGATGGCCGCCCGGCGCTGGGTCTCGACCCGGCTCGAGGCCGGGGTCACCGTGCGCTGGCCGGGCTTGCGCCGGGGCAGGCGGTCGAGGAACCGGCCGAAACCCCGGCCAACCGCACCGCCGGCGGCAGCGGTCGCCCGGCCGGCCGATTCCTGGATCGAGCTGGCCGCGCCCGTGACGCTGTCGGCCAAGGGGATCGGCGATCGGTCGGGCACGCCGGCCAGGGGCTCCGGCGCCTGGACCGGCACCAGCTTGCGCTGGCGGGTCGTGGCCGAGACTTCGGTGGCCTCGAGCGCGATCGCGGCGTCGCTGGCGCTCCCGCCGGCCGAGCTGAAGCGGGCCTGGACCTGCTCCATGGCCGACTGCGGGTGGAGCGTCAGGACGGCGTCCTTGAGCTCATCCAGGCCGATCTTCGCGACCAGGTTCTCGGAGGCGAGCACGAGCGAGTCGCCGACGTTGATCTCGCCCCGCCAGACACTCGGCTCGAGGTTGTTGGAGGGCAGCCCGCGGTTCCGATTGGGATCGGGCAGGGTGGACAGGCGGGCCTGCCGAATGAGGTAGGCCTCGGCCGGGCCGACCGTCACGACGTACAGCTCGTTGCCGCGCACGACCGCCAGGCCGACCCCGATCGGGCCGTTGGCCTCGTCCGAGCGATCGCCTCCGAGGCGGTCGCGCTGGTGCAGGATCTTCTTGTTGGCCGCGCGGATCGCCTTCTCCAGGCAGACCACGATGCCCGCCGACTCGTCGTAGTAGTAGGCATCCCGAATCGTCTCGGCCACCATGCGGGTCGCCTCGCCCACCTTCGGCCCGCTCGTCCGCGCGGTCACGATCAGGTACAGGCTGCCCTTGGAGCGGACGATGCTGCCAATCGACGGCTCCTCGGACAGGATGGCGTCGGGCGAGCCGGGGGGCCGCGCCGCGGCGGCGGCGTAGCCGAGCTTCATCTGGAGCCGTACGGCCATGCGGGCCTCAGTGGTCAGGTCGGTCAGTCAGAGGGCATCCGGGTGATCGGCCTGACTCGGCTTGCTCCCCCGGGCGGTTGGCAGGTCGACGGATTATACGCGGCGGACCGCGACCCTCAGCTCGCGCGCCGAAAAGCCGCCCGGAGCGGTCCGGAAGGCGGCCAGCAGCTCGGTCGAGCGGAGGCGCAGCTCCTGCCCAACGATCGGGGCGTCGGCCTCCACCAGGAGGACCCCGCCCTCGGCCCGAACGAGGCGGCAGGCGCCCACGGCCGGTGGCACGCGCTCGGCGACGAGGGCGTCCCAGGTGGCCCCGGCCCGGGCCAGGCGGAGCTCGTCCTCGAGGCCCAGCCGGCGGGCCGCCTCCGGGATCAGCTCACCGATTTGCTCCATCGGCCGGCGCCGGCTGCGGCCGCCGCGATCGTCGTTGCCGTCCGAGCTCACCCGGTCACCTCGGGCAGGAGCGGCCCGGCGAGGCTCGCGCCCGACCGCCCGGCCTCGACCGACCAGCTCGTGGCCCGCGCCCGCAGGGCCGGATCCAGGTCGTCCAGGGTCGTGGTCGTGATCAGGGCCTGGGGCAGGGCGGCGATCCGGCGCACGAGGTGCGAGCGGCGATCCGGATCGAGCTCGCTGAACACGTCGTCGAGGAGGAGCAGGGGCGGCCGCCCGTCGAGCGTGGTGAGCAGGTCGAGCTCGGCCATCTTGAGGGCCAGGATCGCCGTCCGCTGCTGGCCGCGCGAGGCGAAGGCGGCCAGGTCGCGCACCGCCGTGCCGTCATCGAGCTCGAAGGCGAAGTCGTCCCGGTGCGGGCCGATCAGGGTCGAGCCGTTCCAGACCTCCTTGTCGGCGGTGTCGGCCAGCCGGCGGGCGAGGGCCTGCCGGATCGTCTCGCCCGGCTGGGCCGGCGCATTCGTCTCGTAGCGCAGGCCGAGCCGGCCCTCCTCGGGGGCCATCTCGCGATGGGCCGCCGCCAGGGGCTCGGCGATCGCCGCCAGGACGGCCAGCCGGGCGGCCACGACCGCCGCCCCCGAATCGAGCACCGCCTTGTCCCAGTAGGGCAGCTGGTCGCGACCGGCCTGCTCCTCGCGGATCGCCCGAAGGAGGCTGTTGCGTTGCTGGAGGGCTCGCCCGTAGGTGGCCAGGTCGGCCTGGTAGGCCGCCGATTGGCCGCCGGCCAGGGCATCGAGGGCGCTCCGCCGGAGGCCGGGCGAACCGGCGATGAGCAGCATCTCCTCGGGTGCGAAAAGGACCACCCGGAGCGTGGCGGCCAGGCTCGGGGCCCGCCGGGCGACGCCGTTGACCCGGATCCGCTTGCGCTGTCCGCCGGCCCCCTCCCGGAGCAGGGCGACCTCGATCGTCGAGCCGCCCCCGGCCTGGCCGCCATCGACCACGCCCTCGACCCGGGCCAGGTCAGCCCCCCAGTGGATCAGCTCGGTGTCGGTCGGGGTCCGGTGCGAGCGGCCGGTCGCCAGCAGGACGATGGCCTCGAGCAGGCTGGTCTTGCCGGCCGCGTTCGGGCCGTGGACCAGATGGGGACCGGGGCCGAGCGCGAGCTCGAGGGCGTGATAGCCCCGCAGGTCGAGCAGGACGAGTCGTTCGAGCAGGGGATTCGAGCCGCCACCGGCCCCGGCCGGATGTCCGGTCCTCGCCCTAGGAGGTGGTCCGGACCGGCATGACCACGTGGGTGTACGTGTCATCGCCGATCGGCCGGAACACGCCCGGCGAGAGGGGCCCGTTGAGCTCGAGGGCGAACTGCTCGGCGTCGACCTTCTCCAGGACGTCCGAGAGGTAGCGCGAGTTGAACGCGATCGTCGTCCCGTCGCCTTCGACCGTCGCCTCGACCAGGCCCTCGTTGTCGCCGACCTCGGCCGCGGCGGTGACGACCACGCCGCCGCCATCCGGGCTGACCTGGAGCTTGACGATGTTGGCCGCAGCGTTGGCGATGAGGGCGGCCAGCCGGACCGCCTTGAAGAGCTCCTCGCGGTCGACCACGGTCCGGGTCGTGTGGCCCTTGGGCAGGACCTGCTGGTAGTTCGGGAACTGGCCGTCGATCAGGCGGCTGACCAGGTCGATCCCGTCGAGGTGGAAGAGGACCTGGTTGCGCGCCGGGGCGAGCATGACCTCGACCGGGTCGTCCGTCTCGTTCAGGACCCGGCTCAGCTCGGTCAGCGCCCGGGCGGGCACGACCAGGCTGGTCTCCTCGACCGGATCCAGGATCGGCAGGGTCTTGACCGCGATCCGGTAGTTGTCGGCCGCGGCCAGGGTGAGCTGGTCGCCCTCGAACTTCCAGAGGACGCCGGTCAGGATCGGCCGGGCCTCGTCGCTGGCCGCCGCGAAGGTGGTCTCGGTCAAGGCCTGCTTGAGGACCTTCTGGGAGATCCGGGTGGTCGGCCGCTCGCCGGCGGTCGGGATGGCCGGAAACTCCTCGGCGTCGATCCCCTTGACGTGGGACTCGAACCGGCCGCAGCGAATCCGGAGGGTGTCGCCGGCCTGCAGCTCCAGCTCGACCTTCTCGCTCGAGGGCAGCCCGGCCACGATGTCGGTCAGGAGGCGGGCGGGCACCGTGATCGCCCCGTCCTTCTCGATCTTGCCCGGCACCCAGTGGGTGATCCCGATCTCGAGATTGGTCGCGGTCAGCTTCAGGCCGGCGTCCTCGGTCCTGATCAGGACGTTGCTCAGGACGGGCAGCGTGCTGCGGGTCGAAACGGCGCGGCTGACGATCGACAGGCCGCGCGCAAGGTTCTCCTGCATGACCGAGACATTCACGGGTGACTCACTCTCCAGGGGCTCGAGGACCGGGTCACGATCGACGGGTCTGGCGGCGCGGGGTCGGGCGCCACTTGCCCACCGAGTCGGTGCTTCTCTGGGGATCCAATCAAACCTATCTTAGTCCGTCATCATCATCATCATCGTGTTGACAGTGTGGACGGCCACGCTTGGCTGAACGTGATTTCGGAGTGCATGACCGGTCCATTCGGGTGGACTCGCGGCGGCGCTTCGGGGATGGGCCGGTGGCCTCGGGGTGGACAGTCCGAAGGCGATCCGGGCTCGTCCGAGAGGATCTGCCGCGGACGGCCGGATCCAGCCGGAATTCTGCACATCGGACGGAGGGTTCTCCACCGATTTCAGGCTCGTTGTCCACATATCGGGGCCCGGCGAGTCGACGTCGCCGCATCCGGCCGGCCGGTCCGGGAAGGGCTCAGTCGGCGTAGATCAGCTCGCGCACGGCCGCAATCTCGCGGCGCAGCTCGTCGTTGGCAGCGGTCTCGCGGTTGATCTTGTCGCAGGCGTGGAGGACCGTGGAGTGGTCGCGCCCACCGAGCTCGGCGCCGATCCGGAGGAGGGACACGTCCGTCTCCTCGCGCATCAGGTACATCGCGATCTGGCGGGGCACCACGATCGCCCGGTCGCGCTTCT
The DNA here is from genome assembly GCA_963718285.1 of uncultured Chloroflexia bacterium. Taxonomy (GTDB): domain Bacteria; phylum Chloroflexota; class Limnocylindria; order Limnocylindrales; family CSP1-4; genus Palsa-1033. The sequence goes on along the minus strand of CAVQYU010000002.1, from coordinate 298,602 downwards.
GGCCCTGCAGGGCGTCCATCGGCACGCCGTAGTAGTCGGAGACCACCCGGGCGATCCGCTCCGGGGTGACCTGGCGCTTCTTGGGGTTGTAGATCACGTTGGCCAGGACGGCCTGGGCGAGCTCAATGCTGATCGAGGTCGAGCTCATGCTGGCGTAGGCCACGATCCGGTTGAGCGCCCCCTCCAGCTCGCGGATGTTGCTGACCACCTTGCGCGCGATGAACTCGATCACGTCCGAGGTCATCGGCACGGCCATCTCCTCGGCCTTCGAGCGGAGGATGGCAATCCGGGTCTCGAGGTCGGGCGCGGTCAGGTCGGCGATGAGGCCCCATTCGAACCGGCTCCGAAGGCGCTCCTCGAGGGTCACGATCTGCTTGGGCGGCCGATCCGAGCTCATCACGATCTGCTTGCCGTCTTCGTGGATCGTGTTGAACGTATGGAAGAACTCTTCCTGGGTCCGTTCCTTGTCGGCAATGAACTGGATGTCGTCGATCAGGAGCAGGTCGATCCGCCGGTAGCGCGCCCGGAACTCGTCGATCTTGCCCTGCTGGATCGAGGTGATGAACTCGTTGGTGAACTTCTCGGAGGTGGCGTAGACAACCTTCTTGCGCGGGAACTTGGCGATCACCTGGCTGCCGATGGCATGCATCAGGTGGGTCTTGCCGAGGCCGACCCCGCCGTACAGGAAGAGCGGGTTATAGGCGTGGCCGGGTCGCTCGGCCACCGACAGGCTGGCCGCATGGGCCAGCCGATTGGCCGAGCCGACGATGAAGTTGGCGAACGTGTAGCGCGGGTTGAGGTTCGACGCGCCGCCCTCGCCGCCGACCCGGCCGGGCTCCAGGCGGACCTGCTGGCTGGCGGCCGGCGCTCCTGCGTCGACGGCCGGCGCCGCCTCGACCGCCCGAACGACGAACTCGACCTGGACGCTGTAGCCCACGATCCGGGCCAGCGTCTGGGAGATGAGGGAGCGATAGCGCGTCTCGAGCCAGTCCTTGGCGAACCCGTTCGGGACCGCGATCCGGAACAGGTTGTCGTTGACCTCGATCAGGTTCGTGTCGCGCAGCCACGTCTCGAAATTGGCCGGGGACAAGGAAACCTGGAGCTCACCCAGGGCGGCTCGCCATACGTGCTTCGCGTCCATATTTCGATGTGACCCTGCAGCTCGGATGATGAAAACGCCACTCGGTGGCCTTGGGCTGAGACGAGCGGCGACGGAGCCGATGACGGGGCCACGGACGCCGCTACGCGGGGCCGGTTCTGGGCCGCTCCACCTGGCTCCTCCGTTGGGGATCGGAGGTGCCCGCGAGCGTCCCGGCGTCGGGGGCTGACGAAGAATAGCACCGGTTCTCGGGCCGTCGCAAGGCGCCGACGCAGGCCGCGGCCGATACTCCCAGGGAGTATCCATGCGTGGCCTGCTGAGGAGCTGGCCTGGCGTCCCCGCACCCGGCACGCGGATCGTGCGAGGGGCCGGACCACGATCACGTTTGACACTCGATCTGACCGATCCATATACTCTCACGGACGTCGACGCGCCAGGCGCTTTCGTGCGCACGGCGCGTTCTCGTGCCTCTGAGGGCTGGAATCATCCAGCGACCAGGGGTGGGGCCGCTTGGCCTGATGGAGAGGATCGCGCGCACCTTCGATGAAGCAGACCTACCAGCCAAAGAAGCGCCACCGCGCCAAGGAACACGGCTTCCGTGCCCGGATGAGGTCGGCCGGGGGTCGACGGATCCTCGCCGCCCGCCGCGCACGTGGCCGGAAGCGGCTGACGGCCTGATCGAGCGAGGCACCAAACCGCCGGGTCTCGTGATGCTCTCCCACCCAAGGGACTTCGCGGCCCTCCAGCAGACCGGCACGGCGCGGTCTCACCCGCTCCTCGTCGTACGCGTTCTCCGGACAGACCTTGAGGTCACCAGGTTCGGTCTGGCGACGAGCCGCAAACTCGGTGGAGCGGTCGTACGCAATCGGCTCCGCCGCCGCCTCCGTGAGGCACTCAGGGCTCTGGCTCCCTCGTTCCAGCCCGGCTGGGACGTACTGATCATCGCCCGTCCGGCACTCGTGACCGCAACGCACGAGGAATTGACCGGGACGGTTGCACGGCTCCTCCGACGGGGCGGAGTCCTGGAAGGACCACAGACCGCGTGAAACGGATCGGCATCGGACTCATCAAGGTCTACCGAGTCGTGTTCGCGTGGATGCCCTCGAGCTGTCGCTACGAGCCGACCTGCTCGCGCTACACCGAGCAGGCGATCCAGCGCTACGGATTGCTCAAGGGCAGCCTGATGGGTGCTCGCCGGATCGCCCGCTGCCATCCCTGGCATCCCGGCGGCTACGACCCGGTGCGCTGATGCTCAGCCGCCCGTACCTGCGCCGCGAGCTCGAGCGATTCCGGCCCTGGCTGGGACTCGCCCTGTTCCTGGTCATCGCCACCGCTGATCCTGGCTGCCTGCACCGTCGGCGGCACGCCCGCGGCCAGCCTGGCCCCGGGTCAGACAGCGGCGCCGACGCCGGTCCCGACCCTGCCGCCGGCCGCGATCCCGCTGGCCCCGGCGGTGCCCGACAACCCCCTTTCGCTGATCGCCTTCCTGTTCACCCCGGTCTTCCAGATCCTGTTCATCAGCCTGGTCGCCGTCGAGCAGGCGTCCGGCAGCATGGTCCTGGCGATCATCGTGGTGACCCTGCTCGTGCGGGTCGTGCTCATTCCGCTCTACCGCAAGCAGATCGTCAGCCAGAAGCGGATGCAGCTCCTGTCGCCCGAGCTCAAGGAGATTCAGAAGCGCTACAAGGGCGACCGGGTCAAGGTCCAGGAGGCCACCCAGGCGTTCTACAAGGAGCGCGGGGTCAACCCGGCCCAGGGCTGCCTGCCCCTGGTCCTCCAGTTCGTGCTCCTGATCCCGATGTACTCGGTCTTCAGCTCGGGCCTCCAGAACTATGACCCAACCCGAATGCTGACCGTGTTCGGGGTCCAGGTCGTGCCCCTGACCTGCCCGCCCCTCCACTACAACCCGCCCGGCCACGTGGTCCCCTGCATCGACTCGGTGATCCACCTGTTCGGCTTCAGCGTCGACCTGAGCCAGCCGTCGGTGATCATCACGATCGGGATCGGGATCAGCATCCTGGCCATCGCCTCGTCGCTGCTCCAGCTGTTCCAGTCGAGGATGACCCTGCCCCGCCGGGATCCCAACATCCCGGATGACCAGAACACCAAGATCCAGCGGCAGTCGATGCTGTTCCTGCCGTTCATCTCGATCTTCTATGGCGGCTTCCTGCCGGCCGGCCTGTTCATCTACTGGATCGTGTCGACCCTCTTCTCGCTGGTCCAGCAGTACCTGATCATTGGCTGGGGCGGGATGTTCCCGCTGCTGGGCTGGGATCCCGCCTTCGCCCGCGACCACAAACCCCGGTTCCCGGTGGCCATCCCCACCGCGGATCCATCCAAACGAGCGGCAAATTCGGTGCTCAACCAAACCGACGAACGCGCGGCAAAAGCCGCGACGACGATCCGTCCCCGTGAACGGGGCGGCCGACAGGGCCGACGAGGGAGACGACGCTGACCATGAGTGCGTACCAGGAATTCACCGGCAAATCAGTCGAGGATGCCTTGAAGGCAGCCCGCGAGACCTTCGGGGTCGGGCTCAATGACCTTGACTTCGAGATCCTCACGCCGGGCAGCCGGGGTGTTCTGGGCATGGGCGCCGAGCCCGCCCGGATCGTGGCCGCGCCACGCGACGCGCTGGGCGGAAACGCCCCGAAGCGCGACGCAGCGGCAGCCACGCCGTTGCCTGCGCCGGCCCGCGAGGAGCGACCGCGCGATGACCGTGGACCTCGCCCGGATGATCGCGGCCCACGTCGCGACGACCGGCCCCAGGCAGCCCCTCAGGCAGCCCTGCAGGCAGCCCCCCGGACCGATGCGCCCGCGCAGAACGCTCCCAGCTCCGTCCCGGCCGTGGCCGATGCCTCGCCCACGCAAGCTCCCGCGCAGCGGCGCACCGCGACCGGCCGATCGACCCCGTTCGGACCGGCCGCGCGACCGATCGTCCGCCTCGCCACGACGGTGATCGTGGGCCACGCCGATCGCCCTCGGCCGACCTGACCGAGCGTGAGGCGGCCGAGGTCGCCGCCGCGCGTGGTTCGGTGGCCGCCGAGCGCGCCGACCTGGAGGCCGCCGATGCGTCGCCCGAGGCCCTCGCCGCGGGCAAGGAGATTCTCGAGAACCTGATGCGCCTGATGGAGTTCGACGTGACCGTCGAGATCCGGGCCGGTGAGACGAGCCGGCTCAATGTGATCGGCGAGGGCGACGAGAAGGAAGCCCTGGGTGCCCTGATCGGGCGCAAGGGCGAGCGCCTGTCGGCGCTCCAGCACCTGGTCAACCTGATGCTTTCGCGCCGGATGGACGCCTGGACCCGGGTCCTGGTCGACGTCGAGGACTATCGCGGCCGGCGCGAGCGGCAGCTGGTCGAGATCGCCCGGCGGGCGGCCGACCGGGTTGGCGAGACGGGCAAGATGCTCCAGCTCGAGCCGATGTCGGCCCTCGAACGACGCTGGATCCACATCGCCCTGCGCGACAACCCCGGCGTCGCCACCCAATCGATCGGCGAGGAGCCCAATCGGAGGGTGATCGTCCTGCCCCGGGCCTGACCGTCACGGACAATCCGGGCCGTCCGTCGATACGTACCACAGCCGGTGGGACTACTGCCCGAAAGGTGGGGCTTGAAGTGGCTGGTAGGATGACGCTCGCACTATGACGACCGCGACCGAAACTGAACTCCCCGCGCAGCTCGAATCCAGCCGCTCGAATGGGCTGGCTGCGGATCCTCATGGTCTTCGCCCTGGGGCTCGGACTGGCCCTGATCCTGGCCGTCGGCGGCGTGCTCGCCTACGAGCAGGCCCACGCCGGCAAGATCGGCCAGGGTGTTCACGTCGGGTCGGTCGACCTGTCCGGCCTGAGCCGCGATCAGGCCGCTGCCAAGCTGACCGCCGCGTACGGCTCGCTCAGCCAGGGCCAGCTGACCCTGAAGCTGCCCGACGGCGCGTCGACCGTGAGCTACGCCGACCTCGGCCGGAAGCTCGATGTCGATGCCGTCGTCGATGCGGCCCTGGCCGTCGGCCGGACCGGCAACCCGTTGATCCGGGTCTCGGACGAGATCCGGACGGCGATCAAGGGCACGAACATCGCCCCCGTCGTCACCTTCGATCAGGCCGCCCTGAATTCGGGCATCGCCCGAGTCGCTGCCGCTGTGGCCACGGCCCCGGTGAATGCCACGATCCAGTCGCGGCCCGAGCGGTTTCGTCGGGACCACGTCGAGCGACGGTCGGACGCTCGTCACCGACTCCCTCGCCGGCCAGGTCATGACCGAGCTGGGGGCGCTCGACGCCCCCGCCCAGCAGACGATTGACGTCTCGGCCAGCCTCGTCCCGGTCAAGCCCACGGTCAGCTCGGCCAGCGCCGCCACGGTCGCCGCGGGCGCGAACGCCGAGGTGGCCCCGATCGTGCTGAGCCACCAGAGCAACTCCTGGACGATCCCGGCCGCCACGGTGGCCTCGTGGCTCGAGGTCCAGGTCGCGCCTGACGGGACGTACATGATCCAGGCCAACCCGGCCAAGGTCACGGCCTCGCTGACTGCCCTCGCGGCCAAGATCAACCGCAAGGCCGTCAACGCCACGTTCCTGATCAGCAAGCGCAACAAGGTCGTCGGGGTCGTGCCCGGCCAGGACGGCCGCACGCTGGATGTCGCCGGCTCGGTCAGCTTGATCGAGAACCTGCTCAGCCAGCGGGCCAGCGGACTCGCCTCGAGCGCGCCGATCACGCCCGCCGTCCTCACCTCGGCGCCGACCCTGAGCACCGCCGCCGCAACGAGCGCGGCTCCCCAGATGAAGGCGATCTCGAGCTGGACCACGTACTACGCGCCGGGTGCGCATAACGGCAACAGCGCCAACATCACGATCCCGGCGATGGCCATCGACGGCACGGTGGTGGCGCCTGGCGCCAAGTTCGACTTCTGGAAGGCCGTTGGCGTGGTCAGCCTGGCCAAGGGCTACAAGCTGGGTGGCGCGATCATCAACGGCCACTCGGTCGAGGGCAAGACGATCGGCGGCGGGATCTGCTCGACGTCCACCACCCTGTTCAACGCAGCCCTGCGGGCCGGCCTCGAGATGGGTCTTCGAGCCAACCACTACTACTACATCAGCCGCTACCCGAAGGGCCTCGACGCGACGGTCTGGCAGGACGGCTCGGCGCGGTCAGAACATGACCTTCACCAACGACACCGCCTATCCGATCCTGATCCGGACCTACGCCCGGCCGGGCATCGTCCGGTTCACCCTGTACAGCGTGCCCAACGGTCGGACGGTGTCGATTTCCAAGCCGATCGTCAAGAATTACATCCACGGCTACACCACCGTCGTGCACACCAAGGCGCTCAAGCCCGGCCAGACCGTCCAGAGTGAATACCAGGCCGACGGGCAGGACGTCTGGGTCACGGTCACCGTCAAGGACAAGAGCGGCAAGGTCATCAGCACGAAGACCTACTACTCGCATTACGCCCGGATGATTGGCGTGATCATGAAGGGCGAGGCCTAACCCGAGCGTCGAACCTTCGACGGCGGTCCCTTGCGCGGGGCACTATCGGGTCATTGAGCCGCACTTCACGACCACGGACAGTGGGTCGGTGATCGAAGCCGAGCAGCTCTCCACAGTCGCCCGACCATCGGGCCACCTCCTGCGCTACGGCCTCCTCGGGCTCATCTCGGCGATCCTCGTCGGGACAGCCTTGTTCGGTGCGATTCGCTACCTCGACGGGTCGTGCAGCCTGCTCAACCGGACGCCCTGCACCCGGATCCTGTTCGTGGGCAACAGCTACACCTACGTCAACGACCTGCCCACGGTCTTCCGCAACCTGGCCCGGGCGGCCGGCCAGAACGTCGCGACCGGCGAGGTGGCCAACGGTGGCGAGACCCTTGCCCAGCACGTCTCATCGGGCGACGCCCCCAGCGCGATCGACGGCTCGCGCTGGCAGTTCGTGGTCCTCCAGGAGCAGAGCGAGATCCCGGCGGTCGAGAGTTTGCGCCAGGCGGAGTTCTACCCGGCGACCCGGAGCCTGGTCTCGACGATCCGGGCCGCCGGCGCCACGCCGGTCCTGTTCGAGACGTGGGCGCATCGCGCGGGCTGGTCCGACTACGGCCTCGACGAGCCCTCGATGCAGGCGGCCCTCGACCAGGGCTACGGCACGATCGGCAGCCAGCTCGGGGTGGTGGTGGCACCCGCCGGCCAGGCCTGGGAGCTTGCCCTCAAGCTCGATCCGAGCGTGGCCCTGTGGCAGGACGACGGCAGTCACCCAACCCTGGCCGGGACCTATCTCGCCGCCTGCGTCCTGTACACCCGGGTCTTCGGCCAGAGCCCGGTCGGGATCAACGACTCTGAAGGCCTGCCGGCCGCCCTCGTCCTGACCCTCCAGCAGGCGGCCTCAGGGCGCTAGGCGCGCCGGGCTAGGCGGCGGCGTAGACCACGGCGACGGCGATCTTCGTCTCATAGCCGCTGCCCTCTCGGCCCAGGAACGCCTGGGCATGGCGGATCGGCACCGAGGCCATCGAGACGATGTGCTGGCCCTTCTGCTGACGGGCCGCCGCATCGGCCGCGATCTCGCCGTAGAGCGCCGCGGCATCGACCTCATCGCTCGTGTCGGGCGAGACGTAGACCACGATCCACTGGCCGTTGCCGGCCGGAAACTCGTTCGTCTCCATGGGTCAGGCCTCCTGGACCAGCCAGCCGTTGCCGTCGGGGTCGCTGAAGGCAAGATACGAGCCATATTTGGCCCGCTGCGGGTGTGGCCCGGGATGCTGGCCGCCCTCGGCGAAGTGGAAGATCTCGCCCACCTCGACGCCCCGGCCGGCGAGATCGGCGTGGGCCGCCTCGATGTCGGCCACGATCAGGTGGAGGCCCTGGATCGTGCCGGGGGCCATCTCGGTGCTCGAGACGAAGGCGATCGAGCAGGCCGAACCGGGCGGCGTCAGCTGGACCACCCGGAACTCCGGGCCGGCAGTGATGTCGACATCGAGGCCGAAGCCGACCACGTCGCTGTAGAACGCCTTGGCCCGGTCGATGTCGGCGACCGGCACGATCACGACTTCGAGCTTGTACTCCACGATCCGCCTCCAATTACGGGCGTCAGCCGAACGACACCACCGCGCCGCGCTCGTCGAAGACCGCACTCGGGGCCCAGGCGATCTCCCACCGGTTGTCTTCTGGATCAGCGAAGTACCCCGAGCGCCCACCCCATTCCCGGGCGACCGGTGCGGCCACCGGCGTGGCGCCCGCGGCGAGCGCGGCCGCGTAGGCGAGATCGACCTGCTCTTCGGTGTCCACATTGCAGGCGAGCGTGACACCCGAGAACCCGTTCGGCATCGAGCGGCCGGGCGCGGCCTCGGCGGCCAGCGCTTCGAGCGGGTACATCGTGAGGAGAACCCCGCCGAGCTGGAAACCGGCCCAGCCGTCATCGCTGCCCGGGAGCAGCGGCCAGCCGAGGCCCTCGTAGAACCTGCGCAGCCGGGGGAGGTCCCGGGCTCCGAGGGTCACGACCGTCAGGCGAGCCGGTAGGGGCGTCACTCCGGCATTATCGCCCAGCAGGCCGCAGGGGGCAGGCTGCCGAAGATGAACGTAGCCGCGCCAGGACGGCGTGCTGAGTGTTGGTGGAGATGGGGGAGAGTCGAACTCCCCGTCCAGAACCCTTCGCCAGGGACCACTACGAGCGTGTCCGATGATTTGTCGTCAACCGACCAGGCGCCCATCGGCAGGCTCCCGGCCGGTCCAGTCACGTGTCCCTAGATCGGGCTTTGAACGACGCTACGCGGCAATTGCACCGTTCGCATCCTCGCTGAATGACGCTTCCACAGCCCACGAGGAGGAGGCTGCTTCCACGCTCACCTTACTGCCTAAGCAGCGAGGGCGAGAGCAGGCTGGCGGTTGCCAGTTACTTCGTTTTGTCGCCTTTTAACGAGGCCAGAGCGACATCCTCGGCTCGCACTCCCTGGTAGCTGGACCCTGTCGAATCCACGCATCCCCATGGCCATCGAACCTGCGTTCGACGGACGCGGATCATGCCACAAGCTCGACCCGGTGCCAAGTCGCGCCTCGGTCGTCGCCCCGTCGCTGCGGCCCCGAGGCAGATGGCTTGCCGGCCCGCACCCGCAGGGTTCGTGCCAAATTCCGCCCAGGACGGCCTTATGGTCGCTCGCGCCCCGCGCGATGGCGCTTCCGGGTCAGACGAGGTCGAGTTCGTGCACGAATTGCGTCCGAATGGAGCCCTGGGGTCTCAAGCGGGCCGTCGGCCCGCCATAAGGCGGCTCCCAGCGGAATTTGGCACGACCGACTTCGGGGCCGCGTGCCCGGACTGCCGGCCCGGTTCGCGCTCCGCGCCAAATCGTTCGTTGGTGAAGGCTTAGGCGATCCGAGGGCCCCAGATCGAGCGTCGAAGGGCCGCTTGGGGCGGTGGCCGTGCTCAGCGAATCGCGCCAGGCGTCCGCCAAGGCTTGTTCGGCCGGCGTCCACGTGCCTAAGCCTTCACGGATGAACGATTTGGCACCGCGGGCGAGGCACGCCGGCCCGCACGCCGCTCGCCGCGGGACCCTAGGAGCGGCCCCGAGTGACGTCGGCCAGCTGGCGGGCGACATCGCGCCGGGAATCGCGGTCGGCGATGTCCCGCCGGCGATCGTAGAGCTGCTTGCCGCGGGCCAGCCCGATCTCGACCTTGGCCCGGCCGCGCTCGTTGATGTACAGGCGCAGCGGGACCATGGTCTGGCCCTTCTGCTTGGTCTTCGAAAGGAGCTGGGTGAGCTCGGCCCGGTGGACCAGCAGCTTGCGGGTCCGCTTGGCCTCGTGGTTCATCCGGTTGCCGCCCTCGTACGGGGCGATGTGGGCAGCGAACAGCCACATCTCGCCGCGGTCGATCCGGGCGTAGGCGTCGGACAGGTTGACCTTATGGCCACGGATCGACTTGATCTCGGTTCCGGTCAGGGCGATGCCTGCCTCGAAGGTGTCGTCGATCGTGTAGTTGTGCCGCGCTCGGCGGTTGAGGGCGATGGTCTCCTCGCCCATGGTTCGCTCCTTCGGTGATGACGGTCGGCGGATGGCGGCCCGTGGTGTGGGCCCGGGCACACGAACGCCGGCCCTTGCGGACCGGCGCTCGAAAACGCTTCACCACCCGCAGGGTGCCCGCTTAGACGGTCATCTCCTGCGAGGTGGTGCAGCGACGACGTTCAGACACTGCACATCACCTCCTTTCGTTCATGGAAACCGTACCCGAAGGGCGCGGCGAGCGCAATACCCGGCACGTGCCGGCGGACGGGCGGGCTGCCGCTGAACCGGCAGCGGAGGCAGGACCCCTAAGCGGACGCCGGACCCGTCAGGCGGACGCCGGAGCGGCGAGCAGCTGGAGCGCCCGGTCGAGGACCGGATCCGTGCCGACCGGGGTGTTGGCCGCCAAGGGGACCGGCACGTCCGGGGTCAGGCCGATGTGGTTGATCCAGATCTTGTTGGGCGTGAGCCAGCGGGCGATCGTCAGGCGAAAGCCGCCGCTATCGTCCGACAGCTGCTGGAACGCCTGGATCGTGCCCTTGCCATAGGACTGGCTGCCGATCAGGAGCGCTCGTCCGCGAGCCTGCAGGGCGCCGGCCACGATCTCGCTGGCCGAGGCGCTGTTGGCGTCGATCAGCACGACCACCTTGATCGCCGGATCGGTGGCCGCGCCACCTGGCGTGGCATCGGTCGCGACCTGGACGCCGTCCGCGCCCTGTTCGTAGAAGACGACGCCGTTGGCCAGGAACTGGCTGGCCACGGCCTGGGCCGCGGTGATGTAGCCGCCCGGGTCGCCCCGCAGGTCGACCACGATCCGCTTCTCGCCGGCCGCCACGTCGGCCTTGACGGCGGCCGCGAAGTCGCGGGCGGAGTTGTCGCTGAACCCGGTCAGGTGGAGGTAGCCGACCGTGCCGCTGGCCAGCGAGCGGGTCTCGACCTCCTTCTGGATCACGGTGTCGCGCACGATCGAGATCGAAATCGGGCTCGTCCCGCCGGCTCGCTTGATCCCGAGGACCACGGTCGAGCCCTTCGGCCCGCGGATCCGGGCCACGGCATCGTCGACGCTGCCGCTCAGGGCCTGGCCGTCGATCGCCACGATCCGGTCGCCCGGGAGCAGCCCGGCCTTGTCCGCCGGCGCAGCCTGGATCACGCTCGATACGACGAGCGTGCAATCTGGGCCCAGGCTGGTGCAGGTCGCGTTGGTCGAGATCGTCGTGGCCGGGATCACGGCGCCGATGCCCGTAAACGTGCCAGCCAGGCCCTCCAGGGTGGTCTGGAAGCTGTTCGGGCTGAGGTACTGGCTGAACGGGTCGCCGAGCGAATCGATCATGCCCTTGATCGCTCCCTCGACCAGGGTCTTGCGATCGACCTGGCCCAGGGCGAAGTCGCTCTGGATCGAGTTGTAGGTATCCCAGAACGGCTGGAAGGCCTGCTGATCGGACAGCGCCGTGCCCGGGGTCGACGCCCGCTGGGCGCCCAGGGCGAAGCCGGACAGGAACAGCCCGCTGCCCCCGAGGATGGCCACGATGGCGATGAACCAGGGCAGGGCGGGCCGGCGGCGCCGGGCGGGCTCGGGATCGGCATCGGCGGATCGGCGGCCGGGACCGCCTCGGGTGGGGGAAGCATCGGGATCGTCCTGGTGTTTGGGGTGCGTCGGCTCCGTCACCGCGGAGCTTGGGCAAGGGCAGCCTACCGCGACCCGATCTCGTCCGCCGGCAGGGCTCGGTCGAGCCGTCGGTCGAGCCGTCGGCAGGGCCTACTTCAGGAGGTAGCTCCGGACCGAGACCCACGATCCGATCGTGCCCAGGCCGACCCCCGTGACCAGGACGATCACGGCCAGGTTGCGCTGGAGCGAGCCCAGCTCGAGCGGCAGGACCTCGAAGAACCGGGTCATCAGGTTGCTCAGCGGGGCGGCGCCGGCGGCCAGCAGCATCAGCGTGATCAGCGCCCCGAGCAGCCCGACCAGGGCGCCTTCGAAGATGAACGGCCAGCGAATGAACGCGTCCGATGCACCGACCAGGCGCATGATCTCGATCTCCTCGGCGCGCGCCACCACGGCCAGCCGAATCGTGTTGACGATGATGAACAGGACGGTCAGGCCGACCAGGCCGAGCAGGACCAGGCCCACGGTCCGGAGCAGGTTGGTCACGGTCAGGACCCGATCGACCAGGTCCTGGACCTCCTCCACCGTCGCGACCACGTCCGTCCGGCCCCGCAGGACCTGGACCACGGTCCCGAACTGGTGGGGATCCTTGAGCTTGATGTTGAGGGTGGCCGGCAGCGGATTGGTGTCCAGGAACTGGGTCAGGTCCTCGCGCCCCTGCTCGGCCATCCGCTGCTTGAACTGGGCCAGCGCCGTGGCCTTGTCGATGTAGTCGACCGAGGCAACCTCGGGCAGGGCGGCCACGTCCTGGCGGAGCTGGTCGATCTTGAGGTTGGGTGCGTCGTCGCGCAGCTCGGCCACCACCTCGACCTTCTGCTCGACGAACTGGAGGCCGGCGTCGAGGCCCGACAGGACCACGAAGAAGGCGCTCAGCAGGACGAGCATGAGGACCATCGTGGCCGTCGCGGCGATGCTCATCACCGCGTTCCGCCAGAAGCCCTGCCAGGCTCGTTTCAGGCTGAACGCGACGAACGACAGCAAGCGCTAATCCTCGCGGTGGTAAGCGGCGCCGAGCTCGTCGCGGGTGATCCGGCCGTCCTCGAGGGCCACCACCCGGCGACGCAGGGCGGTCACGATCTCGGCGTTGTGGGTCGCCATCAGGACCGTGACCCCGAGCTCATTGATCCGCGACAGGAGCTGGATGATCTCCCAGCTGATCAGCGGGTCGAGGTTGCCGGTCGGCTCGTCGGCAATGATCAGGCGCGGATCGTGGACGAGCGCCCGGGCGATCGCCGTGCGCTGCTGCTCGCCGCCGGAGAGCTGCGACGGGAGCTGCTCCGCCTGGGCCGACAGGCCGACCAGGGCGAGGACCCGGTCGACGGCCGGAGCGATCTGGCGCCGGGGCGTGCCGGTGACCTCGAGGGCGAAGCCGACGTTCTCGCGGACCGTCTTGGTCGGCAGCAGCTTGAAGTCCTGGAAGATGATCCCGATCTTGCGCCGGATCCGGGGCACCTCCCGGCGGCTCAGGCGGGCGACATCCTGGCCATCGAGGATGACCGCGCCCCGGGTCGCGATCTCGTCCCGGATGAGGAGCTTGATGAGGGTCGACTTGCCGGCCCCGGAGGCGCCCACCAGGAACACGAAGTCGCCCTCCGGGATGACCAGGTCCACGTCACGCAGGGCGGTCTTGCCGTTGGGGTAGGTCTTGGTGACATCGTGCAGCACGAGGATCGCCTGCTCATCCGGAGTCTCGGCGATCAGGTGAGCGGCGGGCTGCTCGCGAAGCGAGCGCGCGGCGGCTCGGGGCGGGGCCGCGTTGGGTGAAGCCACGCCGGGAGGCTACCACCCCGGACCGGACCTGTCCGGGGCGCGATCGTCCTAGAGGAGCCCGGGCGAGACCGGCAGGTAGCGTTCGAAGTCGGCGAACGGGCGGCTCCAGCCGATCAGGATCGGGAAGTCCTCGAAGCGCAGGCCGGCCTCGAGCAGGGTGGTCACGGCCGCGCCGGCCGCGCCCGGCACCCACACAGCCTGGGCTCCCCGGGCGGGCACCGCCCCCAACAGGTGGCCGAGAACCGGTCCCATCAGCTCCCGATCCCGGACGGCCAGCGGACCGACCCGGCCCGTCTCCCAGGCGTAGCCATAGCCGAGCGCAGTGCCCGCCCCATCGCGATACAGGAAGCCGTGCCGGCCCTCCGTCCGCAGGAAGCGGTGGTCCTGGGGATGTTCGACACCGAGCAGCTCCTGATCGAGCGACCCGACCGTTTCGGCCAGCTCGCGATGGCCGGACCCGCCGGGAGCGTCGCCTACGATCGTCTCGAACGGGACGGCCTGGATGCCCTGGGGCAGGCTCGGCAGCGAGTCGGGCGCGGTCACGTAGCCGCTGATCGAGAAGAGGGGCATACGGGGCACGATGCCGTAGCGGCTGTAGAGCCCGTTGGAGATCGGCTGGGCGCTGTCGGTGGCCGTGGCCAGGACAGCCTCGGAGCCGGCCGCGGGCAGGATCGCCTCGAGCAGGGCCCGGCCGATGCCGTGCCCCTGGGCGGCCGGCCGGATGAAGCACATCGACAGGAACCACAGCCAGTCGCGCTGGACCGCTGAGGCAAAGCCGACGATCCGGCCCGAATCCCTCGGGTCCTCCGAGCTCTCCCCCTCGGCGCCGGTCCCGGCCGGGTCGACCGCGACGACGAAGCGCTCCGGGTCGGTTTCGGCCAGGTGGCGGTAGAGGCGGAGGATCCGGGTCAGGTCGTCTGGAATCGGATGCTGATTGAGCTTGACGATGTAATCGTTGAGGCTCTCGCGCCAGATCTCGGCGCAGGTGGGCAGGTCGTCCGGCAGGGCCGGCCGGATCTCGATCGGCGGCACCTAGTCGAGCTCGCCCACGGGATCGGGATCCCGGCCGGTCGCGAGGCGCTCGAGCTCGGCCTGCATGAACGTATCGAGGTCGCCGTCGAGGACGGCGCCGGTATTGCTCGTCTCGACCCCGGTCCGCAGGTCCTTGACCATCTGGTACGGGTGCAGGACGTAGCTCCGGATCTGGTTGCCCCAGCCGGCCGTCACGTGCTCGCCCTTGAGCTCGCGCAGCTCGGCTTCCTTCTCCTCCAGGCGGCGCTCCAGGAGGCGCGCCTTGAGGACCTTGATGGCGGTCTCCTTGTTCTGGGTCTGGGACCGCTCGTTCTGGCTCTGGGCCACGATGTTCGTCGGGAGATGGGTCAGCCGGACCGCCGAGTCGGTCTTGTTGACGTGCTGGCCGCCGGCGCCCTGGGAGCGATACGTGTCGACCCGGATCTCGTCCCAGTTGAGCTCGATATCCGGGTCGTCCTCCTCGACCTCGGGCAGGACCTCGACCAGGGCAAACGTCGTCTGGCGCCGGTTCTGCGAATCGAACGGGCTGATCCGGACGAGGCGATGGACGCCCCGCTCGGCGCGCAGCCAGCCATACGCCCGGGCGGCATCGATCGCCACGGTGGCGCTCTTGATGCCGGCGGACTCGCCCTCGGTCTGGTCGACGACCTCGGTGTGGAAGCGGTGGCGCTCGGCCCAGCGGAGGTACATCCGGAGGAGCATCTCGGCCCAATCGGTCGCCTCGGTGCCGCCTGCCCCCGCGCTGATCATGAGCAGGGCGCCCCGATCGTCGTACTCGCCGCTGAACAGGAGGGCGGTCCGCTCACGCTTGAAGTCGATCTCGACCGCCGCGGCATCGCGAGTCAGCTCGGCCTCCATCTCCGGGTCGGGTGAATCCTGGAGCAGCTCGGTGAGCTCGCTGAGGGAGGTGGCCCGGGCCTCGAGCTGGCGCCAGGTATCGATCTCGGTGCGCAGGCCGTCGGCCTGGCGAAGGACCTTCTTGGCGGTCCGCCCGTCGTCCCAGAAGCCCGGGACCTGGGTTAGCTGATCGAGCTCGGCGAGGCGTGCTTCCTTGACCGGGAGGTCAAAGACGCCCCGACGTCGACCGGATCCGCTCAGTCAGGTCCCTGATGGCGGCGGCATCCACCTAGCCGCGCACCTGGACATCCTGGAGGAGGATCGGACGGAGCTCGATGATCCGCAGGGCGGTCTTGCTCCGGGCGACGACGGGGTTCACGCAGGGACAGTAGCCGTTGTGGGGACAGACGCCGCAGTTGCCGTCGCAATCGAGTGCCGCGGCGTAACTGCAGGTTCGACAGTCTCGCTCGCAGGCGATCAGATCAATGAACGACGCTTCCTCGGCCTGCTTCACGGGCTCCCTCTCTCGTGGGCTGGGGAAGGGTGTGGCACGGGCGACCGGACAGGCCTCACAAACGCGGCGTTCGGGCTCTCCCTGGTCCTCCAGCCCCATACCCCGTGGGCTTGGCCCAGTGTACCGGTGCAACGCCGATTCGCCAAGAGGGAAAGTACGAGATTCGTGCCCAAACTAGCCCGATCGTCAGGGTTTCCGGTAATCAGCGGCGTTCCTGGCCGCTCCGGCGCCTGCCGCTGAACGCGCGCGGCACGTGCGCGCAACGTTGCGACCCACCTTTGCGCGCCGATTGCGCGTGGCGCACGTAACTGACCAGGTGGCCACTTCAACGGTTGATCTGTTGCTCGAGGTGCACGCATTCGACCGGTTCGAGCGGAATCGGCTCGATCTGTGCACCTGATGCAACAAATCGACGAACCAGGCGGTCATCGCGTCAGTTGTGCTCGTCCGGCGCACACAGGTGAGGCGCGCCTCGGCCGGTAGGCCAGACGACGGGAGCGCCGTCCGCATGCCGACGAGGAGCGCCGCCGGCCCCTCAGTCGGGCGGGCTCTGGCCGCTGATGAAGTAGACGGCCAGACCGCCCAGCTCGTGGATCGTGATCTCCACGACGTGGGCCGGGTCGCTGTCGCCCGGGCTGTCGGGAGTCGGCGAGCCATATGCGGCGATGCCCAGGTCCGAGGCCATCCGCAGGACCCGGAGCATGTGGCTGCGGTCCGACACGAAGACGGCGTCGTGGATCGACTTGGCGGCCAGGACCGTGCGCACCCCATCGAGTGACTCGAGCGTGTTGCGGCCCTCGTCCTCCATCAGGATCCGGTTGGCCGGCACGCCCTGGCTGATCGCGTATTGACGGCCGACGGCGGCCTCGGTCGTCCGGTCGCCGGGCTGCTTGCCGCCGGTCACGAACAGGTAGCCGTAGTCGCCGGTCTTGAACAGCTCGACCGCGTGCTGGAGGCGCGACAGGTAGATCGGCGAGGGCCGGCCGTTGTACTCGGCCGCCCCGAGGACCACGACCGCCCCAGCCGGCCGGCGCTCGTCCTGCATGCCCTGCGACCAGATCCTGAACGCCCCGTAGGCGAAAACGACGACGATGCCCACCGCGGTCGCCGCGGCCAGCCGAATCAGCGCCCTGCGCATTCCGTGGTCAAGGCATCAACCAGGCCGGGCTCAGCGCCCGTGGCACTTCTTGTACTTGAGCCCGGAGCCGCAGAAGCACACGTCGTTGCGACCCATTCGCCGCCCGTCCGGGGCAAAGCCCGCCCGGAGCGCGCTCGAGCCGTTCGACGAGGGACTCGAGCCGACGACCTCGTCGCCGAGCGATTCGCGGACGCCGCGGACGACCGGTGGTGGCGGCAGGCCGCGCGCGATCGAGCCCAGGATTGCGTTGCCTGCGGCGGCGGCGCTGCCCGTGGCGGCGGCTCGACCCGCGGCCGCGGTCCGGACCGCCCCGCTCGACGCGCCATTGCTGCCATCGCCCGCCGAAGGTGCGCTCCCATCGGCCGACGCGGCCAGCTCCGACGACCCGCCGGCGAGCTGGCCCGGCTGGCCGGGACCCGGCAGCGGTTGCGGCCCGGGCGCCTCCTGGCGGGTGACCTGGACGCGCAGGATCGACGAGGCGAGCTGGTGGCGGATGAAGCCGCGCAGCTCGGCGTACAGGTTGAAGGCCTCGCGCCTGAATTCGACCAGGGGATCCTGCTGGGCGTAGCCGCGCAGGCCGATCCCCCGGCGCATGTCGTCCAGCTCGGTCAGGTGCTCCACCCACAGGCTGTCGATCGTGCGCAGCAGGACCACCCGTTCGATCGTGGTCCAGTCGGCCTCACCGACCTCGGTTTCCTTGGCCGCCAGCCGGGCGTCGACGAGCTCGCGAAGGTGATCGCGAATGGCATCCCGGGTGCCCAGGTCCCACAGCTCGTCCTCGCTGGTGCCCTCGGCGTCGAGGCCGATCGCCCGAGCCGCCAGGGACAGGCCCTCGATGTTCCATTCCTCGGGCAGCTCTTCGGCGCAGTACTGGGCGATCAGGGCGTCGATCTCCTCGTCGAGGAAGCCCACGATCGTCTCGCCCAGGTCCTCGTTGTGGAGGACCTTGTCGCGCTCCGAATAGATCGTCTCGCGTTGCTTGTTGATCACGTCGTCGAACTCGACGACCCGCTTGCGAATGTCGAAGTTGAAGCCCTCAACCCGGGTCTGGGCACTCTCGATCGTCTTGCTGACGAGGCGCGACTCGATGGCAACGTCGTCCTCGAGGCCCATCCGCTCCATCAGGCCGGCCACTCGATCGGAGGCGAAGCGCTTCATCAGGTCGTCGTCGAGGGACAGGTAGAAGCGCGACGAGCCGGGATCGCCCTGCCGGCCCGCCCGGCCGCGGAGCTGGTTGTCGATCCGGCGGCTGTCGTGGCGCTCGGTGCCGATGATGTGCAGGCCGCCTGCCCCGACGACCCGTTCGTGGTCGAGGTCGCAGATCGCGCGGGCCTCGGCCAGGGCGGCCTCGTAGGTCTCCTTGTCGACCTCGGCCGGGTTCAGGCCGCGCTGGTGGAGCAGGTCCGAGGCCAGCCCTTCGGGACTGCCGCCGAGCTTGATGTCGGTACCGCGGCCGGCCATGTTCGTGGCGATCGTGACCGCCGCGCTCCGGCCGGCCTGGGCGATGATGCCCGACTCCTTCTCGTGGAACTTGGCGTTGAGGACCTCGTGCTTGATGCCCCGCCGCTTGAGCATCTCGCCCAGGATCTCGGACTTGGCAACCGAGACCGTGCCGACCAGGACCGGCCGGCCCGCCTCGGTCATCTCGCCGATCTCGTCGATCAGGGCGTTGAACTTGCCCAGCTCATTGCGGAAGACGAGGTCCGCCTCGTCGTCCCGGACCATCGGCCGATGGGTCGGGATGGCCACGACCTCGAGGCTGTAGATCTTGTGGAACTCCTCGGCCTCGGTCATCGCCGTACCGGTCATGCCGGCCAGCTTGTCGTACAACCGGAAGTAGTTCTGGAAAGTGACCGTGGCCAGGGTCACGCTCTCGCGCTGGACGCGCAGGCCCTCCTTGGCCTCGACCGCCTGGTGGAGGCCCTCGCTCCAGCGCCGGCCCGGCATCTGGCGACCGGTGAACTCGTCGACGATGATGATCTCGCCGTCCTTGACGATGTAATCGCGATCGCGCTTGTACAGGGCGTGGGCCCGCAGGGCCTGCTCGAAATGGCGAGCCAGGGCGGGGTCGGCGTCGTACATGTTGGGGACGCCCAGCCAGCCCTCCATCTTGGTGATCCCGCCCTCGGTCGGCGAGACGGCCCGATCCTTGAGGTCGATGAAGTAGTCGCCGCCCTCCTCGTCGCCCTCGGGCCGCTCGGTCAGGCGGGGCACCAGGCGGGCAAACGAGTAGTACTTGTCGGCCGACTCCTCGGCCTGGCCGCTGATGATCAGGGGCGTCCGCGCTTCGTCGATCAGGATGTTGTCGACCTCGTCGACGATCGCGAAGTTCTGGCCGCGCTGGACCCGCTGATTGAGCTCGGCGACCATGTTGTCGCGCAGGTAGTCGAAGCCGAACTCGTTGTTCGTGCCGTAGGTCACGTCGGCGGCGTAGGCCTCGCGGCGCTCGACCGGCCGAAGGTTGATCAGGCGCTCGTCGTTGGTGGGGTAGCCGGGCTCGAACACGAAGCTGGCGTCGTGGGTGATCATGCCCAGGCTGACCCCCAGGAAGTGGAAGATCGGGCCCATCCACTGGGGGTCGCGCCGGGCCAGGTAGTCGTTCGGGGTGACCACGTGGACGCCCTTGCCGGACAGCGAGTTGAGGATGGCGGCCAGCGGCGCGACGAGGGTCTTGCCCTCGCCGGTTCGCATCTCGGCGATCTTGCCCTGATGGAGGACGATCCCGCCGACCAGCTGGACGTCGAAATGGCGCATCGCCATCGTCCGCTTGGATGCCTCGCGAATCATCGCGAAGACCTCCGGGATGGCATCGTCGAGGGACGCGTTGATCCGTTCGTTCTCGCGCTTGCGGCGGGCCTTGGCCAGCTCGCGGCGGCGTTCCTGTTCCGGATGATGGAGCTCGTCCTCGGACGGCTCGTCGGGCACGGCCCCGGCTCGGATCTCGTCGCGGATTGCTTCGAATTGGGCCCGGATCTCGGCATCGCTCAACGCCTCGAACTCGGATTCGAGGGCGTTCGCGTCGTCGATCAGGGGCTGGACCCGTTTGATTTCCCGGTCGTTGGAGTCAACGAACCGGTTGAGGAAGCCTAGAACCATGGGCCCAGAGTATAGGCGAGGCGGTCAGCGACCCCCTTGAGCGACGGCCAGACTCGGGCTACTTCCAGAAGCCCACGCCGTAGCCGGCCAGCAGGATCACGAAGGTCAGCCCGGCCAGGGCGGCCCAGAAAACGATCGACATTCGGGTCGAAGTCGGGTTCATCTCCGAGTTGGCCAGCTTGGGCAGGCGCCCGCCGTTGAGCGCAGAGCCCCAGCGGGGGGAGCGCAGCTGGGTCCGCCAGTCCTCGGGCTGGGCGGTGCGCTTCTCGAGGCCGCCCTTGCCGTCGGGTCGGTGGAGCTGAAGGCTCATCGATCGCCCATGCCTGCGGCTGGAATGGCCTGGCCGAGCGGGGTCCCGTCCGGGTCGTCCTCCGCGTCGGCCGGCAGATCATCGCTCAGGTCGAGCGTCCGGGCGATCCCGTCGTCCCACATCAGCATCTGCTGGGTCAGGGCCACATCGCTGCTGAACAGGGCGCCCACCGACTCGCCCCGGTGGATCCGCCGGATCGCCTCGCCGATGAGCGGCGCAATCGAGAAGGTCTTGATCTTGGAGATCCGCTTGGCCGGGGGCAGCGGGATCGAGTCGGTCAGGATGACTTCCTTGATGCTCGAGTTGCGAATTCGGTCGACGGCCGGATCGGACAGCACGCCGTGGGTGGCAGCGGCATAGATCTCGTCGACGCCCTCCCGTTCGAGCGCCCGGACGATCTCGATCAGGGTGCCGCCGGTGTCGATCTCGTCGTCGACGATGATCGCCCGCTTGCCCCGGACCTCGCCGATCACGTTCATCAGCTCGGCCCGATCCAGATTGCCCACTCGGCGCTTCTCGATGATCGCGAGAGGGGCATCGATCAGCTCGGCGAAGGTCCGGGCTCGCTTGGCGAAGCCCAGGTCGGTGACCACGACCAGATCGTCGAGGCGCTTCGTCTTGAAGTAGTTGCTCAGGATGTGGACAGCGGTCAGCTCGTCGACGGGGATGTTGAAGAAGCCCTGGATCTGGCCCTGGTGGAGGTCGAGGGTAAGGACCCGATCGGCGCCGGCGACGGTAATCATGTCGGCGATCAGGCGGGCCGTGATCGGGACGCGCGGCTGGTCCTTCTTGTCCGACCGGCCGTACGCGTAGAACGGGATGACGGCGGTGATCCGGCCGGCGCTCGCCCGCTTGAAGGCGTCGATCAGGATCAGCAGCTCCATGATCGATTGGTTGACCGGGTGCGAGGTCGGCTGGATCAGGAACACGTCCTTCTCGCGGACGTTGTCCAGGATCTTGACGAAGATGTTCTCGTTGGCGAACTGGAAGACCTCGGCCTTGCCCAGCTCGACATCAAGGTAGCGACAGATCTTGTGGGCGAGGTCGCGATTGGCGTTGCCCGTGTAGATGTCGAAGTGGTCCGAATACACGGGAGGCTCACCTCCGCCCAGGATCGTCACCGAACCAGGGGTCAGCTCGCCGGAGCGCCAGTGGGTGGCGCTCCAGTCGGGTCGTCATTGTCGCCGATGCCATCGCGCTCCGCCAGCCCCTCGCGGAAGGCGGCGATGGCGACGACCCGGTCGCCTTCGGCCAGGCGCATGACGATCACTCCCCGGGCGCTGCTGCTGTAGCGGTTGATCGTGTTCGTCTCGGTCCGGATCACCTGGCCGCCGGAGCTGATCAGGAACAGCTCCTCATCCTGCTCGGTGACCTGCTGGACGGCCGCCACATTGCCGGTCTTGCGGCCCTCGAGGGCAATCAATCCGACGCCCTGGCCGCCCCGGTGCTTGACCCGGAACTCGGTCAGCGGGACGCGCTTGCCGTAGCCGGTCTCGGTCAGGACGAGCAGGTCGGCATCGGGCTGGACCACGCTCATCGAGATCACCTCGTCGCCCTTGCGGGCGAGCCGGATCCCGATCACGCCGCCGGCCGGCCGGCCCATCGGCCGAACCTCGGACTCATGGAAGCGGGCGATCTTGCCCAGGGCGGTGGCGATGATCACGTCGTCGGCGCCCGAGGCGACGTCGACCCAGGCCAGCTCGTCGTCCTCGTCGAGGGTGATCGCGATGATCCCCGACGAGCGGACCTTCTCGAACTGCTCGAGCGGCGTCTTCTTGATGATGCCGTGCTTGGTGGCCAGGACCAGGTACTTCGCGTCGCGGAAGTCGGTCAGGGTGATCGTGGCCATCGGCACTTCGCGGGCCTCGACCTGGACGCCGGGCAGGTTGATGATCGGGATTCCCTTGGCCTGGCGGCTGGCATCGGGGATCGTATGGACCTTGCTGCTGAAGACCCGGCCGCGGTTGGTGAAGAACAGGGCCCAGTCGTGGGTGTTGGCCACGAGCAGGTGCTCGACGGCGTCCTCCTCGCGGGTGACGTGGCCGATGATCCCCTTGCCTCCGCGGTGCTGGCGGCGATAGGTGGCAATCGGCTGGCGCTTGACGTAGCCGCGGCCGCTGACCGTGATCACGACATCCTCGTCGGCGATCAGGTCCTCGTCGGTCATCTCCCGGCTCGAGTCGTCGACGATCCGGGTACGGCGCTCGCCGGCGTACTTGCGCTTGAGCTCGACCAGCTCGTCCTTGATGATCGCCAGGACTCGGCCGGGGTTGGCCAGGATGTCCTCGAGCTCGGCGATCAGCTGGATCACGCCCAGGTACTCGTCCTCGATCTTCTTGCGCTCGAGGGCGGCCAGGCGGGCCAGGCGCATGTCGAGGATGGCCTGCGCCTGGATCTCGGACAGCGCGAACCGGCTCATCAGGTTGGTTCGGGCGGTGTCCACGTCGGCCGATTCGCGGATCGTCCGGATGACCTCGTCGAGGTGGTCGAGGGCGATCTTGAGGCCCTCGAGGATATGAGCCCGAGCCCGGGCCTTGCCCAGGTCGAACTCCGTCCGCCGCCGGATCACCTCGCGCCGGTGATCGATGTGGTGCTGGAGGACCGATTTGAGGGAGAGCGTCTGAGGCTGGCCGTCGACCAGGGCCAGCATGTTCATGTTGAAGGCCGACGACATGGCGGTGTGCTTGAACAGGTTGTTGAGGACCTTGTGCGGGTTGGCGTCGCGGGCCAGCTCGATGTACATCCGCATCCCGTCGCGGTCGGACTCGTCGCGCAGGTCGCTGATGCCCTCGACCCGCTTGGTCTTGACCAGCTCGGCGATCTTCTCCATGAGGGTGGCCTTGTTGACCTGGTAGGGCAGCTCGGTGACGACGATCCCGGTCCGGCCCTTGTTGTTCTCCTCGAACGCCACCTGGGCACGGACCACGACCCGGCCCCGGCCGTGGGCGTACATCTCGCGGATCGCGTCGATCGTCTCGGTCTCGCCGGTGATCGGGTTGCGCCGGGTCTCGTAGCGGAACATCGTGCCGCCGGTCGGGAAGTCCGGGCCGAGGACCAGCTCGCACAGCTCGTCGACGGTCTTCTCCGGCTCGTCGATCAGGGCGATCGTGGCGTCGACCACCTCGCCCAGGTGATGGGGCGGGATGTTGGTGGCCATGCCCACGGCGATGCCCGACGAGCCGTTGATCAGCAGGTTGGGCAGCTTGGCCGGCAGGACCGACGGCTGCTGCTGCGTGCCGTCGTAGTTCGGCTCGAAGTCGACCGTCTCCTTGTCGATGTCGGCCAGGAGCTCGGCGGCAATCGCGGTCAGGCGGGCCTCGGTGTAGCGCATCGCGGCGGCACTGTCACCGTCGACCGAGCCGAAGTTGCCCTGCCCGTCGACGAGCGGGTAGCGCATCGAGAAGTCCTGGGCCATCCGGACGAGGGCGTCGTAGATGGCCACGTCGCCGTGGGGGTGGTATTTGCCCATCACGTCGCCGACGATCGCGGCGCACTTGCGATAGGACGATCCGGCCGACAGGCCCATCTCGCCCATCGCGTACAGGATCCGGCGATGGACTGGCTTGAGGCCGTCACGAACGTCGGGCAGGGCGCGCGACACGATCACGCTCATCGCGTAATCGAGGTAGCTCACCCGCATCTCATCCTCGATCCGGATGGTGCGGATATCGCCGATGTCGTCGGTCACAGGTCAGGCTCTCCTGGGTGGTTCAAACGGCCGGTTCAAACGGCCACGGCCTCGGCTCGGGCCGGGAACTGGGCGGCAAAGGTGGCGGCTTGCTGGGAGGCTGCGGAGGTGGCCGGTGCCCCGGCCCGGCGCCGGATGGGGCCGAGCTCGGTCCGGATCGCGGCGGCCCGCTCGGGCGGCAGCTTGACGAGCGCGTCGCGCAGGACCCACGCCCGGTGGCCATCGTCCTCGGCCGCGGCACGCCTCGCCTCCCGTTCGACGAACGTCAGGACCGCGGCGGGATCGACCAGCACAAGTGAGCGCAGGGCCCAGGCCAGGGCCTTCTGGACATCCGGCTCGGCGTCGCCCAGGAGTGTGCCGATGAGCCCGAGTCCGTGGACGGCGACCCCCTCGGCCCGGCCCAGCCGGCGGTCGACGAAGGGCAGCGTGGCAACCGTCGAGCCAACCAGCCGGCGTTCCCACTTCGACGGGGACCAGGTCAGCTGTTCAAGCTCCGCCCAGCGGTAGCTCTCCAGCAGGATCCCCCGGCCGTAGGGATGGGCGAGCGTGTCGACGGTGATCCAGTCGCTCGCTTCGCGGGCGGCCCGGCGCAGGAGCTGCCAGCTGCGTTCCGGATCGGCTGGCAGGAGCCGGTCGAGCAGTCCGAAGGCGAACCAGCGCAGCTCGAGCTCGCGTTCGTCGAAGAGGCGGTCGGCCAGCTCGAGGAAGCCCGCCGGCCGCTCCGCCCGGGTTGCCTGGCGGAAGCCGCGGTCGACAGCCGCCGTGAGCGGCCAGCGCACGCCGAAGGTTGGCCCGAGCCCAGGCGCAACCCGATGCTCGCCTTCGAGGTAGGCCGGATCGGCCAGCCCGGCAAAGCCGGCACTGAGCGCCCGGGCGAAGGCATCCGGGTCCGAGGTGAGCTCGGCCAGGCCCTGCCCGAGCCGCTCGGCCTGGGGCTTGTGGGCGGCCACGAAGGCAACCGCGCGGGCGCTGATCGGGGAGGTCGTCACGCCCCGCTTGCCCCGCTCATTTGCTGATCACTCATTTACTGATTCCCTGGCCGCTGGCCCGGGCGTTCCGGATCCGGACCCCGTATTGGGCCATCAGCTGCTGCTTGCGTTCCTCGTTGGCGGCGACATAGACGGCCGTGGCGACGGCCAGGAGGAGGCCGTTCGCGTCGACGATCTGGCCGGCCGTGTCGACCAGCCGCCGCCTCGAGCGCACCACCCAGCCTTCGGCCCGGATCTGGCTGCCGACCGGAACCGGACGCTTGAAGTCGATCGACAGCCGGGCCGTCACGCCCCAGTTGTCCTCGGCGACCAGGGCCCAGGCCATCACCTCATCGAGGATCGTGGCGAGGATCCCGCCATGAGCGATCCCGGTCCAGCCCTCGAACCGGTCGTCCGGCACGAAGTCGGTCCACGAGCGGCGCTCGCCGAGGTGGAGCTTGAGCTTGAGGCCGTGCTCGTTCAGCTCGCCGCAGGCGAAGCAGTTGTGGGGCTCGAACTCGTAGTCCATGCCCCCCGTCGGGCTCGCAGCGCGCGGTCGCTCGCCCATCGGGCTCGGTCGCTCGCCGAGCGCGGCCGGCTTGGTCCGCTTCAGGCCGACCTCAGATGTCAAGGTTCTGGACCTTGCGCGCCTCGGACTTGATGAAGTCCTTGCGCGGCGCGACCTTCTCGCCCATGAGCATCGTGAAGATCTCGTCGGCGATCGCGGCGTTCTCGCTGTCGACCCGGAGGAGTGTCCGCGACTCGGGGTTCATGGTCGTCTCCCAGAGCTGCTCGGCGTTCATCTCGCCGAGGCCCTTGAAGCGCTGGACCGACACGTTCTTGGCGTTCATCTGCTTGACGATCGCGTCGCGGTCCTTCTCCGTCCCCGCGTACTTGGTGACCTTGCCGGTGCTGATCCGGTAGAGCGGCGGCTGGGCGATGTACAGGAAGCCAGCCTCGATCACCTGGGGCATGTGCCGGAAGAAGAGGGTCAGCAGGAGGGTGCGGATGTGGGCCCCGTCGACGTCGGCGTCGGTCATGATGATGATCCGGTGGTAGCGCAGCTTGGTCAGGTCGAAGCTGTCGCCGATGCCCTCGATCCCGGCGCCCAGGGCGATGATCAGGGGCCGCACGTTCTCGCTGGCCACGATCCGGTCGAGGCGGGCCTTCTCCACGTTGAGGACCTTGCCGCGCAGGGGCAGGATCGCCTGGAAGCGCCGATCCCGGCCCTGCTTGGCCGAGCCGCCGGCCGAGTCGCCCTCGACGATGAAGATCTCGCTGCGCTCGGGGTCGCGCTCCTGGCAGTCGGCCAGCTTGCCCGGCAATGACAGCCCGTCCAGGGCGCCCTTGCGGATCACGAGATCGCGCGCCTTGCGCGCCGCCTCACGAGCGCGGGAGGCCGTCAGGCACTTCTCGATGATCTTGCGGCCATCGCCGGGATTCTCTTCGAGGTACTGGATCAACCCGTCGGTCAGGACGGCCTGGACCTGGCCCTTGACCTCGGCACTGCCCAGCTTCGCCTTCGTCTGGCCCTCGAACTGCGGCTCGGGCAGCTTGACGCTGATCACGGCCGTCAGGCCTTCGCGGGCGTCATCGCCGCTCAGGTTCGGGTCGGACGCCTTGAGAATGCCCGCCTTGTGGGCCCAGTCGTTGAGCGAGGAGGTCAGGGCGGCCCGGAAGCCCGTCACGTGCGTCCCACCGTCGACCGTGTTGATGTTGTTGGCAAAGGCCAGGACGTTCTCGGTATAGGTGTCGTTGTACTGGAGGGCGACCTCGACCGTGGTCTTGCCCTCCTTGCGCTCGACGTAGATCGGCCGAAGGGTCAGGACCTCCTTGTTCCGGTTCATGTGCCGGACGAAGGACATCAGGCCGCCTTCGAAGTAGAACGAGCGCTCGCGATCGTGACGATCGTCGATGAACGTGATCCAGACTCGCTTGTTGAGGTAGGCCGACTCGCGCAGGCGCTGGGAGATCGTCTCGAACGAGAACTCCGTCTCCTCGAACATCTCGGGGTCGGCCCGGAACGCCGTTCGAGTGCCCCGTCGAGTGCCCGCCGGACCGAGCTTGATCACCTTGGTCGTGGGCTTGCCGCGGGCGTACTCCTGCGACCAGATGAAGCCGTCGCGGGCGGATTCGACCCGCATCCACTCGGACAGGGCGTTCACCACGCTGACCCCGACGCCGTGCAGGCCGCCCGAGACCTTGTAGCCACCCTGTTCGAATTTCGCGCCGGCGTGGAGAATCGTGTGGACGACCTCCAGCGCGTCGATTTCCAGCTCTTATGGCGGCCGACGGGCACGCCCCGGCCGTCATCCTCGACCGTGACCATGCCATCGGCCGCGATCTGGACCGTGATCTTGGTGGCAAAGCCGGCCATCGCCTCGTCGATCGAGTTGTCGACGACCTCCCAGACGAGGTGGTGCAGGCCCCGGGCGTCGGTCGACCCGATATACATGCCCGGGCGCTTGCGGACGGCCTCGAGGCCTTCGAGGATCTGGATGCTCTCGGCGTTGTAGTCGCTGCCGCGGGCGGCCTTGCTGGCCCGAGCCGGGCGTGGGCGAGCCTCAACGACCGGTCCAGGTGGCGTCGTCGTCGCGCTCGCTCCCGAGCCTGCGGCGGTCAGCTTGGGACTGGCTGGTTCGGTCACGCAGGTCCTCCGGTCAGGCGGTCATACAACCGCCCGAGATCCTCATCGTTGTAGTACTCGATCACGATTCGTCCGCCCTTGCGGCCGCGGGCGACGGAAACCTTGGTCCCCAGCGCCGTGCGCAGGTCGTCCTCGACCCGCTCGAGATCGGGGTCCGTGCGTCCCTCGGCGGCCGGCCGGGGTTCCCTGGGCTCGCGCAGCCGCCGGGCGAGCTCCTCGGCCTGGCGCACCGACATACCGGCCTCGACGATCGTCGAAACCAGGTGCATCTGCTGGATGGCCGGCAGGCCCACGAGGGCCCGGGCGTGGCCTTCGCTCAGGCGGCCATCCGCGACCGCCAGCTGGACGCCGGGCTCGAGGTCGAGCAGGCGGAGCGTGTTGGCAATCGTCGTCCGGGCGCGCCCGACCTGACGGGCAATGTCGTCCTGGGTCAGGCCGAACTCATCGGCGAGCTGGCGGAACGCGTTGGCTTCCTCGATCGGGTTGAGGTCCTCGCGCTGGACGTTCTCGACGAGGGCCAGCTCGAGCTGCTCACGGTCCGCCAGCTGGCGCACGACCGCCGGGATCGTTTCGAGGCCTGCCAGCCGGGCCGCCTGGACCCGGCGCTCGCCGGCCACGACCCGATAGCCGTCGAGCGTCTCGGTCACGAGGATCGGCTGGAGGACGCCGTGGTCGGAGATGCTCGTCGCCAGGGCCTCGAGGTTGGCGTGCTCGACGTCCCGCCGGGGCTGATTCGGATTGACGTGGATCTCGGCCAGCAGGATCTCGTGGGGTCCACTCGATCGCTCGTCGCGACTGGGAATCAGGGCCGACAACCCGCGGCCCAGCGCCGGACCCGTTGCTCGCGCGCTCAATGGACGCCGACCGACTGCTTGGCCATGACCGGGACCGCCTCGCGCTGCGGCCGCGCCGGCGAGGCTGCGTCGTTGCCGGCTTCGTTGTCGTTGCCGCCCATGTCGCCGGGGCCGGCCAGCCCGATCCGGGCCTGGAATTCCCGGGCGAACGCGCCGTAGGCTCGTGCGCCCTTCGAGTCGGCCGCGTACAGGGCGATCGGCTGGCCATGGCTCGGTGCTTCGGACAACCGGACGCTGCGCGGAATGAGCGTGTCGTAGACCGCTGGGCCCATGTGGCGCCGGACCTCATCCCGGACTTCGCCGGAGAGGTTCGTCCGAGCGTCGAACATCGTCAGGAGGACGCCCTGGATCGTGAGGCGTGGATTGAGGTGATCGCGCACGAGATGGACCGTGCCGATGAGCTGGCCGAGGCCTTCGAGAGCGTAGTACTCACACTGGAGTGGGATCAGGACCGAGTCGGCCGATGTCAATGCATTCACCGTGAGAAGCCCGAGCGATGGAGCGCAATCGAGCAGGATGAGGTCGTAGGTTTCGGACACCGTGCCGATCGCGCGTGCGAGGCGACGCTCCCGACCACTCATCGTCGCGAGCTCGACCTCGGCTCCGGCCAAGGCTGGAGCGGAAGGGACGAGATCGACCTTCGAGGCAGCGATCCGGACCACGGCATCGGCCAGAGTGGCCCCGTCGACCAGGACCTCGTAGATGGAGCGATCCACCGTTCGGCGGTCGACCCCAAAGCCGCTCGTCGCATTGCCCTGGGGATCAAGATCGATGACGAGGATCCGGAACCCGGAGAGACCGAGATCGGTGGCGAGATTCACCACCGTCGTCGTCTTTCCGACGCCACCTTTCTGGTTGGCGCAGGCGATTGTCTGGCCCACTCAGTGCCCCGGTCCGATGTCATTCACGCTCCCACATTCTACCAAAAACCGGGCCTCCAAGCCTCGCCCTAGAACGCGTGCACCATTTGGCGCGGCATCGCGGCCGCGCTTCGGGGGAGTGGTCGAGTTGAGCCGCCTCGAGCTCGCCGGCGGCCTGATCTCGGCCGGGCATCATCCTGCCAGGGTGCCCTTACCTGAGCGTTGGCTGGCGATGCACGGAATGTTTCACGTGAAACGTTTGGCGTCGAAGGAGCGGGCGTGCTACGAGCCGCGACAGAGCTCCCACGCCCTAAGGCCTCAGTCCGGGGTGATATGCACGACTCCGTGGCAGGTCTGGCTACGCTCGGCGCTCTTCGAGCCACCCGACGCGGCCGAGATGGCCCTGCTCGACAGGCCCGTCGGCTCGAGCTGAGGTTTGCGGGTGTCTCGGCCCGCAATGATGTGCACTCAGAACATCAAACGGCCGATTTCGGGCCCGTTCGGAGGACAAGGAACGGGCCGGGGCCGATCGCTGGTCCGAAATTAGCCGTCAGCGGCTAATGCATTCGCAGGGCATCGGCCGAAGGCCTGTCCCAAGCCGGGAGCCGGCCGTTCGGAGGCCAATAGCGTCGTTTTGCTGTTCTGAGTGCACATCCAGGCAGCGATCCGCGGCACACGCGTGCCCCGGGCCAGGCGAGGCTGGTGCCGCGGGCCAGGCGTCTGCAGGCGAGGCCGAGCGAGACAGCCCGCAACGCGTCGCGGTGAGTCAACGGCACGAACTGAGCACGATTGCCCTGGTTTTGGATCGGTCGGTATACTGGGCCGGCCGGAAGCCGCCACCTCGGTCGTCGTCGTATTCGAACATCGGCACGGTCGCCGGCAACGAGGCCAGGAGCGCTGGCCAAGGCACACGCCGAGGATCGCGCCAGATGAGTCTGACACTCGCCGCGGTGGGCGCCGTGGTGGCTGCGGTCCTGCAGCTGACAATCGTCCCGTACCTCGGGATCGCCGGGGCCTATCCGGATCTCGTGCTCGTGGTCGCCGTCATCGCCACGTTCACCTGGAGCATCGAAGCGGGGATCACTATCGCGTTTGTAGGCGGTCTGATGATCGATCTCCTGGCCCCGCGACCAGTCGGCCTGACGGCCTTCACCTTGCTTGTCTCCGTCGGGCTCGCCGCCGCGCTCGGGCGGCTCATTCCGCGCGGACGAATCATCATGCCGATCGCGGCCGTGTTCGTGCTCAGCTTCGTGACCGACCTGCTTTTCCTGGCCATGTATTCCGCCCTGCGGGGCAAGCTCGCCGTGGACAATCCGGCCTCGCTGATCCTGCCCGGGGCGATCTACTCGACCGCGATCGCGGCCGTCCTGACCCCGGCCTCGGTTGTCCTCCATAAGCGCTTTGCCGATCGGGAACGGGTCGCGTGGTAGCTCCCGGAATCGTCGACGAGCGGCCCGCCCGTGAGCGCCAGCTCGTTCAATTCCTGGCCTTCGGGATCATCCTGCTCGTGGCTGTCCTCGGCCTGACCGCCCGGATGGTCTACCTCCAGCTGGTCAATGGCACGACCTATACCCAGCTGGCTACCAGCAACAGCACGGTCCAGCAGGCGATCCCGTCCACGCGCGGCCTGATCTACGACCGGAACGGCCTCCTGCTCGTCTCGAACCAGCCCTCGTACACGGTCGAGATCCGGCCGTCGGACCTGCCCTTCAACCAGCGCCCGGCTGTGGTGGCCCAGCTGGCCTCGCTCCTGAACATGGACAGTGCCGACATCAACGCGTCGATCGACGGCAACCCTGGCTCGACCTTTGACCTGGTCCGGATCGCCTCCGGGGTGCAGGTCGCGACGGCCAACCTGATTGCCGAGGAGCACCTCGACCTGCCCGGGGTCCAGGTCACGGTCGACGCGCTGCGCCACTACACCGAAGGCCCGCTCATGTCCCAGATCGTGGGCTACACCGGGGCGATCGACGCCGATACCCTCAAGCGGCTCAAGTCGATGGGCTACCTGCCCGACGACCTCATCGGCCGGGCCGGCGTCGAGGAGCAGTACGAGACCCAGCTGCGGGGCAGCTACGGCATGGAGACGATCCAGCGCGACGCCACCGGCCGCCAGGTGCAGGTCCTCGCCACCGACAAGCAGCCCGTGGCCGGTGACTCGCTGACCCTCACCCTCGACACGAAGATGCAGCAGCAGGCCCAGACCGCGGTCGACTGGGCGATGCGCGCCTCGAAGCTCAAGTCGGCCGTGCTGATCGCGCTGAACCCGCAGACCGGCGAGATCCTGGCCATGGTCAGCACGCCCACCTACGACGACAACCAGTTCGCCAACGGCATCTCGAATGCCCAGTTCCAGGTGCTCCTCAAGAACCCCGACCACCCGCTCCTCAATCACGCCATCAGCGAGCAGTTCCCGGAGGGCTCGACCTACAAGCTGGTGACCGGATCGGGCGCGCTGGCCGACCGCAAGCTGACCCCCACCACGCTGGTCCAGACGAAGCCCTACATCCAGATCGGGGTCGACAAGTTCTGGGACTGGAACCACCGGGGCTTCGGCCGGATCAATGTCAAGACCGGCTTCGCCCACTCGAGCGACACGTTCTTCTACCAGGTGGCCCAGATGCTGGGCATCCAGCGGCTGGCCTACTGGGGCAAGCAGTTCGGCTTCGGTGCGCCGACCGGAATCGACCTGCCCGGCGAGGTCGCCGGGATCGTGCCCGACAACCAGTGGAAGCAGGACGTCTTCGGCCAGACGATGCTGCCCGGCGAGGTCGTCCAGTCAGGCATCGGCCAGGGCTTCGACACGGCCACTCCGCTCCAGCTCCTGAACGCCTACGCCGCGCTGGCCAACGGCGGCACGCTCTACCAGCCCCAGGTGGTCCGCCAGGTCACGGCGCCCGACGGGAGCATCGTCCGCCCGTTCAAGCCGATCGTGCTCCACAAGATCGCCGCCCCGGCCAGCGTCTTCACCACGATGCGTGAGGCTGCCCGGATGGTGGTCACCGTCCACCACACCTACAACCTGGTCGAGGAGCCGTTCGTCGTCGCAGGCAAGACCGGGACAGCCGAGTTCGGCACCCGCGATGCCCAGGGCCGGCTGCCGTACCACAACTGGTTCGTGTGCTTCATCCCGCTCCACGGCGATGCCTCCAAGCCCGACTCGCAGCTGGCCATCGTGGGCTTCAACGAGAACGCCAACACGGTCGGCAACTCAGCCACCGAGATGGTCAAATACTTCCTCCAGATGCACTTCAATGCGAAGCGAGATCTGCGCCGCTTCGACCTGATGAGAATCGGCGACTTCTACGGTGGCAACTGATGGGCGTCCTTAAGGCCGAGCCGGCCCGGATCCAGGACTGGGCCAGCCGCTCCGTCGGGGCCTATTGGAAGGCGTACGACCCCCAGCTCGCGATCTACGCCGTCTTGCTGGCCGGCCTGGGCCTGGCGATGTCCTACAGCAGCACGGTCGTGACCGGAGTCAGCCCGCTCGACCCGAGCTCGAACTTCCTGCGGGGCGTGATCTGGACCGTCATCGCCGTGGTCGTCTACATCGCCGCCACGTTGTTCGACTACAAGTGGCTCAAGACGTTCACCTGGCCGATCTACCTGGTCAACCTGGGCCTGCTGGCTCTCAGCCTGGTCATTGGCACGGGCGTCGGCGGGGCCGCCCGCTGGATCGCGATCGGGCCGCTCCAGTTCCAGTTCAGCGAGCTCGCCAAGATCCTGATGATCGTGGTCCTGGCCAGCTACCTCGCCCAGCGCCACGAACGGCTGGGCTCGCTCCGGGTGATCCTCGGAGCGTGCGTGCTCATGGTTCCCACCTGGGTCCTGGTCATGCTCCAGCCCGACCTCGGGACCTCGCTCGTGCTGGCCGGCATCCTGGCCGGGATGCTGTTCCTGTCCGGGGCGAGCATGAAGTGGCTGGCCGTCCTGGCCGGCATCGTGATCGCGATGATCCCGGTCGCCTGGACCTACATCCTGCGGGACTACCAGAAGGCCCGCCTGTTGAGCTTCCTCAACCCGGCCAGCGACCCTCAGGGCGCCGGCTACCAGCTGGCCCAGTCTCAGATCGCGGTCGGCTCAGGCGGCGTCTTCGGCAAGGGCCTGACCAACGGAACCCAGGACGCGCTCGCGTTCCTGCCCGTGGGTGACACGGACTTCGCCTTTGCCCGGCTGGCCGAGGAGCTCGGTTTCATCGGCGCGGTCCTCGTCTTCGCCCTGTTCGTGGTCCTGATCTGGCGGGTCCTGATGGCCGGCTACCGCTCGGAGGATCGCTTCGGCACGATCTTCGCCGCGGGCGTGGCTTCGATGCTTCTGTTCCAGCTCGTGGTCAACGTGGGCATGGTCATCGGCCTCCTGCCGGTCACGGGCATTCCCCTGCCGTTCATCACCCGCGGCGGGGCGTCGCTGATCAGCCTTGCGATCGGCCTCGGGATCCTCCAGAGCATCAACATTCGCCAATCACGGGCGGAGTGGTGATTCGGCGCCCGATTTCGGGCTGACCACGCCCGATTGAGGCCGATCCGGTCTCCCGACTGGCCATACTTCCGGCCATGACCGACGACCTGGCCCTCAATGCGGACCGGATCTTCATCGTCCTGCTGGCTGCCGCGGTCGTGGTCGCCCTGCTCACCGAACGCATTCGTGTGCCGTACACCGTCGGCCTGGTCCTGCTCGGGCTGGCGATCGGGCTCATCCGCCCGGGGTCTGGCGTGGCGATCACGCCCGGGCTCGTCCTGGCCGTGCTGCTGCCCGCCCTGATCTTCGAGGCGGCCTTCCGGATCGACCTGGCTGCCCTCCGCCCGACCCTGGTCGGCGTCCTGTTCCTGGCCGTGCCGGGGGTGTTGATCGTGGCCCTGGTCGTTGCCGCCGTGCTCCAGGCGACGACCGGCCTGGGCTTCACCTCGGCCTTCATCGTCGGCGCGATCGTCGCCGCGACCGACCCGGCCGCCGTGATCGCCACGTTCAAGCGGCTGCGGGCGCCGGACCGGCTGGCAACCGCGGTTGAGGCCGAGAGCCTGCTCAATGACGGCACGGGCATCGTCGTCTTCACGATCGCCCTGGCGGCGTCGACCGGCTCGGGCTCGATCCCCGAGAGCGTCGGCCGGTTCTTCCTGGTCGTGGCCGGCAGCGCCGCGTTCGGCGCTCGGGGCGGGCTGGCTGGCCACCCGCCTGCTCCGGCTGACCGACGACCACCTGCTCGAGCTCACGATGTCGGTGGTCCTGGCCTACGGTGCCTACCTCGTGGCCGATGCCCTGGGCGGCTCGGGCATCATCGCCACGACAGCGGCCGGGGTCGCCCTCGGCTCGTACGGGCGGCGCCACGGCCTCAGCCCGAAGGCATCGGAGTCGATCGACCTGGTCTGGGAGTTCCTGGCCTTCGTGGGCACGGCCTTGATCTTCCTGCTCGTCGGGCTGGCGATCGACATCCAGGTCCTGGGTTCCTCGATCGTGCCCATCGCCTGGGCCGTCGTGGCGATCCTGTTGGCGCGGGCCCTCGTGGTCTACGTGCTGCTGGGCGGCGCGGCCCGGATCGCCGGTCGCGGTGGCCGCTCGCTCGTGCTGCCGCTGGGCTGGCTCCACGTCATGTTCTGGGCCGGCCTGCGGGGGGCCGTCTCGGTCGCCCTCGTCCTGTCCCTGCCCGAGGACCTGCCGGACCGACCGCTGATCGGGGCGATCGCCTTCGGCGTGGTCCTGTTCACCCTGCTCGTCCAGGGCTCAACCGCGAGCTTCGTGATCCGGCGTGCCCTAGCGACGACGGAAGAGCCCGGGCCGATCCTCCCGAACAGCTGACTTGCGCCGGCCCGTCCGGCGCAGGATCAGGTCGATCTCATCGCGGTACGGCCGGCCGATCGTCATCCGGTCGAGCCACTCCAGGTATTCCAGGTCGCGCCGGGCGATCTCGCCGAGCGACCAGCCCGAGTAGCGCCCGAAGTTGAGCAGGCTGCCCGAGGGCTGGCCGGGTGGCGGTCCGGCGGCGCCGTCGCCATCGGGCCGGCGCATCGACTGCTCGTCGTAGCCGCCGCCAACGTTGGAACGGCCCGAGGTCCAGTTGCTGCTGACCGGCTCGGGCGGGGGCATCCCGGCGCCGGCCGGCCGGCGTGGCGGCAGCGGGCTTGATGGACGAGGGCCCGCACCCGCGGGCGCCTGGCTCGGGCCGCCTGGTGGGTTTGACTGGGAGGAGGACGGGCTGCATGGGCGGTGGCACGCTGGTGGTCGTAGGCGCTCCGGCGGGCCGGATCCTGGAGCACCTCCCAGGCGGCGTTGATCGCGACCATCCGCTCGGCGTTCTCGGTGCCGCCGGCCACGTCCGGGTGGAACTTCTGGGCGAGCCGACGGTAGGCCGCCTGGATGACGTCGAGATCCGCCTCGGAATCGACCTGCAGGAGCTTGTACAGGTCGGCTTGGTCGCTCATCGACACGCGTCGCGAGTTCGAGCAGTGGGCGTCACAGACCGCCAGACTAGCAGGATGGTCGAGGCGGTCCAGCGCTGGCGCATTGCATTCCGGCGCGGTTCGCCGGCGCTCGATCTCGGGCCGTCCGAGATCGCCCGGGCCTGGGAGGCCGGCCTGGCCGCGAGCGGGATCCCGGTCCTCCTGAGTGCTGCCGCCACGCCTCGGCCACGCCTGACCTTCGGCGCGCCATTGCCGGCCGGGCGAGCCGCCGAGCACGACCTGGCCGACCTGGTGCTGAGCGAACGCTTGAGGTTGCCGCATTTGCGACCGACGCTCGTTGCGGCCCTGCCCGTTGGCTTCGAGCTGGTCGACCTGTACGACGTGTGGCTCGGTGCGCCCTCGATCACCGCCGCGCTCGGCGCGACCAGCTACCGGGCGGTCGTTGGCGGGGCAGCGGCGGTTGACCTGGCGGGGGCGGCGGAGCGGATCCTGGCGGCGCCGAGGCTCGACCGAATCCGGGCCAAGGCGGATCGCGGCGTGCCCTATGACCTGCGGCCGCTGATCCTGGATCTGGCCGTGCCTGGGGCTGGTGCGTCCGATGTGCCCGACGGCACCTCCGGCGCCACCCTCCGGATGGTCCTCCGAACATCCGCCGACGGACCGTCGGGCCGGCCCGACGAGGTGCTCCTGGCCCTGGGCGAGATTCTCGGCTGCCAGCTCGAGCAGCTCGACCTCGTGCGCGAGCGTCAGTGGACCTCGGACGAGGTGCCACGACTTTGATGAGCCCGTCGCGACCTCGATGTGCACTCAGAACATCAAATGCGCCGTTTTCGGACCCTTTTAGGGCACCGATGCCAACGATCGACCATGAGTTAGCTCCGAACGGCTAACTGCGAGTGCGCTACGGCCTCTCGAGCTCCTGTTCGGGGCTTGAATCGGCCGTTTGATGTTCTGAGTGCACATCGCGGACAGCCTCTGGCGTCCAGCCAGTCGGGAAACTCGAATGAACGCGAGGGGGCCGGCCGGACTCATATGAGCAGGAGGGGCCGAGCGCACGCGTGACCGAGCTGGATCTCGTCGGTCGAGCCCGACGCGGGGACCTCGACGCCTTCACCGCGCTGGCGGGCGCCCGTCTCGATCCGATGACCCGCACGGCGACGGCCATCCTGGGCAACGAATCGGAGGCGCACGACGCAGTGCAGGAGGCCCTGATCTCGATCTGGCGCGAGCTTCCGACGCTTCGCGAAGTCGAGCGCTTCGACGCCTGGGCGAGCCGGATCCTGGTCAATGCCTGCCGGCAGGCGCTTCGTCGCCGGACGCGCAGCCGGGTTCGCGAGATCCCGCTCGATCCGGCGTCGGACCCTGGAGAGGTCGGCGGCGCTCAGGCATCAGGCGAGCTGGAGGCCCTCAATCGAGCCTTCGAGCGGCTGGACAGTGACCAACGGGCGATCCTGGTCATGCATCACCTCGACGACCGTCCCCTGGCTGAGGTCGCGGCTGCCCTTGGGATCCCGGTCGGCACCGCGAAGTCGCGCCTGTTCACGGCTCGAAGAGCGCTCCAGGCCGCGCTCGATCGCGAGTCCCGATGACCGATACACCGCCGCTCGACGATGACGCGATCCGAGAGATGCTGGAGCGCCGAGCCAGCTTGTCCCGGCCGAGCGATCTGCTGGCTTCGGTTCGCGCAGCGGCCGAGGCAACGCCCCAGCGGCGATTGCGGCCGGCCTGGAGCAGCCTGCCGAGACAGGAAGTGTTGGCGGGTTTGGCTGGGCTCGCGGCGGTCCTTGCCATCGCCCTCACGATCGGCATCTCCGCGGGGCTGCGGCTCTCCGGCGGCCAAACCAGCAGCGCGACGCCTTCCATCGGCACGCCCTCAAGCAGCCCGTCAGTCTCTCCGGCCGCCGTCGAACCGGTCCTCCCACTAACGGTTGACCAGCTGAACGCCCTGATGGCGGCCAACACCCAGTCGCTCCTTGGGCGTGAGCTCGTGATCACTGGAAACCTCGTGGCGGTCGATGAATTCGGTCGAGCGTGCGCGCCGGCCTTTCCATGCTCAGAGCAGCGCGACGTGAACCTGGAGCGAGCGACCCCGGCCTTGCGCGTCCTGCCTTCGACGGATCCGTTGGTGAGCCCGTGGGTGGACGGCAAATCGGTGGCCGGAACGTTCGCTGCCACGCTGACGGATGCATCGACCCTGACCTATCAAGGCCCTGTGATGACTGGGGCCGCCGGCGCGACTCTGCGGCCGAGCCAACTGCCGAGCCCGGCCGGTGCAGCCGGTCTCTGGCTGGTGCATGGCTGGATTGTCAGTCCGGCGATCGATCCCGCCTGCGGCATTCAGCTTCCGCCGACGGCCGGACCGGCATCCGGGCCCCAATACGGGTGCGGTCGAGAGACTCTCTTGAGCGATGACGGATCGCAGCCGGGTGCTCCGACAGTCAGAGTCCAGAACGATGCCTACCAAGCCTTCGGACCATGGCCGTCGACCCAGGAACAGGGTGCACCTCACGAAGCGACGTTCCTGCTGGACGCCGTCAAGATCCTGCCCGTCTGCGGACCGACGGAGGACTGCGCGGTTCTGGTCGCCGAGCTACGACTGGGCCATCACGGCGCGCCTGGACCCGTGGACCCAGCCCGCTCAGACGACACAACCCCCAATCGGACCGGTCGACGAGGTTCCACCGGTGCTGCCGCTCAGTGTCGCCCAGCTGAACGAGCTTCGAGGCATGATCCCTCCCTGGTCGCAGGACGGATGCTCGTGATCAATGGGACTGTCGAGCGCAATCCTTCTCACGCAAGTTGTCCCTACACCGGACGCACTGCGCCCTCCTCCGGCGCTTGCGCGCCGGTGATCCTGGCCGGATCTGTGCCAACGTTGGGCGTGCAGGCGGGCCCGAATGTTGGCGGTGGCCCATGGATTGCCGGCGGCTCAGACCTGACCGGCACATTTGCGGCGAAGCTCGTCGCCGCCAACACCCTCGAGTACCTCGGTCCGGTCACGACCACGGCAGACGGCCAGCCACTGCTGCCGAGCCAGCTCGCTGGGCCGAGCCCGGGTTTTTTCCTCGTGCACGGCTGGATTGCCGGCGAGACGGAGGTGAAGCCTTGCCCGTACGTGCCCGGTTCGGAGTCGGTCTCAGGCCCGCAGTACGGCTGCGGCCGGACTGGGATCCTCAGCGACCAGCAATTCCAGCCGGTCCAGCGCGACCCGCTGGGAACGACATTTGCGATGCCGCCGGACGGGATCCAGGTCCAGAACGACGCCTACCAGGATTTCGCTCCTGGCCCCCAAGTCATCGGCCCGCAGTCGGTGCCGGAGCAGGCGACGTTCGTCGTACAGGGGTTTGCCGTTCCGCCTGCCTGCGAGCTGAGTGGCCAGTGCATTGGCCCGGCCCCAGTCATCAACCAATGGGCGATTACGGCGCGGCTGGACCCCTGGCTGACCGCGCCCGAAGCTTCGGCGCGCCCCGCAGTCTGCTCTGTCTCGGACTTCAGCGCCGCGTTCCTTCCCTGGGGAGCCACGAGCGGGCCGATTTACTCCGAGCTGCGGATTGTCCTGAAGGGGTCAACGCCTTGCCTGCTTTCGGAGTCGCCCGAGATCACGATCCGAGACGGCATAGGCCGAATCGTCGCCGCAACGACTCCGACGGGCGGAGGTGGAGTCGTCCTGACCAGGCAGCTTGACGCCGGGTTGAGCCTCTCTGCATGGTGCAGCGCGGCCCCCACGAATCCCTTGAGTGCGACCGTCGACTTCGGAAACGGGGTCCTCGTTACTGCGCCGATCGATGGTTTCGTCGGCGCGTGGGGGACCTGCCCGCCTGTCCTGTCGTTGGATGGACCGCTGCTGTCGCCACCGTGATCGCAGGTCCGCCTCTGAGCCAAGCGGACCGTTCAGCTGACTTCCATGTGCACTCAGAACAGCAAATCCGCACATGCAGGCCCGCACGAGCTCCAGAATCCGGTCGGAAGGGCTGATCCCACCAGCACGTTAGCCCCTAGCGGCTAATTCGAAGCCGCCTCTGAGGCCCAAGCGGGCCGGGAGGGCCCGAATTGGCCGTTTTGGTGTTCTGAGTGCACATGGCGACATCCGGCGTCGCAGGCCCGCGGTCTGCGAACCGGCGCGCTAGCCCCTGGGAAAGAACCGCGGCAGTAACCCTCTGTTCGCCTCGAGGAGCGCCTCCAGCAGCGGCCCGGCCACCTCGGCCGGCACGAGCGGATTGGCCGTGAGTGCCTCCAGGGCCAGCGCTCGGTCGCCCGTCAGCGCCGCCTGGATCGTCAGGCGCTCATAGGCCTTCACCCGGCGGACCAGCTCGAGCATCTCGGGGTGGAGCGGTGCCTGGCGCAACGGTGCGGCGCCATCACGTGTGATCCGCGCCGGAACCTCGACCACATCGTCGTCGGCCAGCCCAGGCAGCGCGCCAGCGTTCCGAACATCCACGACTTGGACGTCGCCTGCGCCCGCATGCAGGGACGCGATCAGCTGGACCGCGGCCTCGCTGTAGAACGCGCCACCGCGCTCCTCGAGCTGCTTCGGCTTCACGGCCAGGTTTGGGTCGCGGTAGCGCGCCAGCAGGTCCTGCTCGATGGCCATCACGTCCTCGGCCCGGGAGGTCCCGCTGCGCTGGGCGGCCAACGCACCGTCGGTGTCGTCGTAGTAGGTCAAGTAGTACGAGGGGATCGCCGCCAGGGCTCGGACCCTCTCCTCGGTCGAGTCGACCTGCGGCGGCCAGGCCGGCCGCGTCAGCCTCGATCATCGACGGCAGCACGTCGACTCCGTCCACGCACACACCGCGCTCCCAGGACAGGTGGTTCAAGCCGCTGTGCTCGAGTTCCACCCGTTCCGCCGCGACGCCCAGCCGATTGGCCAGCCAGCGCTGGAGCCCGATCGCCACGTTGCACAGCCCGAGGGCCCGGTAGCCGTGGTCGAGCAGGGCCTGGGTCACGATCCCGACCGGATTCGTGAAGTCGATGATCCATGCACCGGGGGCGGCCAGCCGGTCCGCGGCCTCGGCAATCTCGAGCACGACCGGCACCGTCCGCAGGGCCTTGGCGAAGCCGCCCGGCCCGGTCGTCTCCTGGCCGATCGTGCCGAACCGGAGCGGTAGCGTCTCATCGATCAGCCGGGTGGCCTGGCCACCGACCCGGATCTGGAGCAGGACGAAATCGGCCCCGGCGAGGGCGGCGTCCCGAGTCGTGCTGCAGCTCCAGCCGCCCGCCCCAGCCGGCCCGGTCGAGCATTCGGCCAGCCAGCCCGCCGACCACGTCGA
This sequence comes from uncultured Chloroflexia bacterium, assembly GCA_963718285.1. Taxonomy (GTDB): domain Bacteria; phylum Chloroflexota; class Limnocylindria; order Limnocylindrales; family CSP1-4; genus Palsa-1033. The sequence continues at coordinate 257,494 of CAVQYU010000002.1, read as the reverse complement.
GCCGCTCCCGGTCGATATCGAGCAGGACCAGCTCGTCGACCGCGAAGCCGCGGCTGCGGCTTGCGAAGCCCTCGATCAGCTCCGGGGTGTAGGTGCTGCCTCCCCCGACGACGACGACTTTCAAGGTTGCTCTCCGCGGTATTGACACGGCGACTTCGGCGCGGTAATGCTTATAACCTTATCAGCAAGATGCAAGCGCTGAAGGGTCCCCGATTGGCACGCTTCCACCTCGAGCCCGGCCCGATCCCGCTCCATCATCAGGTCTACCTCGACCTGCGTGCGGCCCTCGACGCGGGGGAGTGGACCACCGGCGACCGACTGCCACCTGAGCGCGACCTTGCCGGACGCTACGGCTGCAGCCTGATCACCGTCCGGCGGGCCCTGGCCGACCTGACCCGCGAGGAGCGACTGGAGCGGACGCGCGGCCGAGGCACGTTCGTCCGGGCGCCGCGGATCGTGCGCGAGCTCAGCTCGACGCTCAGCTTTTCGCAGGAGATGGAGCTGCGCGGCCTTGATCCGCGGACGACCCTCCTGACCGCGCGGATCCAGCCGGCCGACGACCGGGTCGCGGCGGCCCTCGGCCTGCGGCCCGGCGCACCGACCGTCCACCTCGAGCGCCTGCGCAGCGCGGCCGACCGGCCCCTCCTGCTGGAGCAGGCCCACCTCTCGGCTGAGCGCTTTCCCGACCTGCTGACAGCCGATCTCGAGCATGGCTCGCTGTACGACTTCCTGGCCGCCCGCTACGAATGCCGGATCGAGCGGCTGCGCGAAACGATCGAACCAGTCATGCCGCCCAGTCGCGAAGCGCGGCTGCTGGGCCAATCGCGTCGAACGCCGGCCTTGCTCCTCGAGGGGACCGCCTTCGATGAGCTCGACCGGCCCGTCGAGTTCAGCCGGACCTACGTCCCCGGTGATCGATCCAAGTTCCTCATCGAGTCCACCGGGCGCTCCGTCCGCGGACTCCGTTCCATGGGCGGCGCCCGATCGGGCGCCGCGGAGATCGATGGCCTCGTCCTGGCCGCTGGGTCGGGCACGGGAGTGGAACGCGACCGAACGGCGGTCGCCCTCGAGAAAGGGAGCTCGACGTGAGGAGTCTCAAGCGGCTGACCGTTCTTACTGCCACGGTCGCGATCCTGGCCGCGGCCTGCGGCGGGACCACGGCCACGGCGCCAGCCAGTGCTGGGGCCTCGGTCGACCTGGGCAGCCCGGCGGCGGTGGCCAGCCAGGCGCCGTCGGTCGTGCCGTCCCAGGGCGCTGCCACGGTCCCGCCGGGCGGACCGGTGACGATCAAGTGGTTCTGCTGCCTGGGCACCGGGGATGACCCCAGCCAGCTGCCGGTCGAGGCCAAGATCGTCTCGGACTTCAACGCCAGCCATCCCAACATCCACCTGGTCTTTGACCACGCCGCCTACCTCGGCGCGCGCGATGCGCTGTCGACCGAGCTCGGCTCAGGCAACGGCCCGGACATCGTCGGCCCGGTCGGCGTGGGCGGGGCGGAGGCCTTCCACGGCCAATGGCTGGACCTCGCGCCGTACATCGCCAAGAACAACTACGACATGAGCCAGTACAGCCAGGGCGCGGTCGACTTCTTCAAGATCGGCGATGAGGGCCAGGTCGGGATCCCCTTCGCGATCTACCCCTCCGAGCTCTACTACCAGCCCGACATGTTCGACGAGATCGGGCTGAAGTACCCGCCCCAGCAATACGGCCAGAAATACACGATGCCCGACGGTAGCCAGGTCGACTGGAACTACGACACGATCCGGACCATCGCGATGCAGCTGACCTTCGACAAGAATGGCAAGGACGCGACCCAGGCCGGCTTCGATCCCAACAACATCGTCCAGTACGGCTTCGAGCCCCAGCGCGACGACCTGCGCGGGCTGGGTGCCTACTGGGGCGCCGGCAAGCTGCTGTCCGACGACGGCAAGACGGTTCAGATCCCGGCCGCCTGGGCAACCGCCTGGAAATGGGTCTACGACGGGATCTGGAAGGACCACTTCATCGAGACGAACGCGGTTTGGAACAGCCAGGCTTTCAACGCCGGCGGTTACACATTCAACTCGGGCAAGGTCGCGATGCAGGAAAACTTCCTATGGAACGTGTGCTGCGTGACCGAGGCCGGCAAGAACTGGAACCTGGCCGCCATCCCGTCGAACAACGGCACGGTCAGCGCCGCCTTCAACGCCGATACGTTTCGGATCCTCAAGACGAGCAAGCATCCCGACGAGGCGTTCACGGTCCTGACCTACCTCCTCGGCGACGCCTCCACCCAGCTCCTCAACGCCTACAGCGGCTTTCCCGCCCGGACCGCGGCCCAGTCCGGCTTCTATCAGCAGCTCAGCCAGCAGAAAGACCCCAAGGGCAAGCCGGTCTATCCGCCCAACGTCAACTGGCAGGTCGCCACGGACGGGATCCAGTACGCGGACAATCCAAACTTCGAGGCTTACATGCCCGCCTACAACCAGTCGGTCGACCTGCTGACCAAGTTCCTCACCCGCTGGACCTCGACGCCTGGCCTGGACATGGATGCCGAGATCGCCAGCCTCCAGTCGCAGCTCCAGGCCGTCTGGGTCAAGACCCCCTAGCGGGTGACCGCCATCCGACCGGGCAAGCGGCGCCGCATGTCGCCGCTTGCCCGTCGCGAGGCCAGGTGGGGCTTCTTCTTCATCGCCCCCTGGATCATCGGCTTCCTCGCCTTCACCTTGATCCCGATGATCGCCACGCTGGTCTTCACATTCACCAACGTGACCCTGACCCAGGACACGCCGCTCCGATTCGTGGGCCTCGAGAACTACGCCAACCTGATCGCCGACCCGACCACCTGGTCGTCCCTGGGGGTAACCCTCAAGTTCGCCGTCCTGGCCCTGCCGGTAGGCGTCCTCGCCCCATTCGCGGTAGCCCTCTTGCTGAGCAGCCGCCATCTCAAGGGATCGGGCATGTTCCGGATCCTGTTCTTCCTGCCCTACGTGGTCCCGTTCGTGGCCGGCGTCCTGATCTGGCAGTCGATGCTCAATACCGACAGCGGCTGGATCAATGAGTTCCTGCGCTGGCTGGGCGTGGCCGATCCACCCAACTGGCTGCAGGACACCGCGTGGGTCTACCCGGGCCTGATCCTGATCGGAATCTGGGGGATCGGCGGCGGGATCATCGTCTACCTGGCCGGCCTGCGAGGCATTCCCAGCGACTACTACGACGCGGCCCGGATCGACGGCGCAGGCGCCTGGCAGACGCTCCGCAACGTGACCGTCCCGATGATCTCGCCGGTCATCTTCTACACCCTGGTCCTGGGCATCGTCGACGTGCTCCAGTACTTCCTCGTCCCGCTCGTCCTGAACCAGGGCACCGGTGAGCCGGGCGGTGCGACGAACTTCCTCAACCTGTACATCTACAAGAACTTCTTCACCTACCAGAACATGTCCTACGGGGCCACCCTGGCCTGGCTCCTGTTCGGAATCACCCTGCTGATCACGCTCGTCCTGTTCTGGTCGTCCCGGCGTTGGGTCTACTACGCCGGGGAGCGCTAGTCGGGTGGCCGTCGTCCAGCGCGACCTGCTCCTGCCCGAGCCCGAGCCTGCAGGAGCGCCGTCCGGCCGCCGTCGCGGGATCCAACGACCCCGGCCGGGTGCCACGCGGCGGGCCGGCCACTCGTTTGTCCTGACCTTCGTGGCCGTGGTCATCGTGGCGGCCTTCCTGTCGCCGCTCGTTCGCTCGTTTTCAATCTCGCTCAAGAACCCCGACCAGATCAACGAGCTGAACGGACCGGTCTACCCGGCGAGCGCCGTGACCTACAACTACAACGGCCAGGACGTGCCGGTCCTCGAGGTCCCGATCGATGGCCAGACGCACGACCTGGCGATCGTCAAGAAGGGCCGTACCTCGAGCGACTTCGTCGACCCGGCCAATCCGGCCGCAGGAACGATCACCTGGCAGGGGTCGTGGCGGACCTTGACTCCGGCCTACACCTTCGATCCCCAGTGGCAGAACTACGTCAACGTCTGGAACGAGCTGGAGTACCCCAGGCTCCTGTTCAACACGATCGCGATCGCCTTGATCGGGATGATCGGCACTCTCGTCTCGTGCGTCCTGGTGGCCTACGGCTTCGCCCGATTCCGGTTCCCGGGCCGGGACAAGCTGTTCATCCTGGTCATCGCGACGATCTTCCTGCCTGGGGCGGTGACCCTGATCCCCACCTACACGATCTTCGTCAGGCTGGGTTGGGTGGGGACCTGGCTGCCGCTCCTCGTACCGGCGTTCTTTGCCAACGCCTTCGACGTCTTCCTGCTCCGGCAGTACTTCATGACGATCCCGCGCGAGATGGACGAAGCCGCCGCGATCGATGGTGCCGGTCCGTTCCGGACCCTCTGGTCGGTGCTCATTCCGCAGGCCATCCCGGTCCTCATCGCGGTCGCGATCTTCCACGTGGTCTATTCGTGGAACGACTTCTTCGGCCCGCTGATCTACCTCAGCTCGAGTCCGGACATCCAGCCCCTGGCCGTCGGCCTGGCCCGCTTCAGCGGGGCGCGGGTGGCCCAGGACCCGGGCCTCATCCAGGCCGGCACGATCCTGACCCTGATCGTGCCGGTCATCCTGTTCGTGATCTTCCAGCGGGTCTTCGTGCGCGGCGTCGTGATCACTGGCGTGGAGAAGTAGGCTCCCCACATGGCCTTCCGGGTTGCCCTGACCTTCGACGCCGAACATCCCGATCGACCAACCGAGCCGGGCGTTGCGGAGTCGATCCTGGCGACGCTCGACCGAGCCGCGTTGCGGGCGACGTTCTTTGTTCAGGGCCGCTGGGCGGAGGCCGAGCCGGGCAGCGCGCGACAGATCGCTGTCGCCGGTCACCTGATCGGCAACCACTCCTATTACCACGCTCGGATGCCGCTGTTCCACGCGGACGGCCTGCTGACCGATGTGCGCAGTGCCGAGGCGGTCATCCGGGACGTCACCGGCGTTGACCCGCGGCCCTGGTTCCGCTGCCCGTTCGGGGCCGGCCACGACGACCCGGCGGTCATCGCCGCCCTGACCGGGCTGGGCTACCGCGAGGTCGGCTGGGACGTGGTCCCGTTCGACTGGGAGCGCCCAGCCGAGGCGGTGGAAGCGACCGTTGTTGACGGCGCGTGCGCCTTCGGTGACGGGGCGGTTGTCCTGCTTCACACCTGGCCGGCCTCGACCGGCGCCGCCCTGCCTCGGATCGTCCGCCGGCTGACCGACGCCGGCGCCATGTTCGTGGGAGTCGACGAGCTCGAGCGCCTGCCTGCCACGGCGGACACGTGAGCGCCGGCCCGCGGATCGCGCTGATCGCCGTCGACGGCGGCAACTCGAAGGCCGACCTGGCCCTGGTCGGTGCGGACGGCGGCCTGCTGGCGGCCGTTCGGGGACCGACGATCTCGCACCAGGCTCGAGGCGGCACCGGTCCAGCGGCAGCGGCCTTTCGCCGAATCCTCGACCCGGCCCTGATTTCGGGCGGGGCTGGCCGGTCGTCCGGCTGACCTGCCGTCCGGTCCGCTGGCCCAGGTCGCGGTCCTGGCCTTGGCTGGCGCGGATACGCCGCGCGATCGCCGGCGCCTGCGCCAGTCCTTCGGGCGGATGGGTCTGGCCGAGAAGCTCGTCATCGTGACCGACGCCCGCGGCGCCCTGCGGGCCGGCACCGATGACGGCATCGGGGTGGCCGTGATCTGCGGCTCGGGCAGCAACATGTTCGCAATCGGGCCATCCGGGCGGGTGGCCGCGTATCCGGCCCTGGGCGAGACCGCCGGAGACTGGGGCGGTGGCGGCTCCGTGGGCCCGGCGGGCCTGGCGGCGGCCGTTCGCGGTCGGGACGGCCGCGGCCCGCGGACGAACCTCGAACATCTCGTGCCCGCCTTTTTCGGCCTGGCCCGGCCGCTCGACGTGACCCACGCTCTGTATCGCGGCCGGCTCGACGATACCCGCCTGCGGGAGCTCGCCCCAGTCGTGTTCGAAGCGGCCACTGCGGGCGACCCCGTGGCTCGCTCCATCGTCGACCGGCAGGCCGATGAGATCGTGGCCATGGCTGTCGCCGCCCTCCGGCGAGTGCGAGGCCTGCGGGCGGCCCTGCCGGTGGTCCTGGCCGGGGGCATCTTCAAGGCAACCGATCCCGCATTCCACGAGCGGATCCGGATAGGCCTGGCCGGGGCTGCGCCGCGAGCCGAGATCCGGCGCTTGACCGTCCCTCCCGTGCTGGGGTCGGCCTTGCTGGGCTTGGATGAGCTCGGACTTGGCGCTGCCGCCGCCCGCCTGCGCGCTGGACTGACCGAAGGGGCGATCATGTCCCTGGGAGGTCCGCAATGACGATCATGGCCGACGAGATCCGCCAAACCCCAGCCGTCCTTCGGGACCAGCTGGCGACGACCGCTCCCGCGCTCGAAGCGGTGGCCGAAGCCGTCTGGCGAACGAAGCCGCGCTGGGTCTCGATCGTGGCCCGCGGGACGTCGGACCACGCCGCGATCTACGCCCGCTACCTGCTCGAGACGCAGCTCGGCTGGCCGGTCGCCCTGGCCTCGCCCTCGGTCACGACCGTGTACCACGCCCCCACCGACTGGTCCGGGGAATTCGTGCTGGCGGTTTCCCAGTCGGGCCAGAGCCCGGACCTCGTTGCGGTGGTGGAGGCCGCCCGGCTCGGCGGGGCCCTGACGGTTGCCGTCACGAACGTGGCCGATTCGCCGCTCGAGCGGGCAGCCTCCCTGTCCGTGCCCTGCGTGGCTGGCGAAGAGCGCGCCGTTGCGGCCACGAAGAGCTATGTCGCGGAGCTGGCAGCGGTGGCCGGAATCGTGGCCGCCCTCGCTCCGGCCTCGGACCTGGCTGGCCGGCTCGGCCAGGTGCCCGACGTCCTCGACGCGACCCTGGCCGCCTCCATCGAGTGGCTCGAGTCGACTGGACGAGAGCTCGTCGAGACCATCGCGGTGGCCGGCCGAGCGCTCGTCGTTTCGCGCGGCTTCAACCTGGCAACGGCCCTCGAGACCGCGCTCAAGCTCAAGGAGACCGGTCGAATCTTCGCCGAGGGCTACTCCAGCGCGGACCTCCTCCACGGCCCGATCGCGCTCGCCAGCGCCGGTTTTCCGACCGTCGCCTTCCGGCCGGATGGATCGATTGGGGCGGGCATTGACGTGGCGGTTGAGCGAGCCAAATCGCGCGGGGCGCGGACCTGGCAGGTGGGCGGCGCAGATGTCGTCGGGGCCGGCGACGCGCTCGCCATCGAGGCCCTGGCCGCCCTGCCCGAATCCCTGACGCCGCTCGCCCTGATCCTGCCCGGGCAGCTCCTGGCCGAAGCGGTTGGCGTGCGGCTCGGCCTCAGTCCTGACGCGCCCGAAGGCTTGAGCAAGGTCACCCTGACCCGCTGACCTGCCGACCCGCTGACCTGCATGGCCCGGCCGCGAAGGCGGTAGGATCGGGAGCCGGATTCGTCGACAGGCAGGCCACAGCGGAGGGATCGAGATGACCCAGGAACAGAACCCGCTGGGGGACCTTCTTGGCCTCCTTCACTCGACGCCGGGGGCCGGCACGCCCCAGGCCGGCGGCCCCGCCATCGATCCGAACGTGGTCTCGGGCGTCCTGGGCATGCTCGGCGGCGGATCCGCCGGGACGACGGGCGCGAGCGGGGCAGGCGGCCGGCGGGATCGCCGACGCCGGGGCGCTCGTCGACCAGCTCAAGGCGGGCGGCCTGGCGAGCGAGGTCGAGTCCTGGATCGGCACCGGAGCGAACAAGCCGGTCAGTCCGGATGCCCTGGGCCAGGCCCTCGGGCCGCAAGCCGTCCAGCAGCTCAGCTCGAGCACCGGCCTCTCGGCCTCGCAGCTCCTGCCCCAGCTGGCCGCCCTGATCCCGCTCGTGATCAACCACCTGACCCCCAACGGCAACGCCTCGAGCCTGACCAGTGGCTCGGGCCAGGAAGCGCTGGCCGGCCTCCAGGGCCTTCTCGGCGGACTCGCCAACCGCTGACAGGCCGACTTGGTGTGCGATCCTGTGGGCATGACCAAGCCTGATATCAGCGCGATCCTGCCTGCGGCCGAGGCGCTCCTGCCCGAGATCGTCGAGATCCGCCGGCGGATCCATCGCCAGCCCGAGCGCGGCCTGAGCCTGCCGATCACCCAGGCGCTCGTGGTGGCCGAGCTCGAGAAGCTCGGCCTGAAGGCGAGCGTCGGTCGAGACACGACCTCGGTGACCAGCCTGATCCAGGGCGCCCAGCCAGGACCCACGATCCTGCTCCGGGGCGACATGGACGCCCTCCCCCTGAGCGAGGACACCGGCCTCGACTTCAGCTCCGCGGTCGAGGGGGTGATGCACGCCTGCGGGCACGACACCCACGTCGCGATGCTTCTGGGTGCGGCTCGGCTGCTGGTCGAGCGGCGGGCCGACTTCAGCGGCCAGGTCCTGCTCATGTTCCAGCCCGGCGAGGAAGGTTTCCACGGGGCAAGAGTGATGATCGAGGAGGGCCTGCTCGATCCCGCGGGTGTCGCCCGTCCGAGCAGCGCCTTCGCCCTGCACATCTCGACCGAGTACCCAGCCGCCACGATCAACGTCCGGCCCGGCCCGATGATGGCCGCGGCGGACTTCCTGAGGATCGAGGTCCGCGGGCGTGGCGGCCACGCCTCCCAGCCCTCTTCGGCGCTCGACCCGATCACGATCGCGGCCGAGCTCGTCATCGCCCTCCAGCTGTTCGTCACCCGCCAGGTCGACGTGTTCGACCCGGCCGTGATCACCGTGGCCCAGCTGCGGGCCGGCACGACCAACAACATCATTCCCGAGTCGGCCTTCCTCGAGGGCACGATCCGGACGTTCTCCGAGTCGACCAGGACCCTCGTCCACGACGGAATCCGGCGGGTCGCCGCGGGCATTGCCGCCGCCCACGGGGCGACGGCTGAGGTCGAGGTCATCCCCGGCTACCCGGTCACGACCAACGATCCCGACGTTGCCGGGCTCGTCCGCCAGACCGCCGTCGAGCTGCTGGGCGAGGAGCGGGTGCCGGGCACGATCGACCCGGTCATGGGCGCTGAGGACTTCTCGTATGTCCTCCAGCAGATTCCGGGCGCGATGGCGTTCCTGGGCGGCCGCCCCGACGACGAGGACCCGGCCACGGCTCCGGCCAATCACTCGAACCGGGTCATCTTCGACGAAGGCTCGATGGCTGTCGGTAGCGCGACCTATGTCGCCGTGGCCTTGCGCCTCCTGGCTGCCGCGTCGGCCCAGGCTCCGACTTCGGGCGTATAGCGAAGGACCGTCAGATGTGCTGCTTCGCTGCGCTCGGTGCGATCGTCGGCCCGCGCCTGGTCATCCTCCTGTGGTGGCTCGTCGACACCGCTCGTTGGAGCGCCACCTTCGACAACGTGATCGTGCCCGCCCTGGGCTTCTTGTTCCTGCCCTGGACCACGCTCATGTACGTCTACTTCGCGCCGACCGGCCTGGGCGGCCTGGCGCCGTTGGTCCTCCTGATCGCCGTGGTCGCGGACGCCGGGACCTATGGCGGCGGAGTCCTCGGCAACCGCGAACGCAGCGCCAGCTGAGCCTCGGGTACTTTCGACCTATTTCTCGGCCGGGGCGTTGACCGGACACTCCTGAGTGCAGTAAAGGCGGCATTGCGCCTCGTTCCGGAGGACCCTTGATCCGCACCACCGAGCGCGCAATCAGGTCCCGTTCATGAAGGTCTGGGGGGAACCGCCGCAGACGCGGCGGACGCGCCGATTCGAGCGCGCCGGACGGACCCCTGTCGACGGCGCCTGGCCGGGCGTGCGCAGTCCCATCGATCCCGGACCGTTCGAGTACGACCACGCCCTTGATGGCCCCGTCGGAGGCGAGTCGGCGAGCGCGGCTACGGCGGTGGCGGTTGCCGAAGAGGTCGAGGCTGAGCTGGTCGATGCCGAGTCGGTCGAGACGGCCAGCCCGGCCGCGCCGTCCCGCGCCAGGCTGACCGGCGATCCCGGCCGCGACGCGATCGAGCGGGGCACGGCGGCGCTGCTCGAGCTGGGCGAGAAGATCGGGGCCAATGAGCTGGCCGATCCGATCATGGCCGCGGCCTACCGCTTCGCGCGCAGTCGCGGCGAGCGGGTACGGGCGAGCCAGCTCCTGGCGGCCTATGACCGGCGCTCCGCCACGGCCAGCGGGGCCGACCGGGGCCTGCCCTGGACGTTCCGACACGAGGCTGGGCCAGGCTCGCCGATCTACGCCCGGGCGATCGCCCAGCCGGTCCATTGGCGACCGCGCGACGCCGACCGGCTCACGGCCGATCCCGGCGCCTACGCACGCTGGCTGCTCGAGCCCATCGCCCAGGTCCAGACGCTGGAGCTGCTGGCCGAGCTTGGCGTGACCCACAATCCCAAGGGCGAAGCCGCCGCCCCGATCCGGCGCGACCTGCTGCCCCAGGTCGAAGCCGCCTTCGCGCTGCACGTCGCGGCCGACGACCCGTGGCGGGACCTGTTTGCGCTGTGGCAGTTGACCGGCGCCCCGCACACCCTCAACGACCTGTGGTTCCTGGCCACGGCGATTGCCTACCGCTACGCCACGATTGCCCGGCGGGTGGCCGGGCCGGTCATCGGCACTGGTCCGTTCGAGGGCGAGCAGCTCGTCTCCGCGAGCGCCGCGCTCGGGACCGTCCTGTGGCAGCTCCGGATCTATCCATCCCTGGTGCCCGAGCTGGTCGACTTCGTGGCCGACAAGATGCGCACCGACGGCGGCTGGGGCGATCCCGGCCAGCCGGCCGACGTCCTGACCACCCTGGTCGCGGCCGACCTCCTGCTCGGCCTGGATCCCGATTTCAATCCCAGTCGGACGATCGACTGGTTCGCCCGGGCCCAGGAGCCTGAAGGCTGGTGGCGCGCCCTCGATCCGGAGGTGCCCTGGCTCACGGCCGCCGTGGTCGACTGCCTGGAGCGGGCGATGCATCCGTTCGTCGATCGATTTCGCTGGCCGGGCGCGCTCAAGCTCGACCTCGACCGACGGACCCAGCTGCCGACCTATGCCTGGTTCGCCGACCTGGCCCGCTCCATCCAGGAAGTGCCGGGCCTGGCCCGAGTCGAGTGGGACATCGCGTTCGTGGACCTGGCCGGCTTTGGCAAGTTCAATACCGACAACGGCCAGGCCAAGGGCGACGAGGTCATCGGCGCATTCGGCAGTGCCCTCGGCCGAGTGCCCGGCTCGCGCGCCATTCGTGACGGCGGCGACGAGTTCATCGTGATCGGCGCGCCGGGCGACGCCAGCCTGTTCGAACGGCTCGATGAATTCCGCTCGAGCTGGCTGTCCGAGTTCGTCCATATCTTCGGCCGTGAGCCGGACCCCGTCCGGCCGCGAATCACCGTCTCGCGCACTTCCGGGCGCGACCTGGCGGCCGGCCGCGAACGGCTGGGCCGGCGGATCGGGGAGATGAAGAAGCTCCACGAGAACCCGCCGCCGGACGGAGTCATCGAGCGCAGCTAGGCGCTGGTGGTGTCGCCCGGCTGGGCCAGGAGCTGGCCGCGCATCGCCGCCGAGAGCCAGGCTCGAAACTGGTCATGCTGCCAGCCCCGGCGCTGGACGAGCAAGTGGTACAGACCGGCGTCATTCAATGTCCACAGGATGTCCGCGGCCTGCTCGGCTGGGAGGCCTGGCTGAAGCGGACCCTTGCTGAGCAGGTCCGCAATCACCCGCCCCGAGCCGATCCGGCGCTCCTCCTGGATCTTCTCAAAGACGGCACGAACCTCGGCGTCTGCGCTGGCGGCCCCGCGGACCGCCTCGTAGATCCCGGCCAGGCGGCCATTGATGTCGACGATCAGTCCGGCGTACAGGTCCAGGAACCGGGCCGCGTCCGGTTCCGCCTTGATCGCGATCGACCTTGCTCGCTGGGCGAGCGGGATGTCGGCGTCGTCCCCGACCAGGGCGATGTCATAGGCCTTCTTGAGCAGGATCGACTTGCCCCCGACCGAGGTGAAGACGGTGGCCCGACTGACGCCGGCCGCCTCGGCGATCGCCTCGATCGATGTCGCCACGTACCCGCGCTCGATGAACAGGCGCCCGGCGGCGGTCACGATCGCCAGTCGGGTGGCGCCCGCGTTGGCCTCCCGAAGGGTCGATCGATATGGGCGCTTGACGGCTGGATCCATGCTCGTTAGTCTAGCAGTCCAACGGTAAGACTTACAGTCTAACGACCAGACTAGGAGTCCTAGGAACGTAGGGGAGTCGATCCAATGCTCAGCACCGGAGCCACGACACCGGCCGACTTGATCGGACGGATCCAGCAGGCGACCAACGACCATGACCTCGAAGCCCTGGTGGCCTGCTTCAACGAGAGCTACCTGAGCGAGATCCCGGTTCATCCGGCGCGATCGTTCCAGGGTCGCGACCAGGTTCGCCGGAACTGGACCCAGATCTTCGCCGCCGTCCCGGACCTCAACTCGCGGCTTGTGCGGTCGAGCGTCGCTGGCGACACCGGCTGGGCTGAGTGGGAGTGGACTGGAACCCGGCGGGACGGCCAACCCCACCTCATGCGTGGCGTGACGATTCTGGGCCTGGCCGACGGTGGAGCAGCATGGGCCCGCTTCTACATGGAACCAGTCGACCAGGCCTCAACGGGTATCGACGCCGCAGTGGCGCAGGCAGTCGTCCGATGATCACGATCGCTGGCGGCACGGGCAACCTCGGATCTGCGCTCATTCCGCGCCTCCTGGCCCGCGGCCTCGAGGTCCGGGTGGTGACTCGTGACCGCTCCCACGTGCCCAGCCAGATGCCCGCGAGCGTGGAGGTCACCGTGGCCGACGTGCGCGATCCCGGGACCCTGGCTGGGGCAATTGCCGGTAGCACGACCGTGATCTCGGCGATCACCGGCTTTGGCGGCCGCGATGCCGCCGGGGCGCCCGCGATCGACCGGGACGGCAACCGCAACCTGATCGCGGCGGCCAAGGCCTGTGGCGTCGATCACCTGATCATGCTGTCGGTCGCGCAGGCCTCGGCGGACCATCCGATCGAGCTGTTCCGGATGAAATACGCCGCGGAGCAGGACCTGCGCGCGTCGGGCCTCGCCTGGACGATCATCCGGCCGACCGCGTACATGGAGACCTGGGTAGGGATCGTCGGTGGTCCGCTCCTGGCGACCGGCAAGACCCGGATCTTCGGGGCCGGCAACAACCCGATCAACTTCGTCTCGGCCCAGGATGTCGCTGGGCTGGTCGAGCTGGCCGTGGTCGAGCCCCGACTGCGCAATCAGGTTGTCGACGTCGGCGGCCCGGCCAACCTGACCTTCAACGAACTGGCCGCCTGCTTCGAAGCAACCACCGGCCGGGCCGGCGTTACGAGCCACGCCCCGCTCCCGATGATGCGCCTGATGTCCGTCCTGCTCCGGCCGGTCAAACCGATCCTGGCGGCTCAGATGCAGGCGAGCGTTGTCATGGACACCAGGGACATGAGCTTCGACGGCCTGGCCGCGCGGCGCGACTTTCCGTCGGTTGCCTCGACCAGCCTCGAAGCAATGATCGCCCGGGATTACCGGCCAGCGTAGCCAGGGCGCGCCGGGGTCCGCCCAGATGGTCCGGCGCTGGATCTCCGGCGTATCCTCGCCGTAGGCGTCGCACCCGGCGATCTTCTAGGCTCGGACCATGGAGCTCGAGACGGGCCAGCCGTCGGATCGCCGCCCACCATTCCGGTACTCCGCCCTCGCTCGCGTCTGGTTTAGCGACACCGACGCCCAGGGGGTCGTGTATTACGGGCGCTACCTGCCGTATTTCGACCACGCCCGACGGGAATACCTCCGCCACCTTGGCCTCGCGGCGCAATGGCATGGCGATGAGCAATTCGTCATGCGCGCCCTCGAGGTCCAGTACGAAGCGCCGGCCGTCTTCGACGACCTGCTCGAGATCTTCGTGCGGACGTCGCGCATTGGCCGGTCGAGCCTCACCAATGAATGCGCGGCCTACCGGGTCGCCGACGACATGCTCATGTGCACTGCGCGTCTGACGGTTGTCCTGGTCGACTCGACCACGAGAACACCGATCCGGGTGCCGGACGAATACCGCAAGGCAGTGGCCGCCTTCGAACGGGAAGGCCTTGCCGGCGACTAGGATGCCCATCTCGCCGTCCCGGACCGGCCCGGATGTGCACTCAGAACAGCAAAACCGCCGTTTTGGTGACGGTCCCCGCTCCAACACGGGTCGCGACGCCCGGGCCGCAGCTGGAGGCCGGCAATTTCATGCCCGGCGTACGCTCAGCTCAGGACGACGTTGGTGGATGCGGAGCCCTGGCGCGGCCCGAGCCGAGGCCCTGACGCCCCGAAAGCTCCTGAAATGACAGTTTGCTGTTCTGAGTGCACACGCCGGCGCTGGCGGAACAGGAGATCGCCCGCGGAGCGCGGGGTGAGAGGGGCATCGGTTGACGCTCGACCGTGCTCAGCCGTACACTCCCGGTCCGCGCCCGGAGTCTGTCTGGGCGTTGTTCCATGTCTCACATCAAGCGGTCGCCGGGCGCGGCCGGCCCGCATTCTGAGGATCCATGTACGCAGTCATCGAGACCGGCGGTAAGCAATACCGCGTCGAGGTCGGCACCGAGCTCGAAGTCGAGCTGCTCGACGCCCAGGCAGGCGATGCGATCAAGCTTGATCGGGTCCTGCTCGTGGCCGACGGCGACAAGGCCTCGATCGGCACGCCGCTCGTGACCGGGGCCTCGGTCAGCGCCGAGGTCGTCCGCCAGGACCGCGCCCCGAAAGTCATCTCCTTCAAATATCGGCCGAAGGCACGCCGACGGGTGAAGAAGGGCCATCGCCAGGACTTCATGCTCCTGCGGATCACCGATGTCGTGCTCAACGGCAAGAGCGCGGCGGCGGCCCTCGAGAAGTCCCAGGCCGAGGCCAAGACGGAGCGCCAGCGGCTCGAGGAGGCTGCCAAGCGGCAGGCCGCCGAGGATGCCGCGCTGGCCGCCAAGCTGGCGGCCCGTAACGCGCCCAAGAGCGATGGCAAGAGCGAGGCCAAGGCCGCCGCGAAGAGCGATGCCAAGCCGGCCGCCAAGGCCAGCAAGCCGGCGGCCAAAGGTGATAGCAAGCCGGCCGCCAAGGCGGACAGCAAAGCAAGTGCGGCCAAGCCCGCCGCGAAGACCACGAGCAAGGCGCCGGCCAAGCCTGCAGCCAAGCCCACCACGAAGAAGGACCAGTAGGCCATGGCTCACAAGAAGGCGGGCTCGAGCTCGAAGAACGGCCGCGACAGCGTTGGCCAGCGCCTCGGCGTCAAGGTCGGCGACGGCCAGCTCGTGCCGGCCGGCTCGATCATCGTTCGCCAGCGCGGCATGACCTTCCTCTCGGGCGTGGGCACCGGCCTCGGCAAGGACTACACGGTCTTTGCCACGGTCACCGGCAAGGTCCACTTCGAGCATCAGACCAAATCAAAGAAGCGCATCCGCGTCGAGGCAGTGCCGAGCGCGGCAGCCACGCCCGCGGCCGAATCAGCGGCCGTCGCGGCCAAGTCCTAGTTCCAGTCCTGATAGCCGGCGACCACCGGCGGGCGTTGAGTCCCGTTCGGAAGGCGTCGGAGGAGAATCAACCCGTGAAGCCCGATATTCATCCCAAGTACTACCAGGCCAGCGTCGTGTGCGGCTCGTGCGGCACCACCTACACGATTGGCTCGACTCGACCCGAGCTGCGTGTCGATGTCTGTGCCGCCTGCCACCCGTTCTACACGGGCAAGCAGACGATCATCGACACGGCCGGCCAGGTCGAGCGCTTCCAGAAGCGCATGGAGCGCCAGGTCCGCGCCTAGCTCTCCGGGCAGGTCCGCTCAGCACGAACGGAGTCCGGCCGGCAGCACGCCGGTAGACTGAGCGCCATGCCCAAACCCAGGTTCACGTACGGCGGCCAGGCCCTGATCGAAGGCGTGCTGATGCGCGGGCGCGATGCCATTGCCGTGGCGTTCCGCGCTCCAGGCGGTGAGATCGTGTGGGCCGAGGAGCGGATCGACGGCGGTTTCCACGGCAGCCGGGCGGCTCGCCTGCCGGGCATCCGGGGCCTGGTCGTGTTGTACGAGACGCTCGTCGTGGGCACCCGCTGGCTCGTTCGGAGCGCCTCGTTGGCCGCATCCGACGAGGGCGTCGAGCTGGGCCGGGGCGCCGTCGCCCTGATGCTCGTGCTGACCCTCGTGGCCGGCGTTGGCGTGTTCTTCCTGCTGCCCCTGTTCATCGCCACGGCCGCCGCGAGCAGCGTCCAGGACGACCTGCTCCAGCACCTGATCGAAGGCCTGGTCCGGGTCCTGATCTTTGTCGGCTACCTGCTCGTCGTGGGCCGTTCGCCGGAGGTTCGACGCGTCTTCCAGTACCACGGCGCGGAGCACAAGACGATCCACGCCCTGGAGGCCGGCGACCCACTCACGACGGATGCGGTCCGGCCATACCCAACGGCCCACCCGCGCTGCGGGACCGAGTTCCTGGTCATCGTGGTCGCCCTCTCGATCGTCGCCTTCAGCCTGATCGGCCGGCAATCCCTGCTGGGCGCCATCGTCGCCCGGGTCGTCCTGATCCCGGTGATCGCGGCGGTCGGCTACGAGCTCCTCCGACTGGGCGGCCGGTACCGGACCAACCCGATCGTCAAGGTCGTGATGTACCCGGGAATCCTGGTCCAGAAGATCACCACCAAGCAGCCCACCGACGACATGATCGAGGTCGCGATCGTGTCGATGGAGCAGGCCATCCTGGCCGACGGTGGCGTTCTCCCGGCCGGCAGTGCTGCCTTCGAGCGCGAGCCGCTCGCGCCGGCCGCAGCCCAGGTCTCGGCCTGATGAGCGACGCAGGCCTGCTGTCCAGGCTGGAGGCGGTCGCCCACCAATACGACGAGCTCCAGGCCGAGGCCTCGCTGCCCGAGACGTCGACCGATCCGGCAGCCATCCGGCGGTTGGGCAAGGAGCTCAGCCGGCTGGAGCCGGTCGTGAGCGCGTATCGCGAGCTGGTCGAAACCACGGACGAGCTGGCCGGAGCCCGCGAGATGCGAGATTCGGACACCGACGAGGAGCTGCGGGCCATGGCCCGCGACGAGGTCTCCCGGCTCGAGGACCGGGAAACCGGCCTGGTCGCGGCCCTCAAGCTGCTCCTCCTGCCGCGCGATCCCTCGGACGAGAAGGATGTGATCCTGGAGATCCGCCAGGGCGCAGGTGGCGACGAGGCCGCCCTGTTCGCCCGCGAGCTGCTCCGGATGTACCTGCGCTACGCCGAGCGGCATCGGTTCGCCGCCGAGATCCTGGTCCAGAACGAGAACGGCATCGGCGGGATCAAGGAGGCGATCGTCGACATCTCGGGCGACGGGGCCTATTCCCGGCTGAAGTTCGAAGGCGGCACCCACCGGGTCCAGCGCATCCCGGCCACCGAGTCCTCCGGCCGGATCCACACCTCCACGGCCACGGTCGTGGTCCTGCCCAAGGTCGAGCCGACCGAGATCGAGATCGACGAGGAGCGTGACCTGCGGATCGAGGTCAAGCGCTCGTCCGGGCCCGGGTGGCCAGTCGGTCAATACGACCGACTCGGCGGTCCGGATCACCCACATCCCGTCGGGCCGGGTGGTCGAGATCCAGGACGAGAAGAGCCAGCACAAGAACAAGGCCAAGGCGCTGGCCGTCCTGCGTGCCCGTCTCCAGGACGACGAGAAGCAGAAGCAGCTCGCGGCGAACTCGTCCGCCCGCCGCTCAATGGTCGGGTCCGGCGATCGGTCGGACAAGATCCGGACCTACAACTATCCCCAGGACCGGGTCTCGGACCACCGGGTGAACCAGAACTGGTCGAACCTGCCCGGAATCCTCGATGGCGACCTGGATCCCCTGATTGACACCCTGATCACCACCGACCAGGCCGAGCGCCTCCAGTCGGAGCTCGAGACGAGCGAGGAGTGACCGGCACCACCGTCGGTTTCCTGCTCCACGCCGGGATCGAGCGCCTCCGGATGGCCGGCTCGGACAGCCCCCGCCTGGACGCCGAGCTGCTCCTCGGCCACGCCCTGGGCATCGATCGGGTCGGCCTGATCGCCCATTCGGATGCACCCGTCGGAGCTGATGCCGCCGCGGCCTACGAAGCCACCCTGCAGCGTCGGATCGCGGGCGAGCCGGTCGCCTACATCCGGGGCTTCAAGGAGTTCCACGGCGTCGCCCTGTCGACCGACGCCCGTGCCCTGATCCCCCGGCCGGAGACCGAGACCCTGGTCGACCTGGTCATCGCGGCGATCATCGGGCGGCTGGTCGGCGCCCCGCGCCCCGCGGGGACGCCGCCGCTCAGGTTGATCGATGTCGGGACAGGGGCCGGCACGATCGCGATCGCCGTGGCGGCCGAGCTGCGCCGGCGCCGGATGGACACCGACGTGGCGATCATCGCAACCGAGGCCTCACCCGACGCGCTCCAGCTCGCTCGCGAGAATGCCGTTGGCCATGGCGTCGCCGACCGGATCCAGTTCCAGCTGGGCGACCTCGTGCCCTGGGATTCGACCCTGTTCGACCTCGTGGCGGCCAACCTGCCCTACATCCCGACCGGCGCGATCGACGGCCTGCCGGTGGCCGCCTCGTTCGAACCGCGGATGGCCCTCGATGGCGGGCCGGACGGGCTCGACCTGATCCGGCGCCTGCTCGAGCAGCTGGCCCGGGTGCTCTCGCCCGACGGCGCCGCGTTCCTCGAGATCGGCTCTGAGCAGGGCCCGGCCGTGCTCGAGGCCACCGCCCGAGCTGCTGCCCGGCTGGCAAGCCACGATCATGCCGGACCTGGCCGGCCTCGACCGAGTCCTCCAGCTCGAGCCGGCCCTGGGCTCAAGCTTCGGCCCGCGCCCGCCCGCGGCCGGCTGATGGAGGCTCGCTTCCCGATTCGGCTGATCGCCGCCGACCTGGATGGGACGCTGGTCGGGCCCGACCTGATCCTGGGGCCGCGCACGATCGCGGCCTCCCACGCGGCGATTGCGCTGGGCGTCCAGTTCTCGCTGGCCACCGGGCGGATGGCCCGGAGTGCCCGGCCGTTCGCCGCGACGATGGGCCTGAACGCTCCGATCATCGCCTACCAGGGCGCCCTCATTCGGGCGATGTGGGAACCCGACGCCCCGTTGGGCAAGCTCCTGTTTCATCGCCCGCTGAGCGCCGCCGTCGCTCGCGAGAGCCTGGCCTGGTCGA
The DNA here is from genome assembly GCA_963718285.1 of uncultured Chloroflexia bacterium. GTDB lineage: Bacteria > Chloroflexota > Limnocylindria > Limnocylindrales > CSP1-4 > Palsa-1033. The sequence continues at coordinate 238,408 of CAVQYU010000002.1, read as the reverse complement.
CGGACCACGGCTTGACCGCCCACGTGAACCATCTCGAGCGATTCGTCCTGCCGGTGACCGACCCGCGGGCCGAGGACTACTCCGCCTTCCTCGGAGCGCGAGCCGAGATCGTGCCCGACCTGGCCGCCTGGATCCGCCACCCGGTGACCAAGATCCTGGCCGTCGCACCGGCTCCTTTGCCGACCGAGCTGATGCCCCTCGCCCGGGCGGAGTTCGCTGGTCGCGCCGAAGCCACGGTCAGCCACCCCGAGTTCCTCGAGTTCCTGGCGCCCGGTGTGTCCAAGGGCTGGGCGGTGGCCTGGCTGGCCCGCCGGCTGGGCATCCCGCTCGAGCAGACGATGGCGATCGGCGACCAGTTCAACGACTTCGAGATGATCGCCGGGGTGGGCCATGGGGTGGCCATGCCGGGGGCGCCAGAGGCCGTTCGGGCGGTCGCTCGCTACATCGCCCCACCCCTCGAGGATGAGGGCGCGGCCCAGGTCATCGAGGCGCTCGTCCTGCCCGGTCGCGACGGCGCCCGCAACGCCGCCAGGTTTGCCGCCAAATTCATCGACACCATCGCCGCGCCGCGATGACCGCGCGCCTCGTCCGGGACGATCCGGCTGGACGGGCGGACGCGATCGACGTCCTGCGCGGGGGCGGGCTCGTGGGCCTGCCCACGGACACCGTCTACGGCATCGCCGTAGCCCTGGCCGCGCCCGACGGCCTGGAGCGCCTGTTCGCGGCCAAGGGTCGGCCGCCGGACAAGGCGATCGTGCTGCTCGTGGCCGACATCGGGCAGGCCGAGCGAACCGGCCAGTTCGGTCCCGCCTCGCGAGCCCTGGCCGCGGCGGCCTGGCCGGGCGCCCTGACCCTGGTGGTCCCTCGCCGGCCCGAGGTTGTCCTGCCGGCCACCCTCACCGCGGGCGGCCCGACCATCGGGCTGCGGCTCCCCGGTCATGGCACGCCCCGGGCGCTCGCCCGGGCACTCGGCCCGTTGCCGGTGACCTCGGGCAACCGCTCGGGCGAACCCGATGCAACCTCCGCCGAAGTGCTCCTGGAGACGCTCGGCGACCAGCTGGACCTGGTCCTGGACGGCGGCCCGAGCGCGGGCGGCTCCCCCTCGACCGTCGTGCGCTGCGATGGCTGGCAGACCGAGATCCTGCGCCAGGGTGCCCTGGGGGCGACGCGAATCGACGACATCGTGGCGGCTGCCCGGGCCGTCCAGGCCGAGCGGCCGGCCGATCCTGTGGCTCCGGCCGACGAGTGGGACGGTGGCTAGCGGCCCGGACCGCCTCGGCCGGCCGACGGCCGAAGCGGGGTATGATCCCCCGCGGGCCTCGACCTATTCGCACCAAGGAGCCACTGCGTGAGCCGTCGCTGGCCCATCCTCGCGATCTTCATCCTGTCCGGCGCGGCCGGCCTGGTCTACGAGGTCGTGTGGGCCCGCCAGCTGGTCCTGGTCTTCGGCAACACGACCCAGGCGGTCTCGGCCATCCTGACCGGCTTCTTCGGCGGGATCGCGATCGGCTCGGTCATCGGCGGCCGGATCGCCGACCGGGTCCGCCGGCCGCTCCGGATGTACGGCCTGCTCGAATTGATCCTGGTCGTGATCGTGGTCCTCACCCCGGTCACGTTCCGGCTCCTCCACAACGTCTATGCCGGGGCCTTCACCAGCCTCGAGGCGAGCCCGACGGTCCTGGCCCTGATCCGCTTCGGGCTGTCGCTCCTGGCCCTCGGCCCGGCCACGATCCTGATGGGTGCGACCCTGCCCACCCTGACCCGCTATCTGGCCCGGGACCCCGCCCACCTCTCGAGCTCCTTTGGCCGGCTCTATGCCGCCAACACGTTCGGGGCGATCCTGGGCACGGTCGCCGCGGGCTTCGTCCTGATCGAGCTCCTGGGCCTGACCGGGACGCTTCTCGTCGGAGCCAGCTGTACCGCGATCGCGGGCGTCGCCGCGCTCGTCCTCGATGCCCGCCGGGGACCGCTGCCCGAAGCGCCGGCAGCGGAGCCCGTGGCGGCTCAGCCGGTCGAAGCCGCCGCGCCTGCCCCGGCATCGGCCCCGGAGCCGGCCACGCCGGCCGTCCGGCCGCGCCTCCGGCTGGCCCTGCTCGTGGCCTATATCTCGGGCCTGACCTCGCTCGGCTACCAGGTCCTGTGGGTCCGCCTGCTCGCCTCGGGGACCGGCGATTCGACCTACGTCTTCACCACGATCCTGGCGATCTTCCTGGTCGGTCTGGCCCTCGGTGCCGTGGCCTTCAATGCCTTCCGGACCCGGATCCGGACGATCAACCTGCTGGCCGTCGGCCAGATCGTGATCGCCCTGCTCGTTGCCAGCGGCATGTTCCTGTACATCGGCCGGGGCGGCGAAGGGGGCGTGCTGCCCCTGACCACGAACTTCAAAATCCTGTTCACCCATTTCGCCTTGCCCGTGGCCTTTGTCGTCCTGCCCGCCACGTTCGTCATGGGCCTGACCTTCCCGGCCACCTCGGCTCTCGTGGCCGATCCGGACGGCCATATCGCCGGCAACTCCGGCCTGCTCCTGTCGGCCAACACCCTGGGCGCGATCACCGGCACGTTCCTCGTCCCATTCGTGGTCATTCCCCTGGTCGGCTCGCCGGTGGCCCTGGGCCTGATCGCCCTCCTGAATGCGGTCGTCGGGGTCGGCCTGGCCCTCGGAGGCCGGATCGAGGCCCGGTTGCCCCGCCGGATCGTGGGGGCCGCCGGGATCGCCACCGCGGCAATGCTCGTCCTGACCCTGGCCGCCGGCACGTTCTTCGTCGATCCGAACGTTGCCCGGATCACGGCCGCGGGTGGGACGATCCAGCGCACGGCCGAAGACGACATTGCTGCCGTCCAGGCGGGCACGATCCGGGGCGGGCGGAACGCACTCGCTCCTTCGGAGCACCTGTGGGTGACCGGTACCTCGATGACCGCCCTGACCGTCGACGTCAAGCTGATGCCGATCATGCCCCTGATCCTCCAGCCGAAGTCGACGACTGACCTGACCGTGGCATTCGGGATGGGCTCCGCCTGGCGTGGCGCGCTCAACGCCGGCCTGTCGGCGACCGCGGTCGAGCTGGTTCCGTCGGTGCCCGACATGTTCGGCGTGTTCTATGCCGATGCCCCGACCTACCTCGCTGAGCCGAGCGGCCAGATCATCATTGCCGACGGCCGGAACCACGTTGAGCTGACCTCGGCCCACTACGACATCATCGTGGTCGACCCGCCGCCACCGATCGAGACGGCCGGCGTCTCGGTCATCTCCTCGCTCGAGTTCTACCAGGCGGCCAGGGCGCGGCTCAACCCGGGCGGCGTGATGATGCAGTGGTTACCGTTCGGGGAAACGCTGGACGAGTTCAAGGACCACGTCCGGACCTACGCCTCGGTCTTCCCCCACGTGATCATTGCCTTCGGCCCGGGTGGGGCGGGGGTCTTCATGCTCGGCTCGGACCAGCCCATCGCGTTCGACCCGGCAACCATCAGCTCGATCCTGAGTCGCCCCGGCGTGGTCCAGGACCTGTCGTCGACGGCCGACGCGCCTGAGCACGACCAGGCGGGTTGGGAGAAGGAGATCCCTCAGCTCGTGTGGATCCAGGGCGACCAGGTGACCCGGTTCGCAGGCACCGGTCCGCTGGTCACCGACGACCATCCATTGCCCGAGTACTTCCTGCTCCGGCACCTGCTCGGGCCGCGCTCGCCAGCAGACGACCGAGAAGCTGCTCCGCTCGTTGACGCCCGCCCCCTGAGGTCGAGCCTGTCCCAAGCCGCGGCATCGTGGGAAGATGGGCGACGCGCCGGCCCATGCCGCGAGCGCCCCCGGAGGAAGCCCAGATGACCGTCAGCCAGAGCAGCGGACCGGCTACGGGTCTCGCGACCGATCCGTCGAGCGGGCAGCCAACCGACCTGGCCTCGGCCTCGGTTGCCGAGGTCGATCCGGAGGTCTGGGCCGCGATCGAGGGCGAGCGCCACCGGCAGCACGACAAGATCGAGCTCATTGCCAGCGAGAACTACGTCTACAAGGCCGTCCTCGAAGCGCAGGGCAGCTGGCTGACCAACAAGTACGCCGAAGGGCTGCCGGGCAAGCGCTACTACGGCGGCTGCGAGTTCGTCGACGTGGTCGAGCGCCTCGCCCAGGATCGCGCCCTCGCGCTCTTCCCCGGCTCGGAGCACGTCAACGTCCAGCCCCACTCGGGGGCCCAGGCCAACATGGCCGCCTATCTGAGCTCGGTCAATCCAGGTGACCGGGTGCTGGGCATGAACCTGGCCCACGGCGGCCACCTGACCCATGGCATGGCCCTCAACTTCAGCGGCCGCTACTTCGAGATCCATGCCTATGGCGTCCGTGAGGACGACCAGCGAATTGACTACGACGCGCTCGAGCGCCAGGCGCACGAGGTCCGCCCAAAGCTGATCGTGGGCGGGGCGTCTGCCTATCCCCGGATCATCGACTTCGAGCGGATGGCCGACATCGCCCACGCGGTCGGGGCGCTGCTATGGGTGGACATGGCCCACGTTGCCGGCCTCGTCGCGGCAGGCCTCCATCCCAGCCCGTTCCCGCATGCCGACATCGTCACCACCACCAACCACAAGACCCTGCGCGGAGCGCGGGGCGGGATGATCTTCAGCCGGAACGAGCTGCCGCCCAGCGTGGACCCGGCCGACTATCCGATGGTCAAGCCGACCCTCGCGGCCACGATCGATCGGAGCGTGTTCCCGGGGATCCAGGGCGGCCCGCTGATGCACGTCATCGCGGGCAAGGCGGTGGCCCTGAGGCTCGCCCAGGGCGAGGAGTTCCGCGAGTACCAGCGCCGGGTGGTGGCCAACGCCCGGGTGATGGGCGAGACCCTTCAGCAGCTGGGCGCCCGGCTGATGACCGGCGGGACCGACAACCACCTCGTCCTGGTCGACGTCACCCCGCTGGGCGTCACCGGCCGGGAGGCCGAGCGCCTGCTCGACGAGATCGGGATCACGGTCAACAAGAACGCGATCCCGTTCGACACCAACCCGCCCAATATCGCGTCGGGGATCCGGATCGGATCACCGGCCACGACCAGCCGGGGCTTTGGCGAGGACGAGATGCGGGCGATCGCGGGCCTGATCGTGGCCGCCATCGCCGCCCGCGACGATCCCCGGGCCCTGGCCGGCCTGGTGCCCAGGCGCGCGAGATCGCCAACCGCTTCCCGGTCCCCGGGCTGCCCGAGGCGTGACGGACCGGACCCGATGCACCTGATCGGCGGCCTGCCGGAGCTCCTGCCCGCGTTCATCGTCGCGTTCGTTGCTGCGGCCGTGATCAGCTTCCTGCTCACTCCGTTGGTCCGGGGCATCGCCCGTCGGATCAACCTCGTCGACGAGCCGAACCACCGCCGGGTCAATACCCGGCCCATCGCCCGAGGCGGCGGGATGGCCGTGGTCTTCGCCTTCCTGATCGTCGGCCTGACCCTGACGATGCTGGTCGCCGCCGGCAGCCTGGTTGGCTTCTCCCTGCCGCCCTCGATCGGGGAAAGCGAGGTGTTCGCCCTGTTCGGCGGGACCGCCCTGGCCGCCCTGATCGGGCTGCTCGACGACGTCCTGAACCTGCGTGCCCGCTGGCAGCTGGTGGGCCAGCTGGCGCTGGCCGCCGGCGCGGTCCTGCTCGGGATCACGATCGACTCGATCGCCAATCCGTTCGGTCCCGACCAGATCCCGCTGGACGGCATTTGGGGCGTTGCCTTCACGGTCTTCTGGATCATCGGGATGATCAACAGCATCAACTGGATCGACGGCCTCGACGGCCTCTCGAGCGGGATCGGGGTGATCGCCGCGTTCACCCTGGGCCTGATCAGCCTGACCGTCAGTGCCGGGCTGTTCGGCCAGCCCTACGTCGCGCTCATGTGCTTTGTCCTCGCCGGCTCCCTCCTCGGCTTCCTGCGCTGGAACTTCCACCCGGCGACGATCTTCGTCGGCACAAGCGGGGTCATGGTCATTGGCTACTCCCTGGCCGTGCTGTCGATCCTGGGCACGGCCAAGGTTGCCGTCGCCCTGCTCGTCCTGGGCGTGCCCATCATCGACACGTTCTGGAACATCGTCCGGCGGCTGGCCACCGGGGCGTCCCCGTTCACCCCGGATCGCGGCCACGTCCACCACCGGTTGATGGACGTGGGAATGAGCCAGACCCAGGTCGTCCTGGTGATCTATGGCCTGACCGCGGTCCTGGCGGTGCTGTCGTTCGTGCTCTCCGGCGCCGGGCAGCTGTATGCCTTCCTCGGGGTCGTCGTCGCGTCCGGCGTTCTGCTCCTCCTTGTCACCCGCCGGTCGCTGGTCATGGACGACTTCCGGGCCGAGTCGTACGAGCCCGACGAGCGGCCGGCCGCGGCCCCTCCCAAGGCTCCGACTCAGCCCCCCCTGGACGCCAAGACGAGCCAGGTCGAGGTCGCACCCCAGGGACCGCTTCGTCCCCACTGACCGGCACCAGGGCGACACCCAACTCCAGCGGACCGCCGCGCACACTCCCGGTCTGCACTACCCGGTCGTTCGAGGGCAATCGGCACTCTTCCTAATCCTCATTCCGGCGGCCGAGTGCTAGCATCCGCCTCCGACCTTTGTCCCGGGAGCCCGCGCTCAGCCACCCATGAGTCTTCCTGTCATCCTCGCGATCGTGCTCACGGCGGCGATCATCATCTGGGCCGCCGTCTACTTCGTCGTGCGCCGCCGACGCGAAGCGGCCCTGACGAAGTCGTTCCAGGCGGATCCGATCGACGCCGAGATCGGGCGCGAGGCGCTGCGCCGCGTCTTCGGCATCCTGGCCGACGAAGATCCAACGCCGGCCGGCCGGCCCGCTGCTCCGATCGCTGCAGCCGCTCCGATCGGCGCCGCGATCATGGCCGACAAGGAGCCCGCTCCCACTGCCCTCGGGCCGGCCGCCCCGGTTGCACCGCTGGCCGCGGCTGCCATCCCGCCAGCCCAGGCCAGTCCCCGACCGATTGCAGATGGGGCGATCACCGCCGCCGCGATCACCGCCGCCGCAGCGTCGACGCCTCCGCCCGCGCCGATCATCCCGGCAGCCGCGGCCGCGCCGCTGATTCCGGCCACACCGCCTCCGCCTCCGACGCCGGTCGACGGCCGCCCCGGCCCCGGCCCCGGCGTCTGTCCGGCGGGTTCCGACTCTTTGCCCCGAACGACGACAACGACACCGCCCCCGCTGGCGGAATCCTGCCGGTGGCAGCGGCGACTGCAGGGGTCGTGGCCGGCGCGGATACGAAAACGGCGGCGCCGGTCAAGCCCGTGGCCGCGGCGGCCGGACGAGGTGGGCGCAAGTCCGGGAATCAGCGGCCGCGCTTCATTCGCGACAGCCTGGGCGCGCTCCTGGTCACCGGTGGAATTGTGGTGGTGGCCGTTGCCCTGCTCAGGCCCCAGCTGTCGATCCTGACCGGCGGCGTCTCGCCGGCCACGGCCACCGCACCCGCCTTCGCCGCGGTCACCTTCGTTCCGATTGCCACCCTATCGCCGACGCTTGCTCCGACGCCCGTCCCGACCCCGTCCCTGACGCCCAGCCCGTCCCCGTCGGACAGCCCCAGCCCGACGCCCTCGGCCACGCCTGTGCCCAGGATCGTCCCGACGCCGGTGCCCACGCCCCGCCCAACGCCGGTGCCCACGCCCGTCCCGACGCCGAAGGCCACGCCCAAGCCGACTCCCACGCCTCCCCCGGCATTCGTGGTCAGCTTTACGTGCAATCCCTCGTGCGATGGAACGGCGCCGTTCACGGTGACCTTTCACGTGGTCTACGACAACGCCCGGACATGGGTCGTGAACTTTGGCGACGGTACTGGGACCTTTCAGGGGTCCAGATCGAAGACGGGCTCAGGCTCGTTCGACACGCCGCCTCATGTGTATTCCATCGGAACCTGGTACCCGACCGTAGTCCTCAATGGCAAGTCGTCCACGCTCCAACAGCGAACGGTCAACTCAAATTAGGGTGAATCCAATGAGAATCGCCGCCCGCCTCCTCATCAGCTTGCTCGTCCTGACGATGTCGGTGCCCGTGGCGATGGTCCAAGCGGATACCGATTTGATCGTGGTCACGGGCTTGGGCTCAACTGAGACTCCGGGTGTAGCTGATTCGATCACGGTCACCGCGATGAGTGGCGCCTCCGAGGACACGAGCTACGCTGGCACGGTCACGTTCAGCAGCTCCGATGGTGGCGCGACGCTGCCTCCGGATTACACGTTTGATGGGAGCGAAGGCCATCATTCGTTCTCCGTGACGTTCGCTACACGCGGGCCGCAGAGCGTAACCGTTACTGACACGGTCACGGGATCGCTCACCGACACCGCCTCAACCACGGTCCTGAACCAGGCGCCGACCGCGGTCACCGACGCCAAGACGGTCCTCGAGAACGCGGCCAGCACCGCGATCGATGTCCTGGCCAACGACACCGACCCCGACGGCGACAGCCTGATCGTGACCCTCGCCAGCAACCCGCCCCACGGCACGGCCACGGTCGACGGTGGCGGCACCGGGGTCCACTACACCCCGGACCTCAACTACAGCGGCCCGGACTCGTTCACCTACAACATCAGCGACGGCAACGGCGGGGTCGACACCGGCACGGTCAATGTGACGGTCACTCACGTCAACCAGGCGCCGACCGCGGTCACCGACGCCAAGACGGTCCTCGAGAACGCGGCCAGCACCGCGATCGATGTCCTGGCCAACGACACCGACCCCGACGGCGACAGCCTGATCGTGACCCTCGCCAGCAACCCGCCCCACGGCACGGCCACGGTCGACGGTGGCGGCACCGGGGTCCACTACACCCCGGACCTCAACTACAGCGGCCCGGACTCGTTCACCTACAACATCAGCGACGGCAACGGCGGGGTCGACACCGGCACGGTCAATGTGACGGTCACCCACGTCAACCAGGCGCCGACCGCGGTCACCGACGCCAAGACGGTCCTCGAGAACGCGGCCAGCACCGCGATCGATGTCCTGGCCAACGACACCGACCCCGACGGCGACAGCCTGATCGTGACCCTCGCCAGCAACCCGCCCCACGGCACGGCCACGGTCGACGGTGGCGGCACCGGGGTCCACTACACCCCGGACCTCAACTACAGCGGCCCGGACTCGTTCACCTACAACATCAGCGACGGCAACGGCGGGGTCGACACCGGCACGGTCAATGTGACGGTCACTCACGTCAACCAGGCGCCGACCGCGGTCACCGACGCCAAGACGGTCCTCGAGAACGCGGCCAGCACCGCGATCGATGTCCTGGCCAACGACACCGACCCCGACGGCGACAGCCTGATCGTGACCCTCGCCAGCAACCCGCCCCACGGCACGGCCACGGTCGACGGTGGCGGCACCGGGGTCCACTACACCCCGGACCTCAACTACAGCGGCCCGGACTCGTTCACCTACAACATCAGCGACGGCAACGGCGGGGTCGACACCGGCACGGTCAATGTGACGGTCACCCATGTCAACCAGGCGCCGACCGCGGTCACCGACGCCAAGACGGTCCTCGAGAACGCGGCCAGCACCGCGATCGATGTCCTGGCCAACGACACCGACCCCGACGGCGACAGCCTGATCGTGACCCTCGCCAGCAACCCGCCCCACGGCACGGCCACGGTCGACGGTGGCGGCACCGGGGTCCACTACACCCCGGACCTCAACTACAGCGGCCCGGACTCGTTCACCTACAACATCAGCGACGGCAACGGCGGGGTCGACACCGGCACGGTCAATGTGACGGTCACGTTTGTGAACCAGGTACCCTCATTCACCGCCGGCGCCGATAAGACGGTCCTCGAGAACGCGGGAGCCCAGTCGATCAGCGGGTGGGCCACTGGGATTAGTCCCGGGTCCGGCAACGGCGAGATCGGGCAGACGGTGACCTTCATCCTCACCGACAGCAATGCCTCGTTGTTCAGCGTTGCGCCGGCTGTATCCTCCGACCGGGACATTGACGTTCACGCCAGCCACAAATGCCAGCGGCGTGGCCAATCTGACGGTCAAGGCCCAGGACAACCTGGGCGCGTCTAGCGCCACCCAGGCCTTCACGATCAGTGTCTCTCTCGTCAACCATGCCCCGAGCTTCGTGGGAGGCAGTAGCGACTCGATCCTCGAGGACGCCGGTGCGCAGGTCGACACCGGCTGGGCGGGGAGCATTAGCTCCCCGGCCCTCCAAACGAGTCCGGCCAGAACCTCGACTTCATCGTTACCAACAACAACTCGGCCCTATTCAGCACCGCGCCCGACGTCAACGCGTCGACCGGTACGCTGACCTACACCCCGGCCCCGAATGCCAACGGCGTGGCCACCGTCACGGTCAAGCTCCATGACGACGGCGGCACGCTGGGTGGCGGCGTCGATCTGAGCGCACCCCAGACGATGACGATCACGGTCACAGCCGTGAACGACAGCCCGACCTTCACCGATCCAGCCGACCAGACGATCAACGAGGACGCCGGTGCTCAGATCGTGGTTGGCCTGGCCGCCCCGGTCCTGGCCGGCCCGCCGAACGAGTCGACCCAGGTCCTGACCTTCCTCGTCACCAACGACAACAACGCCCTGTTCAGCGCCCAGCCCACCTCAACACCGCGACCGGGACGCTGACCTATACGCCCGCCCCGAATGCCAGCGGCTCGGCCCTGGTGACGGCCCTCCTTTCGGACAACGGCGGGACGACCTTCGGTGGCGACGACAACCTGACCCACACGTTCACGATCACGGTCAGGCCGGTCAACGACGCGCCGACCTTCGTGAAGGGCGCCGATCAGTCCCTGCATGAGGAAGGCACAAGCGCCGGTGATGGTCCGGTAGCACCCAGACCGTGGTTGGCTGGGCGACCGGCTTCAACCCGGGCCCGGCCGGAGAGTGGCCAGACCGTTTTGGCCTACCACGTCCTGACCAACGACCACCCGCTCCTGTTTAACGTCCGGCCCACGATCGCACGAATGGCACGCTGACCTACAAGCTGATCGCCAACCGCAACGGCGTGGCCCACATCGGCCTGATGTCCAGGACAGCGGCGGCACGGCCAACGGCGGTGTCGACACAGTCCACCCAGACCCTAAGATCACCGTCACGGGCGTCGGACCATGCGCCGGCAGCGACCAACGACCTGCCCACGATCATCCAGGGCAGTGGCCCGACCACGGTCGATGTCCTGGCCAACGACAACGACCCTGACGGCGACCCCCTGACGATCGTCGGGATCAGCCAGGGTTCGAGGGGCCACGTGGCGATTGCCGCCGACCGCAAGAGCCTGACCTACGACCCGACCGGCAGTCTTATCGGGACGGACCTGTTCACCTACTCCGTTTCGGATGGGCGTGGGGGGACGGCCGTTGGCACGGTCCTGGTGACTGTCGTCAAGGACACGATCGCCCCGATCGCGACGGCCCCAGTCGCCTGGATCACCACCCGGGCCGTGGGCACCACGGCCAGCATCGTCGTGACCTTCAGCGGTACGGACGTGGGCATGGGCATCAAGAACTTCCAGCTGTCCGAGAGCCGCAACAACGGCGCGCTGGGTGCCGACGCCCGTGGTGGTCGGGGCGCACTCGATCGTTCGGGTCGTCACGATCGGGAGCCTGTACCAGTACCGGGTCCGAGCGGTCGATCTGGCCGGCAACATCGGGCCATGGGCCAACCTGGCCAACTTCACCCCGACCCTCGTCCAGGAGTCGTCGGCGACCTACACCGGGACCTGGACCGGCTCGCACCCGTCCTACGCCCTGGGCAAGCGCCTGGTCGTCCACCACGACGAACCGGGCGGTCGCGACATTCACGTGCACCTGCTCGTCGATCTCGGTGATCTCACCCAAGGCATCGAATCTGGGGACCGCCCGGGTGTACGTGGACGGCGTCCTGCTCGCCACGGTGAGCGAGCACAGCTCAACGACGCTCGGACCACAGGTTCTGTTCGCCCACACCTGGACGACCAACGGGCCGCACCGGCTCGACATCGTCAATACCGGGGCGCGCCTCGACGTGGACGCGTTCCTGACCCTGCAGTAAGCGACTCGCAGCCTGGGTAGCGTGCCCGCGTAGGCCCGCCCTCCGCGCTCGGCCAACGTTGCACAGGGCGTGACAAAACCGGCGTTTCACGGTCCGGCGTTCGCGGGGCCCCGGGGCAGCCGGCCAGTTTGTGCATGCGCTGAGCGTGGGCCGGGATAAGTTCGGGCTCGCCTGCGGTTTCCTGGCCGCCAGCAGAGTGCGAAACGATCTGTTTGTCCCACCACGATCAACAACGTCATGCCCGAGGCCAAGGGATATTGCCCTGCCCGGCTCAATCCGGTGGGCCGGCCGGCGGTTTGATGCCGCCAGTTGGCAGCTGCTACACTCCGGGCGCCTTGTCGGGTCAGACCGGAGCCTATTTCGCCCTCTTTTCCGAGATCGGCGTCCTCCTGTTGCTGACCACCCTGTTTGGGGCTCTGGCTGGGCACTGGCTTGATCTTCAAATCGGTTCTTCGCCGCTCTTCCTGCTCGTCGGCTTCATCGGCGGGGCGGGGATTGGAACGTACGGGATCTACCGGCTGATTTCGCGCTTCCTGGCCAAATTCGACTAACAAGTTCGACGAACCAGGCCGGAACCCAGACCAGACAAGTTCAAAGCACGGCAGCCCGCCGTGCCCGCGTGGATGGAGCAAGCGTGTCGAGCGATCAGGTGACGACCCCCGACACCGGCCCGGCCGAGTCCGGCCCGGCCGAGGCCGCCCCGACCGGGCGTAACCGTACGAGGCAGCGCCTTGGCCTCCTCGTGCTCGCCGTCATCGTTCTCGACATCCTTGCGGTCATCGTCCTGCCGCCGTTCCCCCGGCCGGCGGATCGCAGGGCCAGGGCTGCTCCTACCCCGACCTGCTTCATCACCTGACCCTCGAGTTACCGCCGCCCCGCGTCGTCGATCGACCTTGACCCGAGCAACCCGCTGCCGACCGGCTCGGTAGTCGTCAGCTTCCATCCGAGCATCACCAACACGATCGTGACGATGTGGATCGTGATCGCGGTCCTCCTTCTGCTGGCTTCCTGGCCACCCGCGGCATGAGGCTGGTGCCGGGCGGCCTCAGAACCTCGTCGAGTTCGCCTACGAGGGACTCGAGAGCTTTGGGCTGAGCATGGGCGGCGCGGCTGCCAGGCCCTACATTCCGTTGTTCGCCGGCTTCTTCCTGCTGATCCTGTTCTGCAACTGGAGCGGCCTGGTCCCACCCATCGGCAGGATCGATGAGCTCCGGGCGCCCACCTCCGACGTGAACATCACCCTGGGCCTGGCCCTCGTCAGCTTCCTGCTACTTCGAGTTCCAGGGATTCCGCAAGAACGGGGTCGGCGGCTACCTGGGACGCTTCTTTCCGTTCTACGAGTTCCGCAACGGGATCGGCGCCGGGATCATCGCGATGTTCGTCGGGCTCATCGAGCTGATGCTCGAGTTCGTCAAGCCCGTCACGCTCTCGATGCGGCTCTTCGGCAATATCTATGGCGGCGAGGTCGCCCTGCGCGTCATCACCGCCTTGACCCTGTTCATCGCCCCCGTCCTGCTGCTCAGCCTGGAGGTGATGCTCAACTTCATCCAGGCCCTGATCTTCAGCATCCTCAGCCTCCTGTTCATCGTGCTCGCGGTCGAAAGCCACGAGGGTGAGGAGGGCGAAATGGCGCACGAGGCAATGGAGTCCCTGGAAGAAGGGACGCACGGCAATCCAGCTCGCGGCGGACTAGGGCCTGCCGCTCGCAATCAATTCAGGGAAAGGGAATTCGAGCCGGCCGCCTGGCCGGACGTAGGAGGAACAACCGCATGGATCACATCGGCGCTGGGCTCGCGGCCCTCGGGGTCTTCGGCCCCGGCATCGGCATCGGCATCCTGGGAGGCCTGGCCTCAACGGCGATCGGGCGCAACCCGGAGGCCGCCGGCCAGATCCGCGGGCTGGCGATCATCCTGGCTGCGTTTGCCGAAGGACTCGGCGTGCTGGCGATCGTGGTCGGCATCCTCGCGATCTTCATCTAGTAGCCGGGCGGAGATCGAATCGTGGATCCTGCTAACCGTCGCCGGCGCCGCTGCCCAGGTGGCCGTCCGCCTGACGGCCGACGAGCCCGCCACCGGCGGCCTGACGATCAATCTGTTCTGGATCATCGTCAGGGCGCTGAACTTCATCGTGTTCTTCGCGCTGTTCTAGGTCTTGCCCGGGAACCGCTGACGAAGATGCTCAACGACCGGCGCGAGCGGATCGCGCAAGGCCTGGCCGATGCCGAGCAGGCCCGCACGGACCGCGAGGCGAGCGTCACCGAACGCCAGGCGACCCTGGTCGAGGCACGTCGCGAGGCCAAGGAGATCATCGACCGGGCCCAGAAGGTCGCCCAGGAGTCCCGCGACGCGGATGTTGCCGCGACCAGGGCCGAGCTCGATCGGATGCGCGAGCGGGCCGCGGCCGAGATCGAGGGCGAGAAGCAGCGCGCCCTGCTCGACCTGCGGGGCGAGGTCGCCAACCTGGCCCTGGCGGCCGCCGGCCAGGTGGTCGGCGAGACGATGAGCGACCCGCGCCAGCGCCGGCTGGTCGAAGAGTTCCTGGCCACGCCCGGAACAAGCAAGGCGGGTCAGGCTAACTGATGGCTCGTCCGTCCACGGCCGCCCGGCGCTATGCCGAGTCGGTCTTCGAGATCGCCAGTCGCGACAAGGCCGTGGACGAGTGGCGGCGCGAGCTCGACCTGGCCGCCCAGGTCCTCGACGACCCGAGCGTGGCCCGCGGCCTGAACGACCCGACCGTGGCCAGTGCCACCCGCGAGGCGGCCCTCGAGGCCGGCTTGGGCAAGCAGGTGAGCCAACCAGTCCTCAACCTGCTCCGATTGCTCATCCGGCGCGGCCGGATCGAAGACCTGCCCCGGATCGCCAGCGAGTTCCGCCGGCTCGACAACCTGCGCCGGGGATCACCCCGGCCCGGGCCGTCAGTGCCGCGCCGCTCGAACCAGCCGAAGTCAAGGCCCTCACCGCCAGGCTCGAACAGATGACCGGCGGCCGCATCGAGCTCGAACAGGAGGTCGACCCGAGCCTGCTCGGCGGCCTCGTCGTGCGCGTCGGCGACCGCCTGATCGACGGGAGCGTCCGGGGTCGCCTGGAGCGACTGCGGAACCAGCTCGTCTCGGGCGCCCTCTAGGAGATCAGTCAGATGGCCATTCGTTCCGACGAGATCATCAGCATCATCAAATCCCAGATCGACCATTTCGATCAGGCCGCCGAGACGCGCAGCGTCGGTACGGTGGTCGAGGTGGGCGACGGGATCGCCCAGATCTACGGCCTCGAGGACGCTGTCTCATCCGAGATGCTCGAGTTCCCGGGTGGGGTCATGGGCATCGCCCTGAACCTCGAGGAGGAGACCGTCGGTGCGGTCATCCTGGGCAACGCCTCCCAGATCAAGGAGGGCGACACGGTCAAGACGACCGGCCGGGTCGTCGAGGTGCCCGTTGGCCAGGCGCTCCTCGGCCGGGTGGTCGACCCGCTCGGCCGGCCGCTCGACGACAAGGGCCCGATCGCCACGACCAAGACCCGCCCGGTCGAGCGGATCGCCCCGGGCGTCATCGTCCGCCAGTCGGTCGACACCCCGGTCCAGACCGGGATCAAGGCGATCGACGCCCTCATCCCGATCGGCCGCGGCCAGCGCGAGCTGATCATCGGCGACCGCCAGACGGGCAAGACCGCGATCGCCATCGACACGATCATCAACCAGAAGGGCAAGGGCCTCGTCTGCATCTACGTGGCCATCGGCCAGAAGCTCTCGACGGTGGCCAACATCGTGGCGATCCTCGAGGCCCATGACGCCCTGGCCCACACGATCGTGGTCGTGGCCGGGGCCGAGGATCCGGCGCCGCTCCAGTACCTCGCCCCGTACGCCGGCGTGGCCATGGCCGAGGAGGTCATGGAGGTGGGCGTCGAGGTCGAGGGCGAGGGCCTGGTCAAGGACGCCCTGTGCGTCTACGACGACCTGTCCAAGCACGCCTGGGCCTACCGCGAGATGTCCCTGCTGCTGCGCCGGCCGCCCGGCCGGGAAGCCTACCCGGGCGACGTGTTCTACCTCCACAGCCGGCTCCTCGAACGGGCAGCCCGGCTGAACACGGACAACGGCGGCGGCTCGATCACCGCCCTGCCGATCATCGAGACCCAGGCCGGCGACGTCAGCGCCTACATCCCGACCAACGTGATCTCGATCACCGACGGCCAGATCTTCCTCGACACGGACCTGTTCAACTCCGGCCAGCGGCCGGCCCTCAACATCGGCATCTCGGTCTCCCGGGTCGGCTCGGCCGCCCAGACCAAGGCCATGAAGAAGGTCGCCGGGCCGCTCAAGCTGGACCTGGCCCAGTACCGGGCCCTGGCCGCCTTCGCCCAGTTCGCGTCCGACCTGGACAAGGCCACCCGCGATCAGCTGACCCGCGGCGAGAAGCTGTCCGAGGTGGTCAAGCAGCCCCAGTACCAGCCGCTCGGGGTGGAGAAGCAGGTGGCCATCCTGTACGCCGCCACGAAGGGCGCCCTGGACGACATCCCGTCCAACCGGGTCAAGGACTGGGAGTCGGGCTTCTACCGCTTCCTTGAGACCGAGCGGCCCAAGATCCTGACCGACCTGGCCGCGAGCGGTGCCCTCAGCGATGACCTCGCAACCGCCTTCGACGAGGCGATCAAGGTCTATCGCGAGAGCTTCCTGGCCTAGGCCGGGCGCGGCAGCAAGGAACCACAGTGGCCAGCCAGCGCGATATCCGGCGGCGAATTGGTGCCGTCCGGAACATTCGCCAGATCACCCGGGCGATGCAGTTCGTCGCAGCCAGCAAGCTCAAGCGCGCCCAGGACGCGACCCTGGCCGCCCGGCCCTACAGCGAGAAGCTGGACGAGGTCCTGGCCGACGTGGCCGCGGTCCTCAGCGGCGACGAGCACCCGCTCCTGGCCAAGGCCGACCCGGCCGGCAAGCGCCTGGCGATCCTGATCACGACCGACCGGCCGCTGGCTGGACCGCTCACCTCGAATGCCGTCCGGTTCACCCTGCGTGAGGTGGTCGATCACGGGGGCGGAATCACGATGGTCACGGTCGGCCGCAAGGGTCGCGACGCGATCCGGCGGGCGGGCATCCCGATCGAGGCCCACTTCGCCGGCTTCGGCGACCGGCCCACGTTCGCCGACGTGCTGCCCCTGGCCCGTCTCGTGACCGACGACTACCTGTCAGGCACCTACGCCCGGATCGACGTGATCTATCCCCACTTCGTCTCGACCCTGACCCAGCAGCCAACGCTCGGCCAGATCCTGCCGATCGTGGCCAGCGAGGACACCGACGGCATCCCCGGCAACCAGTTCATCTTCGAGCCGAATCCGGCGGCGGTCCTGGAGCAGCTCCTGCCGCGCTACGTCGCAACCCGCCTGTACCAGGCCGTCCTGGAGGCGAAGGCCAGCGAGGAGTCGAGCCGGATGGTCGCGATGAAGAACGCGACCGAGAACGCCGAGGAGCTGATCGACGACCTGACCCTCAGCTACAACAAGGTTCGCCAGGCGAACATCACCCGCGAAATGATCGAGATCGCGTCGGGCGCCCAGGCCCGCTGAAGGAGGCACTGACCAGCATGGCGACCGCCACCACGACCGCGACCGGCAAGGTGATCCAGATCACCGGCGCCGTCGTGGACATCGAGTTTCCGGCCGGCGAGCTGCCGGCGATCTACAACGCCGTCGAGATCCAGCGGGCGGGCCAGGAGCCGCTGACCGTCGAGGTCCAGCAGCACCTGGGCAACAACTGGGTCCGGACCGTGGCGATGACCACCACCGATGGCCTGGCCCGCGGTGTGGATGCGGTCGACACCGGCGCCGCGATCACGGTGCCGGTCGGCGAGGTCACCCTGGGCCGGGTCTTCGACGTGCTCGGTCACCCGATCGACAACAAGGGCCCGGTCAAGGCCGAGGTCAGCCTGCCGATCCATCGCGAGCCGCCGCCGTTCGACCAGCAGACCACCGACGTCGAGGTGTTCGAGACCGGGATCAAGGTCATCGACCTGATCTGCCCGTTCAAGAAGGGCGGCAAGATCGGCATCTTCGGCGGGGCCGGCGTGGGCAAGACGGTCATCATCCAGGAGCTGATCCGGAACGTCGCCCAGGAGCACTCGGGCTACTCGGTCTTTGCCGGGGTGGGCGAGCGCAGCCGCGAGGGCAACGACCTGATCGCCGAGATGACCGAGTCGGGCGTCATCGCCAAGACCGCCTTCGTCTTCGGCCAGATGAACGAGCCGCCCGGCGCCCGGCAGCGGGTCGGCCTGACCGCCCTGACCATGGCCGAGTACTTCCGCGACGAGGAGGGCAAGGACGTCCTCCTGTTCATCGACAACATCTTCCGCTTCACCCAGGCCGGCTCGGAAGTCTCGGCCCTCCTCGGCCGGATGCCCAGCGCGGTCGGCTACCAGCCCAACCTGGCGACCGAGATGGCCGCCCTCCAGGAGCGGATCACCTCGACCAAGAACGGCTCGATCACCAGCCTCCAGGCGGTCTTCGTGCCGGCCGACGACTACACCGACCCCGCCCCGGCGACCACCTTCGGCCACCTCGACTCGACGATCCGCCTGGAGCGCTACATCACCGAGCTGGGGATCTACCCGGCCGTCGACCCGCTGACCTCCACCTCGCGGGTGCTCGACCCGCTGGTCGTTGGCCAGGACCACTACGACACGGCCCAGGAGACGAAGCGCGTCCTGCAGCGCTACCGCGACCTGCAGGACATCATCAGCATCCTGGGCATCGACGAGCTGTCCGAGGAGGACAAGTCCACCGTCGCCCGGGCGCGCCGCCTGCAGCGCTTCATGAGCCAGCCGTTCTTCGTGGGCGAGGTCTTCACCGGCCGGCCCGGCAAGTACGTCCCGATCAAGGACACCGTGGCCTCGTTCAAGGAGATCCTCGAGGGCGCCACCGACACCCTGCCGGAGCAGGCCTTCTTCCTGGCCGGCACGATCGACGATGTCCGGGAGAACGCGGCCAAGCTCGAGAAGGCATGACCCTCCACCTCGAGATCGTGACCCCCGAGCGGCTCGTCTACAGCGACGACGTCGACCGGGTCCAGGTGCCCGGCAGCGATGGCGAGCTGGGCATCCTGCCCCATCACGCCCCGCTGGTGGCCACCCTCGGCGCCGGCGAGCTGCGGATCATCAAGGGCACGGCCGAGGAGTCGATCGCGGTGATCGGCGGCTTCGTCCAGGTCCGGCCGGACAAGGTCGTGGTCATGGCCGAGAGCGCCGACCTGGCCTCCGAGATCGACCTCGAGAAGGCCCAGCAGGCGCGGCGCGACGCGGAGAAGGCGATCGAGGGCGCCGGCGCCGGCACGCCCGACCTGTCCGCGGCCCGGGCCGAGCTGCAGCGTTCGCTGCTCCGGATCCGGGTCGCCGAGCGGCGCCACCGCGAGGGCCCCCGGAGCCGGGGCTAAGCGGCCATGGCCGATCCGCGCCCATTCCACTGGGAGTTCAAGCCCGAGGCGGTCCCGCCTGAAGCGTTCCGGATCGAGGGTGGCCGGCCGCTCAACGGCGCGGTCGCGATCAGCGGCTCGAAGAATGCCGCCCTCAAGCTGCTGGCCGCGGCCACCCTGACCGGCGAGCGCTGCCGCTTCACCAACGTGCCCGAGATCGAGGACGTGCGGGTGATGGCCGATACCCTGCGCGACCTGGGCGTGGTCGTGGATCATCCGGCCCCGAACGTGTACGAGGTCGCCGTCGGGCGATGTCGACTGGCTGTTCGTGCCGCTCGAGGCGGCGGCCAAGATGCGGGCCTCGTTCATCCTCCTCGGCCCGCTCCTGGCCCGCTTCGGCCGGGTGATCATCAGCAACCCCGGCGGCGACCGGATCGGCCGGCGCCCGGTCAACCTTCACGTCGACGCGATGCGGGCCCTGGGCGCCGAGATCGAGTACCGCAACGGCTACTACTTCGCCCGCTCGCCCGGCCGCCTGCGGGGGACCGACCTGGAGTTCCCCTTCGTGTCGGTCATGGGCACCGAGAACGCGATGCTGGCGGCCGTCCTGGCCGACGGCCGGACGACGATCCGGCCGGCCGCCGAGGAGCCCGAGGTCGACGACCTGATCGCCTTCCTGCGGACGATGGGCGCCGAGATCCAGCGGACCGCCCCGGACACGATCGAGGTCATCGGCCGCAAGCGACTCCGCGGTGGTGAGCACCGGGTCCTGCCGGATCGGATCGAGGCGGGCACGTTCGTCGTCGCGGCGGCGGTCACCGGCGGCCGGGTCAGCCTGTCCAATGCCCCGTGCGACCACCTCGGCGCCTTCCTCGAAGCGCTCGAGCAGATCGGGGTCAACGTCCGCTGCGAGGGCGACCGGATCGAGGTCTCGGGCGCGGACCGCGACCTCTTCCGGGCGATCGACGTGACCACCGCCCCGTATCCCGGCCTGGCCACCGACCTGCAGCCGCCGCTGTGCGTGCTGCTGACCCAGGCCGCCGGCCGGAGCCGGGTCCACGAGACGATCTTCGAGGACCGCCTCGAGTTCCTGAGCGGCCTCTCCCGGATGGGCGCCCGGATCCGGATCCAGGACGGCCACCACGCCACGATCACCGGGATCGCCCAGCTCCACGGCGCCGAGACCGAGATCGGTGACCTGCGCGCTGGCGCGTCGATGATCCTGGCCGCCCTGGCCGCCCAGGGCACGAGCCTGATTCACGGTGCTCATCACGTTCACCGGGGGTATGAGAACATCGGCCGGAAGTTCCAGGACCTCGGCGCGTCGATCACGACCGTCGCAGAGTCGCCCGCGCCCCGGCGCCGGCCCAGCAAGGGGTAGCCCACCAGCCCATGAAGATCGGGATCGACCTCGGCACCGCCAACATCCTGGTGTACGTGCAGGGCAAGGGCATCGTCATCCAGGAGCCGTCGGTGGTAGCCGTCGACGATCAGAACCGGATCGTGGCGGTGGGCGAGGACGCCCGCGAGATGATCGGCCGGACGCCCGGCAACATCACGGCCATCCGGCCGATGAAGGACGGCGTGATCGCCGACTACGTGATCACCGAGGCGATGCTCAGCCATTTCATCGGCAAGGTGAGGCGCGGCTCGATCGGCTTCCGGCGCCCCGATGTGATGATCAGCGTGCCGGCCGGCGTGACCAGCGTCGAAAAGCGAGCGGTGCGCGACGCGGCCCTCAAGGCCGGGGCCGGGGCGGCCTACCTGATCGAGGAGCCCCTGGCCGCCGCGATCGGGGCCAACGTGCCGATTGCCGGCCCATCCGGGAACATGGTCATCGACATCGGGGGCGGGACCAGCGAGATCGCGGTCATTGCCCTGGGCGGGATCGTCGTCTCGACCAGCCTGCGCGTTGGCGGCAACAAGTTCGACGACGCGATCGCGACGTACATCCGCAAGAAGTACAACCTGATGGTCGGCGACCGGAGCGCCGAGGAGGTCAAGATCGCGATTGGCACGGCCCTGCCGCTCGAACGCGAGCTGAGCATGGACGTCCGTGGGCGCGACCTGATCGCGGGCCTGCCCCGGACGATCCCGATCACCAGCTCCGAGGTCATGGAGGCGATCGAGGCGCCCCTCCAGCAGCTCGTCGCGGCCGTCCGCAACGTCCTCGAGCAGACCCCGCCCGAGCTGAGCTCGGACATCATCGACAAGGGCATGGTCATGTCCGGCGGCGGCGCCCTCCTGCGCAACATCGACAAGCTCCTGACCCAGGTCACCGGCGTGCCCTGCCACGTGGCCGAGAACCCGCTCAATTGCGTGGCGATGGGAACCGGGCTGGCCCTGGAGCACTTCGACTTCTTCAAGAAGTCGCTCGTCCAGCAGGTCTGACGGCAGCGTCATGGCCGCAACGGCCGAATTGCGGCGGGCCTTCTTCGACCTCCACTGCCACACGTCCTACAGCTTCGATTCGCTGGCCCACCCACGCGACCAGGTGCGGGCCGCGGCGGCCCGTGGCCTGACCCACCTGGCGATCACCGACCACGATCGGATCGACGGCGCGCTCCTCGCCCGCGACCTCGCCCCAGAGGGCCTCACGGTGATCATCGGTGAAGAGGTGAAGACCACCGATGGCGACCTCATCTGCGTCTTCCTCGAACACGCCCTGGCGCCCGGCCGGCCCGCCGTCGAGACGATCGCGGCCGCCCGCGAACAGGGCGCCCTGGTGGGCATTCCCCACCCCTTCGACCGCTACCGCAACTCGCTCCTGCGCACTGAGGGGCTGGCCGCGCTGGCCGGGCTGGTGGACTGGGTCGAGACCTGGAACGCCCGGATCGTGGGTCGGGCCGGCAATGAGCAGGCCGTCGAATTCGCGCTGGCCCACGGCCTGCCCGGGGTGGCCGCCTCGGATGCCCACTCGACCCTCGAGGTCGGCGTGGCCTTCAACACCGCGGTCGATGCCGATCCGTCCACGCCGGCCGGCCTGCTGGCCGCCCTGGCCACGCTCCAGCTCACCCCGGGCCGGGCGTCCTACTACGTGCGCGTCCTGACCCCGATTGCGAAGGCCGTGAATCGGGGCCGGGGCAACGTCCGGATCCGCCCGCCGGTCGAGCCGTGACCGCTGAAGGGCCGGGGGAGGACCATCGGCCGATGGCGGATCCAGCGACCGAACCGGTAGCGTCAACGCCCATGGACATCGCTGCACCGGTCCCGGCTGCCCGCCCTCCAGAGGCGGAAATCAGCGCCGACCAGGTCTCCCTCGGGCGGCGCCTGCGCCAGCCCCGGACGATCCTGTCGATCATCCTGCCGATCGGCCTGATCGTGCTGTTCGCGCGCAGCCTGCCCGGCTTCAACCTGGACGAGCTGCCGGCCAAGATCCTGGCCGCCAACGGCTGGCTGCTGCTCGTCGCCTTCCTGATCTTCTACGCCGGTTTCCCCCTGCGCGGCCTGCGCTGGGCGATCCTGATCCGGGCCACCGGCTACCCCTTGAAGGTCAAGGACTCGACCGAGATCATCTTCCTGTCGTGGCTGGTCAACTGCCTCGTGCCGGCCAAGCTGGGCGACGTCTACCGGGCCTACCTGCTCAAGCTGAACGCGGCGGTGTCGCTCAGCCGGACCTTCGGCACGATCTTCATCGAGCGGATCCTGGACCTGTTCGCGATCGTCGTGCTGGGCCTGGCCGCCGGCTTCATCAGCTTCCGGGGCCGGCTGCCCACCGATGTCCAGATCGTCTTCGGGATCGGCGTCTTGGTCATGGTCATCCTGGCCATCCTGCTCCTGTCGCTGCGTAGCTTCGGCCGGCGGCTGCTCATCCGGCTGCCCATCCCGGAGCGCTTCATCGAGCTGTATGACCGGTTCGAGGAGGGCGTCTTCTCGGCCGTGACCCGGCGCCAGATCCCGATCCTGGTGATCCTGACCGGCCTGATCTGGTCGACCGAGGCGTTCCGGCTGTACTTCGTGGTCGAGGCCCTGGGCTTCCCCGACGTCCACCTCGGGATCAGCGGCGCCTTCTTCGTGGCCCTGACCGGGTCGCTCCTGACGGCCGTGCCGTTCACGCCGGCCGGCCTGGGCATCGTCGAGGCCGGCATCGTGGGCGTCCTGACCCTGGTCTACAACGTGCCCGCAGACCGAGGCTCTCACGATCGTCCTGGTCGACCGGGCGATCAGCGTCCTGTCGGTCGTGATCCTGGGCAGCATCCTGTACGTCGTCTCGCCGATGCGCAAGGGCACCGGGATCAAGCCGGTCGTGGTGGCCGCGGAGCCGGCGCTGCCCGCCTGATTCCTCGTGGGCGCCCTGTGCGCCGACGCACCACGGCGCACCGGCGCTCGGCAGAGGTACCAACCGGAACGCCCCACCGAATTCGACCCAACTCCACCACACTGTCCCCAGGCGACACGACCGAGCGCGCAGCGATCGGTACGAACGGGTGATAACGACGCAACGGGCCTCGTGGGATGGTCTGGGCAGTTCGGTAGGGAACCGATCGTCGCCCAGCGGAGTGCCCAGCGAGCCCATATGACGACCACAAACGGACGAGCCTTCAACGAGTGGCTGCGAGCTCAGCTCAAGGCCAAGAAGATGTCCCAGCGCCAGCTCGCCCAGCAGTCGGGCGTCGATCACTCGACGATCTCCCGCCTGATCCGGGGCGATCGGATGCCCTCGCTGGGGACCGCCACCAAGCTGGCCCGCGGCCTGCGCGAGCTGCGCGACGACGCGGATACCCCGCAGTACCTCGGCCTGATGTCCTCAGGGCCGGCCAATCCCACTGCCCGGGTCGAGTACGCCCTGCGCTCGGACGAGGTGCTCAGCGAGCCCCAGGTCCGCCAGATCATGGAGTACTACCTGGCCGTGCGGATGCGCCGCCTCGGCCGGACCTACCAGGGTGGCGAGGCCACCCGGCCGCAGCAGAGCCCGTACCTGCGGGGCACGCCCTCGGCCGGCAATCCAATCGGCGCGGGGATCGGACTCGCGACGCAGACCCGGGTCAGCCAGGGCCGGCCGGGCCTCCGGCCACCGTCGAGCAGGCCGACCAACCGCTACTGATCTACCCGCGCACATTGACAGGACCCGGATCTCCCTCCACCTCCGGGTCTCGGGGACAGCGAACGCCGGGCTCTGGGGGCCCGGCGTTCGCGATTTCATCATGGACCGGGCAGGTACACCGAGATCGTCCGGCCCGGGGCGGGGACGAACCGGTCGGCCAGGCCAAAGCCGCTGGCGGGCAGCGCCGCCCCCTCGGCCGACCCGCCACAGTCGGGCACGAACAGGCTGTCGCACACGATGACGATCGCGCCGGTCGAGCCCAGATCCGCCGCCGGGACCAGTCCCGGGACGGCGCCCGTGCCATCGCCGGCGGCCGCCGCCGCCCTCGACCAAGCGGTCGGCCGTGTCGAGGGTTCCGGTCGACCACAGCCCCCGAGCCAATCAGCGGGTAGCCGTAGGCATCGGCGGCCTTGAAGGCGGGCAGGCTGCGCAGCTCGATCGGCTGTGATCCGGTCGTCGCCAGGATCCTCGCGGCGGCGGCCTGGGCCGCCGGCCAGCCACCGTCGAGCGCCACCGCCGGGGGGCGATCGCCAGGTTGAAGGCGAGCAGGCCGATCACGGCCACGCCCGCATATGGACCGGACCGCGGCCGGGCGTCGGCCGCGAGCGGCCTCGCTGGGTCCCGCGCCGTGAGGCGCCACAGGCCGGCCACGGTCAGGCCGGCCGCGACGAAGATGATCGGGTCGAGGAAGGCGTGGTAGTGGTCGACCGGCAGCGCCGTCACGCTGGCCATGCTGCCAATCCCGACACCCAGCACGATCCAGCCAAAGAGCAGCGTGCCGGCCAGGAGGCAGGCGCCATAGCGCTCGGGCTGGGGCGCGCTGCGCACCCGCCAGATCAGGCCGGTCACGATCACGATCGCCGCGACAACCCCGACGACGAGGTGGTCGGTGAGCAGGCCGGCCAGCGGCCAGGCCACGATCCGGAGGCCCACGAAGAGCAGCCGGGCGGGCAGGGACAGCGCGACCGGCTGCCGCCCCCGGCCTGCAGGAAGGCAATCGCCGCGCGCGTCTCCGAGAAGTTGTTGCCGAGCTCGTGGACCAGGAGCGGCACGTAGCCCAGGAGCAGGATCACGATCGCGACCAGGCCCGCGCGCAAGAGCCGGCGGCGCGCCTCACCGGGCGGACGCCCGCGCAGATCGAGCAGATACGCGACCACGAGCGGTGGGGCCAGGGCGAGCCCCAGGACATGGGCCTGCATCGTGACCAGGAGGCCCGCGGCGGCCAGGACCCACCAACGCGCCTGCCCGGTCCGATGAGCCTGCCATGTCGCGCTCAGGGCGATCGCCGAGAAGAGGGCCACGATGTTCGGGTTCCAGATGAAGGTCGACTCGAGGATCGAGCTGGCCGAGACGGCCATCAACAGGCCGGCGACGAAGCCGGCCAGCGAGCCGGCCATCGAGCGGGCCAGCCACCAGGTCACGCCGGCGGCTGCGCGATCCCGCCAGCGCCGATCGCGCCGACGACCACCGTCGGATTGCCGTTCGAGAGCCAGGCGAACGGGGCCAGGAGGTAGTAGTAGAGCGCGCCGTGATGGAAGTCGCCGATCGAGGTCGGCGGCCCGAGCAGCGGGCAGCTGGTGGTCGCGAACAGGCGCCACAGGACCAGCATGTCGTGGCCCTGGTCGGCATCCCAGGTGCCGCGGGCGGCGAGGCCCGGCAGCCGGAGCGCCGCCGCCACGACCAGGACGACGAGCAGCCCGGCCAGGTCGGGCCAGGGCCATCGGGCCCGCAGCCCGCCTCCGGTTTGGGGCGGGGCGTCGCCGGCGGTCACTCGGCGGGTTCGCTTCGGGGGCCGGTCCGGGCCCGCGAGCCGGCCAGGTGCATGGCCTCGGGCGGCAGCACGGCCAGCGGCCGGCCTTCGGCCAGGTCGTGGGCTCGGGCCGCGTTGATCGCGTCGTAGCCCTCGTCCATGCCAGGCGTCTCGAGGTAGTAGGTCACGTGGCTCAGATCCGGGTGGGTCAGGATCCGGGCGAGCCCGGCCGGTCCGATCGCGCCGGCGCCCAGGTGCTCGTGACGATCGAGGCGTGAGCCGAGGACCGACTTCGAGTCGTTGAGGTGGACCATCGCCAGGCGATCGAGCCCGATCCGCTCATCGAACTCGCTCATGAGCCGATCGACGCCTTCGGCCGTGTCGATCGCGTGGCCGGCTGCCCACAGGTGGGCGGTATCCAGGCAGATCGAGACCTCCGGCCGGGCCACGCCCGCCGCCCCGATCCCGTCGAGCAGCTGAGCGAGCTCATCGACGTCGATCCCCAGCCCGTCCCCTCCGCCGGCCGAATTCTCGAGGACCAGGATCGCTGGATCCGGTCCTGCGCCCGGGTCGTTGCCATCGGCGGCCAAGGCGCCCGCCCGGGCAGCCGCCAGCGCGACGGCTACGGCGGCCGCGACCCGGCCGATCCCGTCGGTCAGGCCCTCGCCCTTGTGCGAGCCCGTGTGCACGTTCACGAAACGAGCCCCGAACGTGGGCGCCACGATCAGCTCGTGGCACAGGACCTCGATCGACCTCGCGTAGAAGTGCTCGTCGGGGGCCGCCAGGTTGATCAGGTACGGCGCGTGGCTCGCGAGCGGCCCCAGGCCGACCTCGTCGGAGCGGACCCGGAAGGCGGCGAGCTCCTTGGGCGGCTCGAGCCGGCGTCGCCACGCCGTCGGGTTGTCGGTGAAGATCTGGAGCGTGTCGAGGCCGATCGCCTGGGCTCGATCGACAGCGGCCACCATTCCTCCGCCGAGCGGCAAATGGGCGCCGAGCCGTCGGCCGTCGGGCAGCATGTCCTGATCCTAGCCGGTAGGCTCTGGCGATGGACCCCAACGAGCCAGGGCAGCCCAAGGCGAGCCAGGACCCGGCGAAGCGGGTGATCGATGCCTTCTTCCGCGACGGACGGCTGGTGTCGATCCCTGCCCGTGCGGGCAAGCGCCAGTACGTCCTGATCGAGCTGCGGGATCGATGCTTCGCCGAGGATCGCGACTATCCCGAGAAGGAAGTCAACATGCGCCTCGCGCTGATCCACCCTGACGTCGCCGCCTTGCGCCGCTACCTCGTCGACGGCAAGCTGATGTCACGCTCGAATGGCATCTACCGGCGGGCCCCGGCCCCCATCGTGGACGCGACGCCCAAGTCCGTAGTTGCAGTCGGCTCGGGATCATCGTTCGCGGGCCACGGTCAGGGCTGAAACCCCCAAGGCGCCGCCCTCGTGCAGCGCGCTCGCGCAGGCGACGAGCGTGTTGCCGGTGGTCACGACATCGTCGATCAGGATGATCCAGCGACCCTCGAGCGGCGCTTCGGCGGAGGCACCTGGCACGAGCCGGAACGCGCCCGCCACGTTTCCTGCGCGCGATCGGCGATCGAGATCGAACTGGCGCTCGGTGGCCCGCTGCCGCTCGAGCACCGGCGCGAACGGCAGCTCGAGACGTTGCGCAGCGACCTGGGCAAGCAGCACGGCCTGGTCATAGCCTCGCTCGCGCAGCCGGCCAGCGTGGACCGGCACCGGCACGACCGTGTCGCCGACGGACCCGGCGTGCTGCCAGCGCGTCGCGAGGGCCGATCCAAGTGGTCCGGCCAGACGCTGCTCGCCGCTGTACTTGAGCGCGTGGAGGGCGGCTCGAACCGCGCCGGCGAACGGCGCGCACCATTCGAGCTGGAGCAGCGGAGCGGGAATGTCGGCGATCATCCCGATGGGTACCCCGCCGGGCCGCTCAAGGCGTCGTTCCAGCTGCGGCCGGCAACCGGCGCAGAGCAGCTCACCCTCGACGCCGCAGCCTGCGCAGGTTGGCGGCAAGGCGAGCTCGAGTGCTCGTTCGAGCACCGTCCGGACTCTGCCAGCCATGGCTCAATCCTGGCCGGCGCTGATCACCAGGCCCTTATCAGGGCCTTGGCGCGCCATTTCTGGCTCGGGCCGGAGCTAGGCCTCGAGGCTTGGCGCGGTGGGCAATGTCGTCGGGACGGTCGAGCGGCGCAAGGAGGTGGCCTCGGGGTGCCGGCCGGCCCACCACAGCGGCAGGGCCCCGATCCAGATCGGCAAGTACGACCAGTCATACAAAGCGAGGCTGGCCCAGCCGGCCGCGATCGGCACGGTCCAGGCGCGGTCGGTCCGGGCGCCCCACCAGATCAGGACGATCGACATCGGCAGCCGGACCAGGAACGGAATTGGCACGACCGGCACGGGCGATGGCGTGGCGTAGTTGCCCAGGGCAAAGGTCATGAAGTCGCGCCACGCACCGGGGGCAATGACGAACGTGACCGTCGCCACGAGGGCAGTCGCGCCGATGGCGATGCCCAGGCTCCGCCATTCCCGTCGAAACGCGAACCACAGCACCCCGACCCCCGGCCCGACCTTGGTCAGGAGCACCAAGGCCCAAGTCGCGGGCCAACGGAAGCTGAGCACGATCGCCGCCGCAATGAGCGGTTGAATGTTGCCGATGACGGGGTAGAAAACGACGCCGAATGCCGGCCAGGCACTCCCGAGAACCAGCGCCGGCAAGCCGGAGACCACCAGGACCGGCAAGGTCCAGGCCCGGGCCGCCACCCAAACGGCCAGGAACAGAAGGAGCGTCCAGGCGAAGACGAAGGCCGGCCAGCCGATCACGTGGAATGGCGCGAGGATCATCGCCAGCGGCGGCGGGTAGATATAGACCGCGTCGGTATTCCAGACCTGCGGGTACAGATGGGCGATGTTGCTCGCTCCCCAGTAGGCGCTGGTGTCGAACGGGATCGTGCCGGCCAGGGCGAAATCGAGCCCCACGCCCACCCCCAGTCCGAGGCATGCCGCGAAGCCGAACCGATCGAGCCGGCGCGCCCAGCTCGGCGCCGCCCGTATGCGCGATGTCCACAGCTCCCAGACTACCCACCGACCCAACCCCCGGCATCGACCCGATCGTCCTCCCCGCCCGCTTCGTCCTGCCCGGGCCCGCCACGAACCCTCAGCTGAAGCGCAGGAAGTCGCCGATGGCGGTCTGGCTGCGGTCGATCGTGCCGACCGGGAGCTCGAGGGTGCCGTTCGCGCCCCGGACCAGCCAGACGACGCCTCGCCAGGGTGGCAGTGCCCGCCGGACCGAGAGGACCTCGCGGCTGCCGTCGGCCTCGGGCTTACCCACGAAGACCGCGTCGATCGCGAAGCGCATGAACATCATGTGGATACCGTTGCTGCCGGGCAGCCACAGCCCGGCGTCGTCGGGCAGCGCCGGGCGGCCCATCAGGCCCATGAACCTTGCCCACAGCGAGTTGGCCGACTCGAGCCGCGCGACCAGGACGGTGCCCCGCTCGACGTTGCGGACGTTCGTCATCGCTTGGCTGGCCACGGTCGTCCCTCGGGCGTGAGTCGGTTGCTGCCCCCGAGCCGGTGACCGGCCCAGGGCAGCAGCGGCTACGTCTTGAGGTTCTTGACGATCAGGATGATCGCCGGGCCAAGGATGACGATGAACAGCGACGGGAAGATGCAACCCACCAGCGGGAAGAGCATCTTGATCGGCGCCTTGGCGGCCTGTTCCTCAGCCCGCTGGCGGCGCTCGATCCGGAGCTGCTCCGACTGGACCTGGAGGACCTTCGAGATCGAGACACCGAGGGTCTCGGCCTGGATGACCGCGCCGATGAAGTTGGTCAGCGGAGCGACTTCGGTGCGCGGGATGATGTCCCGGAGCGCCTCGCGCCGGCTCTTGCCGACCCGGATCTCGGCCATCGCCCGGCGGAACTCCTCGGACAATGGGCCCTTGAGCTTCTCGACCACCTTGCCCAGCGCGGCGTCGAAGCCGAGGCCGGCCCGGACCGAGATGGTCAGCAGGTCGAGGGTGTCCGGGATCATCAGCAGGATGGCCTTCTTGCGCGCCTTGACCTTCCGGCCGAGCCAGAACTCAGGCGCGATATAGCCGATCACGACGCCCAGCAGGGACATCAGGGCACCGATGGCAAAGCCGGTACCCAGGATGTTGACTACGGCAAAGAGCAGGAAAAAGATGATCCCGAAGACGATCGCCGAGACCGCCTTGATTCCCAGCCAGTCCGACACCCGGAAGTCGCCCGGATTGCCGGCCATGGCCAGGTTCTTCTCGGTTCGCTGCGCGAACGAGGCGCTCGTGACGCGGGTGACCGAGCCGGACAACCGTCCGACTAGTGGTCGGAGGGTGCGCTCGAAGAATGGCGCCTGGAGCTCGAGCTCTTCCAGGTTTTTGGCCTGCATCGTGCCGAGCTGGCTGAGGCGGGCCTGGACGGGATCGACGGCGCGGCCGCTCGTCAGGCCCATGACGATGAGCAGGATGGCTCCCGCGGCGGCCGCGGCAACCAGGATGACTGGCAACATCGATCAGACCTCGATGTCCACGATCTTGCGGATGAACATGAAGCCCATGAACATCATGAATCCGCCGATGATCAGGATGATCACGCCGGCCGGCAAGCCGAGGATGCTGACCGAGTCGTCGAACATCGGGGCCATGAAGCCGGGAGCGGCGATGAACAGGAAGCCGGCCAGGCCGATCGGCAGGAAGCCGACGACGTAGCCCGACAACCGCTGCTGGGCGGTCAGGGTGCGAATCTCGCCCTTGATCCGGACCCGCTCGCGGATGGTGTAGGCAATGGAGTCGAGGATCTCGGCCAGGTTGCCGCCGACGTTGTGCTGGATCGAGATGGCCGTGGCCATCAGCTCCAGGTCGTCGGAGCGCACCCGCCGGACCATGTTCTCGAGGGCATCATCGAAGCCCAGGCCGAGGTTGACCTCGCGGATCACCCGGCCGAACTCGGTCGAGACCGGCGGCCGCGCCTCACGCACGACCAGCTCGATCGCCTGCAGGAACGAGGAGCCGGCCCGCAGGCCGTTGGCGATCAGGGTAATCGTGTCGGGCAGCTGCTTGTTGAACTGGTTGAGCCGGCCGTTCTTGCGCCGATTGAGCCAGAAGCGCGGGATCATGAACCCGATCAGCCCGCCGATGAGGAGCAGGAATGGGTTGGCCAGGGCCGGGAAGATGACCGACGCCAGGAACATCCCGGCGGGCACGCCGAGGATGCAGCCGAGCCAGATCAGCAAGTACTCGCTGATCTTGATCTTGAGGTCCGCCCGGGCGATATCCCGGGCCAGGTTGGCCCCGAAGTCACGCTGTTCGACCACCCGGTTCAGGCTGGCCACGGCCGTGCTCTCGTTGAGCATGCCGGCGATCCCGCCCGGCCCGGTCGAGGCAGCCTTGGCCTCGGGCTTGCCGGAGGCATAGCGCTCCAGCCGGGCATTGACGCCCGAGCCGCCCGACGTCGCCAGGCCAACAGCGATCAGGACGACCGCCAGGGCCGCGATGATCGCGACGATCAAGCCAATCTGCATGGGATGCCTCCTGTGCCGCCGGCTAGTACGTGAAGCCGAACAGGCCCGCGGGCAGGGCGATGCCCATGACCTCGAACTTTTCGACGAACTTGGGCCGGATACCGGTCGGCTTCAACCGACCGACGATCTTGCCTTCGACAATGCCGGTCTGCTCGAACACGAACACATCCTGCATCACGATCACGTCACCTTCCATCCCCTGGACTTCGGTGATGTTCACGATCTTGCGGGTGCCGTCCTTGAGCCGGCTCTGCTGGACGATCAGGTCGACGGCCGAGGCGACCTGCTCGCGGATGGCCCGCAGGGGCAGATCCACGCCGGCCATCAGGACCATCGTCTCGAGCCGGGACAGCATGTCCCGGGGGGAGTTGGCGTGGCCGGTGGACATCGAGCCGTCGTGGCCGGTGTTCATGGCCTGGAGCATGTCGAGCGCCTCGCCCGAACGGCACTCTCCGACGATGATCCGGTCGGGCCGCATCCGGAGGGCGTTGCGGACGAGCTCCCGGATCGGGACCGCGCCCTTGCCCTCGATGTTCGGGGGCCGCGACTCGAGGGTCACCACGTGCTCCTGGCGAAGCTGGAGCTCGGCCGCGTCCTCGATCGTGACGATCCGCTCGTCGTTCGGGATGAACGACGACAGCACGTTCAGGGTGGTGGTCTTGCCCGAGCCGGTGCCGCCCGACACGAAGATGTTCAGGCGGGCCTCGACGCAGGCCTTCAGGAAGTCGAACATCTCGGGCGTGGCCGTCCCGAAGCGGACCAGGTCGTCGACCGTGAACGGCGACGCGGAGAACTTCCGGATCGTGATCACCGGGCCCACCAGGGACAGCGGCGGGATGATCGCGTTGACTCGCGAGCCGTCGGTCAGGCGGGCGTCGACCATTGGCGACGACTCGTCGACGCGGCGCCCGATCGGGGCAATGATCCGGTCGATGATCCGCATGACGTGATCGTCATTCTGGAAGACCACGTTGGTCAGCTCCAGCTTGCCGGAGCGCTCGATGTAGACCTGGCGCGGGCCGTTGACCATGATCTCGGTGATGCTCTCGTCGCGCAGGAGCGGCTCGAGTGGTCCGAGGCCGATGATCTCGTCGGTGATCTGCTCGAGCATCCGGACGCGCTCGGCACGGGTCAGGGCGAGACCTTCCTCGTCGATGACCTTGCCGAAGATCTCTTCGATCTGGCGTCGGACCTCGACCTGGTTGGACAGGTCGAGCTTGGGGTCCAGGTCCTGGATGACCCGGCTCTGGATCCGGAACTTGACGTCCCGGAACGACTCGCGCACTGGGCCCTGGGACATGAGCCGCTGGGCCGGCGTGGCCGCCGGTGGCTGGCCCGGTGCGCCAGGCGCGCCGCCAGCCGGCACCGGGGCGTTGCCCGGCGCGGCGCCGGGTCCGCTCGTTCCCGGTCGAGCACTCTCGATCCGCTTCAGCAGGGACATCCCCTAAACCCCTTCCCGCCCAATCGGGCCGATGATTGCTAGCGCCATGCGAACAGGCTTTTCTTGGCAGCGGGCGTCTTGCGGGCGCCCTCGGTGGCTTGCTTACGTTCGTCGCCCGTCAGGGCGGTCGCCAGGCGCAGGACGTCCTGCGAGACCTGGGCTTCGCGGTTGCTGGTAAAGAAGGGTACGCCCCGGTTCAGGGCGTAGACCACCGAACGACCGTCACTGACGATCGTATGGTCCACCTTTCGTCCAATCGAGTGCTCCACGTCGGCCACCCGAATGCCCAGGGTGGAGTCGGCCCGATTGAGCAGGAGCTTGATCGAGCTGTCCTCGTAGCCCAGCTGGTTGGTGACCTCCAGGAAGAGGCGCATGTTCTTGATGCTGGTGATTTCGAGGGTCAGCATCGTCAGGATCACATCGGCCTCGTCCAGGATCGCCAGGGTCGTATCGGTCATGGCCGACGAGCAGTCGACGATGACGACGTCGTTGGTCCGGCGAAGCAGCTCGAGGGTCTTGCGCACGCCGGCTGCCGTGACCAGCTCGGCCATCTCCGGCGAAGGTGGGGCCAGGAGGACCTTGACACCCGAGGAGTGGACGGTCAGGAACGGGTCGATGGTCTCGAGCTCCAGGCCGGCCTCCAGGTCGGGGGCGAGATCCGCGATCGACTTGTTCTTGGGATTGAGGTTCAGCAGGACCCCCACGTCGCCGAACTGGAACGAGCCATCGACGAGAGCCGTGCGCTGGTTGAGCTCGGATGCCAGGGCCACGGCCAGGTTGACCGCGATCGTGGTCCGGCCAATGCCACCCTTCGGTCCGAAGACCGCCACGATCTCGCCCAGGTCCTGGGGTTCGACCGGTGCGGCCGGGGCAGCCACGACGACCGGGAAGCGCTCGAGCTTCTCCTGCTCGCGAGAGTGGATCTGGCGGATCGACGAGATCAGCTCGTCCGAGCTGAAGGGCTTGACCAGGAACTCGCGCGCGCCAGCCAGCATCGAGCGCCGGAGGTAGTCCGCCTCGCCCTGGACCGACATCATCACGACCGAGGTGCCGGGCACCTGGGCCGAGAGCTGCTCGGTCGCCTCGATCCCGTCCATGTCCGGCATGTTGATGTCCATGAGGACAATGTCCGGCTTGAGCGAGTTCGCAAGCTCGATGGCGCGGCGTCCCGACTCCGCCAGCCCGACGACCTCGATATCACTCTCGAAGCCAAGCAGCCTCGCGAGGTGATCCCGGGTCTCCGTGATGTCGTCGACGATGAGGACGCGGATCTGGTCAGCCATGGGATGTGGTGGTGAGCCTTCTTGCATTACCTGGGTGAACCGGAGAACCAGCCCCGGAGCGCGAGACGGGCGCGGGATCCGTGAGGATCGGTCGCGCCCGTCCGGTCGCGTGGCTGGGGTGAGGGCCGGCCCGGGTCGCTATGACCCGGGGCCGGCTCCCGGCTGAGCTACTTCTTGGGCGAGGGCGAGGCAATTACGACTGGCTCGGGCGCCGGAAGGAGGACGCCGTACTGCTCGATCATGGTCTTGAGGGTCACGCCCGTGGTCGGGTCGAGCGAGGGCACCACCGCGTTGGGAGGCGCCGATGCGTCGACGTAGTCCTTGGGCGAGCGCAGGACCAGGCTCAGGCAGCCGTCGATCTGTCCGTAACGGAGGACTTCCGTCTGCTGGGCGGTGACGCCCACGATGACGATTTCCTGCTGTCCGTTGAGGGACGTCCCGGTCGTGCCCGGGCTGGCACCGGCAACCGCAGCGGTGGGCGGCGGCAGCAGGGTCCCCAGGACGGACAGGTTCTGGACGATCATCTTGACGGTGGCGGCCGGGTTGACCGCCGGGAGGTTCGGGAAGCCAGCTCCACAGCTGCCGGCGGTGCCGCCCAGACCCAGGATCACGTCAACGTGATCGCCGGCCTGGATGAGCGTTCCGACGCCGCTGAGCTGATCGACCTGGACCGACATCGCGCGCTGGCCCTGGGCCAGGTTCGGGGTGATCGTGGCGACAATGCCGCTCGACGCGAACATCGACGCGTTGAGGTCGGTGTTTGCCAGCACCTGGGTCCGGATTACCTGGCCAACCACCTCATTGACACTGGCGAAGGCGGTGGACGATCGAGTCGTGATGTCGACCTTATGGGTCGCCACCTGGCTCGACGTGATCTGGCTACCGATCGGGATGTCGACCGTCGCGTAGACGGTGTCCAGCTGCGTTGGCGGTGGCGTACTACCGCCGCCTCCGGTGCCGGTCGTCCCGTTACCAAGCAAGATGACGATCAGGACGAAAACGATGATGGCAAGGATGATCCCGCCTAGCAGGAACACCCGACTCGAACGCTTCAAATTCTTCTCCCCAGCCGTGTGACAAGTGGCACCACTGTAGCATCGCCCAAAGGCCGCGCGACTATACCAAAGGGCTAGGACCATTAGGAAGAAATGGCCGGAAATCGAGCGGACCGCAAACTTGCTGCAAGGTGGTCCGGCGACGACAGTGGGGGCCGTCAAATGGAACGAGCGGCGGCTCCGTCGAGGGAGCCTGCCGCTCGTTTCTGGTTCAGGTTTGGAGCGACCGACCGAGGCCGGTCGAGCTGCGGATCCTAGACCGAGTTACCGACGGTGCTGAGGATCTTCGAGACCTGGCCGCCCAGGAAGATGAGGGCGATGATCGCGACGATCGCGATAAGGGCGAGGATCAACGCGTACTCGGCGAGACCCTGACCTTCGTCATCGGAGCGGAAGGAAGCGATGAGTGCGGAAATGTAGTTCATCATGTTTGTATTCACCTCCTTTCATCGAGAAGTCCCGTCGCCAGGATCTGGCGAGAGCCGGGTTACGGTAGAGAGGGCCTTGATCGTTGTCAAGACCTGTCCGGGAATGGCGAACGCCGGACCGAGAGACCGGTCCGGCGTCGTTCCATCGTGCTCGGCCCAGGCGGGTCGAGCTGCGACCCTAGACCGAGTTACCGACGGTGCTAAGGATCTTCGAGACCTGGCCGCCCAGGAAGATGAGGGCGATGATCGCGACGATCGCAATCAGGGCGAGGATCAGGGCGTACTCAGCGAGGCCCTGGCCTTCCTCGTCGCTGTTCAGGCGAGCGAGGAACGAGTTGACGAGCTGCATCTGATGATGCCTCCTGGATTAGTCCACCCCCGATCGAGGGCACGCGAAACATACGGCCCAAGGTGAGCCCGCGTCGATTAGGACATTGGTACCGAATCGGATGGCCCGTTCAGCCGATCAGCCCCGTGATCCAGGCCAGGATCGCGGCGACCTGGTCGCGCAGGAAGACCAGCAGGATCACGATCACGAGCAGGGTGAGCAGGCCGATCAGGGCGTAGTCGACCAGGGCGCCCACCGGCCGATCCACGCTAGCCCTCGCTGTCGGTCGGTCCGGCGCTCGGAGCGGGCTCGCCGGACTCGGCCTGAACGGCCGGGCCGTCACTGGGCAGGATCGCCACGAGGCGGACCTCGGTGCCGTCGGCCAGCAGCTCGGCGACCATGCCCAGGGTGCCGGCGCGCTGGACGATCTCGCGCCAGGCCTTGGCCGGCAGGACGTGGCTGGGGCCGGTCTCGGCATCGCTTGCCCGGGCGGTCCGCCGCTCGTCGATCATGACGTTCAGGGCGGCCGGGGTGCTCGGATCGGCCGGCGGCAGCTCGGCGGCCTCGGCCCGGGGCGCGGCCTCTCCGGCAATCGCGGCGATTCGGGCCTCGATCTGCTCGCCCCAATCGATCCGAATGACGACCCGCCGGGGCAGCGTCGAGAGGTAGCCGGCCAGGGCAAGGTCAATCATCCGGAAGAGGCCGCTCTCCAGCTCCATGGCCAGCCGGCGATCGCTCCCGAGCGAATCGAAGTCGACCACAACCTGGGCGCGCCGTCCCCGTTCCCGGGCGGCCCGCCGGACGGTCGGGACCAGGCCCAGGTCATCGAGGACCATGGGCCGGACGTCGAAGATGAACGACTTGGTGGCCTCGAGGGTGCTCTGGACCATCGCCACCAGGGCCTTGACCTCGGCCTTGGCGAGGGTCGGATCGCGCTCGACCAGGCGATCCACGATCTGCGCCTGGAGGACGATGTTCGTCAGGCTCTGGGCCGGACCGTCGTGCATCGCCCGGGCAATGTCGCGGCGGAGGTCTTCCTGGGCGGTCAGGATCAGGCGCGAGACCGCGGCCGGGACCTCGCCCTCATCGCCGTCGGCCAGGGGCACCAGGGCGCCGACGGTTCCCGGGATGCCGCCGACCGGGGCCGACCAGCCGCCGCTGGTGGCGGCCGCGTGGAGGTCGGTGCTGTACGAGGCAAGGGAATCGCGGTAGCGCCGGAGCGCCTTCAGCTTGCCCTCCAGGACGTCGACCTGCGATTCCATCATCACCGCCCGGCGGGTCAGTTGGACCAGCTGTCCGGTGGCCTCGGCCAGGTCGACCGGATTGGGCGCGTTGGTGCCGCGCAGCGTGGCCACCCGGTCGGCGGTCTGGCTGCGCTTCATCTCGTGGCGATCGGCCTCCGATCGAGCCTGCGCAATGAGCAGGTCGATCTCGGTCAGCTCGCCCTCGAGGGTAGCCAGCTCGGTATCGATCCGGCCGGCGAACCCGCCCGGATCAATGGCCGCGGCTGGCCCAGGTTCGGTCAATCCTCGGGCATCCTGATCCAGCCCTGGCGCATCGCATAGACGACGGCCTGGGTTCGATCGTTCACGCTGAGCTTCCGGAGGATGCTCGACATGTGGTTCTTGACCGTCTGCTCGCTGATCGACAGCGCGTAGGCGACCTGCTTGTTGGTCATGCCCTGGGCGATGTTGTCCAGGATCTCGACCTCGCGGGGCGACAGCGGCGCGAAGATCGGAGCCGCTTCCTGGCCGTAGACGGCCAGCTCGCGGAACTCCTTGAGCACCCGGCTGGCGACCGCCGGCTTGGCGAAGACCTTGTCATTGATCAGGTACTCACCGGCGGTGACCCGCCGGATGATCGTGACCAGGTCGTCCGGGCCGACATCCTTGAGGATGAACGCCGCGGCGCCGGCCTTGATCGCGTCGAACAGGGCGTCCTCGTCCTCGCTCACGGCCAGCACGATGATCCCCACCGACGGCAGCTCGCGCTTGATCCGCTGGGTGGTCTCGATCCCGCCCGGAGAGGGCAGGGACAGGTCCATCAGGACGATGTCGGGCGACTGCTCCATGGCGGCATCGACCGCACCCCGGCTGTCCTGGGCCTCGCCCACGATCTCGAAGTCGGGTTCGCGCTCGAGCAGCCCGCGCATGCCCATCCGGAACAGGGCGTGGTCATCAACCAGGAGGATCTTGGTGATCTCCCCGACGGTTCGGCGATCGGGGCCACCCCGTCGACGATCCGGACCTGGGTAGTCCATCGCGTTCATTCGTTCTCCTTGTGGAGCGGGATTGCCAACCGTACGACGGTGCCCCCATTGGGCCTGGAACCAAGTTCGAAGCGAGCACCGATCAGCTCGGCCCGCTCGCGCATGAATTGAAGCCCGAAGTTGCGCCGGCCCCGGGCAGCCATCGACCCGACGTCGAAGCCCCGTCCGTCGTCGCGGACCTCGAGCACCCAATCCGGACCATCCAGCTTGGTCACGACCCGGGCCGAGGCGGCCCCGGCGTGCTTGCGGATGTTCTGGAGGGCTTCCTGGACGATCCGCAGGACGACCGTCTGGTCGGCTTCGGACAGGGACTCGCCGGGCGCGCCCATCTCGGCAGTCACGGCAATTCCGGTCAAGGCGCTGAAGCGCTCGACCACGTCCGTGATCGAACCATCCAGGCCGAGCTCCGCCAGGAGGGCCGGCCGGGACTGGCTGATGAAGCTGCGAGCTTCATCCAGGTCGCGCCGGAGACGCTCGCCAACCAGCCGCAGCTCGTGCTGAGCCGCCGTTGGATCGTCGACCATGACCCGGCCCACGTAGTCGATCTGGAAGATGGCATTCGAGAGGGCCTGGGCCGGCCCGTCATGGACCTCGCGGACGATCCTGAGGCGCTCCGACTCCTGGGCCTCCACGATCCGCATGTTCATCTCGGAGGTGCTCACGACCGGGCCCATGTCGCCGATCAGGGTGGCGTCCTCGCGGCCCAGGAACAGCCAGGTTCGCTCCAGGCTCTTGAGCGCCGCGTCCAGCCGGGTGAGCTCGGTCTCGTGCCGTCCGGTCGCGTCCGACAGCGTGTCGAGGTCGACCCGGATGGCGCGCCGGCGGCCTTCCTCGGCGCCCGCCTCGGCGGCCACGGCGGCGGCGTCGGCCGAACCGGCCGGGTCGCCGGCCGAGCCCATGCGGTCGGCATCGGGCGACTGGCGCTCGCCGGCTCGCAGCCCGTCGCGCAGGTCCTGGAGCCGGAGGAGGTCGGCGTGCTGGAGCTGGCGATAGCGCTCGGCCAGCTGGCGCAGGTTATCCGCAGCGTAGCCAACCGCCGCCTTGGCCTCGGCGTGCAGCTCATCGAATTGCCCGTCTCGTGCCTCGGCGCGCGTGCCGTCCATGTCGGCCGAGTATAGAGGGCTGCTCATGGCGCACACCCGATCTGGAAGACCCGGGTGCCGGCCAGGGCGGCCGCGGCGGCCGGGTCGGCGGGGGTGCCGAGGGCAACCTCGTGGAAGCAGCTGGCGGCTGGGCCGCCCTCGGCCAGGACGGCCGGCCAGCTGCCATGCTCGCCGCTGATCACCAGGTATTGCGTCCCGCTGAAGTGATTGGCCAGGTCCACCACGGAGGCCGGTGCCTCGTCGGGCAGAGCCAGGGTATTGATCCGGCTGTTGTAGGCCAGCCAGATCGGGAAGTCGGCAATGACCGGCCCGGCCTGCTCCAGCGGCCGGCCGATCAGGGCCATCTGCGCGTCCAGAGCCTGGTACCGCGCGGCCGTGTCGGCGCTCTGCTGGCCGTAGGAGGCCAGGCCCAGGCTGAACAGGACGGCCGTAGCCACGGTCAGGGTCGCGCCCAGCCACGCGACCTCCTTGGTCCAGCCCCGCCAGGCACTGACCCGGACGAAGAGGGCGTCGAAAGCCAGCAGGCAGGTCACGATCAGGAGGACCTGGACCGGGCCGGCCGCGTGCAGGAAGGTGCCCCAGGTGGTCGATACCGGGAAGACCAGGGTCGTGATCCAGAAGGTGAGCAGGGACAGGATCAGGAGCGGTCGGAGGCTCCGGATCCCGACCACCCAGGGCAGCCGGAGGAGGCCGATCAGCCCGATGGGGAAGCTCGGAATGAGCAGGACGCTGAACAGGTTGTGGATGAATCCGTCGATCCGCATCTGGACCAGGCCGCCGAGGCCCACGGCCAGGTAGCGGGCCAGGGTGGGTGGGTCGTTCCAGGCAAAGATGTCGAAACCGGTCACC
Organism: uncultured Chloroflexia bacterium; assembly: GCA_963718285.1. Lineage (GTDB taxonomy): Bacteria > Chloroflexota > Limnocylindria > Limnocylindrales > CSP1-4 > Palsa-1033. Next base: position 197,926 of record CAVQYU010000002.1, on the reverse strand, counting down.
GACAGGGCGTTGGCCGCAGCCTGGCCGGGCAGCGGATTGCCGAACACGAGCCAGTCGCGGATGAGCCAGGGCGTGAAGATGACGATGGCGATGACGGCCGGCACCGCGATCAGGCGCAGGCGCTCGGACCGGACGAGCCGGGGGCCGGCCGATCCATGGGCGAACCACGCCAACCCGGCCCAGGTCAGGCCAAGCCAGACGGCTTCGTTGCGGGTCAGGGCGGCCAGCCCGATGAGCGCCCCGAGAGCGATCAGCCTGGGGTCGCCAAGCCGGGAGCCGCGCGGGTCCTTGAGCAGGCGGTGGATGACCAGGCAGGCCGACAATGCAAGCAGGGTGAACAGGGCGGTCGAATTGGGCAAGGCACTGAACAGGACGAGAGGCAGCTCGACCGCCGCCGTCAGGCCGGCGCCGATGGCCAGGGTCCGGGCCCGCCCGGCCGGCAGGCCGAGCTCGACGGCGACATCGGCCGCGAGCCGCCAGGCGAGGACCGGAATGAGCGCGCCGATGACCAGGGCGGGCAGCTGGGCGACCCCGAACGAGGAGCCCAGGAGGACCATCGGCAGGGCGATCAGGAAGGTCGGCAGGGGCAGCCAGACCTCGAACGCCGGCCGCGGGAAGACGAGCGGCGGCGTCTGGTAGCTCCACAGCGCGTCGCTGGTCAGGCCATGGCCCTCGACCAGGTTCCGGGCGACCATCACGTAATAGGCCGTGTCCTCGGGCGTCGGGAACGGAACGGTTCGAGCAAAGGCAATCCGGACGAGGAGCGCCGCCACGAACAGAAGCCCAGCCGTGGCCCAGGCCTCGCGCCGGGTCAGGCCCCCGCTCACCGGCCGCCTCCCGTCGAAGCCAGGACCGTGCAGCGTGGATCGGAGGTGCTGAAGCAGATGGGGTAGAGGGCGGCATCCACGGTCGTGGTCGGTCCGGTCACGCTCCAGACCGCGGCGCCGACCCAGCCCGGCCGGTCCGTGCCGTCGATGATCGGGCCGAGGGCCGGGACCGAGTTCGAGCGTTCGACGAACAGCCAGCGGACGTCATAGGCCTGGGCGACTTCCTCGACCGTTCCGATCGAGTCGTTCGGGGCGACGACCGCGGGATGGCCGGTCCAGTAGTTGATCGCGCCCGTATCGAGGGCCATGACCACTTCGCTGGGCGCCGCACCCTGGGCTCCGAGAGCGGCTCCGACCGCCTGGTTCAGGTCCCGTTCCTGACCCCACGTCTCGTGGACCGTGGCCGTGAAGTACACCGCCCCGAGCACGCTGATCCCGATCAGGCCCGCCGTGAAGACACGCCCGGCCGACTCGGGATTCCAGCTCGGCCGACGACGGGCGACCCAGGTGACGAGGGCCAGGACCGCCTCGAGGGCGAGGAGGTAGGCCTGCGGAGCGAGGGCCGCCCCCGAGTGGATGAAGGTGCCGTTGGGAACGTGGACGGCGGACACGATCGCCGAGAAGGCGAAGAGCAGGCCGGCGTACAGCAGGAAGGGCAGGAAGTCCGGCGAGTGGCGCCGCAACCAGGCCCCGGCAACGATGAACGGGGTGAGGAGGACCCCTCCGACCAGGACGGTAAAGATCACGATCGCTTCGAACAGGCCGGTAACCCGGCTTTCGATCAGCGGCCCGATCCCCTGGCTGAGGAGCGTGGCAAGGGTCGGCGTGCCGGTGATGCTGTTCATCTGGTCGATTGACTGGATGAACAGGATCCGGCCCGTCGCCGACGACGGCGACAGGCTGCCGAAGACCGCCAGCTGGCGCAGCTCCCAGGGCGCCATGACGGCCACGAACAGGCCGCCCGCGACGATCGCCGCCCAGACCGGCAGCGGGCGGGGGGCGTCGATGCCGGCCCGGATCGCTCGCCGGGAGCGGACCCGGGACCAGATCCAGACGATCCCGAGGGCCGCCCCGACCAGTACGCCGTCGTTCCGGGCAAGGGTGGCCAGGCCGACCAGGACCCCCGTGGCAGCGAACGCCCGGGCGTCGCCGTGAAGGCCCCGGGCACCGAGCCACAGGGCGCCCAGGACGAGCACCTCGAACAGGGCGAAGTTGTCAGGTTGGGCCATGAATGGGGTCAGTCCGGCCGGGATCGCGGCCAGCAGCGCGCCACCCATGGCCACCGACGGCCGGCAACCGGCCTCGCGGGCAAAGCCCCAGGTCATCGGGGCAGCGAGCGCACCGATCAGGGCAAAGGGCAGGGCCGAGGCGAATGCGCTGGCGCCCAGGATCACGATGAACGGGACCTGGACGATGCTGGCCAGCGGCATCCAGTGGGCGTTGCTCGGGATCGGCAGCATCGGGTTGGCCGGCAGGTGCCCGCCGACATCCACGAACGTCCAGATGTAGTTGATCGAGAAGCCATGGCCGGCAGCCAGGGACCGGGCCACGCTGACGTAGTAGTACGAATTGACGTAGGCGGGATCCGGGTAGAGCAGGATCAGCAGGACCCGCACGCCGAGCGCCAGGCCGAACAATCCGAGGACGATGCGCATCCGGTGCACCCTAGCACCGGGTCCGGGCCGATTTCGACCAGTACGAACGGCTACATCAGAGGTCCTGCACCAGCCCGCCGGTCCGCGCCGACACGCTCGGCGAAGGGGCTACCGCCGCCACCCGAACGGGTTGCCGGTAGAGCCGGATGGAGGCCAGCAGGATCACCCAGGCGTTGATCCAGACGACCGGCAGGGCGATCCAGACCGCGACCGGCACCAGCCAGGCCCGGCCGGTCGCCGCACCGACCACGATCAGGACGCAGCCCAGGGCGATTCGTGGAACCAGGGCGTTGCCCTGGCCGGTCGATGCCGCCAGGAAGTTGATCCAGTCGATCCAGGCGCTCGGCTGGAGCACGAACGAGACGGCCACGATCGCGCCGGTCACGCCGGCCCCTACCGCCAGGTTGCGCCATTCGCGCCGGACGGCGAACCACAGGAACGTGATCCCGGGGGTGATCTTGGTCAGGATCGGCAGGGCCAGCGTCGCCGGCCGGCTCAGGCCCACGACGAGGGCGGCGGCGATGAGCAGGTGCACGTTGCCCACGAAGATCTCGTAGGTGATCGGCAGGAACAGGATCAGCACGGCCCACGGCCAGGGCTTGACCAGCCAGACCAGCACGGCCACCAGGAGCGCGGTCCACAGCCCGTAGAAGAGCCAGAAGGGCAGGAGCGAGAACGGGGCCATGACCTGGGCGAAGGCCGGCGAGTAGAGGTAGGTGGAGACCTCGCCGACGGCCGAATGGGCGTACGGGTGGGCCAGGTCGATCCCCCAGTACGCTCGGGCATCGACCCCCGCGAACTCCCACGGGTGGATGGCCTGGACGACGTAATACCAGATCGCCCGGCCCAGCCCGATCACGATCAGGGCGAAGAGGACGGTTCGTCGATGGCGATGTGCCAGCGCTCGCGCCGGCTCGAGGATGTTCGCGGTCGTACTCCTGGACTCGTTCGTCAGGCGGCCGAGTGTACGCAGGTCAGGGTGTCGCAGGCTTGACCTAACGGTACCCTCCGCCCATGGGACTGAGCCCCCGCCTCCGGCTGGCCTGGTTCGCGGTCACCGCCTTCGTGGTCATCTTCGGCGTGGGCGAGTTCGCCCGCTGGGTCCTGATCGACCCTGCCGGCGGGCCGGGCTGGTGGGGGATCGACCTCAAGCTGGTGATCGACGCCGGCACTCGGCTGACCGCCGGCCAGCCGATCTACGCCGACGCCCGCTTCCTCTATCCGCCCCTGGCCGCCATCCTGGCGACGCCCTTCGGCGCGGCTCGACTTCCTGCCGGTCAGCATCGTCTATGCCCTGGTCAAGATCGCGATCGCGGTCGCCTGCGTGATCTCCCTGGCCAGGCCGGTGCCCAGGCTCCAGCAGCTCGAGGCGATCTTCATCCTCGTCCTGTCCCTGCCCTTCCTGCACGACGTGATGCTGGGCAATGCCAACGTGCTCCTCGTCGCGGCCATGGTCCCGGCCCTGTTCGGATCGGACCGGCCCCGGAGCGGCGTGCTCCTTGGCCTGGCCACCGCCGTCTTCGCCAAGCCGCTGGTCGTGCCCATCCTGCTGTGGCTCCTGTTCTGGCGGCGAAAGACCCTGCTCGGGACGGTCCTCACCGGGCTCCTTGCGACCGGGGCGGCCATGCTGGTCACCGGCCCAGTCGAGCTATGTCGACTGGGCCCGGGCGCTCATGACCGGGACCCAGTTCGCTGCCCCGTTCGCCGGCAACCACGGGGTCACCGCCCTGGTGCCGGCCCTGTGGCTGCCGATCGCGCTGCTGACCCTGGCTGGCCTGCTCTATGTCCTGGCCCGTCGCTCCGAACGAACCGGGATCGCCTGGGCGGCGGCCGCGGGCCTGCTCATCGCGCCCTACGCTGGTACCTACTCGGCCCTGCCGATGGCCCTGGCCGTGCCCGGCTTCCTCGAGACGGCCCCGATCTTCACCCTGGCCATGGTCGCCCTATCGACGATTGGTACGGGCTTCGCCCTGCCGTTCTATGCCGCAGCGGCGCTGGTCGCCGCGCTGGTGGTTCGCGACCGGCCGACCCAGGCGGTGATCCAACCTGTGGCCGAAGCCGCTATTCCGGGCTGACGGGCGTGCCGTCGACAGCCTCGCGCGGCGCATCCTCATAAGGGTCTCGAATACCTGCCAAGAGTGACATCAGGTTGTACCCGAGCAACCTCGGCGTGACGAGCACGGAATAGGTGACCGCGGACGCCCAGCCCGCGCGAGTGGGGGCAAGCCGCAGGACGAGGACGAAACCCACGATCGCCAGCGCGAGCCATAGCACGGGCGACACCGCATAGGGCGACAGGTTGTTCACCTGCCCAACCAGGCCCAGGTTGGTATCCCGCAGGAATTCGAGCGATCCGGCTGGTTCGAGGACGAACTGGAAGGCAATCAGAAGCACCGACCACCCGGCGAAGCGGCGCACACTCCGCCAATCCCGACGGCCCAGCCAGAACAGCGCAACGAGTGCCGGCGTGAGTTTGATCTGGCCGGCGAACGCGACTGACGCTGGGTTCCCGATCGTGAGCAGGAGGGTGACCAGCGATTGAGCCTGGCCAACGCTCAGGGTCCAGGCGATCGGCGCTGCCAGCAACCCCACGGCAATCCAGGTCCTGCCGCCTGCGGAGGCCCAGTAGCCACAGGGTCAGGCCGAACGACACCAGCATGATCGCCTCCCAGATCGCCGCGGCGGCTTCGAACGGGAGGAGGGCCAGAGGCCGGAAGAGGATCGCCAGAAGTGGCGGATAGAAGTAGTAATAGGGGCTGTTTACGTCGCCCGACGCCGCGTACAGGGGAAGGCCGGCATTCAGGCGAGCGGCTGCCTCGTAGTAGGCGTGGATGTCGGCCAGCGGATCGGTCGCCAGGTGGCGCACCAGGACATCGAGTCCGACGAGCCCGAGCAGGATCGCGGCGCCGACCAACGTCGGCTCGAGCAATCGGCGGGCGCCGGGACTGAGCTGAAATCCGGGCTCGGTGACCCGTTCGGACGATGCAGCATTCGGGTTCATTCGCTCTCGAGTCTATGAGGTCGTCGTTGGCCACGTTCGAATGGGCTGGGGCGCGTCCTGCCCAGCCAGACGACGATCGGAAAGGCGAGCATCGGTGCCTCGAGGATCGAGTAGGCGATGCCGCCGCCCTGTGAATTCAGGACGGAATGAACCCAGTCCAGCCACAGCAACCCGAACGGCAGGCTGATTGCGACGAAGAAAGCGAGGCCAACCCACCAGCTCCGCCTCCATACGCCAAACAGGGCAAACGGGAACAGGCTCGGCTTGATCAGGACGAAGACGCTCGGCCAGGCATAGAGGACACCCATGCTCATCGCCGCCACGGCCCAGATCACGGGATTCCCAGTCACGATCTTGACCAACGTTGGTGGCCAAGCCAGGCACAGGGCGAGCACGGGCCAAACGATTGGTCGCGGTCGCAGCGACGCGACACACCAAACCACGGCTGCGGCGGGGACCAGCCACCACAGCACCGCGGGCAGGAAAGTGAACGGGACGAACAGCACGAGGGCGACCGGCGGATACAGGATGTCTCCGGCGCTGATTGGATACGGGCCGCCAGCTGGTAGGCATTGAAGAACGGGCCGCCGTGGAGCCAGCGAGTCGTCGCGTCCATGTACAGGCGGTAGTCGACGCCGCCGTAGCCATTGAGGTTGGGGATTCCCAGCGCTACGAGGAAGTCGTGCACGGGGAAGGCGAGCAGGGCCAGGCTCGCCAACCCGAAGACCAGAGCGGGGCGCCACTCGACGGTGCCGTACCGCATTCGCGTTCATGGGCGCGTGCGCCTCGTCCGGCCAAGCCAGGCCACGAGCGGCAGGGCCACCATCGGGGCCTCAAGGATCGAGTAGGCGATGCCGCCGCCCTCAGAGTTGAGGACCGAATGGACCCAATCGATCCACAGTAGGCCGAACGGCGCGCTGATCGCGATGAAGGCAGCGAGTCCAACCCACCAGCGCGGCTGGCGCACCCCGAACAGGGCAAACGGGAACAGGCTCGGCTTGATCAGGACGAAGACGCTCGGCCAGGCGTAAAGGACGCCGAGCGCCATCGCGGCGGCTGCCCAGATCACCGGATTCCCGGTCAGGATCTTGAGCGGCGTGGTTGGCCAGGCCAGGCAGACCGCGATCCACATGACGGCGAGTCGGGCCGGCCGCAGCCGGTACAGGCACCAGCCGACCGCAAGCCGCCGGGATGAGCCACCACAGGATCGCCGGCAGGAAGGTGAACGGCACGAACAGGACGAGGGCGACCGGCGGATACAGGATGTCCCCGGCCGCTGATTGGGTACGGTCCGGCAAGCTGGTAGGGCTGATAGAACGGCCCGCCCTGCAGCCAGCACGTCGCGGCGCTCATGTACAGGCGATAGTCGACCCCGATCTGGCCCCGGAGCGTGGCCGAATTCGCGAACGCGTCAGCCACGTCGACGGCCACGAACACGGCGATCAGCAGCCGGCGGCGGCCCAGCCGAGGGCCGTTGGTCGACTCAATCTGGTACGACCGACAGGTCTGGGGCTTGGTCTCGATGCTCCGCCGACGATGCCGGACCGTGCATAGCCGGCAAGGAGCGTCATCAGCATGTACTCGAGCAGACGCGGGGATTGACGAAGATCGAGAAGGCGACCGCCGCGGCCCAGCCGGATCGCGAGGGAGCCACGCGCAGCACGAGGACGAGCCCGATGACCGCCAGGACGAGCCACAGGGCGGGCGAGGCCGCGTACGGCGACATGTTGTTCACCTCGCCGACCTGAGCGAGGTTCGTGATCCGAGGAACGCGAGCGTACCGGCCGGCTCGATGACCAGTTGGAACACGATCAGCAGGACTGACCACCCCGATGAACCGGCCGAGGCTGCGCCAATCCCGCCGCCCGAGCCAGTAGAGCGCGACGAGGGCTGGCAGCAGCTTGAGCTGTGCCGAGAGGGCCACGGCCGCCGGATTGCCCAGGGTCAGCAAGAGGGTCACCACCACTTGCGCCTGCCCGACGCCACGGCCCAGGCGATCGGTCCAGCCAGGATCCCGAACGCGATCCATGTCGACGACGGCGGAACCCAAGGATCCGCAGGGTCAGGACGAGGGATGCGACCACGATCACCTGCCAGATGAGTGCGGCGGCCGCAAACGGCAGCAGTGCCAGCGGCCGAAACAGGATCGCCAGGAGCGGCGGATAGCGGTAGTAGTCCGCACTGTTCACGTCCCCTTGGCCGCGTAAAGGGCAGGCCCGCGTTGAGGCGCGCCCCGGCGTTGTAGTAGGCATGGATGTCGACCAAGGGATCGGTCAGAGGTGGAGGACGAGGACGAACACGCCGACCATGCCAAGCAGCATCGCTGCGCCGACCAGGGTTCGGTCAAGCAGCCAGCCGGCCATGCGGACTCAGGCCGCCAGGAACCGGCAATAGCGCCTGTCCGGGACTGTCCGGCTTCGGGCTCATGCGCTGCGAGTCTACGAGCGGCTGCCGTCGCCATGTCCCGCTAACCACACGCGCCAATCCCATCGGCGTACAGATGGGTAGTGGCGGCCGGGACCGTTGGCATGCGATGCTCCCGGCCGATGTTGACTTTGCGCACCGGCCAGGCTCGCCCCAACGCGCCCGGCCTGGCCCTGAGCCCCCGGATCTTCGCGGTCGCGGCGATCAATGGCGTGATCGGCGCGGCGGTAGCCGTGCTGATCTTCCCGATCGCCTGGGCGGCCGACAGCGATCGCAACCTGGCCGCGGCCCAGGCCCTGGCCGCGGGGACGTTCGGCCAGGATCACACCTACCTGTATTCACCGCTGGCTGCCGCCCTGACCTTGCCGGTTGCGGCGATCGTGCCGTACGGCCTGGCCACGGCCGGCTGGTTGATCGGGCGGTTGGGGATCCTTGCCGCCGGAGTCGCTCGAGAGACACGCGAGCTGTCGACGCCCGATCGGATCCTTGTCCTGATCGCCGCGATCGGGTTTGTGCCGACGCTGTATGACCTGTTGCTGGGCAACCTCTCGATCCTGATCACCGCCGTCGTAGCGGTTATCGCCTGGTCGGAGGATGGCTACCTGACCGGCCTGCCGATGGGCCTGCTCCTGGCCACGGTGCCCAAACCTGCCCTGATCCCCGTCCTGCTCTGGATGGCCCTGTACCGGCGCCGCTCATTCCTGTCGGCGATCGGGTCGGCCGCTGTCCTGACGGGCATCGGGCTCCTGGTGCTGGGCGGGGCGTCCTATGCGGCCTGGCTCCAGGTGCTCCTCCACCCGTATTACCTGGGCACCCAGCAGCTGGGCAATATGGCCCTGGGCGCGATGCTGCCCCCGATCCTGGCCTGGCCGCTGACCGTTTTGACGATCGTCGCGACGGTGGTCGCCCTGCGCCGGGGCGAGACGCCGGGGCTCATCGCCTGCCTGTGCGCCGGACTGCTGATCGCGCCCTATACCATGGCCTACGGCGCCGTCCTGCTGCTCGTCGTGGTCCGACCCCTGGCACGGGTCGCTCCGAAGCCGACGTTCATCCTGGCGGCCCTCGGGTTCCCTGGCCGTCATCATCTTCCTGCCATTGTGGGTGGGCGCAATTCTCGTCACGACGCTGGCCGTTCCGGTGGCGGCCTGGACCAACATGCACCAAGGAGCCACTGCGTGAGCCGTCGCTGGCCCATCCTCGCGATCTTCATCCTGTCCGGCGCGGCCGGGCTTATCTACGAGGTCGTGTGGGCCAGGCAGCTGGTGCTGGTCTTCGGCAATACGACCCAGGCCGTGTCGGCGATCCTGACCGGCTTCTTCGGCGGCATTGCGATCGGCAGCGTCGTTGGCGGCCGGATCGCCGACCGGGTCCGCCGGCCGCTCCGGATGTACGGCCTGCTCGAGCTGATCCTGGTCGTCGTGGTCATCCTGACCCCGGTCACGTTTCGGCTGCTCCACAACGTGTACGCGGGGGCCTTCACCGGCCTCGAGGACAATCCCACCCTTCTCGCCCTGATCCGATTCGGGCTGTCCCTGCTCGCGCTCGGGCCAGCCACGATCCTGATGGGCGCCACGCTACCCACACTTACCAGGTATCTGTCGCGGGATCCGGCGAATCTCGAGCACATCCTTCGGCCGGCTCTATGCCGCCAACACGTTCGGGGCGATCCTGGGGACGATCGCCGCCGGCTTCATCCTGATCGAGCTGCTGGGCCTGACTGGCACGCTCCTCGTCGGCGCGGCTTGCTCGGCGATCGCGGGAGTCGCCGCGCTCGCTCCTCGATGCTCGCCGGGGCCCGTTGCCGGAAGCCACGCCGTGCCGAGCTGACTCCGTCGCCGAGCCGATCGCGGATCGCGCCGGCCGCACCGGCCGCCGCCGCCGTCCGGCCGCGCCTCCGGCTGGCCCTGCTCGTCGCCTATATCTCGGGCCTGACCTCGCTCGGCTACCAGGTCCTGTGGGTCCGCCTCCTCGCCTCGGGGACCGGCGATTCGACCTATGTCTTCACCACGATCCTGGCGATCTTCCTGATTGGCCTCGGGCTCGGCGCCGTGGCCTTCAACGCCTTCCGGACCCGGATCAAGACGATCAACCTGCTGGCCATCGGCCAGATCGTGATCGCGGTGCTGGTCACCGTCGGCATGCTGACGGTCATCGATCGTGGCTCGGGCGCCATCCTGAGTCTGACCACGAATTTCGAGACGTTGTTTACCAAGTTTGCCGGGCCCGTCGCCTTCGTCGTCCTGCCCGCCACGTTCGTCATGGGCCTGACCTTCCCGGCCACCTCGGCCCTCGTCGCCGACTCGGAGGGCCATGTCGGTGGAAACTCGGGCCTGCTCCTGTCGGCCAACACCCTCGGTGCGATCAGCGGCACGTTCCTGATCCCGTTCGTGGTCATTCCCCTGGTCGGCTCACCGATCGCGCTCGGCCTGATCGCCCTGGTCAACCTGGTCATGGGCGCAGCCCTTGCCTTCGGCGCGCCGATCGAGCAGCGCCTGCCGCGCCTGGTGACCGGTGGAGCGAGCGTGTCCTCGCTGTGGTCCTGGTCTTCATCCTGGCCGCGCGGCGGGTCTTCGTCGACCCGAACATCGCTCGGGTCGAGGCAGCCGGCGGCGTGATCGACAAATCCGCCGAGGACGACATCGCCGCGGTCCAGGCCGGATCGGTGAATGGCGTGGCCCAGCTGTGGGTCACCGGCACCTCGATGACGATCCTGACCGTCGACACCAAGCTGATGCCGGTCCTGCCCCTGATCCTCCGGCCCAACTCGAAGACCAACCTGACGATCGCCTTCGGCATGGGTTCGGCCTGGCGGGCCGCCCTGAACGCGGGACTGACGTCGACCGTCGTGGAGCTGGTGCCATCGGTCCCGGACATGTTCGGCGTGTTCTACGCCGATGCGCCAGCCGTCGAGGCGAATCCCAAGGGCCAGATCATCGTCGCCGACGGCCGGAACCACGTTGAGCTGACCTCGGCCCACTACGACATCATCGTGGTCGACCCGCCGCCGCCGATCGAGACGGCCGGCGTCTCGGTCATCTCCTCGCTCGAGTTCTACCAGGCGGCCAAGGCCCGCCTCAACCCGGGCGGCGTGATGATGCAGTGGATCCCGTACGGCCAGTCGGTCGACGAATTCAAGGCCCACGTCCGGACCTATGCCTCGGTCTATCCGAACGTGATCATCGCCTTCGGGCCGGGTGGCTACGGCATGTTCATGCTCGGCTCGGACCAGCCCATCTCGTTCGATCCGGCCGCCATCCAGGAAGTCCTCAGCCGGCCGGGGATCGTCTCCGACCTCTCATCCGCCGCCGACTCACCGGAGCACACGATCGGCGGCTGGGAGACCAGGATCCCCCAGCTGGTCTGGATCCAGGGCGCCCAGGTCCCCAAGTTCGGGGGCAGCGGCTCGCTCGTCACCGACGACCATCCGCTGCCCGAGTACTTCCTGCTCCGGCACCTCTTCGGGCCACCCTCGCCCCTGGTTGGGCCCGGCCTCCTCCAATCGCTGACTCCGGCGCCGTGACCGGCCCGACTGCCAGCCCGACAGCCTGACCGTCGTCCTGCCCGCCTACAACGAGGAGGATCGCCTCGGCTCGGCCCTGGACGAGCTCTTCGGCTATCTGCGCCGGCGCGGCGGCCCGGCTCGGGAAGGATCGATCGGCGCGGATGCCCTGCCCGAGGAGATCCGGATCCTGGTGGTCGATGACGGCAGCACCGACCGGACGGCCGAGCTCGTTCGGGCGCGGCCCGAGTTCAGCCGGCCGCCGACCGGGATCATGCTCGACCTGCTGCTCGTGCCCCACGGTGGCAAGGGCGCGGCGGTCCGGGCGGGCATGCTGGCCGCCAACACCGACCTGATCGTCTTCGCCGACGCGGACATGGCCACCCCGCCCGACCAGCTGCCCAAGCTGGTCGAGGCCCTGGTCGATCACGACGTCGCCCTGGGCAGCCGGATCCAGCCGGACGGCCGGGACATGCGCCGCTCGCAACCGGGCTACCGCCGGCTCCTCGGGCGGACGTTCCATTTCCTGGCCTCGGTCTGGGTCATCGGCCCGGTCCGCGACACCCAGTGCGGCTTCAAGGGCTTCACCCGGGCCGCCGCCCACGACCTGTTCACCCGCCAGAAGATCACCAGCATCGTCTTCGACGTGGAGCTCATCCACCTCGCCCGTCGGCGTGGCTACCGGATCGCGATCGTGCCGATCCAGTGGTCGGACAAGCGCGGCTCGCGGATGGCCGCCCGGCCCGGCCTGGCCCTCCAGGTGGGCTGGGACCTGTTCAGGATCCCGCTCCTCCATCGGCGTGGCTGACCGCCCGGCCGAACGCTCCTCAGCCCTGCGCTGGCTGCCCGTCGCGGCGATCGCGACCTTCGCGATCGTCGTGGGGCTCGATCCTGCTGAGCGCAACCGCCGCCGCCACGCTCGGCTTCGACTACTCGGCCTACGCCGGCGCGGCCCAGCGACTGATCCACGGCCAGCCGCTGTACGACCTTTCGGTCGACGTCTCGGGTGGCTTCCTGTTCTTCTACTACCCGCCGCCCTTCGTGTTCCTGGTCCTGCCCTTCGCGCTGCTGCCGGCCGGCGTGGGCACCGCGGCCTGGATCGCGGCGATGGCCGCGGCCTTCCTGGCCGGCTGCGCGATCCTGCCCGTCCGGCGTGAGGTCCGCTGGGCGATCGTCCTGCTGGGTGGGCTGTCCTGGCCGGTGGCCTACTCACTCAAGTTGGGCCAGGTTGGGCCGCTCCTGTTCCTGCTGTTTGCCGCCGGTTGGCGCTGGCTGGACCGGCCCGGACCGCTGGGCACGGTCATTGCGCTGGGCACGATGATCAAGATCCAGCCGGCCATCGTCCTGGGCTGGGCGGTCCTCAACCGACGCTGGCGGACGATCGGCGTGGCCCTGCTGGTGCTGCTCGTTGGAGCCGTCCTGGCCACGCTCGCGACCGGCTTTGGAACCTGGTCCGACTACGTCACCGTCCTTCGCCAGGTGAGCGCCCCGGTGACCACGCCCCACAACTTCACGCCCGGGGCGATCGCCTTCCAGCTCGGCGCCTCCGAGAGCCTGGCCACCGTCATCCAGCTGGTCAGCACCGTGGCGGTGCTGGGGGTTACCGTTTGGGCGGCGCTCCGATCACCGGCCGAGGTGGGCTACCTGACCGCGGTCATCGCCAGCCAACTCCTGTCGCCCGTCCTCTGGGACCATTACGCGATGCTGCTCCTCCTGCCGGTTGCCTGGCTGCTCGAACGTCGTCGCTGGTGGGCGGCCCTGATCCCGCTGGCCACCGCGACCCCGATCGTGCTGCTCGGGATCGTCCCGGCGGCGGTCTATCCGGTCCTGTTCTGGCTGGGCCTGGCGGCGCCGCCGCTGGTGGCTGCCCGGAGTCCCGAGTGAGCGCACCCCCGGCCGCCGCGCCCGGCTTCTTCGGGGCTCGGAGCACCTCCTCGATCGCCGGGACGTCCTGGCGGGGGCCGATCGTCATCTCGGCCCTGATGCTCATCGGGTTCCTGGTCTATTGGGCATCGGACCACGCGTTCGACGCCGGCCGGGGTGACTTCTTCTACCTGGCCGACGCCTTCCTGCACGGCCGCACGTGGCTGGTTGGGGCCCTCGGGCCGTACGACAACGTCGTGATCGGGACCCAGGTCTATGTCCCGTTCGGGCCGTTCCCGGCCTTCGTGCTCCTGCCGCTCGTGGCGATCTTCGGGCCGGACCAGGCCAACCACTGGCAGCCGGTGATCAACGCGGCGCTGGCCACCGCGGACCTGGGCCTGTGCTGGTGGATGGCGGCCCGGCTGGGCGTTCGATCCCTGATGGACCGGGTCTGGCTCGTCGTCCTGTTCGGCTTCAGCACCCAGATCTGGTGGGTGACCACCCGGGGTGGCGTCTGGCATACCGGCCACCTGATCGCGACGGGCCTGACCCTGATGGCCCTGATCGAGCTGTTCGGGCGGCGCCGGCCGCTCATCGTCGGCCTGCTCGGCGGAGCGGCCTTCCTGACTCGCGCCCCGGTTGTCCTGGCCATGCCGGTCTACGCCTTGATGCTGGGCTCGGTGGACCGGGCCGTGGCGGCCGGTCGCTCGGCGGTCCATCGCTGGCGCCCGATGGCGGTCGAGTGGCTGATCCTGGCGCTGGGCTTCCTGCCCTTTCTGATTTTCGACCTCTGGTACAACGCGGTCCGCTTCGGCTCGCCGCTCGAATCGGGCTACGCCCTGGCCAGCCTGCCCGACTGGCTCATCGCCCTGCGCGACCAGGGCCTGTTCTCGTTCAGCCACCTGGGCATGAACATCGACTACCTCTTCCTGCACACGCCCAACCAGATCGCCCAGTTCCCGTACTTCAAGCCCGACGGGCTGGGCATGTCGATCCTGATCACCAGTCCGGGCCTGTTCTTTGCCGTCCGGGCCGGCTGGACCGAGCGTCGTTCGTGGCTCCTCCTGGCCGCCCTGCTCCTGACCCTGATCCCGAACCTGCTCTACTACGGCGGCGGCTGGCTCCAGTACGGCTACCGCTACGCGCTCGACGCAATCCCGTTCGCCATGGCCCTGTGCTGCATCGCCGCGGCGCGCCACGGGGTCGGCTGGATCTGGCGCCTGGCCATCGTCTTCGGCGTGGTGATCGGCCTCGGCGGGGTGTACTGGGCCTATCACCTCTAGGCCGGTTCGAGGCGCCAGACGACGTCCGTTGCCCGCGCAATGACCTACCTCGATCTAGTGCTATTCTCGGCCGTGTGACCACCCCCACATTGACGGCGGAGCCTGTCTGTCCGAGCGCCGTTGACGGCTCCGAGCGGACCGCAACGGCGAGCACCCCGATCCCCCAAGCGAACCACCCCGCGCGCTATGTCGCGTCCCGCCGTCCATTCGACTCGATCGACCGGGTCACCTGGGATGGCCTGCTAGCCCGGAATCCCTGGGCGACCCCGTTCTCCAGCTGGTCCTTCCAGCGAGCCTGGTGGGACGCCTATGGCGCGAACGCCCACGACGAGACCCTGGTGGTGGTCCCGGCCGGCCCGGACGGAGCCGGCCTGCCCGGCGCGGATCCGGTCGGGATCGTGCCCCTGATGCATCGCCACGAGGTGGAACCGACCGACCTGGGCGAAGGCAGCCGGATGCGCCACTCCGCCGAGATGGAGATGACCGCGGTGCCTGGCTCGGCTACCGCCATCTTCTTCGGTGCCTCGTATCACGCCGACTACGCCAGCCTCCTGGCTGCGCCGGCTGACTTCGACCCCGTGGCCGAGGCCGTGGCCACCCACCTGGCCAGCCCGGCGGGACCGGCCTGGGACGCGATCGACTTGCGCCGCCTGCGCTGCGGCGATCCAGCTGCCGAGGCCCTGGCCGCCGCCTTCGGTCGGCGCGAGGGCGCCGGCGGCTGGACCCTCAACCTCGAGCGGGAGGACGTCTGCCCCGTGGTCACGCTACCGGTCGACGCGGACTTCGAGGATTACCTCGGAACCCTGGGCGGCAAGGAGCGCCACGAGATCCGGCGCAAGATCCGGCGGGCCGAGGCGGTCGGGCCGATCAGCCTGACCCGGTCGGTCGATCCGCTGGCCGACCTGCCGGCGTTCATCGAGCTCCACCAGAAGCGCTGGGGTGACGAGGGCCTGTTTCCCGGAACCCCCGGCGGGACTGCCAGCCGCACGTTCTTCCGGCGCCTGTTCGAGCTGCTCGGTCCCAGCGGCCCGCTTGTCCTGTCGTTCCTGTCGGTCGGTGACCGGCGGATCGGGGCCGGCGTCCATCTCGAGGACGGGCCGCTCGTTGCTCTACTACAACGCGGGCATGGACCCCGACGCCCGCGAGCTCAGCCCGGGCGTCCTGATGGTGGCCGCCTACGTCCAGGCCGCCCTGGCCGGGCGCTTCGAGCGGATGGACTTCCTGCGCGGCAACGAGCCCTACAAGTACGAGTGGGGCGCCGAGGACGAACCGATCCAGCGCCTCCTCGTCCGCCGGAGCGTGGGCTGATGGGTCCTCCAGCGGCGGGCGATCCCTGCCTCGAGCCGGTCAGCTGGCCGGCCGTCCCGGGCGGCCGGGTCCGGATCGTGGAGATCCTGGCGACGGGCTCGAACGGCGGCGCCCAGGAGCACCTGTTCGGGCTGCTCAGCCGGCTCGACCAGACGCGCTATGACGCGAGCGTGATCTCGTTGTCCGGTGGCAGCGCCGTGCGCAAGCTCCAGCGCGCGGGGTTTCCGGTGACCGTCCTGGACGACGCCGACGATGCGATCTCGACCGGCGCCGTGGCCACCTTGCTGGCCGACATCAACCCGGACGTGATCCACAACCACATGTATCGGGCCGAGCTGGTGGGCACCCGCGCCGCCATCGCCCTGGGCGAGGCCGGCCATCGGCGCCCGTACATCGTGTCGACGGTCCACTCGAGCCGGGTCCGCTCGGACGAGGACCGGCGCGAGCTGCGGATCCTGACGCCCGAGATCGACCAGCTCATTGCCGTGTCCCGGGCGATCGAGGCCAAGATCGCCGATGAAGGCCGGGTTGGCGCCCCTGTCCAGCTCATCTACAACGGGGTGGACCTGGAGCGCTATGACCACACCGAGCCGTGCTGCACGTTCCGGGAGCAGTACGGGATCGAGCCCGATGCCGTGGTGGTTGGCGTGGTCGCCCGGCTCGAGCCGGAGAAGGGCCACCCCACCCTGCTCGAGGCCTGGCCGGCGGTCCTCCGGGCCGTTCCGAACGCCTCCCTGCTGATCGTGGGCGAAGGCAGCCGGCGCGATGACCTCGAGCGCCAGGCCGCCTCGCTCCGGATTGCCCATCGGGTCACGTTCACCGGCCGGCGCGACGACGTGCCGGAGGTGACGGCCGCCCTCGACGTGGCCGTCCTGCCCTCATATCGCGAGGCCCAGGGCCTGTCGATCCTCGAGGCGATGGCCCTCAGCCGGCCGGTCGTGGCCAGCCGAGTTGGCGGCATCCCGGAGGTGATCGAGGACGGCGTCTCGGGCCTGCTCGTGGCCCCCCGCGATCCGGACGCCCTGGCCGGAGCGATCATCCGCCTGCTCACGAACCACCCCCTGGCGGACATGATCGGACGGGCCGGCCACGACGTCGTCCACGAGCGGTTCTGCATCGGCCTGATGGTCAAGGCGGTCGAGCAGATCTACGACACCGGCGCCCGCGCCGTTCGGATCAGCGGGGCCGTCGCCTCGTAGCCGGGTCCCGCCGTCTAGGACGATCGGGGGGATCGGCGGCTCGCGCCCGGCGGGTAGGATCGCGCCAATGAGCTTCCCCCGCCTGACGTTCCCACGCCTGTGGGTCGCGCTCGCCATCCTCCTGCCCGTGCTCGCCGCCCTGATTGCGACGATGTCCACGGTGGACCTGGCCTACAACGTCCGGGCCGGCCAGCTGATGTACCAGCAGGGCGCCGTCCTGCGCACTGATCCCTTCGCCTTCACGACCGGTGGAGCGGCCTGGCTCGACCAGCAGTGGGGCGCCCAGCTCCTCCTTGCCCTGGGCTACTGGCTCGGTGGCTGGTCCGGCCTGGCAATCCTGCGGGCGGTCCTGGTCGCGATGACGATGGGCCTGGTCCTGGTGGCTTGCCGGCGCCAGGGTGTCGGCCTCCGGGTGGCGGCCTGGCTCACGATCGGCTCGTTCATCCTGGCCGCGGCCGCCCTCGGTCTGCGGCCCCAGCTGTTCGGGATGGTCCTGTTCGCGGCCACGCTGGCGCTCCTGGCGGGGCGCCACCGTCAGCCGCGGCTGGTCTGGCTGATCCCGCTCCTCGTGATCCCCTGGGCCAGCCTCCACGGCAGCTTCATCTTTGCCCCGGCGGCCGTCGGCGTGGCCTGGCTCGAGGATGTCCTGGCCGCCCGGCCCGGTGCCCGGCGTCTGCTCCTGGTGACGATCGCGAGCGCGGCTGCGAGCCTCGCTCAACCCGTTCGGCTTCGGGGTCTGGTCCTACGCCATCGGCCTGACCGCCAATCCCACGATCCGGCGCCTGATCACCGAATGGCAGCCGACGGCGCCGCTCTCGGCGAGCGGCCTCCTCCTGTACGGCTCGATGGTCATCTTCGGCGCGATCATCGTGGTGAACCGGCGCGGCCAGTCCTGGCGGCAGATCGGCCCCGCCTTGCTCTGGCTCGTGTTCCTCGGCGTCGTGGCGATCCAGGCCGAGCGGGGCATCGCCTGGTGGGCGCTGGGAGCACCGGTTGCCGTGGCCGGGATCCTCGGCAGGGCAGGCGCGACCGCGCCAGCGAGCGCGGACCCGGAGGCCCAGGCCAAGCCGGCCCGGGTGGAGCGCGCCTCGGCGCTTGAACGGCGCCATCGTCATCGTTCTCTTGCTCGCCGGGATCGCCCTGCTCCCCGTCTGGCGCGGCGGGACGGCCTTGTATGGACCGCCCGGCCTGCTCACGGATGCTCCGCCGGGCATCACCGCCGCCCTGATGGGAAAGGTCACTCCTGCGGATCGCGTCTGGAACGCCCAGGCGTGGGGATCGTGGCTCGAATTCGCCCTGCCCGGCGTGCCGGTCGCGGTCGACTCGCGGATCGAGGTGATCCCGACCGCCGCCTGGGACGACCACATCGCGCTCTCCGGGGGAGCCTCGGACTGGCAGTCGATCCTGGACCGCTGGCAGGTAACCGTCGTCGTGGCCAGCAAGACCGAGCAGGCCGCGCTCATCCCCCTGATGGAGGCCTCACCGGCCTGGGCGGTCCTCTACAAGGACGCCGACGGCGTGGTGTTCGTCCGGCGCTGACTCGCGTCCACGCGGCAGATTTGCGCTCCGACGATCGAAGCCGAAGACCACGATCGGCACGATCGCGATCAGTGTGGACAGCGCATTGAGCCATAGGGTGGGCAGCGCGACCGTGATCGCCACGACCAGGAGCGGCTCGCCGATCCGGGGTCGGATCAGGCCGGCAACCACCGTCAGGATCACGCCAGCGGCCAGCCGGACGAAGTAGGGGATCGGCACGAGGCCCGAGACGTCGGCTGGGCCGCGTCCCTGGATCGTGCTGATGAAATCCTGCCAGGCGGCTCGGGTTGAGGGCGACGCTGACGACGAGGATGACCAGCCCCACGCCGATCGCGATCGCCGCCGCCCGCCAGCGCCGCCGGAGCAGGAGATAGAGGATCCCCAGGCCGGGCGCGATCTTGATCGCCGCCCCGATCGCGAAGGCCCACGGCCAGCGCCGCAGCCCGAGGACGATCAACGCGGCCAGGATCAGGTGGACGTTGGCGAACCACAGCTCGGCGGCCACCGGGATGTAGGCCACGAAGGCCAGCGCCACGAGCGGCCGCCAGCCGGCCATCCAGAGCAGGCAGCCGAGGAGCCCGCCGATCCACAACAGGTCGAACGCCCGGGCCGGCAGGACCGCGGCCACCGGGACCAGGACCTGGGCCAACGGCGGCGGATACCAGTAGGCGTAGGGCGTGACCGAGGTGGCCGTTGGGTCATAGAGGGGCAAGCCGTCGATCAGCCGGCGGGCGGCCAGCCAGTACGCCTCCTGGTCCGCGCCGACGCCCCAGCGCGCGGCCGCGATGACCAGCAACAGGAAGCCACCGATTGTGGCGAGGACCACCAGGCCGATCGGCGGATACCGCCGCCCGCCGAACGTGGCGGGGCTGCTCAACAGCTTCCAGGCTCGACGCCCGGGAGCTCACTACAGGGTGATCGAGGACCAGTAGCGCTCGGCGTGGCCGGACAGCCCGCCCAGCGCGCCGATCTTCCGGCCGTAGCCGCGGACCGCAGCGGCCATCTCGCGCGGCCCCCCGAACAGGCGGGGCAGCTGGCTCTCGTAGATGGTCAGGCCGTTGATCTTGCGCTCGAGCTGGTCGCTGATGTCGGCATAGGCCGGCACGATCGAGACGTCGTAGGGCATCTCGCGGAAGCCGTCGCCCAGCTCATCGATCGAGCGGAAGTCGTTCCACCAGGCGTACGGGAAGTCTTCGTAGAACGAGACGATCCCAGCCCACTCCGGACCGGGCATCACCCAGCGCCGAGCGTCGCTGATCATTGCCAGGCCCACGTTCCGGACGAGCTGATGGTCGACGTGGCCGCCCACGCCCAGCGGGAAGTAGACCTTCTGGGGCTCGAGCCGGGCGATCTCGCGCCGGAGCAGGGCGGCGGGCGCCTGATCGTCCTCGCGCGGGCTGCCCAGCAGCTGGTCATCGCCCTCGTAGCCGCGGAAGACGGCGTCGGGCAGGTCCAGCAGGATCAGCGAGGCCTCGGCGAAGTAGGCGTAGCGCTCGTCCTCGAGGCGCCGGGTGGCCTGCGCGTCGGACGCGGCCTCGGCATCGGTCAGGACGGTGGTCAGGACCGCTCCCTGGGTGGGCAGATCGTCGATCACCGGTTGGCCGGCCAGCGATTCGTTGTGGATCGAGGCTCGCCGATACCACGAGGAGCGCTGCCAGAAGCGCTTGGCCGCGGCGTCCGCGTCGGCCTGGGTGGCGTCCAGCCGGTCGGCCGTGGCGGCCCAGGCCGGTGACGTTTCAGAGCCGAGCCCGACGTCGTTCGGGATGTTGGCCCGATTGAAGGCCTCGGTCACCGGCCAGAGCGCCTTCGAGCCGAAGCCGAGGGCTTCGCGCTGGTAGGCGGTCAGGTGGTCGGCGCCGCCATTGCCCGAGAAGACGGTGATGATCGCCACGTTCTGGCCGAGCTCCCGGAGAGAGGCGATCAGGCCGCCGCACGAGAGCGCGACATCATCCGGGTGGGGCGCAACAAACACGTGGGTCATGGCGCCCGGATTATACCGGCCCGTTCCCCGCCGTCCGGGGCTAGCCGTCGGCCTTGAAGCCCGCCGCTCCGATCAGGGGCACGAACATGACCCGGCCGACCGATGTCTCGCTGACCGTCGCGCCCTGGCGGACCACCACCACCATCTGCTGGTCGCCGGCGGGTCCCACCGGGAGCACCAGCCGCCCGCCGTCGGCAAGCTGCTCGAGGAGCGGAGCGGGCACGCTCGGGGCACCGGCGGTGACCACGATCCGGGCATAGGGCGCGCGGCCGGGGTCGCCCAGGCTGCCGTCGCCGACGATCACCTCAACCGACCCGGCCGGACCGGCTGATCGCAGCAGGCCCAGGTCGGCCAAGCGGGCAGACGCAGCCGCGGCCAGCTCGGGCAGGCGTTCGATCGAGCGGACGTTGGCACCCATCGTGGCCAGGACGGCGGCCTGGTAGCCCGTCCCGGTGCCGATCTCGAGGACGCGCTGGCCTGCCCCAAGCTCGAGCAACTCGGTCATCCAGGCGACGATGTAGGGCTGGCTGATCGATTGGCCGCCGGCGGTCGGCAGGGCATCGTCGTCGTAGGCCCGGGCCCGGAGCTCGTCCGGGAGGAATCGCTCGCGGGGCAGGGTGCCCATGGCCGTCAGGACGCGTTCATCGCGGATCCCGCGACCGCGCAGTTGCCGCTCGACCATCGTCCGGCGGGCGACGGCGAGACGATCCTCGGTCGAGGGCCCGGTGCGGCGCGGCGACCAGCGCATGGTCAGGCGGGCCGGGGCCCGCCTAGCTCGACGGGCTGGCGGCAGGACTGGCGACGGGGCTGGCGCTGGGAGCCGCGGACGGACTTGCCGCCGAACTCGGGAGGGCCGAGGCGCTCGGAGCGGCCGACTGGCTTGGAGCCGCCGACGGCGACGGTGCCGCGCTCGATGGTCCGCCCGACGGTCCGCTCGATGGCGCGACGCTTGGGACGGGCGCCGCCGTGGGGGTTGGGCTGAAGGTTCCGCCGACACCAAACAGGGCGGCGTAGGCAAAGATCGTCACGAAGACCACGACCACGCCGATCACGAATGCCGACGAGACCCGGTCATTCACATGGACGGCAATCTCGGACGGCGTGTGGGCCGCCGTCGAGGACGATCCGGGGGCGCTGGTCTTACTCCGCGCGCCGCTCGCCGCCACGGCCGCTGCGCCGGCTCCGGCGGCAACCGCTGGGGCGACCTCCTCGTCCTCGTCTTCTTCCTCGTCCCCCTCGTCGTCCTCTTCGGACGCCTCGTCGTCGTCAGCTGGTTCGGCTTCGTCCGCCGCGCTGGCCTCGCCGGCGGGCGTCTCGGCGTCGGCCGGAGCATCGTCGAAGTTGTAGACGAGCCCTTCGCCCTGCTCCTCGGAGATCGGGTTGAGGACGTCCGTCTCCTCGGTGGAATGCTCCTCGTCGCGGAGGAGCTCGGCCGGATCAAGCCCGGCGGCCAGGGACGGTTCGGGATACGACGAAGGCAGAGTGGGATCGGCGTCTTCGGGGGCCGTCATTCGGAAGTCGTGCTCCTCTGGGCGCAGGCTCGACGCGGGCGCCAGTGTACCGAAGTGAACATCAGGCGTCGCGTACGGCGGGCTTGAACAGGCCGGCGAGGCCGGCCAGCACGGCCAGCAGGCCGAACGCGCCGATGACGTTGGCCACGCCGAAGACCTCAGCCAGGATGCCGCTGACCCCGGTGGCCAGGGTCATCGTGCCCAGGACCAACGAGAACCGGATCGAGACGACCCGGGCCATCATGTCCCGCGGCACCCGCTGCTGGAAGAGCGTCTGGCTGGGAACCACGAAGAACACGTTCGAGATGCCGACGCCGATCATCAGCCCGATCGCCAGCGGCAGGAGGTCGGTCCGGCTGTACAGGACGATGCAGGCGCCCATGACCGCGTAGCCGACGATCACCAGACGGCCCTTGCCGATCCGCGCGCCGATCAGGCCGACCGCGATCCCGCCGATGAGATTGCCGATCCCGATCGAGCCTTCCAGGAACGCGTAGACGCTCGTGCCAGGCAATGAGCCGCGCTGGATCACGTCGTTGGCATAGAAGACCGACAGCGGCAGAAGCGCGCCGACGGCCGCCTGGCCGGCGATCCCCTGGAGCGTGTTCGCGAACAGGACCGCGTCGTGTCGCAGGAATCGCCAGCCCTCCACGAAGTCGGACCGGAATGTCCGCTCCGACAGCTGGGTCCGATACGCCACGACCGGGATCGCGATCGTGGCGATCAGGGTGCCCGAGACGATGTAGGTCACCGCATCGAACCAGAAGGCCAGGGTGAAGGCGCTGCCCAGGACGATGAGCAGGAGGGCGGCGAGGGCGTAGCCCACGATGTCGGCCAGGGTCTCCGACATCCAGGTGGCCGAGTTGGCGGCGATCAGCTCATCCGACGGGACGATCCGGGGGATGACGACTCGCGGGCCGGCCGGAAGAAGATCGTCACGGACGTCACGGCGAACACCAGCGGATAGACCAGCAGCGTATTGGCCGCTGCGGCCACCGGCAGCATGAAGACGAGGCCGGCCCGCAGGAAGTCGCTGGTGACCATGACTCGCTTCTGGTTGGTTCGGTCCACGAACGTCCCGGCCAGCGACCCGAAGATCAGGTTGGGCACCGTCGCCGCGAAGAACACGAAGCTGACGGCAATGAACGAGCCCGTCTGGTGGAGCACGAAGAAGCCGAGCACCACCTGGTTCACCCGGTCCCCGAAGAGGCTGAACAGGCCACCCGTCCAGAGCGTCGCGAACGGCTGGTTCAGGGCCAGCCGGCCGTACGGATTGCGCCGAGCGCGGGCCGCGACCGACCCCGGCAGCCGTCCAGGGCGGGTCTGGTCGGGCAGCGACGCGCTGGTGGGCGAGCCCATCCACAGAGCGGAACTGCCGAGGAGAATCGGCCGGTCGAGCCGGGATGCTTCGCTCAGGCCCGGGATGAGCCCGGTCCCCGCCGGCAGGGTGGGTGACCCGGGCCCCACGCTCGACAGGCGGGTTGCGCCGGCCAGGCCGAGCTTGGGTTGGAGCTGGGGCGCGGCCTGCGTCCCCGCCTCGTCCTGGGGCCGGCCTGGTTGGCGCTGGACGATCGCGAACAGGAAGAACGCCAGGCCGAAGGCGATGAGCACGTCGCCGATCGAGTCGACGTTGGCGATGACCGGCAGCGGGATCGGCAGGATGTCCGCGAATGGGCCGAGATGGACCAGGAAGTTGAGATCGATGGGCGGCGGCAGGATCGTGTGGAGGGCCGGCGAGACGTCCTCGGGCGTGAACCCGGCCGCCGTCAGGCTCGGCAGCCAGACCGGCATCCGGCCCTCGTTGACGGCCAGGACGATCGCGTTCGAGAGGACCCCGACGAAGACGATGGCCATGCCTGGCATCTGCCGGTTCGCCCACAGGCCGGCCATCAGGATGACCGAGGCGCCCACGAGGAGCGGCACCTGGAGGGCAATGGCCGGATCGAAGCCGCGCAGGATCAGGGCTTCCGAGCCGTAGCGGACGACCACCGCCAGGAAGATCAGGGCGGCCCACTTCAGGCGGACGGTGGAGATGTTGGCGAGGCGGCCGCCGTTCAGCAGCCCGAGGACGAGACCGAGGGCGATCCCGCCGAAAAGCACGCGCTCCCCGGCCTAGCCGGCGTCGATGGTCCGGGGCCCAGCGTCTGGCTGCGCCGCGAACGGGATCGGGGCTGCTGGAGTCTCGATGCCGCCATCGGCGAGGGTGGTTGTGGTGATCGCGCCGGCCGAGATCGTGGCCGGGGTCAGGATCGCCGGCGCGAGGCTGCCTGGATTGCTGTTGCTGGCCGCCATGCGACCCGCCGCCGCCGCGAGCATCGGGACCGGCCGGGGTTCGATGGATCTGCCCGGATCCGGAACGCCTTCGACCCAGTCCGTCTTGACGAACGCGTCGACGACCTCGGGGTCGAACTGGATCCCGGCGAACTTGCGCAGCTCGCCCAGCGCCTGCTCCACCGTGAGGGGCTTCTTCCGGTATGGGCGGGCGGCCGTCATGGCCTCGAAGGCATCGGCCACGTGGAGCACCCGGGCCAAGCGCGGGATCTCCTCGCCCAGCAGGCGGTCGGGGTAGCCCGAGCCGTTGTACCACTCGTGGTGGTGGCGAATGATCGGCAGCTCCGGAGCCAGCTTGACCACCGGGGCAATGATCTGGGCGCCCAGGACGGGGTGCGAGTTCATGACCTGGCGCTCATCGCGGGTCAGCCGGTCTTCCTTGAGCAGGACATGGTCCGGGACGCCGATCTTGCCCACGTCGTGGAGCAGGCCGCCCCACTCGAGCGCCTCCATGTCACGCGAGCTCAGGTGCATCACCCGGCCGATGTCGGAGGCGATTTCCTTGACCCGGTGGCTGTGCTTGGCGGTCATCGGGTCGCGCTTGTCCACGGCCTCGGCCAGGGCGCCGATCGTCTGGGTGAACATCTCGCGCATCTCCACCAGGCGCTCGTTGGCCAGCCGGATCGTGTACAGCGGCAGCGCATACAGGGCGGTCGTCCACCAGCCGACCTTCTCGTAGGTCTGGGTCATCAACCAGGCAAGAGGCGCCAAGGCGATGAAGCTGGAAGCGACTCCACGATCGCCGGCCAGCAGCGCCTCTCGAATGGATGTATGCGCCCTTAACGAGGCAATCACTGAGGCAATTGAGAGGTTAAGGATCGAATAGACCGCGGCAGCGACCGCTGTCCCCAAGAGGTCCACAAAGGCATTGCTCGGGTCAGGCACGAGGGCCTTAAGGACAACGCCTCCGGCGACAGCCGGGAGCACGATTCCTGCGTGGTTTGACAGGGAGCCGTACCAAGGGATCTCACCTTTGAGTTCCCGAAGTTCCGTTGAGCCGATGAGCGCCACCCATCCGCCTGCGGCGGGGCCACCGAGATTCATCGCGGCAAGGCACGGCGCCACAGCGACAGCGATCATCACGCCGCCCGGCACCTTGACCGGCATGGCCGAGGTAACGAGGGTCACCGCCACCCAGAACACAAGTCCCAGGGCAATCCCAGTGGCCTCATTCGACCCAACTGGGATGGCGATGCGGCTGTCGAAGCCATAGAGAAGGCTCGCGACGATCAGCGCAATCGCGCTGACTGTCACGAGCCCAGCGATGAAAAGGGCTAGGGATCGAGTCATCTCAGTTCCGCTTATTCAGCCGGCAAAGAGACTCTAACCCCTCCGGGTCCTCCCCGGAATAGGACCAACGTCCTAAATCACCCTCAGTGAGGCCCCTCCGGCCAGAACCGTCCCCAGAACGGCGCCGGCAAGAAGTGCCCCACGAAAAATTGAGCTACCCATATCGGGGCTCGACTACCAACCCTTGGCATTTCCTTCGGGCTTCACAGCAGCTCCTCCTTCCGATCCCCGCGGGTTGCGTGGAAATCGGTCAATTTGATGAGTTCGCCGGTTGCACCAGTCGCTCGGCCCCACCCCAAGTGCCCATTTCAGGTGGTGCGTCAGCGCGTCCGAACTTGACATTCCTTTCTAGTACTTCCGTACTGGAAAGTCGACCGGACTATAGGGAGGACGCTCTAGACCGGTCAATACGGCACCTTACCTATCCGCACGCGGAGAGTTAGGCCGAATAAAAGATCGATGCCACCCGTGGGAGCCTAGAGATCTCCGAGCGGAGGCGCGGCTATCCCTAGCTCCTCGGACACCGCCGCGGCATAGTGGCGGTACTGCTCCTCAGCCGCCGCGTGCGCACCCGTCGTTCGGTAGATCCGAAGGAGTTGACGCTCAATAGGCTCACTGGTCGGGTCCACATCCATTGCCCGCCGGCAAAGTTCGATAGCTCGGTCGAATCGCGCCGCCTGCATTTCGTCGTCGATCGCCTTCTCAATCACCTCGAGGTAGGAGGCGTGCAGGTTGTCGCGGTAAGTGGCGGACCAATCCTCGTACTCGAAGTCGAGGGCGAAACGACCTGTGTAGGCATGGCTCAGCGAATCGACGATTGCCCAAGAGGAGGAAGTGCGCGCTTCGTCGATCCAACGACGGCAAGTGATGGACTCGGCACTGACCAGTTCCGGATCCAGCCAGAGCAGATCCGTCTCGTGTCGAACAAAGCCTGGGGACAAGTCCTCCACGTACTCGGGTTCAAACACTCGCCGCAGGAAATAGACCGTTTGATTGAGGGAGTTCGAGGCGGCCGCGGGGTCCTGGTCGGGCCAGAGTGCGTCAACGACTTGATCGCGAGCTGCCTCCAGCATCGGACGCGTGACGAGGAAACAAAGGAGCGCGAGAACCTTCCGGCGCACCGAGTCCCCATCGACGCGCCGATCTCCTACCTGGAGTTGGACGCGACCAAGATCTCTGACCTCCACCTTGTTGGCGACTCGGCGTGCGAGTTGCCGCCCAAGGCCCGCTCGGTCTGCATGTCTCGAGTCTCGCGCAAACGTGCGAAGCAGCTCCACATCTCTGCGCTCGCCTATCGAATCGAGGAGATTCGCGGCCCGCAGGCGGGAATTCGGACTCCCGGTAACCACCGTGCGACGGAGGGCGGCCCTCCACCGCTCAGGTCGTGCGACGGCTTCGCTGGCGACCAAGGAGTGAACATAGGTCGACCCTAGACCGAGGTCGGTCACGAATAGGTCGCACAACACACTCACCCAAGGGGCCATGTCGTCATGGTTGCGGAACAGGGCCTCGAGCTCCGCGGGACCGTCGAGAGCCGCCGCGACGATGGCCGATTGAGTGGCCCACCGGCCGGCGCCCTGATGTCGAGAGTGTTCGCTTGCAGCGCGTGCTAGATCCGGAGCATCTCCATCGCCGGCTAGAGCGGCCGCAAGAGCCCTGAGCGTCATTATCCTCGCTTTGAATCCAGGCTCCCGATGTGGCAGGTCTAGCTCGACACGTTCCACGCGGTCACGAGCCTTGGAATAGAGGCCCTCAGCAATATCGAGCGCAGCCAGGACTGCTGGGTATTGGTCCTGTAGGTCAGGGGGCATTTGCTCGATAGGTCCGAGCCCTAGGAGCACCGCTCGAGCATGGTCCGGATCGCCATATTCGAGGAGGATCGAGCCGGCTTCGAATTGGGCCTCGTCACGAACCAGGTCAAAGTGGACCCAAGCACATGGTCAAGCTCATCTCCGAGCGCTAGCCATGTTGTTTCGATGTGCCATGGCCCAGGCCCTTAGAAGCCTTGCAGTACCGACTTCATAGCTAGCGGAGCTCGCGCCGAGCGCAACGATCGCCGAATCTGCCGCTTCGATCGCCGCGTCTGGGTGGCCCATCGCGCGTTCTACTTCACCGATGTTGATTTGCGTGACGCCGAGGTAGTGGAGATCCCCTCGGGCTCGCTGAACCTCCGCCATCTTCTTCAGATGGGAGAGAGGAACCTCCAGGGACCCGTCTACAGACGCTTCGATGAGCTGGATCATCGCTCGGCCGATGGCAACCAATGACTGGGTCCAGCTGAGTCGCACAGCAGAGCGGCTGTCTCCAACGATCGACGTAGGAGCCCTGCCTGGTAGTAGACCGAGGTCAGGTTCGCGAGGGCTTGGTCGAGGATTGGGCTGCCGGGATTGGAGCTCAGGGCCGCGACGGCCGTCTCCGCCAGCCGCACGGCATTAGTTGGCCGGCCGCGATGAAGCTCCATCCGCGACAGCACGATGTCGAAGATCGGCCAGGTCCTGCCGTCCGGCATGCGATCGATGAATGACTCGGCGATCGCGAAGTCACCTGCCGCCATGATCGATGGTAAGGAGGCCTCGACGAGGCTGTGCAGGTCGTCGATGTCGCCGGCGGCAGCAAAGTGGTGGGCAGCAAGCCGCCAGTCGGTCGCTCGGGCGTGGACGGCGATCAGCCGATGCAGCCGGATGATCTCGTCGTCGCCCGCCTCTCGACGCAACCGAGCCTCGAGGAACTCCTTCACCAAGGGGTGGTAGCGCCGACCGCCTGCCGGCGCATCACTTCGGCGGCTGAGGAGGCCAATCCGCTCCGTTTCGGCGACGAGCCGACCCGCCTCCAGATCGTCGACCTCGCCGACCACCGCGGCGAGCTTGGGATAGACCGATTGGAGCAGGGAGGCCCGCATCAGGAATTGCTGGATCGCCGGATCGAGGTCGCCGACCACCTCCTCGGCGAGGTAGTCGTGGAGGTCGCCCGTTGCCCCGCTCAGGCCTTCGACAAACGCCCGGATCTCGATCGTCGATCGGTCTCTGCAGGGCGGCCTGGACGAGCTGCAGGCAGGCGGCCCAGCCGTCGATCCGGCGGGTCAGGTCGCTCAGCACGTCCTGGTCGAGGGCGCGACGGTATGTGTCGCGGAAGAGCCGTTCCGACTCGGTCACGTCGAAACGCAGGTCATCGGTGCGCAGCTCCGCCACGGCCCCGATCGAGCGCAGCCGGGCGAGCGCCAGGCCCGGCGGACGCCGCCCGGCGATGACGATGGTCAGCCGTTCCGGAGCCCGCGCCACGAACTCGTTGAGGATCTCGCGGACCTCGGCGACGTCGTCGATCTGGTGGTAGTCGTCGAGGATCAGCACGGCACCGCCGCCCACTCCGAAAACGCTGAAGTCGCGGATCAGGCTGGCGACGATCTCGTCACGGGCGGGTGAATCGGGCGAGCCGAGGCGTTCGATCAATCGGCGCGTATCCAGGCCGAACTCCGGATCGAGCTCCTGGCCGGCGGCCAGCAGGTAGCGAACGAGGCTGACCCAGCTGCGGTCGCCTTCGTCGATTCGGAACCACAGGACGCGACGGCGGGTTCGCCGGGAGAAGTCCGCGAGCAGGGTGGTCTTGCCGTAGCCCGCCTCGGCGCTGATGAGGATGACCCGTGATTGCTCCTGGGCGGTCAGCCAGTCGAGCAGCCGGTCGCGCTGCAGCGTCTCCGCCCGTAGCGCGGGACGCTGGACCTTGGCTGTCTGGAGCGGGAACTCGGACACGCGCTCCCCCGACTCGCGATTCGGGGACGCACCGGGTTGTGTCCTCCCCGGACCGACTGCCACCGGGATGTGACCGCTGGGAGGCGGCTGGGCTGTCCGGTGGATGGGGAACGATACGGACGCGGTCGCGCGCCTGTCAACGGACGCGCGCTCCAACTCATCCTGCTGGCGGCGGTCGGTTTCGCTGCGAGGGAGTGCCATGGCCGGCATCTTCCTCGGCGGCGCTCACCAACCGATTAGCTGCGCGGTTTGCGCCGCTCAATCGGTGCCGTCTTCGTCCCTCCGGTCAATCCTCGTACTCGAAGCCGATCTTGACCTCGACCCGGTACTCGACGATTTCGCCGTTCTCGACCACGGCGCTCGACTTCACGACGTCCACCGTCTGGATGTTCCGGACGGTCTTCGAGGCCGTCGCGACGGCCTGGCGGGCCGCATCGCTCCATGAGCGCGGGCTGGTCCCGACCATCTCCCGAATGATGATGACGCCCATGGGTGCCTCTCCTCCGATCGTGCTTATCCCCTTCAGGATAGCCGCGGAGTGTTTGCGGAGCCGGTTCCCGATCGGCCGTCGTGACAAATTCGTGCTGCACCGGCCCTTATGGCGGCCCGATCGAGTCAGCGGCACCGGGAATTGGCTTGCGGCCATGGCGCGCGGCCGAATCGAGCACGAAGTCGTAGAACTGAGGTGGAGTTCGGACGTCGTTGCGGCCCGCGTCGGTCGCGACCCATGATAAGAACCGCTACGGCGCGAATTTGTCAGGAAGTGCCGCCAGTGCCTAGGCCAGCAAGCCGGCGCCGCGGAGCCTCAGGCTGGAGCCGCGGATTGGACCTCGCGGGCGGCCTGGACGTGGTCGTAGCACGAGCTGCAGTAAATGGGGCGGTCGTTGCGTGGGGCGAATGGCACGATCGCCTGACCCCCGCACGTTCCGCAGACTGCCGCATGGAACTCGCGCGGTCCCCCGACCGTCCGCGCTCGTTTTGCCGCCGCCCGACACGATAGGCAGCGTTGCGGGTCGTTCTGCAGACCCTTGCTCTCGAAGAAAGCCTGCTCGCCGGCCGAGAAGACGAACTCCTCGGCACAGTCGCGGCAGACGAGCGTTCGATCCTGATGCACCCTGATCCGGCCTCCTGCGCCTTGAGCGAGGATGAATCAGAGCCCGTCCTGGGGGACGGACGACGGAGTCGGGCGTGTCGCGTGCCCGGTTCGCGATCGGCCGGCGGTTTGGTCGGACTCTAGAAGCGGGACGATACCCGCCTCGTCAAGATGCGCATAGAGCGGCGATCCGGATCGGATGCCAAATTCGTGCACGAATCGCACGACTTGAGTGCACCGCTCCCCACCTAGCCGACCAAAGTGGTGCGCCGGAGCACCGAACCGAACCGCCCAGGGCTAGTTGGCGACGTCCGCGTAGCGCTCGCCGGCATAGCTGACGAAGCGAGTCTGGGTCTTCTTGAACCACAGCTTGATCTCGCCCGTAGGCCCGTTGCGGTGCTTGGCCAGCTTCAGGTTGATGACCTCGCCGTCGGACTCCTGCTCCTCGCCGGCCCGCTCCTTCTCCCGCCACAGGAACATGACCAGGTCGGCGTCCTGCTCGATGGCCCCCGACTCACGCAGGTCCGACAGGCGCGGTTCGCGCGACTCGCGCATCTCCGGCTGGCGGGATAGCTGCGACAGGGCGATGACCGGCACCGACAGCTCACGGGCGAGGGCCTTGAGCCCGCGCGAGATCTCGGACACTTCCTGGACCCGGTTCGAGTCGCGGTTCTGGGTGGTGGCCTGCATCAGCTGGAGGTAGTCCACGATGATCAGGTCGAGGCCCGCTTCGGCCTGCAGCCGGCGCGCCTTCGTCCGCAGCTCCATCGCGCTGATGTTGGGCGTGTCGTCGATGTAGATCGGGGCTGCCGACAGCGAGTTCATGGCGGGCGCGATCCGGGCGAAGTCCATCTCTTCGAGGAAACCGCTCCGGAGCCGTTGCGAGTCGATGTTGGCGACGCTCGAGAGGAGCCGCAGGACGAGCTGCTCCTTGCTCATCTCGAGGCTGAACACGCCCACGCTCCGGCCGTCCTTGACTGCGGCATGCTCAGCAATGTTCAGGGCAAAGCTGGTCTTGCCCACGCTGGGCCGGGCGGCGAGCACGACGAGGTCGCTCTTCTGGAGGCCCGTCGTGAGCGTGTCCAGGTCGGTGAAGCCAGTCCGGACCCCGCTGATCTCGCCCCGATGGGCATGCAGGTAGTCGAGCCGGTCGTAGGCGTCGTGGAGCAGCGAGTTGAGCTTGCTGAAGCCCGTCTCGATTCGGCGCTGGCTGACGCTGAACAGCTCGCTCTCGGCCCGGTCGATGGCCTCCTGGATCTCGGCCGGATCCTCGTAGCCGATCCCGGCGATCTTGCCCGCCGCGGCGATCAGGTTGCGCAGGACCGCCTTGCGCTCGACGATCCGGCCGTACTGCACCGCGTGAACTGCGGTTGGGGTCTGGTTCGACAGGCTGGCGAGGTACGAGCGGCCACCGATCGCGTCGAGCTGGTCGTTCCGCTCGAGCGCCTCGGCCACGGTCACGATGTCCACCGGCTCGCGTCGCTCGAAGAGATCGAGCATCACGGCGTAGATCGAGCCGTTCGCCTGGCGGTAGAAATCCTCGGCCCGCAGGAACTCGGCGATCTCGACGATCGCGTCGCGATCGATCAGGATCGAGCCCAGGACGGATTGCTCAGCTTCGAGGCTTTGGGGCGGAAGTCGGTCGATCAAGGCACACCCAGACTGCGGGACGGCCGTGACAACTAGGCTGTCATGGCGGGGTTGGCGAGGAAGTCCCTATGGTCGTCGCTTGATCGCCCGATCGATCAACAAGGCGCGTCGGCTCATCGCGACCCGTCCACCAATCCCGGCCCGTGGTTGACCGGATGTGGACAGGCTTGTGGAGATCGGCTGCGGCGGCCTGACTGCGCCTAGTCGAGGCGGCGGATCACCCCGATGAGCTTGCCCTGGATCAGCACGTCGTCGTAGAACATGGGGGCGTACTCGGTGTTTGCCGGCTGCAGCCGAATGCGGCCCGCTTCTTTGAAGAAGCGCTTGAGGGTGACCGCGTTCTCCTCGACCTGGGCGACCACGATGTCGCCGTTGCGGGCGGTGGACTGCGGACGGATCACCACGAAGTCGCCGTCGGCGATGTGGGCATCGATCATCGAGTCGCCCCGGACGCGCAGGACGTAGGCATCGCCGCTCGGCGCGAGCATCTCGGGCACGGCCATCGTCTCGTCCGCCCGCTGGTAGGCCTCGATCGGGCCACCGGCGGCGATCTCGCCGATGATCGGCAGGAGATGTGATTCGGTCGCCGCCGACTGGGGCGTGAGCTCGCTCGACAGGCCCAGCTGGAGGGCCGCCGTTGGCGTCAGCCGGATCGATCGCGCCTGGCCGGCGCCACGCTCCAGGTAGCCCTCGCGTTCGAGGATCTGGAGGTGGTGATGGACCGCCGACGTGGAGGCCAGGTTCACGGCAAGCGCGATCTCGCGGACCGACGGCGGCACCCCGCGCGTGCGCAGCGTGGCGGCGATGTAGTCGACGATCTTGAGCTTGCGTTCTGCGTCGTGCTTGGTCATCCGACCTCCTGTCTCGAGCACCGTACAGAACGTCCGTTCGATTGTCAAGGCTCGCCGGGAGGGGCTGGGCGTCAGCCCTCGCCCTGTGCTGGTTGCCTCGCCGCACGCCGCTGGTAGACTGCGCTGTCCCGGTTCGACGAAGCCGGGCAGACGCAGTTCCTGGAGCAGGCCGACAGATGGCAAACTCGAAATCGAAAGGGCAGGGCGGCTCCGGCCGGGCATTCGGCCGGGTCATGACCATGAGCGCGTTCCTGCCGGTTGCCAGCCGCGCCCCGATCTACGCTCGACTGATGTGGGCGCTGGTCATGGACGAGCGCACCCCGCTGAGCCGCAAGGTCCTGCTTGCGGGCGCGCTCGGCTACCTGGTCCTGCCGGCCGACCTCATTCCCGATCGCATCCCGGTGATCGGCGGACTCGACGACCTGGTGGTGATGGTCCTGGCGGTCGACGTGTTCCTGGACGGGGTGCCCCACGAGGTCCTGGTCGAGAAGCTCGATGTGCTCGGGATCGAGCGCTCGGAGTTCGACCGTGATGTCGCCCAAATTCGACGTCTGATGCCGGGCCCGATCCGGCGTGCCATTCGCCGGGTCCCCCAGGCGTTCGACCTGGGTGCAGGGGCTCTGCGATCGACCAGGATCGGACCGCGGGTCCGGACCTGGATCAACAAGGAGGGTTCGCTCGCGTGAAGGTCATCCTGACGGCTGATGTCGCCGCGCTCGGTAAGAGCGGCGAGATGAAGGTGGTGGCCGACGGCTATGCGCTCAACTTCCTGATCCCCCAGAAGCTGGCCGTGCCGGCTGCCGGTGGCGCTTACCGCGCCTGGCAGCACGACATCGCCAGCCGCGAGGACAAGCGCAAGCGGGAACGCGACGAGGCTGAGATCAACGCCAACCGGATCGGCGGGACCACCCTGACGATGGGCGTGAAGGTCGGCGACGGCGGCAAGCTGTACGGCTCGATCACCGCCAAGGACATCGCCGATGCGCTCGCCCGGCGCGGAATCGATGTCGATCGCCACAAGATCGACCTGGACGAGCCGCTCAAATCCCTGGGCACGTACAAGGTGGCCATCCGGGTCCTGGCCGGGATGACCCCCGAGGTCACCGTCGTAGTCGAGCCCAAGGGCTGATCCAAGGGCTGACCCGCCAGCCCGGCTGACGGCCGGGCGCATCATGGACCGGTGACCAGCCGGACGATCCTGCACGTCGATCTCGACGCGTTCTTTGCCGCCGTCGAGCAACGAGACCGGCCGGAGCTGCGCGGGCGGCCCGTCGTGGTTGGCGGTGGCGGACCGGACCAGCGCGGGGTCGTGTCCGCAGCCAGCTACGAGGCCCGGCGCTTCGGGATTCACTCGGCCATGCCCCTCCGGACGGCCGGAGCCCTCTGTCCGGACGCCGTGTTCCTGCCCGTCGACGGCCGCAAATACCAGGCCGTGAGCCGCGAAGTGATGACGATCCTGCGGCGCTACACGCCGCTGGTCGAGCCGATCTCGATCGACGAGGCCTTCCTGGACGTGACGGCGTCGCACGCCCTGTTTGGCGACGGTCCGGAGATCGGCCGGGCAATCCGGGCAGCGATCCTCGACGAGGTCCAGCTGACCGCCTCGGTCGGTGTCGCGACCACGAAGCTCGTGGCCAAGATCGCCTCAGACCTGCGCAAGCCCGATGCGCTGGTGGTCGTGGAGCCGGGCACCGAGGCCGCCTTCCTGGCGCCCCTGCCGATCCGTCGCCTGTGGGGCGTCGGCGAGCGGACCGCGGCCGGCCTGGCGGAGCTGGGCGTGTCCACAATGGGCGACCTGGCTGTGCTACCCGCGGACCTGCTTGTTCGCCGCTTCGGCAAGCACGGCGCGACCCTCGCCCTGCGTGCCCAGGGCATCGACGACGACCCGGTCAGCGATGGTGGGCCGGCCAAGTCGATCTCGCACGAGCACACCTTCGACGTCGACACCAACGATCGGGTCCTGATCGACAAGACCCTCCTGGCCATGGCCGACGGCGTGGCCAGCCGCCTGCGCTCGGCCGGCCTGCGGGCGGCCACTGTCCAGGTCAAGATCCGGGACTCGTCCTTTCGGACGATCACCCGCCAGAAGACGCTGGCCGAGCCGACCGACCAGGCCGAACCGATCTGGCGGACGGCTCTGGAGCTGGCCCAGCCGGAGATCCGGGGGATCAGGGTGCGCCTGCTCGGGGTGGGCACGTCCGGCTTTGCCGAGCGCGAGCAGCTGACCATGTTCGGCGATGAATTGGCTGGCCCGGATGGTCGAAGGCGCCGGGCAACGGAGGCCGCGGACGCGGTCCGGCGCCGATTCGGCGATCGAGCGGTGACGCGAGCTCGCCTGCTCGGTTCGGGGCTGCCGGCCCCGTTCGAGCGCGATCCGATGAAGCCACTCGAGCGACGAACGGGCATGCCCGACGCCGAGCAGCCCCCATCGCCAGGGCCCCGCCGCGACTTCTGATCCCTGTGACAGGCAAGCTGACGCGGTGACCCAGGATCCTGCGCTTGAGCTCTTGACACCGAACGGATGTTCGATCTAGTGTCAGGGCATACCGAACACCCGTTCTGTCACAAGCTGCAGGGTTGGACCCCCCCAAGGGTCCGGGAAGGAGTGGACAATGGCAATGCTCCGTGTCGAGCCAACGCCCGTCCACGTCAAGACCGACTGGTTCGATGGCCGGCCGCGCGAGATCACCTGGGCGGACGAGCGCCTGCCGATCACTTCGCACAACCTCGTCCGCGAGGAGCGTTCGGCCTATCCGGTCGAGACCGGGCCACGCTCATTCTTCGAGGTCCAGACGGCGCGAGCTCGCTTCCAGGTGACCTATCAGCACCGGCCGCGGCGCTGGGTGGTCGAGGCTGCCGATCAGGTCGAAGCGCGCGGACTGGCGGAATCGCGGATCGCCGCCTGACCTCCGCTCGCCCCAACATCTGAGCCTGCGCACCGGACCCTCCCCCGGTCGTCGACGGGCACAAAGTCTCGCGGGGCGGCACGCCGGTACCGTGCCTGCCCTGCGAGACATCTCCTCTGCGCCCGCAACGGGCGCGCCTACAATTCGGAAATGCCCAGCGGACCTGTATCGGCCAAGCCGGCGCGCTTCGCGGACCTGACCGTAGCCGGGTTCGTCGAGGCGTTGGCCTCCTCCGAGCCGGTCCCAGGCGGGGGTAGCGCTTCGGCCGTCGCGGCATCCCTGGCCGCCGGCCTTGTGGCCATGGTGGCGGCCCTTTCGGAAGGTCGGCCGAAATACGCCGACCATGGCGCCACCCACGCCTCAGCCGGAGCCGCCGGACGGGAGCTCGCCCAGCGTCTGCTCGGTCTCGCCGACGATGACGCAGCGGCCTACGCCGTCTTCGCGGCGGCGCTCCGGATGCCCAAGGAAACGGACGATGAGCAGGCGGCCCGCAAGGTCGCCCTGCGTTCGGCCGCCCGGACCGCCTCGAATGTGCCCCTGGCCTGCGTCGAGGCCTGCCGCGAGGTGGTGGAGGCCGCCCAGGCACTGGCGGGCCGGAGCAACCAGAACGCCTCGAGCGACCTCGCCGTGGCTTGCCTCCTGGCCACCGCGGCCGCTCACGGTGCCGGCGCCAATGTGCTCGTCAACCTGCCGGCGGTGGGCGATCCGGACTTCAGCACCTCGATGTCGGCCCGGGTGGGCGCGCTGCTCGGCGAGATCGACGAGCTGTCGCTGGCAACGCGCGAGGTCGTCGCGAAGGGCGAGCTTCGCGCGCCGCTGGCCGAGGGCGTCTGATCGAGTGACCCAACCGGGCGAGGCTCGACTCCTCCTGGGCAGCCCGATCGCGGCGGACATCCGCGCCTCGGTCCAGGCCGAAGTCGCCCAGTTCAAGGAGCTCCACGGCTACCCGCCGGCCCTGGCCGTCGTGATCGTTGGCGCCGATGCGCCTTCGGCCGTCTATCTCCAGCAGATCCTGCGCGGCTGTCGCTCGGCCGGCATCGAGGGTCGTCTCGTCGAGATCCCCGGCCAGGCTACGGCGATGCAGCTCCGACGGCGCCTGATCGAGCTGAACCACGACCCGCTGGTCAGCGGGATCATCGTCCAGATGCCGCTGCCCAAGGGGATCCCGCTCTCGACGGTGACCGACACGATCGACCCGGCCAAGGATGTCGATGGCATCCATCCGCTCAATGCCGGCCGGCTCCTCCTCGGCCATCCGGGCTTCGTGCCGACCACGGCCCAGGCCGCGGTGGAGCTGCTCAAGCGCTCGGGGATCGAGCTGAGCGGCCAGCAGGTCGTGGTCATCGGGCGGTCGAACGTGGTCGGCTGGCCCGCGGCCATCCTGCTCACCCGCGAGGACGCGACCGTCACGATCTGCCACTCGCGCACGCCGGACCTGGCCGCCAGGGTCGCCGCGGCCGACGTGGTCGTGGTTGCCGCAGGCAAGCCCGGGCTGGTCACCGGCGCGATGATCAAGCCCGGCGCGACCGTGGTCGACGTGGGCATCAACATGGCCGATCGGGGCGAGGCCGGCCAGGTTCTGGTTGGCGACGTGGACTTCGACTCGGCTCGCCTCGTTGCCGGGGCGATCACTCCGGTTCCCGGCGGCGTTGGTCCGGTGACCAACGCCCTGCTCATGACCCACGTCCTGCAGGCCGCCCGCGCCCAGGCCGGCGCGGCGCGCTCAACCTCAGCCCTCACAACTGGAGTCAATCGTCCATGACGTTCCCCACCGACCTCGAGATCGCCCGATCCGTGACCCCCCGGCCGATCATCGACATCGCCCGCGAGCTGGGCCTGCGCGACGACGAGATCGAGCAGTACGGACCGCGCAAGGCGAAGGTGCCGCTGGCCGCCATTGAGCGCCTCGAGGCCGCCAACCCGAGGGGCAAGTACATCCTGGTCACGGGCATCACCCCCACGCCCCTGGGCGAGGGCAAGTCCACCACGGTCGTGGGCCTGGTCCAGGGCCTGAATTGGATCGGCAAGCGGGCCGCGGTCACGATCCGCCAGCCGTCGCTTGGGCCGGTGTTCGGGATCAAGGGCGGAGCGGCCGGCGGCGGCTACAGCCAGGTCATCCCGATGGAAGACTTCAACCTGCACCTGACCGGCGATGTCCATGCGATCGGTGC
The DNA here is from genome assembly GCA_963718285.1 of uncultured Chloroflexia bacterium. Classification (GTDB taxonomy): domain Bacteria; phylum Chloroflexota; class Limnocylindria; order Limnocylindrales; family CSP1-4; genus Palsa-1033. The sequence goes on along the minus strand of CAVQYU010000002.1, from coordinate 159,798 downwards.
GGCCCACAACCTGGCGGCCGCCTTCCTGGACAACAGCCTGTATCACAAGAACCCGCTCGGGATCGACCCCCTCAGCATCACCTGGCCGCGGGTCGTTGATATCAGCGATCGTGCCCTGCGCAAGGTGGTCATCGGCCTGGGTGGCCGGGACGGCGGAATCCCGCGCGAGACCGAGACGATGATCACGGTCGCCTCCGAGGTCATGGCGATTCTCGCCCTCGCCTCCGACATCCACGACCTGCGCAGCCGGCTCAGCCGGGTGGTCGTGGCCTATACCCGCGACCAGAAGCCGGTCACCCTCGAGGACCTCAAGGTCGCCGGGGCGATGACCGTCCTGCTCGTCGACGCCATCAAGCCCAACCTGCTCCAGACCCTCGAGGGTGGCCCGGCCTTCGTCCATTGCGGGCCGTTCGCCAACATCGCCCATGGCAACAACTCGGTCCTGGCCGACCGGCTGGCCCTGGCAACCAACGACATCGTATGCACCGAGGCCGGTTTCGGGGCCGACATGGGCGCCCAGAAGTTCTTCGACATCAAGTGCCGCCAGTCGGGCCTGCGCCCAGACGCGGCGGTCATCGTGGGCACGATTCGGGCCCTCAAGATGCACGGCGGCGTGGGCAAGATCGTGGCCGGCAAGCCGCTCGACCCCGCCTTGCTCGAGGAGAACGTCGAGGCGGTTCGGCTGGGTGCCCAGAACCTGGCCAAACAGATCGAGATCGTCCGCAGCTACGGCGTCGAGGTGGTCGTGGCGATCAACGCCTTCCCCACCGACACGCCCGCCGAGGTGGCCGCGATCCAGGAGGTTGCCCTGGCCGCCGGCGCTCGCCAGGCCCTCGTGTCGACCCACTTCACCGACGGCGGGGCAGGCGCCGAGAAGCTGGCCCAGGCCGTCTGGGACACGGCCCAGATCGGGTCACCCGACTTCCACTTCCTGTATCTCGATGAGGCCTCCCTGCGGATGAAGATCGAGACGATCGCGACCGAGGTCTACGGTGCGGCCGGGGTCGAGTACCTGCCCGCCGCGAGCCGCGCGCTCAAGCTGTACGAGGAGCTCGGCTACGGCCACCTGGCGGTCAACATGGCCAAGACCCAGTATTCGATCAGCCACGATCCGAACCTGAAGAACCGTCCGAGCGGCTTCACCATCCCGATCCGCGACGTCCGGCTTTCGGCCGGGGCCGGATTCGTGACGCCGCTCATCGGCGAGATGCGGACGATGCCTGGCCTGCCCTCGGTCCCGGGCGGCGAGCGCATCGACATCGACGCCAACGGGAACATCGTCGGCCTGTTCTAGCTAGAGCACCCCCGTCGCGAAGGCGAAGCACAGGCACACGAGCAGGCCGACCGCAACGCCCAGCACGCCCACGCCCCACATCGCCAGGTCGACCGGACCGAGCGCCTCAGCGTGGTCGTCGGCCCCGCCGTGGCCGCCGCCGTGGCCGCCTGCCGTTCCATGGCCAACGTCATGTCCGCCGTGTGGGTCAGTCATCGAGATGTGCTACCTCCGGGCCCATTCTCGCATCCCGTAGACTCGGGCCGTGCTCACCCTGATCCTGACGCGTCACGGCCTGACCCCCCGTTCGGATCCCGAGCAGCACCTCGGCCAGCGGATCGACGTTGAGCTGTCGCAAGCCGGCCAGGCCCAGGCCATGGCTCTGGCCGTCCGCCTGGACAAGGTCCGCTTCGAGCGGATCCTGTGCAGCCCCCTCGTTCGAGCGCGTGAGACGGCCGCGATCATCGCCGGGCGCAGCCCGCAGGCCCCACCGGTCGAGGCCGACCCCCGCCTGCGCGAGATGGACTACGGCCACTGGGAAGGCCTGACCTACGCCCAGATCGAGGAGCGAGACCCCGACGAGCGGCTCGCCTGGGAGATCGATCCGGCGACCATTGCCTGCCCAGGCGGCGAGTCGGGCGACGACGTGGCCCGTCGGGTGACCTCATTCCTGGCCGACCAGCTGACCGCCCACGAGCGCCTCGGCGGCGATGCCCGGCTGGCTGATCGGCCGGTCCTGGTCGTCGCCCACAGCTCGCTCAATCGGATCCTCGTGTGCGTGGCGCTGGGCATCGCGGTCCGCGAGTTCAGGCTCCGGCTCCAGCAGTCCCAGGCCAACCTGACCGCGCTCCGCTTCGAGCACGGCTCCGGGCCGGGCGATGCGCGCCTGATCCTGCTCAACGACCTGGCCCACTTGCGGCGGCCACCGAAGACCCCCTGGGAGTAGCCGTCCCGCCTACGGCTTGAGCGCGCTGATGACCATCGCCCCGAAGCCGGCCGTGCCGACCGAGGTGATCGAGACGACCCGATCGGGCCCGGTCAGGTGGACGTGGTAGGTCAGCGCCCCACCGTTGCACGTGCCCGACGAACACCTGGCGGCCGGCGATCGTCGTGCTGCTCGTGCTCTTCAGGCCGCTCGACTGGGAGCAGGCACCCTGGTCGTAGCTCTGCCGCCAGGACGTGAACCAGGCGTTGCTGAAGACGAACGGCTTGAGCTGGATGACGGCCACGTAGGCGAAGTCGCCCGTGCCCGAGTTGATCCCGAGCGCCACGGCCAGTGACGCGGCATTGGTCTGAAGATCTGGGTCCGTCATCAGGTTCGCTTCGATGTCTCGGAATCTCGCTGATCGGTCTGTCCGCCGACCGTGGCCGGCAGGATCGCCAGCAAGAGCGGGTCGATCGGGATCGCAGGACCGGCGCTGCCTGAGGCCGCTGGCGACGAACCCGCCCCGGCACCGAGGGATGCAGACGGCTCCGCCACGCTGGGCAGCGCGGCTGTCGATGGCGCGGCGGCCGTTGCCGGCGGGGCCGACGAAGCCGGCTCGGCCGAGGAAGCCGGCGAGGGGCCGCTGTATGTGCTGCAACCGGCGACGAGCAGGGCCACGACGAGCAAGCCTGCGACGAGCATGCCGGCCGACCCGCGCGGAGTCGGGCTCAATCGAGCTCCCGGCGGAGGACGGGAAACCGCTCGTCGTCGACCGCCAGCGCGAACCCGCATTCGAGCCAGAACCCCGGCGTCGCAGCGCTCGTCGAATCGGGCCGGGCGCCGGCCTGGGGATACGCCTCGACCGCCGCGAAGCCGCGCTCGGCCAGGTCGTCGCAGACGGCGGCCACCAGAGCATGGGCATGGCCCTGTCCGCGCTCCGAAGCGCCCGTCGCGATGCAGGTGATCACGGCCGGGAGGGGAGCGTCGGGCAGCTGCGGATAGAGCTCGCGCAGGCGGAGCGCCCGGGGATAGGCCGAGAGCGGCCCGAACTGGGCGTAGCACGGCGGGCTCGATCGTCGACCAGGAGGACCTTGGCGTAGCTCCCGAACACGGCCAGGCCGCGGGTCAGCAAGCCGAGCTTGCGCGGGCCGTCGCGGCCCACCCCGAGCGGCGCCCTGGGCTTCGGCGCGAAGGGGTTATCGGCGATGACGGTGCGCTCCTCCAGGAGCGGATTGAACGCCGGTGACGGGCCGCCAGCGATTGCGAACGGGTTGCTCGTCGGGACATCGAGCGGCGCGTCATCGTCGCCGCCGAACGGGTTCGGGCGCCTCGGAACCGGCGCCGCCGCGGCCGGTTCGAGCCAGCCCAGCCGAGCCGCCTTCGAGCCGCGATCGGCGTCCTCCCAGTAGTCGCACGAGCGGTGGTCGAAGCCCGGATCGGCGCACGGCGGGACCAGGCCGAATCCGTCGGCGTCGACGACGTCGATGATCCGGATCATGCCTGCCCGGCCAGGCCCGCCAGCTCACCGCTCCGGACCAGGCGCATGGCGGCGGCCAGGTCCGGTCCCGGCTCCCGGTCCCCGTCGAGACGGGGCACGACGGCCCGGATCGCGGCGTGGGCCGCGCGCACCCCAGCCCCGGCCTCGGTGCCCGGCAGCAGCTCGAGGCGTAGGTCGAGGGCCTGGGCGGCCACGATCAGCTCGATCGAGATGACTCGCTCCACGTGCTCGACCACCGTCCGGGCGTGGCGCGCAGCGATCGAGCCCATCGAGACGTGGTCTTCCTGGTTCGCGCTCGTCGGGATCGAATCGGCGGTGGCCGGATGGACCAGGACCTTGTTCTCGGAGACCAGGGCCGCCGCCGTGTACTGGAGGATCATCAGGCCCGAATCGACGCCCGGACGAGGCGGCCAGGAAGGGCGGCAGGCCGCCGTTCAGCCGGGCATCGACCAGCAGCGCCGTCCGGCGCTCGCTGATCGAGCCGAGCTCGGCCACGGCCAGCTTGGCGAAGTCGAGGGCCAGGCCGATCGGCTCGCCATGGAAGTTGCCGCCGCTGATCACCAGGCCGCCGCCGGTCGCGATCGCGCCGTCGGATCGGCGCCGCCCCCGCCCGGGAAGACGAGCGGGTTGTCGGTGGCGCTGTTGAGCTCGATCAGGAGCACGCCGCGCAGGTAGTCGAGGGCATCGCGCACGGCGCCGTGGACCTGCGGCACGCAGCGCAGCGAATACGGGTCCTGGATCTTGTGGGCGTGCCCGTGATGGCTCGTCTGGAGGGTCGAACCGCGCAGCAGGTGGCGCAGCTCGCCGGCCACGGTGATCTGGCCGGGATGCGGCCGGGCGAGCTGGTACTCGGCGGCGAACGCGACGTCGGTGCCCAGCAGGGCCTCGACGGACATCGCCGCCGCGACGCTGGCCGTCCGGGCCAGGCGATCCGCGTCGGCCAGGGCCAGGGCGCCGACCGCCGACATCATCTGGGTCCCGTTGAGGAGCGCCAGGCCCTCCTTGGCCTCGAGGGCGAGCGGCTCGAGGCCGGCCTCGCGCAGGGCGATCAGGGCCGGCACGTGCTGGCCGTGGAAGTCGACCTCGCCGCGTCCGATCAGGGGCAGGGCCAGGTGGGCCAGGGGCGCCAGGTCGCCCGAGGCGCCGAGCGAGCCCTGCTCGGGCACGACCGGATGGATGCCCAGCTCGAGCATCTCCAGCAGTCGATCGATGATCAAGCGGCCGGCAGCCGCTGTGGCCGAGGGCCAGGGTATTCGCCCGGAGCAGGAGCATGGCCCGGACGACCTCGGCCGGGAACGCCGGTCCGACGCCGGCGGCGTGGCTCATCAGCAGGTTCTGCTGGAGGCGGGCGGCGTCGGCCGGGGCGATGAACGTGGTGGCCAGGTCCCCGAAGCCGGTCGTCACGCCGTAGACGACCTCGCCGCTGCCGACCAGCCGCTCGATCACGTCGCGCGACTCCTGGACCCGAGCCCGGGCATCGGGATCGAGGCTGGCCGTCGCGCCCTGGCGGGCCACCGCCTCGACATCGGCGATCGTCAGCGTGCGCGCCGGTCAGGACGATTGGGTCGGTCACGGCGTCGATGGTAGTCGGCTATCCTGCCCGACGTGACCCAGCCTCCTGACGCGGCCTGATGCTCGCCTTCCTCGACCAGATCGTCATCCCGTTCCTGACCAACCTGTACGGGTCGATCGGCTACCTCGGCGTCCTGGTCGCCAGCGTGATCGAATCGGCGATGATCCCGCTCCCGTCCGAGCTGATCCTGCCGTTCGCCGGCTTCCTCGTCTCGGACCCGCACGCGATCGAGCCGTTGACCGGCGGACCCTGGAACTTCTGGCTCGTCGTGATCGCGGCCACGATCGGCAACGTCATCGGCTCGCTGATCGCCTATGCGATCGGTGCCTGGGGCGGCCGGCCGCTGCTCGAGCGCTACGGCAAGTACGTCCTGATCCGGCCGCACGAGATCGACACGGCCGAGCGCTTCTTCGCGAAGTGGGGCTCGCAGACCGTCTTCTTCAGCCGCTTCCTGCCGGTGGTCCGGACGTTCATCAGCTTCCCGGCCGGGGTCGTGCGGATGAACCTGGCCAAGTTCACCGTCTATTCCGCGGCCGGTGCGTTCCTGTGGTCGGTTGGCCTGGTGTACGCGGGCACGGTCCTGGGCGCGAACTGGGTCGACATCCGGCACTCGCTCCAGCCCTTCGACACGCTGATCCTGGTCGTCGTGGTGATCGCCGTCGTGGCCTTCGTCTGGTGGCGCCTGGGCACCCCCGGCCGGCCCGGCCGCAAGCCCGCCGCCACCTAGCCTCGGCTGGCCCGGCGGCGGCCGAAGCGTGGCTTCTTCCGGAATACCAACCGGTGAGGTAGTCAAGAACGAATCTGCGTCGATTCCGGGCTGGATTGGCGGGTCGACGCTGATCGGCTGTGCACGACTCGGCCCGTTTGGACCCTGATCCAGCCCCACGCGACGGCAATATCTTCCTTACCACCACGGGGGCTGGTAATCCGGAAATCCGGGTCGAGCCGGTGGGCCCGCCGTGCCGGCCCGGCCGCAAGCCCAGCCGCCGGGACGGCAGTGCCGACGAGCTAGCCCAGGCCCCGCAACCGGAACGAGGCGGCGTGGGCCGGGAAGCCCTCGTGGTCGGCGAGGGCCAGCGTCGGCTCGGCCAGGCCGGCCAGGGCCTCCGGTGAGAGGCGGGCGATCGAGGTCGAGGTCAGGAACGTCCGCGCCGTGACGCCGCCGTTGAGCTGGGCGTAGCCACCGGTGGGCAGCGTGGCCGGGATCCCGATCGTGTAGCTCGAAGCGCCGATCGGCGTGTCCTGGCCGAGGAGCGCCTCGCCGGCGTAGCGCAGCGCGGCCAGCGTCGCCTCGGGATCCGACGTCGCCAGCTGGACGTGCTCGGCGGCGTATTCGTTGGCGACGTCGAGGGCCTCATCGAGCGTGTCCACCAGGATCGCCCCGCCGAGATCGCCGAGGACCGCCCGGGCGGCCGCGGCTCGAACGGCCGGCAGCCGCGGCAGCTGGTCGGCGACGGCCGTCTCGACCGCCTCGACCATGCGCCGCGGATGTCGTGACCAGGGTCGCCGCCGAGTCGACGCCGTGCTCGGCTTCGTTGAGCAGGTCGATCGCCAGCCGCCATGGGTCGGCGGTCTCGTCGGCGATGATCAGGCTCTCGGACGGCCCGCACAGCATCTGGGTCGCGACACCGTAGCGCTGGGCGAGGACCTGGGCGGCGGTCACCGCCGGGCTGCCCGGCCCGACGATCTTGCGCACCCGCGGGATCGTGGCTGTGCCGAACGTCAGGGCCGCGATCCCGGCCGGGCCGTTCGCTCGGTAGACCTCGCCGATGCCCAGCTCGTGGGCGACGGCCAGGGTCGCCGGATCCACGGCCCCACCGCCCCCCGGGATGGGCGGGACGAGGACAACGATCCGCCCGACCCCGGCGACGACGGCGGGCGTCCCGATCTGGCACAGGACCGACGGATACGACGCCTTGCCGGTGGGCACGAACAGGCCGACCGTCGGGATCGGTGCGAACTGCTCCCCGACGACGAATCCGGGCCGGACCTCGGCCGCCCAGGAGCGACCGGTCTCGGCAACCTGGGCCTCGTTGAACAGGCGGCTGTTGGCGATCGCCTCGCGGATTCCGGCCGAGCAGCCCCGGATCGAGTCGCGGCATGGGCGGCCGCGATCTCGGCCTTGGGCACCCGGAGCGCGTCGGCGGAGGCGAAGGCGATCCCGTCGAACTCTGCCGTTGCCTCGAGGACCGCCGCGTCGCCGCGCTCGGCAACGTCGCGGAAGATCGCCTCGATCGAGGCCATCAGGGCCGGATCGAAGATCGCCGCGGTCGAGCGGGCCAGCAGGCGCTCGCGCTCGGCCGGATCCAGGCTGGACCAGCGGCGGACGGCGAGGATGGCCATGACGGGAGCGTACCCGACGGCTCCGGCGCCGGCCCGCTCCTGGTCCGGCCGCCCGCCCGGCGGCTAGAATCCCGCGGTGACGATCGCCGGCCGCCAGCCGCTTCCCGGAGCGCGCCCCGTCCGGGCGCCCCGCGGCACCGAGCTCAGCTGCCGCGGCTGGGGCCAGGAAGCCGCCCTCCGGATGCTCATGAACAACCTCGACCCGGAGGTCGCCGAGAATCCCGACGCCCTGGTCGTCTACGGCGGCACCGGTCGGGCGGCGCGCACCTGGGACGCCTTCGACGCGATCGTCCGCGAGCTGCGCCGGCTGGCCGACGACGAGACGCTGCTCGTCCAGTCGGGCAAGCCGGTGGCGGTCTTCCGCACCCACGAGTGGGCGCCCCGGGTCCTGATCGCCAACTCGAACCTCGTCGGCAAGTGGGCCACCTGGGAGGTGTTCCGCGAGCTCGAGCGCGAGGGCCTGACGATGTACGGCCAGATGACCGCCGGCTCGTGGATCTACATCGGGACCCAGGGCATCCTCCAGGGCACGTTCGAGACGTTCGCCGAGCTGGCCCGCCAGCACTTCGGCGGCACGCTGCGCGGCCGGGTGACCCTGACCGCCGGCCTGGGCGGGATGGGCGGCGCCCAGCCGCTGGCCGTGACGATGAACGACGGCGTGGCGCTGTGCATCGAGGTCGACGAGTCCCGGGCGCGGCGGCGCCTCGAGATCGGCTACGTCGATCGCCTGACCCACGACCCGGACGAGGCGCTGCGGATGGCCCGAGCGGCCGCCGCGGCCGGCGAAGCCGCTGTCGATCGCGCTGGTCGGCAACGCGGCCGAGATCGAGCCGGCCTGGGCGGCCGGCCGGCGAGCACTTCGATGTCGTCACCGACCAGACCTCGGCCCACGACGCGCTGGGCGGCTACGTCCCGGCCGAGATCGCGTTCGTCGATGCCGCTGCGCGCTGCGGGCGAGCCAGCCCGACGTGTACATCGCCCACGCGATGCGCTCGATGGCCGCCCACTGCCGGGCGATGCTCGACTTCCAGCGCGCCGGCTCGGTCGTCTTCGACTACGGCAACAACCTCCGGGCGATGGCCCAGGAGGCGGGCGTGACCGATGCCTTCGACTACCCCGGCTTCGTGCCGGCGTTCATCCGGCCGCTGTTCTGCGAGGGCAACGGCCCGTTCCGGTGGGTCGCCCTGTCGGGCGATCCGGCCGACATCCAGCGCACCGACGACGGCCCTGGTCGAGCTCTTCCCCGAGAAGGCCGCCCTGCACCGCTGGCTGCGGATGGCCCAGGCGAAGGTGCCGTTCCAGGGCCTGCCGGCCCGGATCTGCTGGCTCGGCTACGGCGAGCGGGCGCGGGCCGGAGCGCGTCTTCAACGAGCTCGTCCGGACCGGCGCGGTCGAGCGCCCCGATCGTGATCGGCCGCGACCACCTCGACTCGGGCTCGGTCGCCTCGCCGAACCGCGAGACCGAGGCGATGCGCGACGGCTCCGACGCGATCGCCGACTGGCCGCTGCTCAACGCCCTGTCAACACGGCGGCCGGCGCGACCTGGGTCAGCATCCACCACGGCGGCGGCGGGGATCGGCTACAGCCAGCACGCCGGGATGGTGGTCGTCGCCGACGGCACCGAGCTGGCCGCCCAGAAGCTCGAGCGCGTCCTGACCACCGACCCGGGCATGGGCGTCGTCCGCCACGTCGACGCCGGCTACGAGCGGGCGATCGAGGTGGCCCAGGAGCGCGGCGTCCGGATCCCGATGCGCGACGAGCAACGCGCGCTCGTAGCAAGCGACCGCTCCTAGAGCAGCGGCGGTCGACCGGTCTCGGCGGCCGCGGCGGCCTCGAGGGCCAGGTTGCGGGCGCCCAGTCCTCGGGGCTGGTGGGCATCGTCTTGATCCTCAGGATCGGCGAGAAGATCAGGAACAGGACCGGCGTGAACGACAGGATCGCGCCGACCCAGATCGTCGCCGACAGGCCGAAGATCGTGGCCAGGATGCCGCTGATCACCGAGCCGATCGGGATCGTGCCCCAGACCAGGAAGCGCATCGTGGCGTTCATCCGGCCCTGCATCCGCTCGGGCGTGATCGCCTGCCGGAAGCTCACCTGGTTGATGTTGTAGACCAGGCCAGCCGAAGCCGGCCAGCGCCACGGACGCGACCAGGAACGGCTCGGCGAGTCACCGACCGGGGCGATCGCGATGAGGAAGCGTGGACGGCCCATTCATCGCCATCGCCAGGACGATCGTCCGGCCCGACCCCGATCCGGGCGGCGATCCGGTTGGCGACGAGGGCGCCGACGAACGTGCCGAAGCTGCCCAGCGAGAAGATCAGGCCGATCCGCGAGCGGATCGAGGCCGAGGACCCGGACGACGTAGACGAGGTAGATCCCCGTCGCGATGTTCCCGAACAGGTTGCTCGTGCTGGTGGCGCCCGCGATCATCCGCAGGTAGGGATGGCCGAGGACGAACGCCAGGCCCTCCCGGATCTCGCCGCCGAAGCCGCGCAGGCGCTCGCACCCGGCTGCCCCGCGGCCCGTCCCGAGGCGGGATCGGCGCCTCGCTGCCCTTGATCGTGAACACGAACAGGGCCGAGGCCAAGTAGCTGACCGCGTCGACGATGACCGCGATCGGCGCCGTCAGGACGCCGATCAGGTAGCCGCCGAAGCCCGGCCCCAGGATCTGGGCCGCCGACTGGCTCGCCTGGAGCTTGGCGTTGCCCTCGACGAGCTGGTCGCGCTCGACCAGCGAGGGCAGGTACGACTGGTACGAGACGTCGAAGAAGACGGTCAGGACGCCCATCGCGAAGCCGACGATGTAGAGCTGGGCGATCGTCAGCACGCCGAGCTCGTAGGCGATCGGGATCGAGATCAGGCAGAGCGCCCGGCCGACGTCGCCGGTGATCAGGATCGGCCGGCGCTGGAGGCGATCGACCCAGGCACCGGCGGGCAGGGTGAACAGCAGGAACGGCAGGAACTCGACGGTCCCCAGCAGGGCGACCTCGAAGGCGCTCGCCTTCAGGAAGATGATCGCCACGAGCGGGATGGCCAGCTGGCTGACCTGCGTGCCGAACTGGCTGATCGTGTCGCCCACCCACAGCTTCCGGAAGTTCGGGTGGTGGAAGAGGTTGGGGCGGGCCGTGGGCTCGGACATGGCGGCTAGTTTAGGGCTCGCGTTAGCCTAGCTCTAACGTCCCGCAGTTCGGGCCGAACAGCGCCTGCGCGGAGGACGCGGGGCCGGGCAGACGTGGCACGATGGATCGCGTGGCCAAGCTCGTCGAGTGCGTGCCGAACTTCTCCGAGGGCCGCCGGGTCGAGGTGGTCGATCGCCTCGCCGCCGCGATCACCCGAACGCCGGGCGCGCTCCTCCTCGACCGGACCAGCGACGCCAGCCACAACCGCAGCGTCCTGACCCTGGCCGGCGAGCCCGAGGCCGTCATCCGGGCCATGGAGCTGGCCGTCGAGGTGGCCGTCGGCGAGATCGACATGGAGCGCCAGACCGGCGAGCATCCCCGGATCGGGGCCGTCGACGTGATCCCGTTCGTGCCCCTCGGCGACACGACGCTCGACGAGTGCGTCGAGCTCGCCCGCGCCTTCGGCGCCCGGATCGCCAGCCGGTTCGACCTGCCGGTCTACCTGTACGCGGCCGCGGCCAGCCGCTCCGACCGGGTCAAGCTGGCCGACGTCCGGCGCGGGCCAGTACGAGGGCCTCAAGGTCGAGATCGCCAACGAGGGCCGGCAGCCCGACTTCGGCCCGGCCCGGACGCATCCCTCGGCCGGCGCCGTCGCCGTCGGAGCCCGGCCGTTCCTGATCGCCTACAACATCAACCTCGCCTCGAACGACATGGAGCTGGCCCGGCGGATCGCCCGCCGGGTGCGCGAGTCGGGCGGCGGCCTGCCCCGGGTCCAGGCGATGGGCGTCGGCTCCGCGACCCGGATCGGCCGGCCTGCGCCCAGGTCTCGATGAACCTGCTCGACTTCTCGGTCACGCCGCTGTGGCTGGTCTGGGACACGGTCCGGACCGAGGCCGAGGGCGACGGCGTCGACCTGCTCGAATCGGAGCTGATCGGGCTCTGCCCGCTGGCCGCGTTCCTGGCCGTGGCCGACCACGCCGGCTTCGATCCCTCGGCCCCGGTCGAGGAGCGTTGCGCGGCGGCCGCCGGCTACCTCCGGCTGCGCGACTTCAGCCCGATGCAGGTCCTCGAGCTGCGCCTGGCCGCCGCCCAGCTCGGCGACGGTGACGGCGCATGACCCTCCGGGTCATCGAGGGCGGCCTGACCGACGGCCGCTCGATGGGCCTCCTGATCCTGGGTGCGAGCGAGATCGCCACCCTGGCCGGCGGCCTGCGGGCCGGGCGAGCCAGGACGAGCCGGCGCTCCTCCAGCGACCGGGACGGCCCGAGGCCGACGAGCGCCGATCGTCGCGACCTGGGAGGACCGGATCGTGGCGGTCGGGCCGCGGGCGGCGGTCGAGCGCAGCCTCGAGGCCCAGGACCTGCCCCTCGCCCGCTTCGCCCGGATCGATGCCGAGGGCGGCACGATCACGCCCGGGCCTGATCGACGCCCACACCCACCTGCTGTTCGCCGGCAGCCGCGAGGGCGAGCTCCGCCTGCGCCAGGAGGGCGCCGGCTACCTCGAGATCCTCGCGGCGGGCGGCGGGATCCTGTCGACCGTCGGGGCCACGCGGGCGGCGTCGCTCGACGAGCTGCTGGCCCACGGCCGGCGCTGGCTCGAGGAGATGCTCAGCCACGGCGTCACGACGATCGAGGCGAAGTCCGGCTACGGCCTCGACCTGCCGACCGAGCTGCGCCTCCTCGAGGCGGCCTTCACGCTCGGCCGCGAAGGGCCCGATCGACGTCTTGCCGACCTGGCTCGGCGCCCACGCCGTCCCCGACGAGTTCCGCCGCCGGCGCGATCCCGCCGAGGCGTACACCCGCCACCTGCTCGACGAGCAGCTGCCCGGGATCGCCGCCCAGGGCCGGGCCCGCTTCGCCGATGTCTTCTGCGAGGCGGGCGTCTTCAGTCCCGATCAGTCGCGCCGGATCCTGCTGGCCGCCGAGGCATTCGGGATGCGCCCGCGGCTCCATGCCGATGAGCTCGCGCCGTCGGGCGGGGCCGAGCTGGCGGCCGAGATCGGGGCCCTGTCGGCCGACCACCTGGCCGCGCCGTCGGAGGCGGGCATCGATGCGCTGGCGGCCGCGGCGGGCACCGATCGTCCGGTCGTCGCGACCCTCCTGCCGGCCACGACCTGGTTCCTGATGGCCGACCATTACGCCCCGGCCCGGAGCCTGATCGAGCGCGGCGTGCCGGTGGCGATCGCGCTCGGACTTCAACCCGGGCACGTCGCCGACGGCCAGCCTGCCGCTGGTCGATGACCGTGGCCTGCCTCCAGCTGAAGCTGACCCCGGCCGAGGCGCTCGCGGCGGTGACGATCAACGCGGCCCACGCCCTGGGCCTGGGCGACGAGATTGGCTCGATCGAGGTGGGCAAGCTGGCCGACCTCGTCGATCTGGCGGGTGCCCAGCCACACCCAGATCCCGTACTGGCCGGCCGCCGGCCTGGTCCGGACCGTGATCAAGCGCGGCCGGCCCGTCTACCAGCGGCTGAGCGGCCGCCCGCCGAGCTCGAGCTCGAGGCCGGCCTCGAGCTAGTGGCCCGCCTCGAGCCGGCTGCGGCCGTCGAGGATGAACAGGAGCGCCAGCGACGGGCCGATCGTGAGCGCGGCCGCGATCGAGATGACGATCAGGGCGTCGAGCGTGCCCGCCGGTGCCGCCGCATCGGTGATCGTCAGCGAGCCGGGCAGGATCGCCGGGTACTGGGCCAAGCCCCAGCCCCACACGATCGCCGTGACTGCCGCCGGCCGCGACGACCCGGATCCCGCGCGTCGCGTCGCGCGCGAGCAGGACCAGGCTGGCGCTGCCCAGGACCACCGACGCGGATGACCAGGGGCAGACCGCGGCCGGTCAAGCCCCGCCGCACAGGTCGGGCGCATCGGCCCGGATCACGGCCAGGCCGCCGATCGACAGCCCGCCGGTCACGATGCCCATGGCCAGGGCGCGCCGCCGGAAGTAGCGCTCGAGGCTCGGTTCGCCCCGCTTGCGGGCGGCCGCCACGAGGAAGACGGCGGCGACGTAGGCGCCCGCCGCGACGGCCAGCATGCCCGACCAGCGATCGAGGTCGGGTTGAGCCAGCTCGTCCAGGGATCGCCGGCCGCATTGCCGGCCGGCACCCGGCCCGAGGCGATCCCGCCCAGAGCACAGCCCAGGAAGAACGGGGTGATCACCGACGAGAGCGCGAAGGTCGCGCCGAAGAGCCCGCCGGCCGGCCAGCTGCCGGGTGTACTTGCGGAAGGCGAAGCCGGCGCCGCGCAGGATGATCCCGAAGGCGGCCAGGGTGAGCGGGCATGAACAGGGTCGACATGAGCGAGGCGAAGGCGAGCGGGAACGCGCTCCACAGGATCACCAGGTCGAAGATCAGCCAGGTGTGGTTCGCCTCCCAGACCGGGCCGATCGAGGCGTCGATCAGGCCGCGCGGGCGCCTCGCCCCGGTCGGTCGCGACCGGCCAGCAGGTCCCACAATCCCGGCCCCGAAGTCGGCCCCTCCGAAGACCGCATAGATCGTCACGCCCAGCCACAGGACCAGGGCCACGACGTCGGCCTGGTCCCGTTCGCCTCGGCTCACTGGCTCGGGCCGTAGGGCATGTCGCCCGCCCGAGCCTCGGCCGCTCCCTGGCGGCTCATCGCGCGCAGGACGATGAGCGTGGCGGCCCCCAGGACGACGTAGATCGACCATCACGACGACGAACGAGATCAGCGTCCCGGGCGCACGGCGTGACGGCGTCGGACGTCCGCAGCAGCCCGTAGACCACCCACGGCTGGCGGCCGACCTCGGTCACCACCCAGCCGGCTTCGAGGGCGACCACCGCAGCGACCCCGGCGACCGCGGCGAACCGGTAGAACCAGCGGTTCGTGGGCAGGTCGCGCCGGCGCAGCCAGGTCAGGCCGAACCAGGCCGCCAGGGCCGAGCAGGGCGAAGCCCAGCGCTCAGCATCGTGTCCCAGGCGAGATGGACGACGTCGACCGGCGGCTGGTCGTCGATCGGCATGCTGTCGAGGCCCTGGATCACGGTGTCCGTGTTGAACCCGGCCAGCAGCGAATCGAGGCGCCGGGATCTTCAGGCCGCCGACCACCTGGCCGTTGACGAGGATCGCCGCCCAGCACGACCGGCGTGTTCGGGCCGGTCGTCTGGACCAGCTCCATCGCCGCGAACTTGGCCGGCTGGTCGGTGAAGACGGCCCGGGCGGCGATGTCGCCCATCCCGATCTGGAGCGGCGTGGAGATCGCCGCCACCGCGAACGGGATCGATGAAGCCGAGCCGGGTGTAGCGATCCATCCGTCCGCGCAGCCGGCCGACGGCATAGGTCGAGGCGAGCAGGAAGCCCGTGACCATGTAGGCGGCCAGGAACATGTGGGCCGCCTCATACCAGGTCGCGTTGTTGAAGATGACCCCGAGCGGCTGGACGTCGGTCACCTTGGCCGTCGGCACCCAGGGTGAAGCCGGCCGGCTGGTTCATCCAGGCGTTGGCCGTGACGACCGAGAAGGTGCCCCCGAAGCCGGCGATCGCGATCGGGATCCCGCTCAGGAAATGGGCCCACGGCGAGAGCCGATCCCAGCCGTAGATGTAGATCGCGATGAAGATCGCCTCGAGGAAGAAGAAGATCCCCTCGATCGCGAACGGGATCCCGTAGGCCGCCCCGAAGCGGCCCATCAGGCCGGGCCACAGGAGGCCCATCTCGAACGACAGGATCGTGCCCGAGACCGCGCCCACGGCAAAGGTCACCGCGATGATCCGCGTCCAGCGCCGGGCGAGGCGCAGCGCGTCCGCGTCGTCGCGCCGGATCGCCCGCCAGTTGGCGATCAGCAGGAGCGTCGGAAAGGCCACCCCGAGGCAGGCCAGGATGATGTGGAAGCCGAGGGTGACCGCCATCTGGTCGCGCGCGGCGAGGAGATTGGCCGGCGGCAGCGGATCGAGGGCGAAGAGCATCGCCGGGCGACCTCCAGCCAGGCCCTATTGCTTGCCGCGCGACTCCAGCAGGACGACCGTCGTCTCCTCGGGCAGGGCCGACATCGCGATCTGGAGCTTGGGCTGGGCCGGCCCGGGCGCGCCGCCCATCTCGTGGAAGAACTTGGCCAGCGCCTCGTCGCAGTCGCGCTCGTCCTCGCAGACCGCCATCGGGACGACGATCTTCGGGATCGAGCTGCGCGATCAGCTCCGCCGCCCGGGTGGCGCTCAGGTTGCCGCCGATCGGGACGCAGGCAATGTCGACCGAGCCGATATCGCCGAGCTTCTCCTCGGTCAGCAGGTGGCCGATGTCGCCCAGGTGGATCGTGTGCATCTGGTCGAGCTCGACGACGAAGGCGGTCTGGCGGCCGCGATCCTCGCCCCGCGCGTGTCGTCGCGATAGGTCCGGACGCCGGTCAGCAGCACGTGCCGGATCTCGTACTCGCCCGGGCCATCGAGGATGAACGCGTCCTCGAGGCTGCCTGGGGACGATCGTCTTGCCGTCGCGGGCGGTCGTGCCCTTGGCCCGCGCCAGGGGGGCGTCGTCCGGAGTGGCTGTAGGTCACGATCTCGGCCGTGATCCCGCGACCGGTGGGTCCCACGACGGACTGGTACGGGTCGGCGACAACGACTGCGTCACGGCCTTTGAGCCGGACGCACGTGCGCCCGTACCAGGTGAGTTCCATTGGCCTGATTCTGACAGATGGCGATCACCCGCGCCTTAGCTGGCGGTTGGCTCGCGCTTCGGCCGGAGCCGGATCCCGGGAAAAGGGAGACCGGGAGCGCCTGCCCAATCGGCGCTCCCGGTCGGAGGGAGGGAGGTGGAACGCGTCCTACGGTTCCGGGATCAACGGTACGGACACGCTGATTCAGGCACAACGCTGCCGTTTGATTAAGAAAGGGACACGCTCCTGAGCACGGTCAGGCCGCGCTCAGGCTCGAGCGAGCGGTCGAGTCATGGGACGACCGGGGGACGGCGCATTTCCGGGCGGACCTGCCACAATCGACGATGCGCCACCACTGACCGGCATCAGCGGCGCCTGGCGCGCGCGTGGCTCGCGCTCGGCATCATCGTGATCCTCGCCGGCGCCTGCGGCTCGAGCGGCGCCGCCGTCGGCCGGCCCGCCCAGCCCCGCTCGTCGACCGCCCCGGCGTCGACCGCCCTCGGCCGACGCCCCGCCCGGCCGCCCGCTCAGCAACGACCAGATCTTCACCTCGATCGAGACGGCCGTCCAGCAGATCCGGCGAGCTGACCAAGAAGTCCGACGTGGCCCGCAGGATCCTGACCCCGGACCAGCTCACCGCCCTCGTCACCGACTCGTTCGACAAGAGCAACCCGCCGGCCCTCGTCGCCGCCAACGAGCGGCTCCTCAAGTCGCTCGGCCTGCTGCCCGCGGACGCCTCGCTCAAGGACCTCGACGTCCAGCTCCTGTCGAGCCAGGTGGCCGGGCTGTACGACCCGGACACCAAGACGATGGACGTCGTGTCGAAGTCGGGCCAGCTCGGCCCGGTCGAGCAGATCACCTACGCCCATGAGTTCGACCATGCCCTCCAGGACCAGAACTTCGGGCTGGCCAAGCTCGGGCCTGGACGACACGAGCAACTCCGACCGGGCGCTGGCCCGGCTGTCCCTGCCCGAGGGCGACGCCACGCTCCTGATGACGCTCTGGGCCGAGGCGAACATGACCCCGGCCCAGCTCCTCCAGCTCGCCGGCGAGGCCAACGACCCGAGCCAGACGGCGATCCTCGCCGCGATGCCCGACGACCTCAAGGAGACCCTCCTCTTCCCGTACGAGCAGGGCCTCAGCTGGGTCGACCGGATTGCAGTCGAGCGGCGGCTGGGCGGCCGTCGACGCGGCGTATGCCAAGCCGCCCGACTCGACCGAGCAGATCCTCCATCCCGACAAATGGGCGAGCCACGAGCCGCCGATCGCCGGTCACGATCCCGGCGACGCTGCCGGCCAAGCTGGGCTCCGGGCTGGACGATGCCCCTGACCGACACGTTCGGCGAGCTCCAGTTCCGGTCTGGCTCGAGCAGGTCGGCAAGGTGGCCGGTGACCCAGGCCGAGGCCGCCGCGGCCGGCTGGGGTGGCGATCGGTTGGCGCTTGTCGAGAACGGCAGCACGCTTCGGGATCGCGATGATCACGAAGTGGGACACGCCGGCCGATGCGACCGAGTTCGCGGCCGCGGCCGGGCCGACGCTCAAGCTCCTGCCATCGAGCACGGCGATGATCGACCCGGGCAGCACGAACCAGGTCGTCCTGTTCGTCGCCTCGGACCAGGCGACGATCAACGCCCTGGCCGGCGCCCTCGGGCCTGGCCGGCTAGACCGCGAGCTACCGGCCGCGGCGGCGGCTCGCGCTCACGGCCTTCGTCCTACGGTGGCGTGACAAACCGGCCTTTCGGCTGCCGAGCCGGCCCGACTACGGCGAACGAAGTCGTAGCGGCTGAGCGTGGCTCGCGGACGATTCAGCGGAACGGCGCAGTCGACCGCTCGGCGGTCCACCTGAGAACCGGTTTTGTCACGCCCGGCGGGACATGTGGTGTCGGCGAGCCGTCCTCGCGCCTCGCGAGCGCCGGTCGCCACGGGCTGTGACCACCGGCGCAGACGGCGCCTCAGGGCGGCAGGATGCCGTAGTCGACTTCGGCGCGGCCTGGCCAGTGGCCTCGGTCGCACCAGAGCGACGGCGTGCGACTGCCGCCGGTCCTGGGATGCTGGTCGACGCGTCGGAATCCGCGACGGGATGTGCGCCACGGAGCTGAGCTGTCCAGGATCCGAGGCCGTCGCGCGGATGGAGCAGGACGAAATCGTCGGCGTCCGGCTCCCTCGCCAGGTAGTCGAGGGCCGCGGTCCAGAACGCCGTCTGGCGCTCGAGGTCATCCACCCGGATCACGATCGACCCGACCCGCACGGTCGAGGTCACATCGACTCCGGGGCGGAGATCCCGAGCAGGGCGAGGGCGTTGGCCAGGGTGATCTTGGCCGCCGAGACGAGGGCGAGCCGGGCGCGCGATCGCTCCGGCTCGGCCGGATCGACGACCTTCGCATCGCGGTAGAAGGCGTGGAAGGCGGTCGCCAGCTCGGTCGCGATAGGCGGTGATCCCCTGCGACTCCTCGAGGGCCGCGGCGTCCTCGACCACCTCGGGCAGCCGGACGATCTGCCGGGCAAGGAGCGCCTCGGCCGATCCGGCCGATCGCGGCGCCGACCGAGGATGCCGGCTCGAGGCCGGCCTCGGCGGCCCGGCGCAGGATCGAGGCGATCCGGGCATGGGCGTACTGGACGTAGTAGACGGGGTTCTCGCTCGACTGCTTCTTGGCCAGCTCGATGTCGAAGTCGATCCCCGATGTCGGGCCGCGTGAGGCGAAGAACCAGCGGGCCGCGTCGACGCCCGACCTCGTCGAGGAGCTGGTCGAGGGTGATGAACGTGCCGGCGCGCTTGCTCATCGAGACCTCGACGCCGTCGACGATGAACCGGACCCAGGCGATCAGCAGCATCCGGACAGCGTCCTTGTCGTAGCCCATCGCCTCGGCCGCGTTGCGCACCCGGGCCACCGTCCCGTGGTGGTCGGCGCCCCAGATGTAGATCAGCTCTTCGAAGCCGCGGCTGAACTTCTCGGTGACGTAGCCGATGTCCGAGGCGAAGTAGGTCGGCTCGCCGTTCGAGCGCAGGATCACCCGATCCTTGTCGTCGCCGAAGGCTGTCGAGCGGAACCAGGTGGCGCCGTCCTGCTCATAGACGATGGCCGCCGGCCCGCAGCCGCTCGATCGCCCGCTCGACCCAGCCCTCGGTGTGGAGCGAGCCCTCGCTCTTCCAGACGTCGAAGTGGACGCCGAGGTGGGCGAGGCTCGCCTCGATCCCCGTGCGAACCGCGCCGGCTGCCCAGCGCCGACGACCTCGGCCGGGTCGGCGCCGGGTGCCTGGGCCGCGGCCAGGACCGGCTCGGGCAGCTCGTCGGCGAGCGCCTGGGTGTAGTCGCCGTGGTAGCCGTCCTCGGGCACCGGCTGTGCCCGTCCGCAGGGCGAACACGGTCGCGCCGAGCTTGCCGATCTGGGCGCCGGAATCGTTGAAGTAGTACTCGCGAGCGACGCGTGTGGCCGCCGGCCTCGAGGATCCGGCACAGGACGTCGCCGACGAACGCGCCCCGGGCGTTGCCGATCGTGAGCGGACCGGTCGGGTTCGCCGAGACGAACTCGACGTTGATCCGGCGCGGCGTCGCCGCCGCGACCCGGCCCCAGCCGGCGGGCTCGGCCAGGATCCGGGCCATGACGCCGATCGAGCGCGGCGTCGGACAGGTGCAGGTTGATGAAGCCGGGCGGAGCGACCGCGACCGAGGCGATCGGCGTCGTCTGAAGGATCCTCGGCGACTGCGCGGCTCAGCTCGGCGGCGATCGCCTCGGCAATCTCGAGCGGCGGCCGGCGCAGTGGCCGGGCCAGCTTCATCGCCAGGTTCGTGGCGAGGTCGCCATGCTCGGGATTGGCCGGTCGCCCGACCTCGATCGATGCCGCCGGCCCGCCGTCCGCGGTCGGCGGCAGCGATCCCGGCTGGCGGTCGCCGCGGCAAGGGCGCGCTCGACCGCCTTGATCGCCGCGCCTCGCAGGGTCGGATCGGGATTGCCGGGCTGATCACGCCCGGAATGGTAGCCGAGCCCGGCCCGGGTCCAAGCCCACGGTCCTGCTCAGATGTCGAAGCGATCGCCCGGGTCGACCAGCGTCGCCTCGATCCCGCCGCGCGGCCGGGTCGCCGCGGCCTCCGTCGCTGCCCGGTCCCGGCCGGAGAGGAGATGGGTCAGCAGGATCCGGCCGGCCCCGGTCTCCCGCGGCGATCTCGGCCACCTCGCTCGCGTCGAGGTGCTGGGCGCCGCGCTGGGCCGGGCCCCAGCCCGAACGACACCTCGGACAGGAGCACTGTCGCCTGGCCGGATGAGCGGCCTGAGGTCCGCCGCCCGCCCGCAGTCGCCCGAGTAGACGAGGCCAGTGGCCGCGCCGTAGCCGCTCAGGCCGCCAGCCCTGACGGATGTTCAGCTGGAGAGCTCGTAGTCGGCGAACGAGGCCGGGCTGACCCGGAACGCATACGAGTCGTCGGTGTGGGTGACCCGCGGGCCTCGAGCACGCAGCCCGCCGATGCTCGCGGACCATGCCGTCGCCACAGCGCCTCGACGTCGAGCGACTCGCCGTGAAGCCGGGCTGGCCGAGGAGCGCATCGAGCCGCTGGGTCAGCGCCCCCGGCGCGAGCACCGGCAACCGCCGGGGCGGCTCGAACTCGTAGCGCAGGTAGTGGCGCAGCGGGACCAGGTCGATGAAATGGTCGGGATGGAGGTGGCTGATCGCAATCGCCGGTCAGGCTCGACGGCTCGATCGTCCCGGCCAGGTTGGCGAAGGCGCCGTGGCCAAGGTCGAGCAGCAGCGGCCGTGCCCCTCGGACGTGACCAGGTAGCTGGCGCCCACCGCGCCGGGCCGATCGGTGTAGGCCGGCCCGGCGCCGATCACGTCCAGCTTCATCGCTTCCCGCGCCGCCGGAACCGTTCCGGGATCGCGACCGACATCCGGCCCTCCTCGCCCCGCCGGCTCCCCGCGGCTCGCGCCGGAAGGCGACGTCGCTCGAAGCCGGCGTCCGCTGCGATCTGGTAGGCGGCGGTCGAGGCCGTAGGCGAACCAGTCGGGTCGATGGGCGTCCGAGCCGACCGTGACCCGCTCGCCGCCGAGCTCCCGGAACCGGGCAACGACCGGCGGCGCCGGGTACGTCTCGCCGACCGCGTGGCGCAGGCCGCTCGTGTTCACCTCGAGGGCCGTTCCGCTGTCGACCAGCGCCACGCAGGATCGGCTCGAACAGATCCGGTCGCTCGGCCAGCTGGGCGGGCAGGACGTACGGATGGAGGTAGCGCTTGACCATGTCGAGTGCCCGATCGTATCGAACAGGCCGGTCCGCGCGGCAGCCGTCACCTGGCCGAGGAACGGTGCCACCACTTCGGCGAGGGGCCGCCCCGTCGACCCACGCCCGACGCCTTGGATGGGACAAGGGCGAGTCCGGCCAATCGTGGACCGAGCCGATCGTGAAGTCGTAGCGGTGGCGCTGGAGATGCTCGCGCAGCTCGTCCTCCCAGGCTCAGTGTCGTAGGTCAGCTCGGCGCCGAACCGGATCGCCACGCCCTTGCGCGGCCCAGCGCTCAGCCGCCGCGCGGATCGTCGCGCTCGCGTTCGGCGAAGCGTGGTGTAGTTGTAGGCCGGCGCCGCGCGAATGGAAGTCGACGTGATCGGTGACCGCGAACTCGGCGATCCCCAGCTCGACGGCGATCGCGGCGTAGACGTCGATCGGGACGCGGCTGTCGGGCGACAGGTTCGTGTGGACGTGGGCATCGAGCGGGAGGATCGCGGGCCTGGCGATCGGTGACCGCGCGTGGCGTCTCCGGCGGCGGTCACCCGCGCGATCAGGCCCAGCTCGTGGCCGATCCGGTCGAACGTCGCCAGCGCCTCGGTCGAGGTGGGCGTCCGTGTGGGCCGCGGTCACGATCGTCCGGATCCGGGCCTTGTCGAGGGCCACCGTCGGGTAGACGATCGGCTGGGCGAAGACGCCGTCGTCGAAGAGGCGGTCGGAGAACCGGCCGGCGATCGCCGAGTCGCCCATCATCACCGGCGTGATCGGCGTCTCCGAGACGCCGGTGTCGAAGCCCAGCCGGCTCAGCTCCGCCTTGAACCGGCGGGTATTGGCCCACAGGCGCTCGTGCAGCTCCGGCTCCTCTTCGAGGACATGGATCGCCTCGAGGCAGGCCGCGGCGACGGCCGGCGGGGCCGACGTCGAGAAGAGGATCGGCCGGGCCCGCTGGACGAGGAGGTCGCGCAGGTCCTGCGACCCGGCGACGTAGCCGCCCAGGACGCCGACGGCCTTGCTGAGCGTGCCCACCTGGATCGCCACCCGGCCGTGCAGCCCGAAGTGATCGACCGTGCCCCGGCCGGCCGTCCCGAGGACGCCCGAGGCGTGGGCATCGTCGACCATCACCGCCGCCCCGAACTCCTCGGCCGCTGCGACGATGCCCGGGCAGCGGGCGCGATGTCGCCGTCCATGCTGAAGACGCCGTCGGTGACGACCAGGATCAGCCGGTGCGCACCGCCGCCATCGGCCCGGCCGTCGCTCCGGGCTGCGCAGGAGCGCCTCGCGGAGCGCCGCCAGGTCGGCGTGCTGGTAGATGACCCGGGGCGCCTTCGAGAGGCGCATCCCATCGATGATCGAGGCGTGGTTGAGGCTGTCGCTGACGATCAGGTCGGCCTCGCCGGTGATCGTCGGGATGACGCCGGTGTTGGCGCTGAAGCCCGACGGAAAGCTCAGGACGGCCTCGGTGTGCTTGAACTTCGCGAGGGTCGCCTCGAGCTCCTCGTGCAGGGACATCGTCCCGGCGATGGTCCGGACGGCGCCCGAGCCCGCCCCGAACGACTCGACGGCCGCCAGGGCCGCCGCTCGCAGGCGGGGATGGTGGGTCAGGCCCAGGTAGTCGTTCGAGCTGAAGCTGATGCACGGCCGGCCGTCGACGATCACGTCGGGACCCTGGGCCGAGCTCATCACCCGAAGCGAGCGATACAGGTGCTTCGCGCGCAGGTCGGCGAGCTCGTCGGCGATGAACCCGAGCGGATCGGATCGCGGTGGTCGGCCATGGTCATGACCTCCTGCGGCAGGAGCACGACCTTGCCGGCGTGGCCGCCGGCCAGCAGCTCGAATGCCTGGTGGTAGTCGCGCAGCGGGATCCGGTGGGTCACGATCGGGGTCAGGTCGAGGCCCTGGGCCAGGAGCGCCTGGGTCCGATACCAGGTCTCGAACATCTTGCGGCCGGTGATCCCGTAGACCCGCAGGCCCTTGAAGATCACGTCGCTGGCGAGGTCCAGGGTGATCGGCCGCTCGGGGATGCCCAGCAGCGAGACCCGGCCGCCGTTGGTGACCGCCTCGAAGCCCTGGCGGATGGCGATCTCGGCGCCGCTCATCTCGAGGACCACGTCGACGCCCACCCCGCCGGTCAGCTCGCGCAATCGGGCGACGACGTCCTCGTCCTTGCCGTTGATCGCGACGTCGGCCCCCAGCCGCCGGGCGATCGCCGAGGCGCTCAGGGTTGATGTCGGTCGCGAAGACCTTGGCCGCACCGGCCAGATTGGCGATCGCGACGGTCATCAGGCCGATCGGCCCGCAGCCGGTGACGACGACCGTCTGGCCGGCGAGCTCCTCGACGAACGCCGCGTGGACCGCGTTGCCCATCGGCTCCTGGATCGCCGCGATCTCCGCGCTCAAGCCCTCCGACGGCCAGGCGTTGTGGGCGGGCAGGGCGACGTACTGGGCGAACGCGCCGTCCATGTCGACGCCCAGGATCCGCAGGTTCGCGCAGACGTGCTCGCGGCCGGTCCGGCACTGGTAGCAGCTCTGGTCGACGAGGTGGGTCTCGGCCGCGACCAGGGTGCCCAGTGGGATCTCGCCCCGGCCGCGGACGTTGGGGCCGTGGGCCACCACCCGGCCGGCCATCTCGTGGCCGAAGATCCGGGGCAGGCCGCCGCCCAGCCGGCTCTCGGCCCAGTCGTCCCAGCGATAGATGTGGAGGTCCGTGCCGCACAGGCTGGCCGCCTCGACCCGGATCAGCAGCTCGCCATCCCCGGGCACGGGAACGGGCACATCGCGCAGCTCGGCGCCGGCCGACGGGCTGGCCTTGACCAGCGCGCGCATCGTGCTCCGGGATCTGGCCGTCCGCCATGCGCCTCCTGGCCCGAGTCTAGTCGTCGCCGACGATCGGATTCTCGACCGAGCCGATCCCCTCGATCTCGACCCGGACCCGATCGCCGGGCTCCAGGAAGACCGGCGGCGTGCGGAAGACGCCGACCCCGGCCGGCGTGCCCGTCGAGATCACGTCGCCCGGCTCGAGGCTGATCGAGGCGCTGACGAACTCGATCAGCTCGCGGGATCCGGTGGATCATGTCGCCGGTATTGCCGTCCTGCATCAGGATCGGGGTGCCCGCCCGGGGCCGTGTGCCGGGCGATCCGCCATGAGCGGATCCGGAGCCGGTGGGGATCGGGGATGGCCGTCTTGAAGGCCAGGACCGGGCCCATCGGCAGGAACGTGTCGGAGCCCTTGGCCCGGAGCCACTGGCCGTCGCCCTTCTCGCCAGGCCGGAGCGCCGGCGGGCTGCCCTGCCAGTCGCGGGCCGAGATGTCGTTGACGCACGACGTAGCCGAGGACGTGGCTTGTAGGCGTCGGCCGCGGCCCTCGATGTGCCGGCCGCCCCGGCCGATGACCACGCCCAGCTCGCCTTCGAGGTCGAGCGCGTGGCTGCCGGCCGGCCGGATCACCGGCTCGCCGTCGGCCACGACGGCGTTGCTGAACTTGGCGAAGATCGAGCGGTCGGTCCGGGCCGCGTCCGGCCGCCCTCGGCGACGTGATCGGCGTAGTTCAGCCCGATGCAGATGATCTTGCCCGGCCGCGGGACCGGCGCCGCCGGGACCAGCTCGCCGACCGGGTTCGCGCGAGGCCTTCGGTGCGGACGATCCCGTCGTCGCCCAACCGGCCGAGGGCCATCCCTTCGACCGGCGTTCCAACGCCGCCCAGGTCACCCTCGGAGCGGTAGGCAAACAGCCGGTCGGCCGTTCCGTCGTCGACCTGCTTGGCCGTGGCCCCCTTGGCGGCCATCCTCAGCTCGCGGCGGGCCGAGACCGTCGGCGCTGGCGGCCGGACTGGGCGCCGACCGAAGGTGCGCGCCGAACGAAGCCGGGCTGGCGCCGCGGACTCGGGGCGCCGCTCGGCGACCGACGGCCGGGCGACGGCCGGGTGCACTGCGGCTCCGGGTTCGTAGTGCTCGGCCTCGGTCGCGTAGAACTGCTTGATCTCGTTCACGGTCGAGCTGTGTTCAGGTAGAGCAGGCGATCCCAGACCAGGGCGGCGAACCGGCGCGGGCATGTCGTCAAATCGGGCGATGACCGGGCGCGAGCACGCCAGCCTTGACCCCGCACACCGGACTGTCCGGGAAGTTCACGGGGATCGCCTGGAGCGCCGCCTGGTTCGGCTCGTCACATGCACCCATGCTTGCAGTTGTAGAGGATCACCACGGCGCCGTGCTCGAGGTTGTGGATCCAGCCCTCGGGCCGGGTGCCGTCGTCGGGTCCGTAGAACTTGGCCGGGATCGGGCCGTCGATGCCCGGGTTGTTGTAGTGCGGGCCGGAGGCCGGCGGGCAGTAGGCGTAGTGCTGGTTGCGAGCCGACGGCGATGTGCAGGTTGCCCATGTCCGGCTGGGCCTGGCCGAGCGAGCGCCGGCGACCCATTGGGCAGCGGCGTCCCCGAGGGCTGGGGCTGGGTGATCGTGCCGCAGCAGTAGGCCGCTGGCCGTGGCGCTGAAGAAGAAGAAGCCACCGACGACGGCGACGATGATCGCCACGACGACGCGGCCGAGCAGGGCCGTCCGATGGCGCTCGTAGAACGAGGGCTGGTAGAGCGTCCGGCGGGGTCGGCTCGAGCTGCCTGAGCCGGCTTGACGGTCGGCTGGCCGGCGGCCCGGGGCCGGCTTCGCCGAGGTCGGCTTGGCGCCCGTCGCCGGTTTGGCCCCCGCGGCCGTCGGCTGGCGCCCGCGGCCGGCACCGAGACACCACGGGCGGGACAGCCGAGCTGGCAGCCTGGCCGGTTGGGGTGGCGCCACCGGGGGTCGGCACGGCTGGGGGCGGGCTGGACGCGGGCGTCCCGGTCGGGTTGCCGCCGGGGTTCGATTCGGGCTGGCCGGAACTGCCACGGGTCGTCCGCGAGCTGCGGCGAGAGGCTTTGCTCAAGGTGTCCTCAGGGTCAGGATCGACTGGGCGAGGCAGGGCTCGCTGAAGCCAACGAACGGCCCCGGCGGCCTAGGTTACCGTTCCCGGCCGACTCGTGCCGCCTGCCGGCGCCCATGGATCGGGCTATCAGCGGCCGATCCGCGGCGAGCAGACAGTCGAGCCGTGAAGTCCTGCCGTCGAAGCGCAGCGCGCCGGCCCAGTCTCGACCGCCGCGGCGGATGCCCGTCCGGGATTCGGATCTTCCTCGTCTACGGCTTCTCATCCTGGCGATCATCGGGCTCTCGCTGCGCTTCGTGGTCGACCAGGCGATCTCGGCGCCGGTCAGCCCGATCGGGCGTCGTGGACATGGTCCTGCTGGCCTACACGATCTTCACGATGACCCTGGTCTTCCAGCGCAAGGAGGCCGCCCGGGGCCTGGCCCTCGGCCTGGCCAGCCTGACCCTGCCGGCGATCCCCCTGGCCTGGCTGTCGTTCATCCAGACCGGCCCGAAGATCGCCGCGACGCTGTTCGTCCTGTCGTTCGCCGCCCTGCTGTTTCGGGGCCTGCTGGCGCCCGAGGTTCGCACCTACCTCGATCGAGCCCTGACCAGCCGGGCCCAGTCGGCCGCCGGACGGCGACGGTAGGCTGAAGCCGTGATCGACACGCCGCGCTGGGTCCGCGACGCCGTCTTCTACCAGATCTTTCCCGACCGCTTCGCCGCCAGCGACCGGGTGCCCAAGCCCGGCCACCTCGAGCCGTGGTCGGCACCCGCCGACGCTCCACGGCTTCAAGGGCGGCGACCTGCTCGGGATCGCCGAGCACCTGCCGATGCTGGCCGACCTGGGGATCACCGCGCTCTACCTGACCCCGATCTTCGCGTCCGCCTCGAACCACCGCTACCACACCTACGACTACCTCAAGGTCGACCCGCTGCTCGGCGGCGATGCGGCGCTGCGCGAGCTGGTCGACGCGGTCCACGCCCGGGGCATGCGGATCGTCCTCGATGGCGTCTTCAACCACACCGGGCGGGGCTTCTGGGCGTTCCACCACATCCTCGAGAACGGCGCTCGCGTCGCCGTACCTCGACTGGTTCCGCGAGGACCGGGCGGCGCTCGCCGGCGGCCGCCAGCTGCTGGCCTATCCGGACACCGGCCGCACGGTCTACGCACCGGGCCAGCCGGGCGAGGATGCCAGCTCGCTCGACCGGCTCGGCTACGAGGCCTGGTGGGGCCTGCCGGCGCTGCCCAAGCTGAACACCGACTACCAGCCGGTCCGCGACTACCTGCTGACCGTCGCCGAGCACTGGATCCGGTTCGGCATCGACGGCTGGCGCCTGGACGTGCCCGAGGAGATCGCCGACCCGCTCGTTCTGGCAGGCGTTCCGGGCGCGGGTCCGGGCGGTCAACCCGGACGCCTACCTGGTCGGCGAGATCTGGCGGATCGCCCCCGAGTGGCTGGCCGGCGACCGCTTCGACGCGGTGATGAACTATCCGCTGGCCGAGGCGATCCTGGGCTTCGCCGGCGCCCACCACCTCGACGACGCGGTCGTCCGCAGCCATCACGAGTACTCGCAGATCCGGCGCCTGAGCGGCGAGGAGATGGCCGGCCGGCTCGAGGCGGTCCTGAACGCCTACGCGCCGGAGACGACGGCGGTCCAGCTCAACCTGCTCGACAGCCACGACACGCCCCGGATCCGGACCCTGTTCAGCCGCGACGAGGCCGCGGTCCGGATGGCGTTCCTGCTCCAGGCCACCCTGCCTGGCGCGCCGTGCATCTACTACGGCGACGAGATCGGCCTGGAAGGGGCCAACGACCCGGACTGCCGGCGGGCCTTCCCCTGGGACGAGGCGGCCTGGGACCAGCCGACGCTGACCTTCGTGCGCGCGGCCCTGCGACTCCGCCACGACGTCGGCCGGTCCTGCGCGGCGGCGGCCTGCGGATCGTGGGACGTCGGGCGATTCGCTGGCGATCCTGCGCTCGGGACGCTGGGATGCGAGCGAGCGACGTGCCCGACGGACGCGCCGCCGGCGCTGATCGTCGTCAATGCCGGCGAGGGCGCCGTGGCCCTGACCGTCGAGGCCGCCGAGCTGGCCGGCGCGCACGCTCGCGGCCGAGCGCTCGCGACCGTCGGACGCGCCCGGCGGGCTCGGCTCGCGTCGCGGTCGGCGCCGACGGCCGGGTCGACCTCGTCCTGCCGGCCCGCTACGGCGCGGTCCTGCTGCGCTCGTGAGCTGAGACAGCCATCCGTGACGCAGTGGCGGGGCCGCGTCTATACTCGGGCGTCTGTGGCTGATCTCCCGTTCGAACCGGCCAGCACCGAGCTGATCGGTCGGTTGCTCGGCAGTCTCGACGTCGAAGGCAAGGTCCCACGCGCAATCGAGGCACTCGGCCCGGTGGGGGGTCGCGATGTGGTCCTTCTCGGCGGCGGATCGAACGCGCGCACGACAGCTCGAGGAGCTCGGAGCGCGGGTCATCCCGATGGGCGACTGGGCCGGCGGATCGACCTCCCGATGACAGCGCCGACGTGATCGTCTCGTACTGGTCGGGCTTTCGGACCGCGAGCAGTCGAGGAGCTCCCAGCGAGGCGGATCGGCGTCCTGCGCCACGATGGCCGGCTGCTGGTCGTCCATGACTATGGCCGGGACGACGTGTCCCGGCTGCGGGGCGACCTGCCCGAGTACGGAACCTGGAGTCGGCGCAATGGCTGGTTTCTCAAGAACGGCTTCCGGATCCGGGTCGTCCACTGCTTCTGGACGTTCGACTCGATGGACGCGGCCGGGTCCTTCCTCGTCGACACGTTCGGCCGGTTGGCTCGGCCGTGGTCGCGACCCTGAAGCGGCCCCGCCTGACCTACAACGTCGCGATCTACCACCGCATCAAAGGCGGCGCGATGACCCCAGCCATCCGGCCGCCCGGCATCGCCCCGATCCGGGTCTGCATCGCGATCGCCCTGCCGGTTCGCTCGCCCTGGCGATCTACGCGTTCGTCACCCGCGATAACAGCCAGATCCCGCTTGCTCGACCACGGTCGGCCACGATCCTGGGCATCGTCCTGATCGTCATCGCTGTCGCTGGCGCGAGCGCCGACCTACCGGGCCGCCCGCGACGGCCAGGCCGGCCGGGCCGTGGTCATGGCAATTGCCGGTGGCATCGCGGCGATCGCGGCCGCCGGCCGCTTGCCTTGGCGATGATCCTGGGCCTCCTCTACCACCCCGGCTAACCTCCGCGTCCAGCGCTGGCTCGGCCAGGAGGCCCTGATACACTCGGCCGGCCCGGCCCCCATCGTCTAGAGGCCTAGGACGCCACCCTTTCAAGGTGGAGATCAGGGGTTCGAATCCCCTTGGGGGCACTCCCACGCCGACCGATCGGCGGCCGGCGCCTGCGACTCTGCTCAGTGCAGCCCCGAGCGGAAAGTTGAGGAACCACATGTCGGAACATGACGTGTATCTCAAGGGCGCCGAGCTCAGACGGCAGGTCCTCGGCGACGCCTACGTGGACGCGAACCTCGCGCAAGCTGACGACTTCATGATGACCTTCCAGGAGCTCGTGACCGAACAGGTATGGGCACGTGCGTGGGGCGGGACCGCGCTCGACAAGAAAACGAAGAGCATCTTGACGCTCGGGATCCTTGCCGCGCTCGGGCGGTTTCAGGAGGTCGAGATCTACACGAAGGCAGCCCTCAACTGCGGGGCGACCGTGGACGAGATCAGGGAGGCCCTGGTCCACGTCACGGCCTACTGCGGCGCGCCGGCTGGTCGGCAGGCCTTCAGCGCGGCGCACGAAGCGCTCCTCTCGGCAGGAGCGATTCCCACCCCCTGACGACCCGCTGTTTCGCACCACGAGTCACGTCGCGGCGAGGATCACGCCTTGACCGATGACCGAAGCCGGCTCAAACTAGATACCAATGAGTATCAGGTTCGGCGCTTCGCTTCGGGCGTTCATGGCAGCCGTTATCGGGCTGGTTGTCCTCGGCGGCTACATCGTCCTGATCTCGGCCCAAGGCCCAACCGGCGGCGGCGGCTCGAGGGTGCCCTTCTTCGTGGTCTATTGGCTCGCTTTGGCAGCGATCACGATCATCGGCGGCCGGCTCATCGACCGGCGGCCGAGCATCGCCCGGCCCCTGCTCCTGGGTGCCGGCATCGGCTATCTCGCCACCGGCTTCCTGGCGATGTTCTCGGTCGGCACGCCCCTGCTTTTCGCCGGACTTCTGGCCGTGTCCGCCAGCGTGGGCCCGGGCGCAAGATGGCCGGCGATAGCGGGCGCGATCGTGCTGCCATGCTTAGTGCTCGTGGTCGGCCTGGGAGTGACGAGCTAAACGATCGCCCTCGACAGGCCCGCGACCTGAAGGCAGGAGGAGCTCGACATGCCGACCGTGAGTGTTCGCTACATCGTCAACGACATCGACGCAGCCATCTCGTTCTATTGCGATCGCCTGGGCTTCCATGAGGAGATGCATCCCAACGCGTTCTTTGCGATGCTCGCTCGAGAAGACCTGCGGCTCGTCCTCAGCCGGCCCGGTGGCGGAGCCGGCGGTGGTCAGGCGGCGCCCGATGGCCGGCTACCGGAGCCTGGCGGTTGGAACCGATTCTCGATCGAGCTGGCCGATCTCGACGCCTTTGCCGCCGGGCTTCAGGCCGATGGAGTCCCGTTCCGGACGGACATCATCGTCGGTGTCGGCGGCAAGCAGCTCGTGATCGAGGACCCCTCGGGCAACCCGGTCGAGCTCTTCGAGCCGACGATCGACGAGGCGAGGCTGACAGGCCGCACTTAGGACGTCGCGGGAACCGGCTCGCGTCCCTCAGGAGGCGGACGCTGGGGAGCACTTCATCGCTCGGCCAGCCTTCTCTCGACCTACGATGGAGGGTTCAGCCCCGTTGGCCCTGGCGGCCGCTTGACGCTCAGGCGGGACAGGGCACAATATGCTAGCTGTGAGTAGCACATATCTTCGGGTGTTCTTCGACGCCGACTGCGGGTTCTGCGCCCATTCAGCCAGCGTTCTTCGGCGCCTCGATTCGAAGCACCGGCTCGGGCTCGTGCCCCTCCAGCGGGCAGCCGAGGTCGTCTCCGACGCACCCGACATCGACCGATTGCTGGCCTCGATGCACGTTCGGGACCCAGCCGGTCGCTGGAGCGTGGGCGGGGCGGCCTGGCTGCGAATCGCCGACGAGATCCCGCTGCTGCGACCGCTGGCGTTCCTAGCCCGGTTGCCCGGACTACGACGCCTGGTCGAGCCGACCTACGCCCTCGTTGCCCGAAACCGGCACCGGATCAGCCGCCTTCTGGGCGACGACGCCTGCTCGATCCCGAAGGCCCGCTGAGGTCGCCTGGCCGACTCTGGCGGACGCCAATCTTCCGGATTACCAGCCTCCGAGGTGGTATGGAAGATCGGACGGTTCCACGTGGCCGGATGAGGGTCCAATCCTGCCGAATCGTGCACGAGCGATCGCCGTCGAGTCGCGAATCAGACCCGAAATCGGTGGGATTCCTTCCTTACCACCTCACCGGCTGGTATTCCGGAAGAATCCCGGCCGAATGGGCCGAATGGGCCGGATGGGCCGGCTGGCCCCCGCTCGGACCCTACTGGCCGACGTTGGCCGGGCTGAGCCAGGCCGTGGCCTGGTAGGCGTCGGGCGCGCCACGGTCGCCGACGGCCACCACGAGGTCCTTCCAGCGGGTGGCCGCGATCACCTCGTTGTCCAGGAATTCGGGCCCGTCCGGGGTTCGTGACCAGGTGACGCCATCGGGCGAGGTCCAAATGGCCGCCTCGCCGTATTGCACGCCGGTGTCGATCGTGCCGGCAGCCACCACGCCGGCTGGACCCGCGGTCACGGCATACATCCGGACCTGGATGCCCGGCCGCCCGAAGATCGGATTGGCGGGCACCAGCGTCCAGTTGCGGCCATCCTTCGAGGTCCAGATCCGGGCCGTATCGCCGGAGATGTCCTCGCCCACTGCGACCAGGCCGATCGAGGGCACGGCGGCGATTGCCCGCAGGCGCCCGTCATCGAAGGTCGGGCTGTCCGCGACCCGGGTCCAGGTCTGCCCGTCGGTCGAGGTCCAGATCACGGCCGGCCCGGGTGCGTCGGCCGGTCCGGTCTGGCCGACCGCGACGAGTCCAGGCCCACCGGCCGCCACGCCCCACACCCGCGCGTTCTTGAACGATGGCGAGTCCGTGGCCAGGTGCCAGGTCAGGCCGTCCGGCGAATACCACATGTCGGCGTCGGCTGAGAAGAACTCGTTGCCCCGGTAGCCGCCGGCCACGAAGCCGCCCTTGAATGCCGTGATCGAGGTCAGTCGCAGCGGGCTGGCCGAAAAAGCCGGGCTGGCGACCTTCTGCCAGGCCGAGCCGTTGGTGGAGGTCCAGGCCGTGGCGCCGTTGCCATCGCGCCCGACCGCCTCGTAGCGCTGGCTGTTCGCGGCGACGGCGCTGAGCAGGGTCTGGGCCGGGAAGCCACCGGTGAACTTCCAGTTCGAGCCGTCGGCTGAAAGCCAGCTGGCGCCGCTGAAGTCCTGCAGGATCCAGCCCACGGTGACCAGGCCGGCGGGGCCGTTGGCGACGCCGGTCATCAGGGTGTCGATGGCCGGGTGACAGGGGGCGCAGCCGCGGGTGATCACGACGCCGGTCTGGGGCGTCATGAACCCGTCGGGCTCCTCGATTCCGGTGGCTCGGATCCAGCCACTCGTCGAGATCGGGCTCGACGTTGGGCTGCTGCCCGCCGACCCGACTGGACCGGAAGACGTGGACGGACTGGCGGAGGGCAGAGCAGCCGCCGGAGCGCTGCCGGTTGGCTGGACGGCGAGCGGGCTGCCGGCCGGGGACGCCGACGGCGTCGTGCTGCCGCAGGCCGCGACCAGGGCAACGATCCCCAGGAATGCGCCCAGTCGCGAGAAGCTCGATCGGCGTCCGGTCGGTGAAATGGCGGAATTGCGCACGTGAGCCCACCTTCGCTGGCCCTGGATGATCGACATGGGCAATACTACAAGATGTACATTACTTGTCGATGGGTCGCAGACAGCAGTGAGCCGAATCGGGCCACGTGAGCCCAGCCCAGTCAGCCTCCGGCCACGACGCTCGCTGACGGATCTCCTGTGGGTGGCGAACACGCGCCACGGTCCGGGCGGTCACTGGTTTGCCCGGGTGACCGTGGATAGTGCCGACCACGATCACCTGGCCACCGGTCCGAATGCCACCCGCTACCTGGTCGATCATCACGTCGAGCTGCCGGCTGAGGCACCGACCGAGGCGAACCTGCGCGACCTCCAGGCAATTCGTGACATGGTTCGGGCCCTGGTCGAGCCCGGCGCGGGCTGGACGCCCGCCGCCCGGGCGGTCCTTGCCCGGACCAGGTTTGGCCTCGGGCTCGACAGCGACATCGCGGCCGAGGGCTCCGGCTGGAGCGCTTTCATTGGTGACCTCATGGTCCCCCTGATCCAGGTCGTGGAGCAGCGCGACCGCCTCCGGTTGTGCGGCAATCCGCACTGCCGGCTGATGTTCCTCGATCTGTCGAAAAACCGCGCCAGGCAGTGGTGCGACAACGGCGGTTGCGGCAACCGCGACCGGGTCAGGCGCTACCGGTCCCGAGCCCGGCTGAGCGGCTCGCCGGGCGGTGCCGCTCGCGCACCGGCCTGACCCAAGCCGGGCTCCAGCCGCGCGAAAGCACAGCCTGCTACGATCGCGGCGATGGAGATCATGGGCGTCCGGATCACGACGATCGTCAAGGACAATGTCGCGACTCGATGTGACGGCTGCCTCGAAGTGATCGACGGCACGCCCTGGCGAATCAACCTGCTGGACATCGTGGCGACGGAGGTGCCGGCCAACTGGTCGGACCGCCCCGCGCTCAATCCCGGCCCGTTCCAGTTCCATGGCGACCCGGCCCATGTTCGGCGCTGGATGGCCGCCCGGGGCCACCTGTTCTGCCGGCTCGGCACGGTTCGCGAGATCATGCGACCGGTGCCGATCCCGGGCGATGAGCCCCGCTGGGGCCTGTGCGATGGGATCCATCGCGAGGCCCACGAGTTCGTGCCTGCCTGACCCGGCGCCCCAATGAGCGTCGCGCTGCCGGCCGCTACCTCGATCCTGGCATTCCTGTTCAGCATCGCCGTGTTCGACCAGTGGCGGACGCGCCGTCGGGCCTACCAGCTGATCTGGGCGATGGGCATGCTCTTCTTCGGGATCGCCTCGGGCTGCGAGGCCCTGGCCGCGTCGTCCGGCTGGAATGAGGCCCTGTACCGGACCTGGTACCTCACGGGAGCGGTCTGGACGGCCGGCTGGCTGGGCCTGGGCAATGCCTTCCTGCTCGGCCGGACCCGCTTCGGCTACACCTTCGCGGCGTGCCTCTTCCTGGCCGGCCTGTTCACGTTCCTGACCGAGGCGAAGTACCAATACCCGGGGGCGGGCATCGCCCCGATCCTGTACCTGATCAGCGCGACCGTGCTGGCCGTGGCGATCGGGATCGAGACCTACTTCCAGAACGATCGCTGGCCGTACATGGCGGCCCTGGCCGTGGTCGGGGCAACCGTCCTGTCGATCGTGCTGATGGCCACGACCACCCTGCCGGCGCCCGGCTACCAGCTGGATCCCGCAACCAATGTCCCGGTTGGCGACCTCTTCCCGGGCACGCTCCGGCTGCTGACCCCGTTCCTCAACATCACCGGGGCCTTCGCCCTGATCCTGGGCGCGATCTTCTCGACCTACATGTTCATGCCCAAGAAGCGCGTCCTGACCTACTCGCTCGACCCGAACCAGCCGGGTGACGAGTTCCTGTTCAACCTGCTGATCGCGCCGGTCGCGATCGCGGTCAACTTCGGGGCCTCCCTGCCGGGCGCGATCCAGGCCCTGGCCCACGGCCGGATCCACTCCCGGGCCCCGGCTACCGCCCTGATCGCCCTGGGCGCCTTGATCCCCTCGATCACCGACGGCCTGAATCGCTTCGGCTCGACCGAGTTCTTCGAGTTCGGCAAGTTCCTGGGGGTGGTCCTCCTGTTCGTCGGCTTCCTCGTCTCGATCGAGGTCTTCTCGGAGATCCGGATCCCGTTCACCCGGATCCGGATCGGTGGCCCGCGGGTCGAGCGGGTCGAGCGGCCGGCCGACTGACCGGGACGCCGCCGGCCCCGGCTTGGCCCGCTCGCCGGCGCGCCTGGGCACCCTCGCGATCGTCGTCGCCGCGATCTGCTTCGGCACGCTCGGACCCGCTGTCGCGGCTGGCCTACGACGCGGGGATGACGCCCGCTCGGCTTCGCCACCTGGCGGGCGGTCTTCGGGGCGACCCTGCTGACCGTGGTCGTGCTCGGCTTCACCCGGCGTTGGCGCCCGCTCGTCCGCCCGCGCGACGTGCCGCCTCGGGCGCCCGGCTGGCGCTGGCCGTCGCGGCGGCCGCCGGAATCATCCTCAACCTGGCCATCTTCATCGCCTTCGGCCGGATCACCGTCGCCCTGGCCCTATTGGCGTTCTACACCTACCCGGCCTTCGTGGCGGCCGTGGCCATCGTCGTCGAGCAGCGCCGGCCCGGGCGGATCGAGCTCCTCGCCCTGGCCCTGGCCCTGGCCGGGATGGTCCTGGTCGTGGCCGGCCAGCTCGACCCGGCCGCCGGCCTCGTGGTCGACGGCCTCGGCCTGGGCCTGGCCCTCCTGGCGGCCGTCGCCCAGACCGTCTACATCACCCGAGCCGAGGCTACGCAACGGTGCCGACCGAGCAGGCCGCGACCTTCCTGCTCTGGATTGCCGGGCTGGCCTTTGTCTCATCGCCCTGCTGACCGGTTCGCTCGACGCGCTGACCGAGCCGTTCCGCAACCCGGCCGCCTGGCCGTACCTGCTCGTGGCCGGCCTGCTCGGGGCCGGGTTCCCGTCGCTCCTGTTCCTGGTTGCGATCCGGCTCATCGGGCCGGTTCGGACCGGGATCCTGGCGATGCTCGAGCCGGTCACCGGGACCGTCCTGGCGGCCATCATCCTGGGTGAGACGCTGGGTCCGATCCAGGTCTTCGGCGGGCGTCCTGGTGATCGTCGCCGGGGTCCTCCTGCAGGCTGCGCCGAGCCGGCCCGGCGGCCCGCCGACCCATCCGATCCAGGTCCCGGCTCCGGGCTGAAACAGGCCCGGCGGTATACTGCCGGGCCCAGGATCCTACGCCCTGCGAGGTTTGATGCGAGTCCGAAAGGCGGTCCTGCCCGCCGCCGGTTGGGGAACCCGTTTCCTGCCGGCAACGAAGGCCCAGCCGAAGGAAATGCTGCCCCTCGTCGACAAGCCCGTGATCCAGTACGCGGTCGAAGAGGCCGTCGCGGCCGGCATCGAGCAGGTGATCATCGTCACCTCCAGCCAGAAGCGGGCGATCGAGGACCATTTCGACGTCAGCTACGAGCTGGAGCACCTGCTCGAGGAGCGGGGCGACGTGGAGATGCTCCGCCGGATCCGCCATATCAGCGACCTCGCCCAGGTCGCCTACGTCCGCCAGAAGGAGCAGCTCGGCCTCGGCCACGCGGTCCTGATGGCCAAGGAGCTGGTCGGCCACGAGCCGTTCGCGGTGATCCTGTCGGACGATGTCGTGGTTGGCGAGCGGCCCTGCATCGGCCAGCTGATCCATGCCTACAACGAGACCCATTCGTCGGTGGTCGCGGTCATGGAGGTGCCCCACGAGGACACCCGCCGCTATGGCGTGATCGACTCCGAGCCGGCCGGCGACGGCTTCGATCACGGCCGGCTGCTATCGGGTCAAGGGCCTCGTCGAGAAGCCCGATCCCGATGACGCCCCGTCCGACCTGGCGATCGTCGGGCCGCTACGTCCTGACGCCCAAGATCTTCGACAAGCTCGAGCAGACCCAGCGCGGCGCCGGCGGCGAGATCCAGCTGACCGACGCGATCGAGGCGCTGATGCAGGAGCAGGAGGTCTACGCCTACGCCTTCGAAGGCACCCGCTACGACGCGGGAACCACGATGGGCTGGCTGAAGGCCTCGGTCGAGCTGGCCCTCCAGCGGCCCGGACCTCGTCGGCCGAGTTCCGCGACTACCTGCGGAGCGTCCCGCTCTAGCCTCCGCGCCGGTGCTCCCGTGTCCATGTGCGCTCCGCTGCGACCGGCCCGGTCCCGGACCCAACGTCGTCCGCGGCCGCCGAGCGTCACGCCGACCCGGCGGGCGTCCTTCTGTGGGGTACGATGCCCGCCGGGCGTCGGCGTGCCCGACTGAGCGTGGCGAAAGGAACGATCTCTTGGCCGAGATCGGAAGCGTTCTGGGCGGCCGGTATCGGCTCGTCGAGCTGCTCGGGCAGGGCGGCATGGCGACCATCTATCGGGCCACGGACGCCCAGCTCGGCCGCGATGTCGCGGTCAAGATCCTGCGGCCGGAGTACGGCCGCGACCCCGATTTCGTGGCCCGCTTCCGGGCCGAGGCCCAGGCCGTCGCCTCGCTGAGCCATCCGAATATCGTCCAGGTCTATGACTTCGGGATGGATCCCGTCGGGCCGTACATCGTCATGGAGTACGTCGACGGCGAGGACCTCGCGACCCTGATCAAGCGGACCGGTCCGCTCCAGCCGCGCCAGGCGGCCCGGATCGTGGCCGAGGCTGCCCGCGCCCTGGCCGCGGCCCACGCCCGCGGGATCATCCATCGCGACGTGAAGCCGGGCAACATCCTGCTGGCCCATGACGGCCGGGTCGAGGTCACCGACTTCGGCATCGCCCGGGCGATCAGCGAAGCCCAGATGACCCTGCCCGGGACGACGCTCGGCTCGGTCCACTACTTCTCGCCCGAGCAGGCCCGGGGCGAGCCGGCGACCGAACGCTCCGACATCTATTCGCTGGGGATCGTCCTGTTCGAGCTGCTCACCGGGCGCCGCCCGTTCGAGGGCGATTCGGCAGCCGCGATCGCCATGGCCCGCCTGAGCGGTCCGGCACCATGCCGTCGTCGCTTCCAGGCAGGCATCCCGCCCGAGCTCGAGGCCATCGACCGGAAGGCGCTCGCCCTGAATCCGGGCGACCGCTTCGCCAGCGCCGCGGCCATGGCCGACACCCTCGAGGCGTGGCTGGCCGGCCGCTCGACCGCGGCAGCGTCGGCCGCTGCCCTGGGCGCCGCCGGGCTTGCCGCTGGAGCCGGGCTTGCCGCTGGAGCGGGCCTTGCTGCCGGCGCGGCGATGGCATCCGGGGCCGGCACCGCGGCCGGCTCGGGAGCAGCCTCGACCGTCCCGGCCGGTGGGTTGGCCGCGGGCACGGTCGCGGCCGGAGTGGCGCGTTCCAATCCCGGCACCGGCGTGCCGTATCCAGCCGATGCCTACGCCAGCTCGGCGCCACCGTCCCAGGTCCCGCCGGGCCCGCCCGTCAGCCGCTATGACTCGGTCGAGGACGAGCCCGGGCCGGGTGGGACGAGCCCCTGGGCGTGGATCGCGGGCCTGCTCGGGCTGGCGATCCTGGTCGTGGCCGGGTTCCTCATCTTCAAGCTGCTGACCGGCACGAACACCCCGGCCAACCAGGTCATCGTGCCCAACTTCGTCGGGTCGCTCCTGACCGACGCCCAGACCACCGCCGCCAACAACCACCTGACGATCGTGCCGACCCAGTTCGTCAAGAGCAACGATCAGCCGGACGGCACGATCGTTTCCCAGGATCCGCCGGCCTCGGCCTCGGTCAATTCGGGCTCGACGATCAACGTCACGGTGTCCACCGGCAAGGCGCTGGTGCCCATCCCGGCGATCACCGGGTTGACCGAGGCGAACGGAATCCAGGCCTTGGTCACCGCCCAGCTGACGCCCGGCATCCGGACCTCCGCGCCCGATCCCCTGATCCCGGTTGGTTCGATCATCTCGACCTCACCGGCAGCCGGAATCCAGGTGCCGACGCTGACTGCGATCGACTACGTCGTGTCGACCGGCCCGGCCGCCTCGCCGACGCCGATCCCGACCCCCAGTCCGACCCCCACGCCCACGCCGGCCCCGACGCCCACGCCCACCCCGACGCCTACGCCAACGCCGACGCCCACGCCCAAGCCGACGCCCACGCCCACTCCGACGCCGGAGCCGTCGTCCAGTCCGTAGGCTTCAGCGTTCGGCGTCGCGCCAGAAGCGGCCGGCGTCCCGGTCCGATCCCGCCGGGTCCTCGAGCCCGATCAGCTCGGGTCGGGCGGCGAGGCGCGCGAGTCCTCGGAGGGCGACGACGGGCTCCCAGCACGGCCGGATCTCCTGGCCGTCAAGGGCGGCCCGGCCACGGTCGCGCGAGCAGTAGCCGACGCCGGCGGTGATCGATCGGCGGAAGTTGCGACACGAGGCGCAGCTGCTGGTGGACCGATGGCAGACCCAGCACCGGGCCGCTTCGGCCTGGGGAGTCCCACAGTGCGGACAGCGCCACATCGGCATGGGCCGATGGTAGCTGGCCTGACCGCGGCCGTCCACCCGGCCGAGCGTGGAATGACGACGCGTCCCGCCGTGGGCCGAACAGGCGGTCGATTTTCGGGCGCGATCGCCGCCGACGCCTGGTCCGGCCCGGCTCGGGTGGGCAGGCTCAGTTGAAGGTCAGGGGCAGCTGGGCGTTGACCGTGCCGTAGCTGGTGGTCTCGACCAGGGCGGCAATCTCGCCCTTGCCCGCGACCGTCTTGGGAATCGTCGTCCTCCAGCTCACCCGGCCGCTACCGTCGGTGGTCAGGGTCTTGGTGATGACCGGCGAGCCTGCCCGGCACGGACAGGCTGAAGGTCACGGTCGCGCCGGCGAGCGCCGAGCCGTTCGGG
This sequence comes from uncultured Chloroflexia bacterium, assembly GCA_963718285.1. Lineage (GTDB taxonomy): Bacteria > Chloroflexota > Limnocylindria > Limnocylindrales > CSP1-4 > Palsa-1033. The sequence continues at coordinate 119,673 of CAVQYU010000002.1, read as the reverse complement.
TCGAGGACCTGCATCGACATCGTGATCGGATTGCTCTTGCTCGCGCTGAAGTGGTAGGACGAGGCGCTGAGCTTGACCGTCAGCTGGCCGGTGCCACGCTTGACCGAGATCACCGCCGAGGCCGTGTTGCCGGCCGGGTCGGTGACCGTGACATTGATTCCGTTGACCCCTCCGGCGAGCGGCACGATCACGCTGAAGGCGCCGGTGTTGTCGGCCGTGGCCACGGCGGTCTGGGTGTTGGCCTCGTTGCGGGCCGAGATCGCGCTGCCGGCCTGGGTCTGCCCGGTGATCGTGACCGTGGCTCCGTTGATGACCGCGTTCTTAGCCGGCGAGGTGATCGAGATCTTGGGCTTGGACTGGTCGAGGATGTAGGTGACCAGAGTCGACGGTGGGCTTTCGGCGCCGTTGAAGACGAGGGTGGCGCTGAAGGCATTGCTGCCGGCCACGAGGGTCACGGCCGGCACGGTGAACGTCGGGCCGTCGCCGATCGGCACCTCGGCCACTCGGGTGTTCGGCCCGGTGCCGGCCTTGCGGTAGACCCGGACGGAGTAGCCCGCCTCGCCGGCGATCGAAGTGGGCACGGTGCCGGTCAGGTCCAGGGTGAGCTGGTTGGTGTACGGCTGGGTCGGGATCGTCAGCAGCGGGGCCGGCGGCAGGACCGTGTCGGTGGCGCTGGGGGCGGCCGTCTGGCTCAGCTTGCCGACCACGCCCGAGAGGGCCTGTCCGAAGCCGCCGAGGATCGAGCCGACCACCCCCGGGGCGTTGAACAGGATCACTGCCCCGAGGACGACCACCGCCGCGGCCAGGGCCGCCTTGGCCACCAGCGGCAGCGAGGCCGCCGAGGAGCTGGTCCGGCGACCGCCGGGCCGGGGCGCTTGGGCCGGACGGGGCCTCGGCCGGGCCGGCTGCAGGCGGCCCGTGCTGGGTGGCCGGGGCCGCACCTGGGACGTTCGTCCGCGCCGGGTCGTCATCGTCGGCCATTGTGGCAGATCGACCGGCCGAGCCCGGCCGGCGACATCCGGCAATGGTCAGGGGCCGGGCCGATGTACTCTGGCGCGGTGCGCGCACGTCTTGTGCTCTGCGCCGCAATCGAGGGTGAGGGTGCAGGCTCGAGATCCAAAGCAGCCGCGCGCGACCGGGCGCCCGGCCTTCGGCGTGCCCCCGATTGCCAGGGTCGCCCCGACCGCGCCGCCGGCCCCGCCAGGCTACCCGGCGCTGCCCCAGATGAATCGATCGGGCTTCGGCCTGCCCAACCTGCGCCGCAACGTCTGCCCCCATTTCTACATGACCGGCGTGCGCGGGGCGATCCCCATCCAGGCACCCCACCTGCTCAAGGCGCTGATCCGCCAGGACCAGAACGTTTCGCGCTGCCAGCTCCGGGGCGGCGTCCACCTGGAACAGGGCTACATCAACGACGTGTGCCTGACCCCCCGCTTCAACCAGTGCGTCTTCTACGAGGACGAGCTGTCCCGGGAGTGACGTGGCCGGCCTGACCTACGAGGCCGCCCTGGCGGCGCTCCAGGCCCGCGGGTCGGTTCGGGATCCGGCTGGGACTTGGCCGGACCCGCGCGCTCCTGCGCGAGATGGACGATCCCCAGGCGTCGTTCCGCGGGGCGCTCATCGCCGGAACGAACGGCAAGGGCAGCGTCCTGGCCCTGGTCAGCAGCGCCCTGCGGGCCGCCGGGCCTGCGCGCCGGCGAGACGCCCAAGCCCCATCTCGTGACCTATCGCGAGCGGCTCCAGATCGGCGGCCGCCTGGTCGATCCGGTGACCTTTGCCGCGACTCGTCGAGCAGGCCCTCGCCGCCGCCGACCGGATCGCCCGGCGCCATGGCGAGCCGACCGAGTTCGAGCTCCTGACGGCGGTTGCGTTTCGCTGGTTCGCCGACGAGCGGGTCGACCTGGCCGTGGTCGAGGTCGGCCTGGGCGGCAGGCTCGATGCGACCCACGCCTGGGACGGCGGCGTCGCGGCGATCACCAATGTCGACCTCGATCACATGGACCGGCTGGGCTCGACGGTGCGGGCGATCGCCCACGAGAAGGCCGCGATCATCATGCGCGGCGACCTGGCCGTGACCGGCGCCGACGGTGACGGCCTGGCCGTCATCCGGCGCCGCGCGGCGCGGGTCGGCGCGCCGCTCCGGGTCGTGCCGCCAGCCCCGATCATCGGCCTCGACCGGGATGGGATCCAGGTCGAGCTGGCCGGCCTGGGCCAGACCCGGGTCGGGCTCCGCGGGCGGCACCAGGCCGCCAATGTCGCGGTGGCCGAAGCGGTCCTCGATGCCCTGGCCGAGGCCGGGATCGCCCGGGTCGGGCCCGATCACCGCCGCCGGGGCTACGCCGAGGCGCGCTGGGCGGGCCGGCTGGAGCTGCTCCAGGCCGGAGGCCACGAGCTGCTCCTCGACGGTGCCCATAATCCGGCCGGCGCGGCCGTCCTGGCCCAGGCCCTCGACGACTATCGGCCGTTCCTGGCGGGCGGCGATCGACCGGGCCGACCGCCGCTGACGCTGCTCATCGGAGCCATGGCCGACAAGGATGTGGCGGGTGTTGTGCGCGCCCTGGCGACGGCCCGGGCGATCGCCGATGCCCGGATCATCTGCACCCAGATCGAGCAGCCCCGGGCGCTGCCGGCCGAGGAACTGGCCGGGCTCTGGGCGAGGTTCCGGACCGAGCCCGCTCCTGGGGCGAGCATTGAGGTCGTCCGGCCAGCCGGCCGCTGCACTCGAGCTGGCCCTGGCCGGGGCGCCCGGGCCGATCGTGGTGGCCGGCTCGCTGTACCTCGTCGGCGAGATCCGGGCGCTGCTCGTCAGACGACCCGGCCCTGAGCGACCTGTAGGATCTCGCCCATGACTGAGCGCCGCCTCGATCCGGAGCGCGGAGCCGTGGCCGGCCAGGGCAGCGGTGGCCTGGCCACGCCCTCGTTCGAGGACCCGACCGGCCTGGCCAGCGGTCTGGCCGCCGGCCCGGGCGGACATCCGGCCCCGACCCGGATCGGGTCGCGGACGTTCGCCTGGGGCGAGCGCACCTTCGTGGTCGGGATCCTGAACATCACCCCCGATTCCTTCTCGGGCGACGGCCTGGCCGGGATCGACCAGGACGGCCGCGACCCGGCCGCACGGGCCGTGGAACAGGCCCGGGCGATGGTCGGCGAGGGCGCCGACCTGCTCGACATCGGGGGCGAATCCACCCGACCGGGCCATGTCAGCGTGGACGCTGACGAGGAGATCGAACGGGTCGTGCCCGTGCTGCTGGCCGTCCGGGCGGCCCTGCCCGATATCCCCCTGAGCATCGACACGACCAAGCCGCGGGTGGCCGAGGCCGCCCTCGATGCCGGGGCCGACCTGCTCAACGACGTGTGGGGAGTGGCTCCCGATACCAGCCTGGTCCGCCTGGCGGCCGAGCGGAAGATCCCCCTGATCCTGATGCACAACCGGGCCGAGGCGCGCTATACGAACCTGATGGCTGAGATCGTTGCGGACCTGTGGCGGGCGATCGAACGGGCCCTGGCCGCCGGCTGCGCCCTGGAGTCATTGATCGTCGATCCAGGCTTCGGCTTCGGCAAGGCCGTCCACCACAACCTGGAGCTGATTCGACGCCTGCCCGAGCTGCGCGTCCTGGGCCGGCCGGTCATGCTCGGCACGTCGCGCAAGTCAACCCTCGGCCGGGTCCTCGACCTGCCCGCGGCCGAGCGGCTCGAGGCGACCCTGGCCACGACCGCCCTGGCCGTGGCAGCCGGGGTCGACCTGGTCCGGGTCCACGACGTCAAAGCCAATGTCCGGGCCGCCCGGCTGACCGACGCGATCGTCCGCTCGAGCGTGCCATGATGCGTCGATGAGTGACCGGATCGTCCTCCACGACATGGTCTTCCAGGGCCGCCACGGCGTCTCGCCGGCCGAGCAGCTCAAGGACCAGCCCTTCCACGTCGACATCGAGATGGTCCTCAACCTCCAGCCGGCGGCGGTCGAGGATGACCTGGCCCGGACGGTCGACTATTCAGCCGTGTTCGAGGTCGCCCGGACCGTGGTCGAGTCGACCAGCTTCCGGCTGATCGAGGCGCTGGCCGAGGCCGTTGCCCAGGAGGTCCTGACCGCGTTCGCCCTGATCAACGAGGTCGGCATCCGGATTCGGAAGCCGGAGGCGCCCATCGAGGGCACCCTGGCCTGGGCCGGCGTGGAGATCTGGCGCCACCGCTCGGGCCGCTGAATCCAGAGACCCCGGTGGCCCACGCTGGCCGGCCGGGGTCTCGAGACGGAGTCGCCCCCGGTCAGGGGTTCGTGGGCCGTGTTCCCAGGGTCAGCTGGAGCTCGAGGGTCTTGCCCGCCCGGTTGACGGCCAGGGTCACGGTGCGCCCCGGTGCGAACTGGGTCAGGACCGCGTCGAGGGGATGCTCGCCGTCGATGGCAATCCCCTCGATCGCCGTCACGATGTCGTTGTCCTTGACGCCCGCCTTGTCGGCCGGGCTGCCGGCGACCACGCCGGGCTGAGTCGCGCCGTTGGCGTCCTGCCCGCCGTTGACCAGGGCACCCTGGGCAACCGCCAGCTTGAGCTGCTGCTGGAGCTGGAGATCGATCGTCTCGTAGCGGATGCCGATCCAGGGCCGGGCCAGGGGCTGGCCGGCGATCGCCTGCTGCATGATCGGCTTGGCGATGTCGATCGGGATGGAGAAGCCGATCCCCTGGGCGTTCGTCGCCACGGCCGTGTTGATCCCGATGACGTCGCCCAGGGCGTCGACCAGCGGACCGCCGCTGTTGCCCGGGTTGATCGCGGCGTCGGTCTGGATCAGGTTGTTGATCGTGCCGGTGTCGGTGTCGATGCTCCGGCCGGTGGCCGACACGATGCCGGCGGTGACGCTGTTCGAATACGTGCCCAGCGGGCTGCCGATGGCGATCGCCAGCTCGCCCACCTTGATCGATCCGGAGTCGCCCAGGGGCGCCGTGGGCAGGCCCTTGGCGTCGACCTTGACCACGGCCAGGTCGGTCAGCGTGTCGATCCCGTAGATCGTGCCCTTGAACTGGCGGCCGTCCTTCAGCTGGACGGTCAGGCTGTTCGTGTCGGCCACGACATGGTGGTTGGTCAGGATCCAGCCGTTCGCGTCGAAGATCACACCCGAGCCGATGCCCGAGGTGGCGGTCGCGTCGTTCGGGTCGGTGCCCGCGGTGACGATCCGGACCACGGCCGGACCGACCTTGGCGGCCGCGCTGATCGTGGCCGACTGCTCATCGACGGTGACCGGCTGGGTCACGTTGGTGCCCGTGGTGGTGCCGGTATTGACGGCGGGGGCCGGTCGATCGAGGTCACCGGAGGCGCGCAGCGCGGCGTAGGTCCCACCGGAGGCCAGGGCAGCCGCCAGCACGGCGGTCGCGATGATCGCGCCGACTCCGGCGCCCCGGCGGCGGGCTGCGGGCGGCGGCTGGACCGGGGCGACCGGAGCTTCGAACCAGGCCTCCGGCGTCGTGGCCGGCGGTGCGCCCCAGGTCTGGCGCTGCCATTCGGTCGGCGCCTGCGGGGTGGGCGAGTAGCTGACCGGGGCGACCGGTTCGGCGGGCGCGCCGGCGGCCGGCAGGTCAGCCGGCGGGTCGACCGGCAAGTCGTTCGGCTCGGCTGGCTCGGACGGGAGCGGGGCGGCGTCGCTGGCCGGCTGGGTCGGGTCGGATCGCCAGGCGTCGGGATGTGGATTCAGGGGGTCGGTCGGGTTCATGCGCGGATCGTGCTCCTGGAAACGTCGGGCAGGATCGCCTGCCGGAGAAGGTCACCCGGCTGGGGCCGGGCGCTCCATTCAGCGTGGCGCTTCCGGGTTCAGCCGGGGCGGGTGAGCCGATGAAGAATCCGTTACCTCAACGGCTGGCTCGGCGATGGTAGTCGCTTCCGCCGAAGTGGCCGCCAGCGTGTCCGTCACGGGCTCGGCCTGGCGCGGGTCGCGCGGCAGGGTCACGACGAACGAGGAGCCCCGGCCGAGCTGGCTGTCGACGCTGACCCGGCCGGCGTGCATATCCACGATCGACTTGACGATCGCCAGGCCCAGGCCGCTGCCGCTTCCCCGAGCCTCGTTGGCCATTGAGCCGCGGTAGAAGCGCTCGAAGATCCGGGGCAGCTCAGCCGCGTCGATGCCGACCCCGGTGTCGCGCACCTCGATCTCCGCGCCGCCCTCGACGCCCCGCACGTCGACCTTGACCCGGCCCCCGGGCGACGTGAACTTGAGGGCGTTGCCGATCAGGTTCGAGACGACCTGCCCGATCCGCTGGGGATCGTGGCGGATTCGGAGAGGCTTGGCGGCGGCATGGAGGGTCAGCTCGATCCCCCGCCGGCGGGCGGTGGGCTCGGCCTGCTCGACGGCCGACTCGACGGCCGTGCGCAGGTCGTCCGGCCGGAGATCGAGCAGGACCAGGCCCGAGTCGAGCTTCGACAGCTCGAGCAGGTTCTGGGCCAGCCAGTCCAGGCGCTCGAGCTGCTGCCGGCTCGATTCGAGGAACTCGGCCCGGGTGGCCGGATCGTCGTCGGCCCCCTCGCGCAGGAGCTCGTTGAACATGCGCATGGCCGCGATCGGCGTGCGCAGCTCGTGCGAGACGTCGGCCAGGAAGTCCCGGCTGCGATCGCGGTCGCGGCGGATGATCGCCACGCTCTCATCAAGCCGGCTGGCCATCTGGTTGAACTGGCGCGACAGCTCGACGATCTCGGTGCTCCCTGGGTTGCGCGGGTCGATCGCCACCCGCCGGTCGAAGTCGCCCTCGGTCAGGTCGCGGGCGGCCTCGGTCAGCCGGCGCAGCGGGGTCGTGAACCGGCGGGCCAGGAGCGAGGCGACCACGACCGACAGGATCAGGCCGGCGACCGCGATCACGAGCAGCAGCGAGAAGATCGCCGCGAGCGTGCTCGCCCGATACGTGTACGGATTCGCAAGCTCGACCTGGATCCCGTACTCGAACAGGGCTGTTCTGCTGGACGGCGTCGGGCCCTGGTCGTTGTACGGGATGTCGTCCCGGGCCTGGCCGGGCCGGGGCTTGGCCTGGAGCGGTGCGACCGAACGTGCCGTTCGAGGCGGGCACCAGGACGGCGTTGCCGTTGCCGTCGCGGGTGATCAGGCCGAGGCTGACCTTGAGGTCGGCCTGGGCCAGGTCGTCGGCCAGGATCCGCTGCTCGGTCGGCGTTGTGGAGGAACGCCGCGACGTCGGGATCGAGCGTGTCGGTCGGGCTCACGATCGGGGCACCGCCGGTCGGCCGCTTCGAGCGACGACGATGATCGCGTCGCGCACGGTTCAGCCCGGACCTGCAGGTCGTTGACCTGGAGGTTGTAGAAGTAGTCGTCGACCCGGTTGATCACGCCCACGAAGACGAGCAAGAGGGTCAGCGCGACGACGCCCGAGAAGGCGATCGTCAGGCGGGCCGCGAACGTGTGGGGCAGGATGCCGCCAACGGAGCCGCGGATCGCGTGGCGCATTCCGCTGGGCGAATCCCGGGCCCGGCTCAGCGCTCGGCGAAGGCGTAACCGGCACCTCGGACGGTCAGCACGAAGGCCGGCAGCGAGGGATCGTCCTCGATCTTCTCGCGCAGGTGGCTGACGTGGACGTTGATCGTCTTCTCGTCCTGGTCGAGGGCCTCGTAATCGCGCAGCAGCTCGAGCAGCTCCCGGCGCGAGTAGACCCGGCCGGGCCGGCTGGCCAGGTGGCGCAGGATCTCGAACTCGGTGGCGGTCAGGGCGATCCGGCGCTGGCCGCGCTGGACCCGCCGTCGCTCGAGGTCGATCAGCAGGTCGCCGTGGCGGATCACCCGGCCGCCGGCCGCATCGGCCAGGTCGCCGTAGGCGCGCCGGAGGAGGGCCTTGATCCGGCTCATCAGCTCGCGCAGCCCGAACGGCTTGGTCAGGTAGTCGTCGGCGCCGAGCTCGAGCCCGATCACCTTGTCGACCTCGTCGTCGCGGGCGGTCAGGACCAGGACGGGCGCCTTGGAGCCGGTCGCCCGCAGGCGGCGGAGCACTTCGAAGCCGTCGATCCCCGGCAGGCGGACGTCGAGCACGACCAGATCCGGGGCCTGGTTCGTGGCGAAGTCCAGGCCCTCTTCGCCGCTCCGCGCGACGGTCACCTGTAGCCCTCCTGCTGGAGGGCGTACTGGATTCCGCGGGCGACGGCGAACTCGTCCTCGACGATCAGAATGGTGGCGGCCATCCGGCGGCATGCTACACCGCGTCCGGAAAGAGCCGACGGCCGTTGTGCTAGGCTCGGCCATCAACCCACGGAGGACCCTCCCCAGATGACCACGACCCGACCGAAGCTGGCCGCCACCGAGCGGCAGGTCCTCGGCAAGCACGTCGCCCAGCCTGCGGCGCGCGGGCAGCCTGCCCGCCGTGATCTACGGCCACGGCGTGCCCTCGCAGTCGATCACGATCGACGCCCACGACTTCGAGATGCTCCACCGCAAGACCGGCCCGAACGCCCTGGTCGACGTCTCGGTCGACGGCCACAAGCGCGGCCCCGGTCCTGATCCATTCGATCCAGCGCGATCCTGTCCACCAGCGCGTCCTCCACGTCGACCTGCTGGCCGTCCGGATGACCGAAGAGCTGACCGTCGAGGTGCCGATCGTCTTCACCGGCAGTCTCGCCGGCCGTCGAGCTCAACGGCGGGACCCTGCTGCACATGGCCGAGACGGTCCGGGTCCGGGCCCTGCCCGATCACCTGCCCCAGTCGCTGCCCCTGGCGATCGACTCGCTGGTCGACTACGAGATCACCCTCCACGTCCGCGACCTCGTGATCCCGCCCGAGACGTCACCCTGCTGACCGACCTCGACGAAGCCGTCGTGCGTGTCCAGGCGCCGCGCCAGGAGGAGGTCGCACCGGTCGTCGCCGAGGCCGAGGCCGAGCCGAGCCGCCGAGGGCGACCGAACCCGCCGAGCGCGAATCCACCGAGAGCTCCGAGCCCGAAGCCGCCGGCCCCGGCGGCCGATCGAGACCTCGGCTCGAGCGCGGGCTCCGGCTCGCGCTCGATCTATTCCGGGCGTCGCGCGAGGGCGTGGACGACCGGCACCCGCCAGCGAAATGCGGCCGGCTCGAGGCGGGCCAGGCTCGCGCCGCGTCGGCCCCGGAGCCGACCGCGCTCCCCGGGTCCGAGCCCGGCGAACAGCTCGCGCTCGGCGTACTCCTCCAGGAAGCCCAGTACGTCGCCGGATCGTGGTCGTATGTCGAGCCAGGCCTCGCGGGCCTGCCACGTACCGAAAGCCAACCCGGCGCAGGCGCGTCGCCGTCGCGCCGGGCTGAGGCCAGGTCGCCCGCAGCGCGCCTCTTCGGGCTCCTCGTCGTCGAAGTCCGGCTCGAGCTCGTCGAGGGCGTCCTCGAACGCTTCGTCGGGGGCGAACCGATCATCGGCGATCCGCCAGGTGACGAAGGCCAGCCGGCCGCCGGGCCGGAGGACCCGGCGGGCTTCGGCGAGGGCGGCGGTCAGGCGCGGCACCAGCTGGTAGGCGAACGAGCTGACGACGAGGTCGAACGAGCCGTCGTCGAACGGCAGCCGCTCGGCGTGGCCGCGTAGCCAGCTCGATCCGGCCGGTCGGTGGCGGCCAGGCCGGCTCGGGCGGCGTGCCTCGGCCACCGCCAGCATCTCGGCCGAGCCATCGAGCCCGGTAACGGTCACGCTCCGGCCAGCGCCGGACGGCCTCGATGGCCAGCAGGCCGGCCCCGGTACCGACGTCGAGGATCCGTCCGGCCGGCGGCCGACCGGCTTGCTCGAGGCGGTCGAGCAGGTCTCGGGCCCGGCGGCCGAGGACGGGCTCCCACCACTGTCGATAGGCGCTGGCCGACGCGTCGTAGCGCGCCTCGATCGTCTTCACCCGGCTATCGTGCCACTCCACGAACCGGGCCCGGAGCCGTATCCTCAAGCCGATGGATCTGCCGGTCAGCCCGCCGATCGAGCCGATGCTGGCCAAGCCGGCGCGGACCGTTCCCGACCGACGACGGCTGGCTGTTCGAGCCGAAATGGGACGGCTTTCGGGCGCTCGTCTTCCGCGACGGCGACGAGGTCCTGATCCAGTCCCGCGACCTGAAGCCGCTCGACCGCTATTTCCCGGAGCTGGCCGCGCCGACTCCGCGCCTCGCTGCCGGAGCGCTGCGTCCTCGACGGCGAGGTGGTCATCGCCGGCGGCGACGGACGGCTCGACTTCGACGCGCTGCTCCTGCGGATCCATCCCGCGGAGTCGCGGGTCCGGATGCTGGCCGCCGAGTCGCCGGCCAGCTTCGTGGCCTGGGACATCCTCGCCCTCGGTCGACGACGACCTGCGCTCGGTGCCCCAGGCCGAGCGGCGCACGCCGGCTCGAGGGCGTCCTGGCCGACGTCCGGCCGCCGATCCACCTCACCCCGGCGACCCGCGATCGGGCGACGGCGATCGACTGGTTCGAGCGGTTCGAGGGGGCCGGCCTCGACGGGGTGATCGCCAAGCGCCTCGATGCGGCCGTACCAGCCGGGCAAGCGGGCCATGCTCAAGCTCAAGCACCAGCGCACGGCCGATTGCGTCGTCGCCGGCTTCCGCTGGCACAAGGAAGGCCCCGGCACCCTGATCGGATCGCTCCTGCTGGGCCTGTTCGACGCCGAGGGCACGCTCCACCACGTCGGTGTCACTTCATCGTTCACGATGGCCCGCCGGGCCGAGCTGGTGGCCGAGCTCGCGCCGCTCCGCGAGAGACGCCGCCGAGAGTCATCCCTGGGCCGGCTGGGCGAGCTGGGCCGAGGAGCAGGCCGCCAGCGGCCAGCGGGTGCCGGGCGCGACGTCACGCTGGAACCGGGGCAAGGACCTGTCGTGGGAGCTGCTCCGGCCGGAGCGGGTCGTCGAGGTTGCCTTCGACCACCTCCAGGGCGACCGCTTCCGGCACGGCACGACCTTCGTCCGCTGGCGCCCGGACAAGAGCCCGGCCGATTGCCGCTACGACCAGCTGATCGAGACGCCGGCCTTCGAGCTGAGCTCGGATCTTCGCGACCTAGCACGCCTTCCGTCGGGCGCCGGCGAATGGGCACAATCGATCCGAACGCGATCCACGCCAGTCACGGATCAGGAGGGCCTCCGCGATGACCGACGAACAGCCAGCCGGCAGGATCCGACCCCCGAGGGTCCCGCCCACGTCCGCGCGGTCGACGCCGGTTCCCGCCGGTCGATCCGCCCCGCAGGCCGCGCCGCCGCTGCGAAGGCGTCGGGCTGGGTCCAGCCCGCCGCCGCCGCCGCCCGCCGCCCGTCGAGGGTTCGGGCTGGGTGCCAGCCGCAGCGGCCGCCCGCGCCGGCCCGGTCGAGGGCTCGGGGTGGGTCCAGCCGGCCGCCACGGCCGCGGCCGTTGGAGCGGGCGCCGCCGCGACCGGTCCCGCCTGGGGACAGCCTCCGGCCGCACCGTGCCAGCCGCCTGCGGCCAGCCTGCCGCCGCAGCGCCGGCCGTGCCCGCCGCCGGCGCCGGCCGGCTGGGCGCAGCCCCAGCCGGCCCCGGGCTGGGTCCAGCCGATCGTCGGCCCGGGGCTCGGTCACGATCCTTGCCCGGCTCGCCGGTCTGGTCCTCGTCCTGCTCGGCCTCTTCTGGGGCGCGATCGGGGTCGTCCTGATCGTGGGCGCCTCGCCTTCCGTCGATCATCGACCAGTTCGGCGCCGCTGAGCACCACCGACGCGACCAACGCTCGACACGGCCGGCAACATCGTCGGCGGCGTCTTCGTCGGGTTCGGGATCGTGGTCCTGGTCCTGGCGATCGTCGAGGTCCTCGGCGGCTTCGGTGCCCTGTTCGGCAAGAGCTGGGGCCGGCTCATCGGGATGCTCTACTCGCTGTTCTTCGGCGTGTTCCTGTTGGTCGGCCTGATGGGGCGCCCCGCGGCGTCGGATATCAGCGACGCGTGACGCCCGACGCGGCGATCCTCCTGCTGGTGATGCTCCTGGCCTACGCGTACACGTTCATCGTGCTGGTCATCCGCTGGCGCGGTCACGCGCACAACTGACGGCTCCGAGGTGCCGGCGCCTTCGACGGCCGGCCCTCGCCAAATGTCGGCTCACATCAGGCCTATGGTCGCTGGGCGGCTCGATCGAGCCTGGTCTGCGCCCTCGCGGCGTGGATTTGTGCGTGGCTGCGGAGTCCAGCCGGCGGATTTGGGCTGTTGGCGGTCGAAATCCACCATAAGGTCCGACAAGTCGACATTTGTCAAAACGGGAGGCAGCAGGGGAGGCAGCAGGACGAGCCTAGCGGCGGTGAGCGCCGCGATACGCAGGCGGCGGTGGCTCCGGCGGCCGCGCGACCAGAGGACGACGATCACCCCAGGCCGCGAGCGCGACGACGACGCCGATCGCCGCGACCGGCGGGCCGCCGGCGAGCCGGCCGGTGACGGCGCTGCGCTCGGGGCGGCGCTGCCCGCCGACGACGCCGATGCTCGGCACGTCGCGCGCTCGGCGAGGCGGCAGGGCGCCCGAGCCGGAGCGGCCGACGGCGCCGCCGAGCCGCACGAGCCCGCCGGCGGGCGTCGCCGTGGGATAGGGCGACGGCGCCGCTCCCGGGCGCGACCACGGCGAACTCGCCGAACTGGGTCACCACGGCCAGCCAGACCCCGGGCCCCTGGTTCTGGGTCGTGAGCGGCTGCCAGCCCTGCCCGTCATCGAGCTCGATCCTGGATCCGGGTCGGTGTGGCGGGCCGACGCATGACGACCGTCACCAGGGCGCTGGCGAGAGCAGTCAGCGGCGTCCCGGCCTGGTTGGTGATCTTGATCCGGTAGACGTTGCCGTCGATGTGGCCGTCGGCCGGCAGCGTTCGGGCAGGACGGGCTCGATCGAGAAATCGACCGAGGTCGAGCCCTGCCGGCAGGACCAACGCGCCAGACGTCGCCAGGATCTGGGCCTGGGGATCCTGTTCGGGCGTGGCGACCGCGACCAGCCTGTTGGCTCCGCCCTCGACGCCGACGCTGCCCTTGGCCCCCTTTGCCCCACCCGCTGCGCCCGCCGGCGGCACGAGCCAGACGTACGGCTGCGGCACGTAGTCACGCCGTCGTACAGGGGGGGCTCGGCCAGCGGCGCGATCCGCTGGGCGAGCGCGATCAGCCACGATACCCAGGCCCGAGCGACGATCAGTCCGGTCCGCCAGATGCCGGCCGGACCGCGCCGGGTCATCGAGCAGGCGATCCACTCACGCCGCGCACCTTCGCACACCGTGGCCGGACCTGCAGGCTGCGCCCGGGTCACGCGCGGCGTGGCGATCACGACGTCCCGGCGACCGCGGGCTCCGTCGCGCCTTCCGGCGATGACGACCTCGTTGCAAGGATCGCCGCCCTCGTCGACGCAGCTCCCGGCCCCCCGATCGGCGCCGCGACGGCTCGGCCGGAGCTGGACCTCGATCCGCCAGGATCGTCTCCTGCCCGGCGCGTTCGATCCGCCAGCCGCCGGCGAAGCGGCCATCGAGGAGGACGCTGCCAAGCGCGGCGCCGTTGCCCGGGAAGAGGGGCGTCGCTGGTCGGCGTCCATCACCCGGGTCCGGTCCTTGTGGCCGAGCAGGAGGTTGTCGTACTCGGGCAGGAACCGGACGGGTGCGGGAACGTCCGGACCAGGCCGCGGAGCATCGGGCAGGTCGAAGAGCTCGCGACCCCGCTCGTCGCGAAAGACGACGAGGCGATCGCCGCAGGCGCTCGACGACCGCGCCCAGCCGGGTAAGGCCGGACCAGTTGCCGATGTCGGCCACGGACGCGGGCCCGAAGGCGCCCAGGTAGCGCAGGACGAGGTCATCCGGGGCCGGGTCGATGCCGACCGCCGCGCCGAGCCAGGTCTCGGCGAGGCCCCAGGTGGGCAGCCCGCCGGTGCCCCAGACGCCGCGTGGCGGGACCTGGACGAGCGGCACGAGATGGCCGACGGCGGCCGACAGTGACAGCGTGTCGCGGCCCGGCCAGCGCTCGGCGAGGTGCCGGCCGAGCTCGGCGGCGGTTCTGCGGACGTTCCTCGATGAGGCCTCGTGCCAGCCGGCCGAGCTCATCGAGATCGACGTCGACGAGGTTCCGCTGGAACGGGCGAGCCGCGGAACCGCTGGGCGAGGAGCGGGCCGCGAAGACCGGCCGCAGGGCGAGGTAGTCGCGGGCGGTGACGAGGTGGAGCGTGTAGCGCATCAGCGACGCCCGGACCGCCGTGCGCTCGGTCATCAGGCCGGCCAGCTCGGCCGGCTCGAACCCGTCGATCCGCGTCCACAGGCCGACATACGGCGCAAGCGGCGCCTGGGACTGCATCCCGACGAGGCCTTCGATCATCGCCGCGGCGGGCATGTCGACCCGCTCGAGGAGGTGCTGCCGGGCGAGCAGTGCGCGATTGAGCGCTCGCTGGCCGAGGAGCGGCGGGCGTGCGGCCCGGGTCGTCGTCACGACCCTAGTCTGGGCCTGCGCCGGGCGGCCGGTCGCGGTCAGGCTGCGGACGCGTCCGAGCGCTGCGCCTGGACCGGCGATCCCTCGAGCAGTCCGAGGACCTGCTCGGCGGGCACGGGCCGCGAGAAGAGATAGCCCTGGGCCTGCTGGCAGCCGAGGGCCACGAGGCGATCGAGCTGATCCTGGGTCTCGACGCCCTCGGCCGTCACCCCCAGGTCGAGGGCGGAAGCGAAGGCCAGGGTGGCGGTCACGATCGCCGTGTCCTCGCGCGACCGTCCCAGCCCATCGATGAACGACCGGTCGATCTTCAGGCCCTGGACGGTGAAGCGCTTGAAGTATTCGAGCGCCGAGAAGCCCGTCCCGAAGTCGTCGATCGCCAGCTGGACGCCCAGGTCGCGCAGCTGCCGGAGTGATCCGTCGCTCGTCGCCGACTCGTGGAGGGTGAGCGACTCGGTGATCTCGAGGACGAGGGCCGCGGGCTCGAGCTGGGTGGTCGCCAGGATCTCCTTCACCTGCGCGGCGAAGCCCGGTTCCACGGCCTCCCGGGGCGATACGTTCACGCTGATCGTCAGGTCCTTCGCGACCGGGACCGCTGAGGCGCCAGGCACGGAGCTGCCGGCAGGCCTCCGTCGTGACGAGTCGGCCGAGCGGCACGATCAGCCCGGTCGCCTCGGCCAGCGGGATGAATTCGTCCGGCGCGATCAGGCCGCGGGCCGGGTGTCGCCAGCGGACGAGCGCCTCGAAGCCCACGATCTGGATCGACGGCAAGGCCACGATCGGCTGGTAGTGGACATCGAACTCCTCGTTCTCGATCGCCGCCCGAAGCGCGGCCTCGAGCTCCAGCCGGCTCTGGGCCTGGAGGCGCATCGACGGGTCGAAGATCGCGTGACGGGCCTTGCCGCCGGACTTTGCCGCGTACATCGCCGCGTCGGCATGCGCGAGCAGGTCGTCGGCGCCGATCTCACCGGCGCCGGCGAGGGCGATCCCGATGCTCGCCCGGACGACGAGCTGGCGTCCTTCGAGCTCGATCGGCCGGCTCAGCTCGACCGCCAGGCGGTCGGCGAGGGCCTCGCGCCTCGGCAATCCCGGTGACCCGTTCGACGAGGACCGTGAACTCGTCGCCGCCCTGCCGGGCCGCCACGTCCTCCGCCCGCAGCGTGGTCGTGAGGCGCCGGGCGACCTCGATCAGGAGGCGATCGCCGGCCCGATGGCCGAGCGAATCGTTGATGACCTTGAAGTCGTCCAGGTCGAGGAACAGGAGGGCCACGCTCGAACGGCGGCGGCGTGATCGGGACAGCGCCCGGTCGGCGTGCTCGCGGAAGAGGACCCGGTTGGCGAGCCCGGTGAGGGGGTCGTGAAGGGTGTCGTGGAGGAGCTGGGCCTCGAGCCGCTTCTGCTCGGTGGTATCGACGAGGAGGCCCTGCGAGACCCGCATGCCGTCGACCGAGTCCTCGCGCATCGCGTAGGCCTCGTCGTGGACCCAGACGATCGACTCGTCGGCGGCGATCATCCGGTAGTCGATCCGCAGTGGCCGCTCAGTCGTCCAGTGATCGGTATAGGCGGCCATCGCCAGCGTCCGGTCGGCGGGATGGATCAGGCTCGGCCAGAGCTCCGGGTCCTCGATGAACGCCGACGGCGGGTAACCGAGGATGGCCTCGATCTGGGGGCTCATGTAGGCCAGCCGGCCGCCGTCGCTGACTGCATCGTCGGCAACGTCGATATAGACCGCCGCCGGGACGCGCTCGACGAGCACCTGGTAGCGCGAATCCGCCTGGGCCCGGCGCAGCAGCGCGACCTCGAGATCGTGGTGGGCGGAACGTGAGCCGTCGAGGAGCCTGCCGCGCTCGTGGACGAGGACCGTCTGGCGGAAGCCAGCCAGGACGACCACGATCAGGGCACCGACATCGACGAGGCCGAATTCCGTGTGGAGCAGGTGCCGGCCGACGAGCAGGAGCGCGCTGACCAGCAGCGAGACGACGGGCAGCGCGCCGAGGACGATCGCCGCGACCTGGCGCAGGCGAGGGCCCTCGGCCTCGCCGATCCGCCAGTCGCTGCCGCCCAGGCCCGCGAGGATGATCCCGATCGAGAACCCGTAGTGTCCGAGCTCACCGGCCGGCGGCTGGGCGACCATCGCCTGGCGCAGCCAATCGATCCAGGCCAGGCCGAGGATCGCAAATCCGGCCAGGAGCACGTAGCCGCCGGCCCGGGGCGAGGCGCGCAGGGCCAGGAGCGCCACGATCCCTGCCCCGGCGGTGCGCCAGGTGGATGATCGGGTAGGTCACCGCAACCGCCGCGCCGAGCATCCCGACTCCCGCGACCTGGCCACCGTAGACGGCCAGGATCAGGGCCGTGATCGCCAGGAAGATCGCGACGGCGTCGAGGTAGACCGACAGCTCCTCGGCGTGCGGCAGCCGCCCGCGGACCATGGCCACCAGGGCGATGGCGACGGGAACGACGAAGAGGAGGTAGCCGAGGTCGGAGGGGGCCGGAAACGCATAGAAGCCGAGCGCAATCTGGGCATCCCAGACGAGCTGCCCGATCAGCCAGAACCCCGTGCCGAGGGCGACCAGCGTGGCGACGAGCCGTGCCGAGCCTGCCGAGCGCCACGCGACCGCGGTCGGATAGGCGAAGGCGAGCGAGCCCGCGGCGGTCCACTGGGCGTTCTCCCAGACCGCACCTGGCCGTCGAAGTTGATCGCGGTCAGGACCATGAGGACGGCGACGAGCGGCAGGCCGACCCACAGGACGAGCCGCGGGGCTCAGCGCGATCCGCGCCCGAGCCGGTTCGGCGGGCAGGGTCGCACCCCCGCCCAGCCCGGCAGGTTCGAATCGGTCGAGGCCAGTCACCACGCGAGGCTAGGAGGCGCGCGGCGGGTCCCGATACCACCGGTTTGCACCATGACCGAGTAGCCCATCTGCCGGTCGATCGCCGGCGGCTCTCGGCGCGCGATACTGCGACGAGTGGAGCCGCCGCCCGTCACGAGCCCGTCACCGGTCGCGAGCCCGCCGCCCGATCGCATGGCCCGGCTCGTCCGGCTGGCGTCGGAGATCCGCCTCGAGGACTGGATCCTGGCCGGCTGGATCGGCCATCGCCGCCCCGATCGCCGGTCGGATCGACGGATCGGCCGGGCCGTTCGACCCGGGCCGCCCGGTCGACGGCGTGCTGTGCGTCCTCGGTGTGCTCGGTGCGCTGATCTGCCTCGCGACCGGGAGGTCCGATGCGCCCGCCGGACGCCGGCCCGGGCACGCTCGACCGGGCCGCGATCGGGCCGCTCACCGGCGGGCTCCTCCTCGTCGCGTTCAGCGGCTCGGCGGCCCTCGGGCTCGCGGGGCGCCGCCGGCTGGGCCGTCGTGATCGCCGGACTCGTCCTCATCGTCGCGGTCCGGCTCCGCTGGCCGGCCCTGCCCACCTCGGTCCGCCGGATGCTCGTCACGCCGTTCCTGCTGGCGACCGGCGGAATCTTCTGGACGATCGTCGACCAGGTTGCCGGCGGCAGCAGCCTGCTCGGCGTCGCCACGACGGGAGCCGGAGGCTCGCGCCCCTTCGGCAGACGGTCGCCTTTGTCGCGGGCGCGCTGGCGGCCTTCTCGGGCGTCTACTACGCGATGCTGATCTACGCCCCGCGCCAGGTCGCCGAGCCGGAAGGCGGCCCGGTCACCTGGCTCGTCCGCTACGGGATCTTCCTGGCCAGCGTCATCGTCGGCGTCGCCTGGCTGCGGCCGTTCGGGATCTGACGTCAGCTCGAGCCGCTGGAACTGGCGGGCTTCGCCGTCGACCTTGATCGTCAGCGTGTCGTCCCGCTGACCCAGGCCTCGCCGGCCATGTCGCCGGCCGGCGAACTGGGCGTGCAGCTCGCCGCTCGCGTCGACCGACCAGCGGCCCGGCTGACCGTGGCCGCCGGGCAGGTCCGTGGTCATCGTGCCGTCGGCCGCGAAGGTCGCCCGATCGGCCCTGCCCGCCAGCTCCCGATGATCGCCTCGGCCAGCGGCCGCGGGTCCGGCGCGCCAGCGGGCGGTGGCTGCGGCCGCCCCGGCTGGCGCCAGCTTCGAACGAGCTCCTGAGCGCGGCCATCTCGGCCATCGCCTCGGCCCGCTGGGTCGAGATCGTGGGCCCGGAGCCCGGCGAAGGCCGCCTGGGCGAGCGCCTGGCGGATTGCCGCCAGCGCTCGGGCGAGACCGGATGGTTCGGCAGGACCTCGAGATTGACGACCTTCTTGCTGCGGGGCAGGTAGTAGACCCGCACGTAGCCGGCCTCGGGCGCCGCGTTGTACACGCTGCGCGGCACCGTCAAAGTGCTTGCCCGCGACGTCGAGCTAGAACCACTCGGTCTGCTGGCCCTGGCGGATGCTCCGCAGGACGGCCCCTTCGATCGTGACGACCGACCCGCCGGCGAGGTCACGGCTCAGCGAATCGGGAGCGAGCGTGGCCCGGAAGAGCGAGGATCGCCGCGACGACGAACGCAGATCGACCGCGAGCAACGGCCGGAACGCGGCATTCGGGGCCGGCCCGGTCGAGGTGATCAGCAGGACCGCGATGACGATCGCCCCGACCGCGACGTACAGCTCGGTCTTGCGGGTCGAGCGATCGTCGCCGCGATACAGCTGCGCTGGGCGTCGGTCAGCTTGCCGGCCTGGTTGGCGGCCAGGGCGTCGGCCGCGAACGGGCTCGCCGGGGCGCCAGACATCGCACTCCTCCGCTGGCTCGGCCGGGTGGGCTCACGGCGCAGGTCCGGGTTGTCCAGCCGTTTATCGTCCTCCGTCCGCCCGCGTCAAGCCCGGTTCAGGGGCGGCGGGTCCAGATGCTCGACAGGATCGAGCCGCCCGGCGTCGGAGCCGACGACCAGCTGAGCGTCGGCGAGGCGGCGGCGGCATACGCCGCGAACCCGCCGATCGACGGATCCGCCGCGACGCACGTCCAGGCGTCGCCGTCAGCCGACGACCAGATCCCGCCGAGGCAGCTGTCGGTGCCCGACGGCCCGGTCCCCAGGAAGCCGCCCGGGACGGCCGCGACGCTGAACAGCTGGCCGTAGAGGAAGTCGCTCGCCGTCCCGCGTTTGCCACGTCCGGCCGTCGGTCGACGACCAGGCCAGCGCAGAGCCGACATCGCCCTGGCTGGCACCGTGCCGACCGCCACGAGATGGCGTGCCATCCGTCGCGACGGACAGCATCGAGTCGCCGAACGTCTGGTCGGTCCCGCTCGGAGCGTGGAAGAGCGGGTGCGTCCGGGACCCGCGACCAGGCCCGACCGTCGTCGAGGTCCACACGACGGCATGCTCGGGCGACCTGGGTTGTGGTGGCCGATCGGGCGCTCCGCCGACCGCCACGAACCCGGGCCGCCCCGTTGACGACGCGCATTCATCGCCGCGTGGGCGAGCGAGCGTCGCCTCCGGCCGCCGGGTCCAGTCCAGGCCATCGGCCGAGCTCCAGACGATCGCCCGGACCGACGACGCCGCTGTCGCAGTCGATCTCGCAGGCGATGTCCTCTTCGCCAACCGCGAGCCAGCCCGACCGGTCGAGGTCACGCCGTTCATCCGGATCGTCCTTCCAGCCGCCGGCCGGAGAGGGCCGGCTGATCGGGGCGGCGTCCAGGCTGAGGCCGTCCTTCGAGAACCAGCTGCGTGCGTCGGAGCCCTGGAGCCCGACCGCGATCACGCCGGCGGGTCCGGCGGCCAGGCCGTGGACCTGACGTCCGTCCGAGCTCGGCTGGACGTTCCAGGTCTGGCCGTCGGTCGAGTCGACGAAGACGGGGTCGCTCGTGTTGAACGTTCCGGCAGCCACGAATCGCGCCCCGGTCCAGACGATGTCCGTGAGCTGGGTCTGGCTGCTCGCCGGCTGATCCGGCACCGGCTCCCAGTCCGTGGGGGCCAGCGACGGCGCCATCCCGCTCGGTCCGGCCGACTCAAGATCGCCCGAGGCGAGCGCTGTCGACGGCCCGGCCGTCGTGGCGGCGCTCGGCGAAGCCGCGACAGCGGAAGTAGCGACCGCGGGCGACGTGGTCGGGGTCGTGCCGCAGCCGGCCACGAGGAGGACGATCAGGCCGGCCTGGGCGATCCGGGATCGACGCATCTAAGCCCCCAAACAGCAGCCGCTATCCGACAGTGACCAGACGCACGAGCCCGGGCTTCGTGACGGTTTCCTAGGCCGGCCCGGAACTCGGTCCGGTCGGCTTCGTTGCGGGCTCGGCGTTGGCCGTCTCGGGCTTCGGCTTTGGTCCGGGCTTGCGGGCCCAAGGTCCGGCGGTCGCAGCCTTCCAGGCTTCGATGTCCACCCCCGCCCACGGGTCGTAGTCGGGCTCCAGTGCCTCCTGGGCCGGCCGCTCGGCCTCGGGGACGTGGTCGAGGTTGAGCCGGACCCGGGTCCAGGTTGTGAACCGGCCGCGCATCGAGTCGGTCAGGATGTCCGGCCGGCTCGAGCGAATGGCCGACGACCTCGGGATGGCGCGCCTTCCAGCGCTCGAGCCCCTCGAGAGCCTCCGCCTGGTGCTCCGCCCGAGCGATCTCGACGACCGGAATCGTGCTCTTGCGCCGGCCGGTCGGCGTCGGCCTCGAGCCGGCCCACTCCGTTGGCAGGCCGGCGTTTTCGTCGCCCGCAGCGACCGCGGCGGCGCGCTCGGCGGCGACCTCGGGCGGCGGGCCGCCGCCCTCGCCGCGGCCGGGCTCGTAGTCGGACTTCGATCGGCGTGCCCGCGAAGGCTGGACGCGGGGCGGCTCGCCGGCCTGCTTCGCGTAGTTCGGTGGCCAGGGGGCGTCGCCCAGACCCTCGGTCTCGTGCCGGGCCGAGAGCTCGAGCAGGCCCTCCAGCGAGCCCGACCGCCTCGTCGATCCCCGCCCCCGGGTCGCCGATCTCGGCGTAGCGCTCGGGGACCGTCCGGATCGTGAAGTCGGCCGGGTCGATCGTGGCCACCTCGGCCCAGGTCAGCGGGCGTCGATACCCGGGCGTCGGGTCGGCGGCCGGACGGAGTAGGCCGAGGCAACGGTCCGGTCCTTGGCGTTCTGGTTGTAGTCGATGAAGACGCCATGGCGCTCCTCCTTCCACCACTTCGAGGTGGCCAGCTCGGGCGCCCGCTGCTCGACATCGCGGGCCAGGGCCAGGGCGGCCCGGCGGACCTCGGGGAACGTCCAGTTGCGCTCGATCCGGACATTGACGTGGATCCCCCGTGAGCCCGAGGTCTTGGGCCAGCCGACCAGGCCGGCCGCCTCGAGCGACTCGCGCACGACCAGGGCCACGTCACGGATCTGGGCCCATTCGATGCCGGGCACCGGGTCGAGGTCGACCCGCAGCTCGTCGGGGTGATCCAGGTCGTCCGCCCGGATCGGATGCGGGTTCAGGTCGATGCAGCCAAGGTTGATGATCCAGGCCAGCTGGGCCGCGTCGCGGATCACGACCTCCGAGGCCGTTCGCCCGGACGGGAACGACAGCTCGACCGTCTCGATCCAGTCGGGTCGGGATTCGGGCGCGCGCTTCTGGAAGAAGAACTGGCCTTCTGCCCCGTTGACGAAGCGCTTGAGGGCCATCGGCCGATCGCCCGCGCCGCGCAAGGCGCCATCGGCCACGGCCAGGTAGTAGCGGACGAGGTCCATCTTCGTCACCCCGAGCTGGGCGAAGAAGATCTTGTCGGGATTGGTGATCGTGACCTCGCGGCCGGCCGACCTCGAGGACCTCCGCCTTGCCTGCCATGCGGCCAACGATACGCCGCCGGGTCTCGCGCATACTGCTGGGCGAGACAGTCGATTCGAGCGTCAGCCGTTCGTCGTTCAGATGACGGGCGACGACCGTGCCGGCCCGGCTGTGTCCAGGAGGATCCCATGCGCTACCTGTTGCTCATCTATACCGTCGAGCCGAGCACCTCGGGCCCCAGCGAGGAGATGCTGGCCGAGTTCCCCGAGTACGGGCGCTTTACCCAGTGGGCCCGCGACAACGGCATGTACCAGGCCGGCGAGGCGCTCCATCCGACGAGCGCGGCCACGACGGTCCAGGTTCGGGATGGCCGGACGATCACGACCGACGGCCCGTACGCGGAGACCAAGGAAGCGCTCGGTGGCTTCTACCTGATCGAGGCCCGCGACCTGGACGAGGCGATCGACGCGGCGGCCCGGATTCCGGGTGCCCGGCACGGCTCGATCGAGGTCCGGCCGATCTTCGAGCAGCGGCCGAGCGACCGCGCCACCAGCGCCGCCAATGACGAGGCCATTGCCCGCAGCAGGCTGACCCCAGCGCCGTCGTCGAGCGCCTGTTCCGCGAGGAGTCGGGCCGGACGGTCGCGACCCTGATCCGGGTCTTCGGCGACTTCGACCTCGCCGAGGAGGCGGTCCAGGAGGCCTTCATCGTGGCCCTGGAGCGCTGGCCGCGCGACGGCGTGCCGGCCAATCCCGGAGCCTGGATCACGACCACCGCCCGCAACCGGGCGATCGATCGGCTCCGCCGGGCGCAGGTGCTGGCGACCAAGACCGATGAGCTCGGCCGACAGGCCCTGATCGAATCCGTCGATCCGGCCCGATGAGGCCGACGAGCAGGAGGATGACGTGGCGATCGAGGACGATCGGCTTCGGCTGATCTTCACCTGCTGCCACCCGGCGCTCGCCCTCGATGCCCAGGTCGCCCTCACCCTGCGCACGCTGGGCGGGCTGGCCACGCCCGAGATCGCGCGGGCATTCCTGGTCCCCGAGGCCACCCTCGCCCAGCGCCTCGTCCGGGCCAAGCGCAAGATCCGCGAGGCCGGGATCCCTACCGGGTCCCGCCCGACCACCTCCTGCCCGAACGGCTCGACGCGGTCCTGCGGGTCCTCTACCTGATCTTCAACGAGGGCTACGCCAGCTCCGCCGGCGAGGCGCTCGTCCGGCGCGACCTGGCCGTCGAGGCGATCCGCCTGGCCCGGGTCCTGGCCGAGCTGATGCCCGACGAGCCCGAGGCGATCGGGCTGCTCGCCCTGATGCTCCTCCAGGATGCCCGGCGCGAGGCGCAGGGTCGGCGACTCGGGCGACCTGATCCTGCTCGAGGACCAGGATCGCAGCGCGCTGGGACCCGGACAGGATCGCCGAAGGCGGCCGTCTCGTCGAGCGGGCGCTGCGGATGCAGCGGACCGGGCCGTACCAGCTCCAGGCCGCGATCGCCGCGGTCCACGATGAGGCGGCCGATCCGACCGGGACCGACTGGCCGCAGGTCGTGGCGCTCTACCGCCTGTTGGCGAGATCGCGCCATCGCCGATCGTCGAGCTGAACCTGGCCGTGGCGATCGCCTTCGTGGATGGTCCGGCCGCAGGCCTGGCCCGGATCGACGCGCTCGTGGCCGACGGCCAGCTCCACGAATACCCGTACCTGCACGCCGCCCGGGCCGACCTGCTGCGGCGCCTGGACCGGCGCCCGGAGGCCGCCGCCGCCTATCGCCGGGCGGCTGACCTGGTGGGCAATGCCGTCGAGCGGCGCTTCCTCGAACGCCGCCTGCGCGAGGTGAGCACGCCGGTCTCGAAGCGACACGGCCCGACCGGCACCCGCCCGCAACCCTGAGGGGTGGCCGGGCGTGCGACGATCTGGCCATGGGCAGCCAGCCGTGACATCGCGTTCGAGCCAGTCGGCGGGCAATGCGGCGGTCCAGGCCGAACCGGCCGGGATCGGCACGGCCGGCGCTCGCGATCCGCTGGCCCGCGAGGTCAAGCTGCTCGGCGCGCTCCTCGGCCAGGTCATCGCGGAGCAGGCCGGCGAGCCGCTGCTGGCCAGGATCGAGGCGATCCGGGCCCGGGCCAAAGCTGGCCGGCGGACCGGCGAGGCGGGCGCGCTCGCCGGCCGGCGCCCACGGCGGCGTGCCGGTCATCGACGACCTCGACGCGCTCGACCTGGCCACGATCGAGTCGATCATCCGGGCCTTCGGGCTGTACTTCCAGGTGATCAACGTGGCCGAGGAGCGCGAGCGCGTCCGCAGCTCCGCCGGCGCGAGCGGGCCGGCCGTGGCGCTGCCGCTCGAGAACTCCCTGGCGCGCGGCGATCGACCGGCTGCTCGCGGACGGCCTGAGCCCGGCGCGACTCGAGAGCTCGTCGCCGGGCTGTCGGTGGCGCCGGTCCTGACCGCCCACCCGACCGAGGCTCGCCGGCGGACGCTTGCTCCTCGCCCTGCGCCGGATCGCCCGGCTGGTCGAGCAGCTCGACGATCCGCGCCTGACCCGCGCGAGGACCGCGACCTGCGCCGCCGGTTGCGCGAGGAGATCACCTCCTGTGGCGGACCGCCGAGCTGCGCTCGATCGTCGCCGAGCCCGCTCGACGAGGTCCGCAGCGCGATGGTCTTCTTCGACGAGACCCTGTTCCGGGTCACGCCGGTCGTGATCCGGGCGCTGGACGGCGGCGCTCGATCGAGCGACGGCCGGCCGGCCGCGGTCCGGCCGGCGTCCGATTCCGGCGAGACCGGCACCCGGCCCGCCGCGGCCGCGACGTTCCTGCACTGGGCCAGCTGGATCGGCGCCGACCGCGACGGCAATCCCAACGTGACCGCCGAGCTGACTGCCCAGGCGGCCCGGATCCATGCCGATCACGTCCTGCGCGGCCACGAGGCGGTGGTCACCCGGCTGATGCAGACGATCGCGCCGGTCGTCCCCGACGGACGCCTCGATCGGCGGATCGCCCGGCGCCTGCCTCGACGACGAGGAGGAGCTGCCCGAGCTGATGCGCCAGCTCGACCGGCGCTTCGGCGATGAGCCCTATCGCCGCCGGCTGGGTGCAATGGCCGAGCGCCTGCGCCGGACCCGGAGCGCCCTGATCGGGGCCGCGGCGCCGATCTGCCGGTCGCTATCGCGACGTCGGCGAGTTCGGCGCCGAGCTCGACGAGCTGTCCGCTGCGCTGGTCGCCGACGGCCTCGAGCGGATCGCCTACGGCGAGGTCCAGGACCTCCGCTGGCAGGTCCAGACCTTCGGCTTCCATCTCGCCGGCCTCGAGGTCCGCCAGCACAGCGAGATCCAGGCCGCGGGCGCTCGCGGCCCTCGAGCTGCCGGGCCAGACGCCCGACGGGGCCGATGCCGGAGGCGCTCGAGCTGCTCGCCACGATCCGCGCCGTCGCCGAGATCCAGCGCCGGTTCGGCACGGGAGGCGGCCGGGCGCTGGATCGTCAGCTTCACCCGCGGCCCGCCAGGACCTGCTCGACGTCCTGCGTCCTGGCCGAGCTGGCCGGCCGCGCCGAGCCCGGCGCCGAACGGACCTCGGGCTTCGCGCCGGGTCGCCCGAGCCTCGACGTCGTGCCGCTCCTCGAGTCGGCCGACGCGCTCGGCAATGCCGGCGCGCATCCTCGAGGCGCTCTTCGCCGACCCCGGCTACCGCGCCCACCTGGCCGACCACGGCAATCGCCAGGAGGTGATGCTCGGGCTACTCGGACTCGAACAAGGAATCCGGCTTCGTGGCGGCCAACTGGCTGCTCTACCGGGCCCAGGGCGAGCTGGTCGCGGCTGGCCCGGGCGCACGGCGTCGAGCTGACCCTGTTCCACGGCCGGGGCGGGGCGATCGGGCGGGGCGGTGGGCCGGCGGCGCGGGCGATCCTGGCCCAGGCGCCGGGCTCGATCTCCGGCCGGCTCAAGCTGACCGAGCAGGGCGAGGTGATCGCCGCGAACTACGCCAACCCGACGATCGCCCGGCGCCACCTCGAGGAGCTGGCCGGGGCGACCCTGCTCGCCTCGGCCGAGAGCCATGCCGGCCGGCATGCGGCGGCCGAGGCCGACGGCTGGCCGATCATGGCCGAGCTCGCGGGCAGCTCGGAAGCCGCCTACCGGGCGCTCGTCGACGCGCCGGGCTTCGCCGCGTTCTTCCGGCGGGTGACGCCCGATCGAGGAGCTCGCCGGGATGCGCCTCGGCTCCCGCCCGGCCCGCCGGCCCGGAGGCCGGCCGCGGCGTCGCTCGATCGGCTCGCTCCGGGCGATCCCGTGGACGTTCGCCTGGTCGCAGGTCCGCCTCGGGCTGCCGGGCTGGTTCGGCCTGGGCACCGCCCTCGACGCCTTTCGGGCCGCGCCACGGCGAGGACGGCCTCGATCGGCTGGCCGCGCTGTACCGGGACTGGCCGTTCTTCGAGTCGATCCTCGACAACGCCGAGCTGGCCCTGGCCCGGGTCGACCTGCCGACGGCCCGCGCCTACCGCCGCCTCGACGATGGCCCGGCCGCGCGACCGGGCCTGGGCCGCGATCGAGCGCGAGTACGAGCTCGCGGTCACCGCTGCTCAACCGGGTCACCGGGCGCGCCCACCTCCTCGACGGCCTGCCCGTGATCCAGCGCTCGCTGAGCGTCCGGGCGCCCTACCTGGATCCGCTCGTCGAGATCCAGGTCCACCTCCTCGCGCGGCTGCGTCACCTGCCGACCCGGACGATCCCGCGGCCGAGCCCGTCCGCCGGCTCGTCCAGCTCAGCGTCAACGCGATCGCGGCCGGCCTCCAGGCGACGGGCTGAGTGATCGGCTCTGCGGCCTGTAAGATTGCCCCTCTGAAGTCGAGGATCGCGTGACCATCTCCGAGCGAACCAGCGCAGTCCGGCGGCACGCCGGCGCCGGCGGCGCCGCCGGCGGACTGGATCACCTGAGGAGATTGCCCGGCTGCTGACCGCCTACGTCACGACCGGCGACCTCCGGCCCGGGGCCCGGATCCCCTCGGAGCGGCGCCTGGCCGAGGAGCTGGGGTGGCCGGACGGTCGTTCGCGAGGCGCTCAAGTCGCTGGCCCTCGTCGGCCTGATCGAGTCGCGCCATGGCGACGGGACGTATGTCGCCGAGTCGACGCCCGGAGTCGTTCTCGCGGGCCGTCGAATGGCGGCTCGTCGCCTGGGGCGGCGAGCGGGGCGATGTCGCCGAGGCGATCGCGGTCCTCGAGGGTGACCTGGCGGCCCTGGCGGCCGAACGCCGGACCGACGCCGACCTGCTCGAGCTGGCGCCTCCACCTGGGCGCCGAGCGCGACGCCTCCGAGCCGCACGAGCGGCATGACGCCCACCTCGCCTTTCGGGCAACGACGGCCGTCGCCGCCGGCAACGTGACCCTGGCCAGCGTCCTCGAGGCGCTCCGCGCGGCCGCCCCGATCGTCGCCGCGGCCGAGGCTGGCGGTATCGACCCGGCGGCCGACGCCTGGTCCTCGACGCGATCCGCAGCGCAACTCCGAGGACGCCCGGCGAGCCGCCCGCGCCGGCCAGCCCGCGAGTCGACCGAGGGCGACGACCGGAACTGAGGGCTACTCGTTCAGGTCGAGGCGACGGATCACGAGCAGCGCTGCCGCCAAGGGCAGGATCGACCAGCCGATCAAGGCGGCCACCGCCAGCCAGGCCGGGGTGGCGGCGGCCAGGACGGATTGGTCGCCGCCGAGGAGCCGCGAGATCGAGCCTGGATCAGGGTGCCCGGCAGCCACGGGACGGGGCTGTCCTGCCAGAACGGCGTTTCGGTCAGGGCCACATCGACGACCAGGACCAGGACGGTCATGAGCAGGGCCAGGCCGGTCGAGCGGCTCACGACCGAGATCAGGATCGGCACGGCGATGAAGGGCAGGACGCACAGGACGCGCAAGGCCACGGCCGGACCCAGATCCTCGCCGGGGCCGCGAATGCTGGGGCGGGGTGCCGTCGATCGACATGAAGAACGTTGCGTTGCGCCGAAGACCAGGCCGATGGCCAGGGTCAACAGGACCAGTCCGTGGATCACGCCGATCCGGACCGCCAGGACCGCCGATCGGTCGGCGATCAAGTGAATCGTTCGGCTCGTGCCCCATTCGAACTCGCCGGCCGTCAGCGCAATCGCCCGGTACAGCCCGACGAGGATGACCCCCAGGGGGTTGGTCGCGATCTTGATCAGGCTGGCCGGAGACGACGGCAGACTTCTGGTCCGCCGTCTGCTGCTGGAGCCGGGCCTGGACCTGGGCCAGCGCGTTCGGATCGGGGTTCGGACCGAGTATCGCTGGTGAGGATCTCGTGGATGCTCTGGACGGTCCCGTTGAACTCCTCCAGGTCGAGCAGGGACGATCATCACGGGCACCAGGATCAGGACCAGCCAGATATCGCGCCGGCGTCCGAAGCGGACGAGGTCGGCGGCCAGCAGGTGGCTCGCTGGATCGGCTCGTCGCGGTGATCGGTCAGGCGCAGGAAGACGTCCTCGAGGGATCGCGGCGGTGGACCAGGCCTTCGGGATAGACACCCCCGCCGGCCAGCAGGCGGGCCACCTGGGCTCCCCCGGCCGCCCCTTCGACCCGCAGCAGCTCGGCCGGATCGATCGAAACCCGCAGGCCGGCCGCCTCGAGGACCCGCCGAGCCGCCGCCAGGTCGGCCGGGTCCAGCTGCACCTCGACCCGATCCGTGCCGGCACCCGCGAGCGCGTGCGGCGTCCCGCTGGCGACGATCCGGCCGCGGTCCATGATCGTGACGTGGTCGCAGGTCTTCTCGACCTCGGTCAGCAGGTGGCTCGACACGAGGATCGTCCGACCGCCGCCAGCGAGTGCCACGAGGAGGTCGCGGATCTCGACGATCCGGCCGGTCGAGACCGTTCGCGGGTTCGTCGAGGATGATGATCGGCGGATCCGCGAGGAGGGCGAGGGCGATGCCGAGCGCTGGCGCATCCCGGTCGAGTAGCCCTTGACCGGCGCGATCGGCGGCCGCGGTCAGGTCGACCTGCCGAGGGACGCGGCGATCCTCGCATCGGCGACCGGCCGCTGCGGCCAGCCCCATGCGGCGGCCGACCACGCGCAGGTTGTCGGCGCCGGACAGATGGGGGTACACCACGGGCGTCGCGACCATCGCCCCGACCCGCTCGCCGGCGACCCACCCCAGGCCGACCGACTCGCCGGCGATCGTCACGCTGCCCGCGTCGGCCCGGATGAGGCCGACCAGGATCGCAGCGCGGTCGTCTTGCCGGCGCCGTTGGGTCCGAGCAGCCCGACGACGTGGCCCTCAGCGACGGCCAGATCGAGGCCATCGAGAGCGGACACGCGCCCATAGCGCTTTCGCAGGCCCGTCGCCTCGATCGTGCCCGTCAAATGCTCCATCCCTCTGATCCGCCGGCTGGCTTGGGCTCCGGCACCGACGTAGCATCGAGGCCCGGCCGAAGCCCGTCAACGGGACGATTGGAGGGTTGCGGCCGCCCCGGGCTCAAGGCGCCTGGACATCGATGACGATCCGGGTCGGGCTGGTCAGGGTCGAGATCGTGTAGCAGATCGAATTGATGTCGCTCAGGCCGGCGATCCAGGTCGACGTAGCCCTCGTAGTCGCCGGTGTTGACCAGGGCGACCAGGTTCGGGATAGCCGGGCGAGAACGAGCTCGGACCCGTGTACGTCGGGATAGCCGCTGGTATCGAAGAGCTTCAGGCTCAGGAACGCATTGCCGGCGCACCTTGACGGTCTGGCCGCTGGCGTCCTCGACGAACGGCCGTTGCTTTTGCCACCGTGAGCTGCGGCCGGCCCGAGCCGGCGAATTCGAAACGATCCGGTCGTAGCCCGGGTGGGTGCCCGACCCGGACGTCCGTGATCTGGGTCACCGACTCCGTCGTCGCCGGCAGGACGCGTCTGGTCGCGCAGGTGAAGTCCTCCGAGCGTGCGACGGCCCGCCGACGGCTGGGCGCGGGTGCCGGCGGGCGACTGGTCGGCGGTTCGACTGTCGGTCCGGTTGGGCAAGCGCTCGCTCGTGGGGCTGGCCGTAGGCGCCCGCGCCCAGCGTGGCCAGGACGCGCCGGGCCCGTGCCATCCGGACCGGGCAGGCTCGGACGACGAGGACGAAGGCGATCGCGACCGCCGCGGCGGAGGCCAGGGCGGCCAGGCGCAGCCCGCCGAACAGCCCGGTCAGCCGCGAACCCGCGGCTCGACCGGGCAGCGGGCCAGCCGGTTGCGGAGCGCATCCGGGGGCCGCCGGCAGGGCGCCCCGGCGGAGCCCGTCGCGGAGCCGCCGTTCGAGATCGTCGTTCATCGGATTGCCTCCGTCCGGCGTCGTGGCGAGGACGCTGCCGGATCTCGTTCAAGCCATGGTGCAGGCGGGTCTTGACCGTGCCGACCGGCCAGCCGAGCCGTTCGGCGACCGCGTCGAGGGTCAGGTCCGCCCAGTAGTGGAGGATCAGGACGATCCGGTCGTCGGCGTCCAGGCCGGCCATTGCCCGGACGGCCTCATCGCGATCGAGGACGGCCCGGAACTGATCGCGGCATGGGGCGTGCCGGGGCGGCCGCCGTCATCGCCTCGGGCTGGACCGCGACGAACGTGATCCGGCGGCGCCGACGAGACGGTCGCGACAGACGTTGACCAGGATCCGATCGAACCATGCCTGGAAGCCGGCCGGATCCCGGAGCGAGCCGACTGATTGCCAGGCCCGGACCAGGGCGTCCTGGGTGGCGTCCTGGGCTTCGTGCTCGTCACCCAGGAGCAGCCCGGCGAGGCGGTACGCCCGGTCGAGCTCGCCGTTGGCGAGGCGCAGGAACCGTTCGCCGGCATCACCGGCCGAGGCGGTGCCCAGTTCTCCCTCCCGTCGTTCGAACGTCGGCGCGACTCTGGACAGCATCACACCATTCCAGACGAACGCCGGGCCGATTTCGTTTTCGGCCTGTCAGGAGCGTGCGGCAACCTGGGACGAATGTCGTCGGCAGACGCGGTACGGCCGATCAGGGTCGGTTTCGCGCTCGACGCCGAGCGGGGTTCGTGCGGAATGCTCTGGAGGTCGCCCTGACCCTTGGAATCGCCGATCCGGACACTGCGTCCGGGCGACATCGTCCCAAGCCGGCCCGGCAGGTCTCAGAGCTCACAGGGACGCCAACCCGACCCGCTGCCCAGGCGCGGGCTTGAAGGAGGGGCCTCTAGATCAGCCGGTCGTCGGCCGCCTCGCCGTCGGGGATGCTCCGCTCGCAGGTGGGGCAATACCAGCGCGCCTCGAGGGGCGTCCCGCAGGCGTCGTGGCGGAGCGCCTCGCGGCCGGCCTCCCCTCGACCGGCCGCGACCGCCCCAGTCGGCGAGGAGGCGGACCGCGCTGGCCAGGTCGCGGCCGTCGGCGGTCAGGGCGTACTCCATCCGGACCGGCCGCGCCGAGTAGGGGACGGCGTGGATCACCCGCTCGCGCTCGAGCCGCCGCAGTCGCTCGGAGAGGATGTTCGGGGCGATCCCGGGCGATCCCGCCGAGCAGGTCGTTGAAGCGTGGCCGGCCCGTCGAGCAGGCGCTCGACCAGCAGCAGGCTCCAGCGATCGCCGACCCGGTCGAGGGCGGCCCCAAGCGGCGACGTCGGCGCGCCGGGTCGAGGCAGTGCCGCTTGGCCACGGCCTCCATGGTAGGCGGCTCCGGTGCCATCGGTCGCTTGCAGTCATTCGCCACATAGTAGTAGATTGCAAGTCACTAGTCACTTGCCGTCGGCAACCGCCGAAGGGGCACAGCACCCGACAGGAGTCGAACTTCTCATGAGCTTTGTCGACGATCTCCAGGCCGCGATCCAGGGCGCCGCCGCCAGCGCCGGTCCGTCGGTCGTCGGGATCGGCCGCCACCAGCGCGGCTCCGGCGTAGTCGTCGCCGACGGCCAGGTCCTGACCAACGCCCACAACCTGCGCGGCGACGAGGTCACCGTCACGTTCGCCGACGGCCGCTCGGCCGTCGGCAACGTCGACGGGCGTCGACCACGACGGCGACCTCGCGGTCATCTCGGTCGACACGCCGGGGCGCCCGCGATCGGCTGGGCCACGCGACGCCTCGCGTCGGCGTCGGCGTCGGTCGTCTTCGGCGCTGGCCGCCTCGCGCTCGGCGCGGCAGCCGGATCACCCTGGGCACCGTCTCGGCCGTCGGCCGGGCCTTCCGGGGACCCGGCGGCCGGCGGATCTCGGGCAGCATCGAGCACACCGCGCCGCTGGCCTCGGGCTCGTCCGGCGGCGCGCTGCTCGACGGCCAGGGCCGGTTCGTCGGCCTGAACACGAACCGGATCGGCGACGGCTTCTACCTGGCCCTGCCGGCCGACGCCGGCCTGCGCGAGCGGGTCGAGTCCCTGGCCGGCGGCACCTCGGTCGAGCGGCCCCGGCTGGGCATCGCGATCGCCCCGGCATTCGTCGCCCGGCGGTTGCGTCGCTCGGTCGGCCTGCCCGATCGGGACGGGCTGCTGGTCCGGGAGGTCGAGGACGACAGCCCGGCCGCATCGGCCGGCATCCTCCGGGGCGACCTGATCGTTTCGGTGGCCGGCACGCCGGTCGTGGACCCCGATGAGCTCCTCGACGCGATCGGGGCAGCCAAGCGCCCGTTCGAGATCCGCGTGGTCCGCGGT
Source organism: uncultured Chloroflexia bacterium (assembly GCA_963718285.1). Lineage (GTDB taxonomy): Bacteria > Chloroflexota > Limnocylindria > Limnocylindrales > CSP1-4 > Palsa-1033. Next base: position 87,141 of record CAVQYU010000002.1, on the reverse strand, counting down.
GCGGACGAGCTGTCGGTCACGGTCGGCACCCCGAACAGCACCGAACAGCAAGGCCAACTAGCGCCCGACTCGGGCCCCAACCGGGGTAGCCTGAGGCGGTGAAACCCGTCGTCTGGCTACCCCAATCGACGCCGGCCCGGGAGCTGGAGGGCCTGAGCTCCGTGGCCGAGCTCAGGCTCTATCCGGCCGCCGGCGCCCTCCCCGGCGACGTTCCACACGACGGCGACTTGCTGGTGGCCAGCGCGGGCTGGGCCCGGGCCATCGAGGTCGCCGGACAGCTCGAGCGGCTCGGGGCGATCCAGACGATCACCGCCGGGGTCGACCGGATGGTGGATCAGGTCCCGCCGGGCGTCGTCCTGTGTGATGCGGCCGGCGTCCACGACGTGCCAGTCGCCGAATGGGTCGTCCTGGCGATCCTGGCCGCCCAGCGGAACCTGCCCGTCTACCTCGACGCCCAGCGCGCTGGCGAGTGGCGCCGTGAGCGAGAGACCGGCCAGGACCTGGTCGACGCCGCCGTCGTGCTCGTCGGCGCCGGCGCCATCGGCCGGGCGCTCGAAGCCCGCCTCGTCCCATTCGGCGTCCGGATCGAGCGAGTTGCCCGTCGGCCGCGGCCGGGCGTCCACCCGATGACCGAGCTGCACTCGCTTCTGCCCGCCGCCGACATCGTGGTCATCCTGCTGCCGCTGACCGAGGCGACCCGGGGCGTCATCGACGCCGAGGCGATCGCGGCGATGAAGCCGGGCGCGCTCCTGGTCAATGCCGCCCGCGGGCCGATCATCGACTCGGATGCGATGACCGCGGCCGTTCTGGCGGGACGGATCCGGGTGGTCCTTGACGTGACCGAACCCGAGCCGCTGCCGGCCGGGCACCCCCTGTGGTCGGCGCCCGGCGCGCTGATCACGCCGCACGTGGCCAGCGACGTCGTCCGCGAACAGGAACGGGCCTGGCAACTGGTCCGCGAGCAGGTCGGGCGACTGGCACGGGGCGAGGGCCTCGCCAACATCGTCGTCGACGGCTACTGATCCCGGATCGTCGGCACGCCTCCCAGCCGGGCCAGGGCGGCCAGCGCCGAATTCGGTAACGGCGGCGATGCCCGCCTCGTCGACATCGAGGGTGACTCGGGCCAGCGTGGCATAGAGCGGATCGCGGCGGGCGGCCTGGCCCGGGCGACCTCGAGCTGGTCGGGTCCGTAGATCGGCCGATGCTCGTCATCGCTGGCGAACCGCCGGGCCAGGATCGCCGGCGAGGCGCGCAGCCAGATGACCGCGACATCGTCGCGGGCCAGGCCGGCCCGGGCGGCCGGATCCTCGATCACGCTGGCGGCGGCACAGATCACATCAGACTCGTCCGTTGCGAGCGCGTCGAGCAGGGCCCGGGCCTCGGCCCGGTGGAGCCCATCCGTGCCGAGCTCGGCCCGGATCTCGCGGGCCGTCCGCCCGGTCGCGGCGAGCAGGGTCGCATCGGAGTCATGGACCGGCCAGCCCAATCGGGCGGCGATAGCCCCTCCGACCGAGGTCTTGCCCGCGCCCATCAGGCCGGTCACGACGACATGGCGGATCTCCGTCTGGCCGGCCGCGCTCACGGTCCCGCCGGCTCCACCGGCCGGTAGTGCTCGTCGACCGGGCGCAGCAGCAGCCCGCCGACGACGAAGAACACGACGGCCAGACCGTAGGCCGCGCGGGGTCCGCTGCCCAGCCCCGCCGACTGGTCGACCGCGTCCATCAGCGTCCCGCCCAGGGCCAGGGCAAAGATGCTGGCCGACGCCGTCGCGACGTTGCTGATGCCCATGTACCGGCCCGACGACGCCTTCGGGATGATCTCGGTCATCAGCGCCCAGTCGACGGCCAGGAACATGCCCGAAGCGAGGCCGAACAGGACCACGCCGAGGTAGGCGACCGGCAGGACCGGCGCGAATGCGACCACCGTCATCCCGGCCGCCCCGAGGCCGAAGCTGGCGTAGAGCAGCCGCTTGCGGCCGATCCGATCGGACAGCCGGCCGGCTGGAACGACCGCGACCAGGTTGGCCACCAGGACCAGCCCGACCACGACCAGGAAGGTCGTGCCGCTGGATGTCTCGTCGAGGCCGAAGGTCTGGTGGAGGTAGAACGGGCCGAGGATCACGAGCATCGCGGCGCCCATCAGGAACAGCAGCCGCGATCCGACGAGCCACAGGAAGCTGTGCTCGCGCAGGACGTCCGTGCCCCACGCCTCGCGGGCCGACCGCGAACCACGAGCGGCCATTGCGCGACTTCGTGACCTGGCCGTCGTCGACCCGCAGCACGACGCTGAGCATCGTCACCAGCTCGAGGACGCCGAGCGCCATCGTGCCAGCGACGTAGTTGTGGGTGGCGGCCGCGATCGAGCCGATCGTGAAGCCCGCGACGTGGCCCATGATCTGCATCAGTCCGACGAGCGAGCTGGCCAGCCCGACCTGGTGGGCCGGCACGAGGTCGGGGACGTAGCCCTGGAACGGGCCCTGGGCGAAGTTGCTGCTGAACTGGAGCAGGATCACGAACGCGGCGATCGCCGACGAGCGTGTTCGAGGCGGCGATGCCGTACAGGAAGACCACGTCGAGCAGCGAGCCGACGAGGATGTAGGGCTTGCGCCGGCCCCAGCGGCTGATCGTGTAGTCGCTGAGCGAGCCGACCGTCGGCTGGACGAGCAGGGCAACGATCGAGCCGCCGATCGTCAGCTCGAAGAGCGTCGCTGCCCTCGGTCCCGGCGTCGACCAGCCCGGTGAACTGGAGGCGGTTGCCGAGGATGTTGGTCAGGCCGGCGAAGATCGACGAGAGGCCCAGCCAGTAGAGCGACAGCCGGACGAGCTGGAGCGACCGGCAGGCCGTGGGCCGGGCGGTCCGATGCCCGGCCGCCCGTGGCTGGCGCTCGCAGCTACGTGACCCGGCTCGGGCAGAGGGCCGCGTACGCAGCAGCGTTCGCAGGCCGTTCTCGGACGGCGTGGCCGCGAAGTCGCCCGAGCGGATCCGCGCCGCCCGGGCGAGGATGTCGAGTCGGGCGCCATCGAGCTCTGCGTCTGTCCGGGTCGTGCTCATCCGCATCGACGATTCGGTGAAGTACAGGGTCACCTGCTCGGGGGTCCCGAGGCCCAGCGCATCGCGACAGGCCAGTGCGTAGATCGACAGCTGGAGGTTGTCGCCGACGTCCTTCTGCGAGGTGAATCCGGCCGGTCTTGTAGTCGATCACCTCGATCCCGCCCGAAGGCAGCCGGTCGATCCGGTCGATCGATCCGGAGACCATCACCGGCGGGCTGCCGTCGGCCGGCTCGAGCGCCAGCTGAACTCGAGCTCCTCGTGGATCGCCTCGCTGGTCGTGCTCAGCTCGCCATCCCAGAAGCGCTCGAGGAGGTTGCCGGTCTTGCGCAGGTACTCGGCCTCGGTTGTCCGGTCGCCGAACTCGGCCGGGCTCCACTCGGCGGCGAAGATCGCCTCGAGGTCGGCCTTCGTCGGCGCCGCCTCGCCTCGGGCCAGGCGCTCGCGGCGCTCCTGCGTGAACTGCTCGAAGGCAGCATGGGCGGCCGAGCCGAAGGCAAAGTAGCCGGCCGTGCGGGCGGTCGGGATCCGATACACGCTGGCGAAGGCGTACTGGAGCGGGCAGCGCTCATAGGTCGAGAACTGCGAGTAGCTGAAGTGCCGGCGAGCGGCGCGACCTCGAGGAGGTTGGCGCCAGCCGGCTGTCCTGGGCGAGCGCCTGGAACGTGAATGGGTCGAGGCCCCGAGGGCGCGCGCCTCCTCAGCGCTCGTGGCCGCCGAACGGCCGACCTCGGCGAGCTGCTCGGTAAGACGCAGCCGGGCGGCCTCGGCCTCCGGGGACGACGCGCGTCGTCCCCTCGAGCATGCCCAGGAGCTCGGTCGCCCGCAGGCGGAGGGCCAGCCGCCGTTCGCGCTTCGTCGGCAGGGGCATGACGCTGGCGGACGGCGGCCGCGCGTCCGCTCGAGGATCGGGTCGTTGGCATCGGCGCGTCCGCCCGGATCATCGACGGCCGGCTCCAGCGCGCCCGAATTGCCATCGTGCGGTCGATGAAGCGGATCCCGTCGGCCCGTCTCGCCACGCCATCATCTCCGACGTCCCGCAGCTCGGCGATGAACGGCGACGGCCCGAGGTTCTGACCGTGCGGGGCCTGGTGGCCGGTCACGATCAGGCGGTCCTTGGCCCGGGTCAGCGCCACGTACAGGAGGCGCCGCTCCTCGTCGAGGTTGAAGTCGGCCGACGGCCGGCCCTCGCGCAGGAGATCCACCGGGAACAGGTCGCCGCTGCCGAACGTGCTCGGCCACTCGCGCTCGACCAGGCCCGGGCACGATGACGTTCGGGAACTCGAGGCCCTTGGCCTGGTAGACGGTCATCAGCCGGACGCCGTCGACGTCCTCGCTCAGCTCGACGCTCGTCGGCAGCTCGCCGCCGGCCTCCTGGTAGGCGTCCAGGTAGTCGACGAACTGGTTGAGATGGCCGCCGGGAAGGCGGTCTGCCAATCGTTCGCGAAGCGCAGGAAGCTGGCCAGGTTGACCGCGATCCGTTGCGACTCGCGGGTATCGGCACCGATCAGGTCGAGGATCTGGCCGGTTCGCTCGAGGAATCGCTCGAGCAGGGTGAACGGGCCCTCGCGCCAGGTCTCGGGGCGCCAGCTCGTCGATCGTCTCGAGCAGGCGCCGCAGCTTTGCCCGGGTCCCGGCGCCGACGTCGATGCCCCGGGTCGCGATCGGCCCGGTCACGCGCGCCTCCGCCGGCTCGTCGGAGCCTCGGCCGGGTCATCGAGGCGCTCCACCTTGACCTGGCCGGAGGCCACGATCTCGCGGGCCGCGTCGATCAGGTGGCCGCGGTCGAAGCGGGCCATCCGGCTGATCTCGAGGATCTCGAGCGGATCGAGCCGCCACGGCCCGGCCGACATCATCCGGGCGAGGGCCACGTCGTCGTGCGGATCGGCGATCGCCCGGAGGCTCTGCTCGAGGTCGCGGACCTCGGGCGTGTCGAACAGCGACAGGCCACCGACGACCGTGTAGGGGATCTCCTCGTCGCGCAGCCGGGCGACGATCTCGTTGCGGTGCTTGTGCTTGCGGTAGAGGACCGCAATCGCTCGACCAGTCGGCCGGGCCGTCCGGCCGCCGGGCCAGCTCCCGGATGGCGTCGACGATGGCCACGGCTTCGTCCTCGGGTCCGGCGCACGCGATCACCTCGACCGGCTGGCCCGTCGGCCGGTCGGTGGTCAGCCGCTTGTCCGGCTCCTGGCGCTCCAGGTTGTGGGCGATCAGGCGGTTGGCGACGGCCAGGACCTCGGGCGACCGAGCGGAAGTTCTCGCTCGATCCGCAGGCGCGCGGGCGGACCGGGCGACGGCGCTTCAGGCGCGTGGATGGGCGGCCCGGAGAAGCGCCGGCTGAACTCGGCGAAGGCGGCAAAGCTGGCGCCCCGGAAGTGATAGATCGATTGGTCGTCGTCGCCCACGACCATCACGTTGTCGGGCCGGTCGGGGGTCCGGCCAAGGAGCTCGATCAGCTCGATCTGGGCGACGTTGGCGTCCTGGAACTCGTCGACCAGGATGTAGCGGATAGGTCCGCTGCCAGCGCCGAAGGATGTTCGGACGCATCTTCCAGAGCCTGGTGACCGCGGCAATCTGCTCGCCGAAGTCCAGCGCGCCGCGGGCGATCAGCTCGGCCTGGTAGGCCCGATAAACCCGGGCCTGCTCCTCGAGCCGGACGATCTCGAGAGCGGCGCCGTCGATGACGTAGGACGCCGCCAGCTGGCCGATCTCGACCCGCTCGGCCGCGTTGAAATGCCGGGCGTGCTGGACCGCCCCGGTGCCCAGGACCGTCCGGCGGGCCTCCCGGTCGGCGGCCTTGTCGGGCGAAGGGCGGCGATCCTCGAGCAGGTCGTCGCCGCGAGCCTCGGCCCGCTCGAACTTGCGCAGCCGGGCGTACTCCTTGCGCAGCTCGCGCGGGATCTTGAGGTTGCCCAGGTGCTCGAGGCGTTCGATCGCGGCGGCCGAGCGGGCCGTAGCGTGACTCGAAGACGGCCCGCTCCTCGGCCACGTAGGCGTCGAAGTCATCGGGCGTGACCAGCTCGTCCTTGGCCCGATTGATGAACTGGACGAACGAGCCAAAGGCCCACCAGGCACCGTGATAGAACAGGTCCAGGCCGGGTTCGATGTCGCGCAGCAGGAGCACCTGGCCGATCCCGTCGAGCACCTCGGGATGGGCCGGCAAGCCGGCCTCCGCCCCAGCCTGGGTCAGGACCTGGTGGCAGAAGCTATGGAAGTTGGACACGCTCATTCGAGCTCGAACCGCCGGCCCGAGGGCAGCATCGAGCCGGTCCTGGAGCTCCCGGGCCGCCTTCACGTTGTAGGTCAGGACGAGGATCTGCTCGGGCAGCAATGGTCCGGCAAACGGCTCGAGGCGGGGATCCGGCCGCAATCCCGGGCTGGACGGGCCGGCGGCTTCGGGGATGACCGGGGCGACAGGCTCCGGCTCCGCCTCGGCCGGCCACAGCCCGACCTGGGCCGGCGTCACGGCCGCGCCGATCGCCGGGGCCCGGCTTGGGGCAGGCGCAGGGGCTGCCACCACGGCCGCGGTGCCTGGCCGCTCCTCCGGCTCGTCGGGCAGCAGCCGGCCGAGCGCGTCACGGCTGCCCCGGCCATAGGTGTTGAGGAGCCAGCGGACCCGCTCGACGATCACCCGAGTCTTACCCGTCCCGGCGCCCGCGATCACGACCGCCGGACCATCGCCGAACTGGACGATCCGATCCTGCTCAGCGGTCAGGGCAACGGGCATCGGGGGCGCGGCCTGGATCAAGGGGCGCTCGTCGAAATCAGCCTGGTCGTTGGTCCGGTCACCACACGTGGAGAGTACCCGGCAGGCGTGACAGCTTGCCCGTCACCGCACCTAGTCGAGGGCGGTCAGCGGGTTTCCGTCGCCGCGGCGGCCGGCTCGATGCCTCGCCCCGCCACCGGCCGGGCTGGCCGGGCCCGCATCGTGTTGCTCATCGCCGCATCCTTGGGCAGGCGCCGGTACCAGAGATAGCCCACCAGCGCGGCCACGAACGAGACGGCTCCCCCGATCCCGATCGCGGCCTGGGCGCCGGCACTCGCGGCGATCGCCCCGAAGAGCAGGCCGCCGATCGGGCTCGTTCCGGCGAACACGGTCAGGTAGACGCTCATCACCCGGCCGCGCAGCTCGTCCGGCACCTCGAGCTGGATGACCGTGTTGGCGGTGGCCATCATCGAGATCGCCCCGGCCCCGGCCGCGAACATCAGGATCAGGTCGGCCGGATAGCTGCTGATCCCACCCATCACGACTTCGGCCAGGCCAAGCACCGCCGCCCCGATGAGCATCCGGACAGCCTGGGTGCCCCGGAAGGCAATGACCAGGGCGGCCAGGAGCGAGCCCAGCCCTGAGGCAGCCATGAGGAAGCCGTAGCCGCTCGCCCCGACATGCAGGACGCTGTCGGCCAGCGGCGGGATGACGATCGAGAAGTTGATCCCAAAGGTGGCCACCACGCCGATGATCGACACCGCCAGCAGGACAATGCCGGTCCGCCGGACGTAGCGCAGTCCGTCCGCCAGGTTGGCGAAGACTTCGCCGGCGGAGGTCGGCCGGTCGAAGCGGGGAGCGGGCCGGAGGTCCTTCTCAGTCATCAGGAACAGGCCAGCCAGGACCGCCAGGAAGCTGATCGCGTCGATCAGGAAGGCGAGCGGCACGCCGAACGCGCCGATGACCAGGCCGGCCAGGGCCGGTCCGACGATCCGGGCGCCATTGAACATGGCCGAGTTCAGGGCGACGGCGTTGCTCACGTCCTCGCGTCCGACCATCTCCACGGCGAACGCCTGGCGGGTGGGCATGTCGACCGCGTTGCGCACGCCCATGATCGCGGCGAGCGCAAAGACGTGCCAAACCTGGACCGTGCCGGTGACCGTCAGCAGGAACAGGCCAAAGCTGACCCCCATGGCGACCGTCTGGGTGACGTACATGGTGCGGCGCTTGGGCAGGCCGTCGGCGATCAAACCGCCAAACAGGCCCAGGACCAGGACCGGACCGAACTGGGCGACCGTCAGCAGGCCCAGGTCGAACGGGTTGCCAGTCAGCTGCAGGATCAGCCAGCTCTGGGCGACCGCGGTCATCCAGGTGCCGATCAGCGAGACGAGCTGGCCGCCGAAGAAGAGTCGGTAGTTACGGTGGCCGAAGGCGGTCAGGCCGCGCGAACCGGTGATCGAGCCCCGGTTCATCGCACCGCCCCCGAGCCGCCGGCATCGATGTCGGCCACGCGGGCCGTCAGCCGGTGGCGGCGAACCTCGACGGCCTCGACCATCGCCTCGATCCGCTCGATCTTCTCGCGCAGGATTCCGGCCTGGCGCTCCAGCCGGGCCAGCGAATCGGTCAGGATCGCTCGCCGCTCGGTGACGTCGCCGGTGCGCGAGAACGCCTCGCGAGCCCTGGCCCTGGCCGCCTCGTCCTCGAGCAGCTGGCTGATCTCGGCCAGCGAGAAGCCGGCGTCGTCGCGCAGGCCCTTGATGAACCGCAGCCGGTCCACGTCCGAGGCGTCGTACAGGCGATAGGCGCCGTCGCTGCGGGCGGCCGGACTGAGCAGGCCGAGCTCTTCGTAGTAGCGGATGGAACGAGTGGTCAGGCCGAGCTCGGACGCGACCTCCTGGATTCGGAGGAGGCGCGGCTCGGCCGAGTCGGCCGCCGCGCCCCGCGCGACCTCATCCGGGGCAGTGTTCAAGGTCATGTCGATAGTCTAGCGCACATTGACGTATACGTAAACGTCAATGCGGATCGAGAGTTCGACTCCGACCCGGTTCCGACGTGGGTAGTGCTACTCTCGGTCCATGAAGGATGCCCGCTTGTTCGAGTTCATCAACGAGCTTTCGGCCGAGGAGGAAGCCCTCTTTGCCAAGGCGGGCGCCAGTGGCGGCCTGAGCCAGGCGGAGATCGAGCGACTCGACGAGATCAAGGTCGAGCTCGACCAGGGCTACGACCTCCTCCACCAGCGCCAGGCCCGGCGCGCCGCCGGCCTTGACCCGTCCGATGCCGAAGTCCGGCCGCCCGAAGTGGTCGAGCGCTACCAGCAGTAGCCGGCCCGAAGCGTCGCGCGTCGCACCGGGCTCAGTCCGGCAGCTCGAAGTCGTAGCGCAGGAAGACGTGGTCCGCAGCGCGGCGAACGGACAGGAGCTCGGCCCAGGGAGCCTCGTCCACCCCGAAGGTCGTCCCTTCGAGCAGGCCGAAGCGGGTCAGCCGGTCGTCCCGGCCGGCCAGCTGCGGGGCGACCGTGAGGAAGAGCTGATCGAGCAGCCCGGCCGCCGTCAGGTCGCCGATCAGGTGCGGGCCGCCTTCGCATAGGACCAGCCCTGCCCCGAGCGAGGTCGCGAGATCGATGAGCTCGGTCGCGCCCACGCCGTTCCCGGCGCCGATCGCGGCCACCCGGACATTCTCGCCCAGCCCGGCCGTGGCCAGCCGGTCCGCGCCCGCCGGCGTTGTCGCGATCACGACAGGGACATCGGGGGCGGACAGGCCGGGGTGATGCGGATCGAGCCCGCCACTCGCCGTGGCCACCAGCGTGGTCGGCTGCTCGGCCCCGATCCCGATCGCAGCTCGCCACTGCCGATAGAGGCCGGCCGTGCCCGGATGGACCCGGCGCGCCGTCCACTCGTGGGTCGGCGCGGCACGGACCGTGCCGGCCCCGACCAGGACGACGTCGGCCATCGCCCGGAGGATGCCCATCACGAACCGGTCGGGATCGAAGAAGCCGCTGACCTCACCGCCGCCCGAGCTCTCGTCGGTCTCGAACGCCACGACCCCATCGATCGTCGAGACGAAGTTGGCGATCACGGTCGGGCGATCCGGCCGGAGGGCAATCCTCAGCTCGCCGTCATAGCGATCGCGCAGGCCGGCGGGGAACTCACCGCCGCGGAAGTCACCGTCGCGGACGGGGCTCGAGCCAGCCTCGGCTCGCTCCCACAGGCGCTCGAGCCCGACCGCGCCGGTCGGCCCGGCCGGACGATGCCGCCGCTGGCCGCTCAGGACGCTCCACCCCGCAGGCCGCTGACGTCGAAGAACTCACCGCGAAGCTGGGGGCTGTCAACGTAGACGCCGCGATAGGACGTTGTTCGAGTTCGAGGCTGCAGCTCACGCACACCACGCATCTGGGTGCACAGGTGGTGGGCCTCGGCGTACACGGCAACCCCGTGGGGTGCCATCAGCCGATCGAGCTCATCGCAGATCTGGTAGGTCATCCGCTCCTGCACGCCGAATTGTCGGGTGATCACGCGGACGAGCCGGGTCAGCTTGCTGATGCCGATGATCCCTTCGTGGGCGACATAGCCAACGTAGACGTTTCCGAAGAACGGCAGGGCATGGTGCTCGCACAGCGAGAAGAAGGGGATCGGGCCTTCGACCACCTGGGCAATCTCGCAGTTCGCGCCGCCCCGGCATTCGGTCGGGAAGGCGGTCAGCAGCTTCGGATCACCTTCGTAGCCGGAGGTCGTGTCGAACAGGGCCTTGAGGTGGCGGCTGGGCGTGCTGGCGGTACCCGGCGTGTCGAGATCGAGGCCCAGAGCGGTAAAGATCTCGGCCAGGTAGCCCTCGAAGCGGACGCGGTCGGCGTCGCTCAGCGTGCGCGGCTGGTCCGGGGTCAGCCGGGGTTCGAGCTCGTCGTCGAAACGCTCCCGCAGGCGGCCGGTCTCATGAACGTGGTCATGATCGTGCTCATGGGTCATGGCGTCGTTGGATTCATCGCGGCTCGGACCTCGCTTCGTTCGGTCGATGATACGAGCAGCCGCCGGGAGTGGATCCCCGCCGCCTCAGCCGCTCCCGGCGTGGAAGGAACCGGGGCGGATAAAATCAGCCGATGCACACCAGCCAGTTGCGCAGGATCGCCGGCCAGGTTGCCCTGGCTGTTGGGATCGTCCTGCTGATCGCGCTGATTGCCCTGGCCGTGGTGGGCATGCCCACCAGCCTGTCGTAGGTCCCCTGGCTACGATCGCCGCCAGGGTCAGGCCTTTTTCTTGCCCTGCCGGCCGGTCAGCGGGACGCGGCTGAACAGGAGGACACCGGGCATGTCGGGCCGACTGCTGACATAGACGGTGGCGCCGGCCGCCTTGACGACCTTGCTGGCCGCAGCCCGGGCAGTCGCCGCCTTGCCCTCGTAGTGCCAGGGCAGGACTTGCGAGGCAGCGCCAACGCTGACTTCGTTGACCAGCCGAGCCAGATCTTCGTCACGTGGATTGGTGCGATGGCCCCGCGGAGTTGGCTTACGCTTCAGGTCTTCAAGGTTGAGCGGCTTGCCGACCTTGATCGTGGTGAACTTGGCCAATCGAGTTCCTCCAGAGAGCGCAGCGGGACGCTGCAACAGGCTCCCCACTGTACGCATCGAGGACGATCGAGTCCAGCACCAACGATTGAACCGTTGGCCTTATTCCGGCCGATCATTTCATCGCATGATCCGTTCGCTGTAACGGTTGGGTCGCGTAGGCGTAGTGCTTGCCTTCGGGTGGCGCCTAGCGGGGCTTCTTTGGCGGCAGCATCGCGACGTGGCCCAGGGCTCGATCGATCCAGACACGGCCCTCGGCGCTGCCGACCATGGCCGGCGGCATCGACACCCAGCCGCTCATCGGCCGCTCGGCCGGGCCGAACGGTCCCGCGCCCTCGACGGCAGCCAACGCCGGCGCATCGGCAGGCGCCAGCTTGAGCCCGATATCGGCGCCGAAGAGGCCCATGAACATGTTGCCGTTCACGAAGCCGCCCAGATTGCCGAACATCGGCTTGACCTCGACCCGCGGGTCGAGGGGCACGGCCTCCCGGAAGCGGGCCTTGTCGGCCTCGGTCGGTTTCGGCATTTCCATGGCTGACTTCCTCGAGCATTTTCCGAGAGGGTTTCGATTGCCTCAGGCGAACGCGGCCGCAGCCTCAACGTGGTGAACGGCGTCGAGCAGGCTGTGGGCGCGATAGTCGGGCCGCATCGGGTCCGCTCGTCGGCCGCCGGCCCGACGCAGACGATCCTCAGGCCGGGGCAAGCCCGACCGCTGGCCAGGCTCGCTTCGGTCGCGACGAGCCAGTCGGCCTTGTGGGCGGCACGCAACGCCATCAGCAGCTGCACGGCCTCCGGATCAACCGTCCGTCCACCGCCGGCGTGCTGCTGCCAGCCGGACGGTCGGTCGGTCGACAGGCCGGCCCAGGACACCACGGTCAGCTGGCTGCCGGCGGGATCGCCGGTGCTGCCGAGGCTTATCGCGCCGGCCTCGTCACCTGGCCCGACGAGGAGGACCACGGGTCCGATGAGGGCGAGCCGTTCGAGCGCTACCCGGCCATCATCGCGAGAGCCCGCCGCGAGCACCCCGGCCTCGACGATCGTCGCCGTCATCAGCTGCCGACCGACGGCTCCACGGCCTCGGCCACCGGCGCCCCGACGGCGACCGCGGCGGGCGGGTCGGCGTTCAGGACGTAGCCGATGCCCTGGAACGTGGTAATCGGGCCCGGGCTGCCCGGGGCCGCTCCAAGCTTGCGCCGGACGCGGCTGATCCAGACGCGCAGGTACTGCAGGTCGTCCCGGTACTCCGGGCCCCAGACCTTGGTCAGCAACTCGGTGTGCAGGACGACCTTGCCCGCGTTGACGGCCAGGTGCTGGAGGAGCAGCCACTCGGTGCGACTCAGCGAAACCAGCTCGCCTTCGCGCGTCACGAGGCGTCGCTCAAGGTCGATCTCGACGTTCCCGACATGGACGATGCCGGACCCCGGGGCGACACCCGAGGCTCGCCGCAGCACGGCCCGGACGCGGGCCGCGAGCTCATCCGGATGGAACGGCTTGGCGATGTAGTCGTCGGCGCCCAGGTCGAGGCCCTTGGCCTTGTCGGCAGTCGCCCCCTTGGCCGTCAGGAGGATGACCGGCACCGGTCGCCACTCGCGAAGCTGCTTCATCACTTCGATGCCATCGAGGTCGGGCATGACGATGTCGAGCAGGACGATGTCGGGCCGCATCTCCTCGGCCTTGCGCAGGGCTTCTTCCCCGCCCGATGCCGTCACGACCCGAAAGCCTTCGTCATGAAGGGTGAGCGCTACGAGCTTGGTGATGCGCGGTTCGTCGTCCGCTACGAGCACGAGTGGCTGGTTCGCCACGTGACCCTCCTCGACAGCGACCTGAATAGACGGCTCCCGGATACTAGGCGCGTCGCGCCAGGAGCGCCGGGGCCATGTGCGAAAACGGCCGACCTCGCGGCCGGCCGCATTCGCGGAAGGAACAGGGGATCAGCGGGGCTGGTTCGCCGTGTTGTGAGCGTCGCGCTCGAGGTCGTCGGCTCCCTCACGGATCTTGTCGCCGGCCTTGCCCAGATCGTCCTTCATCCGATCCCCGGCGTTGCCCAGGTCGTCGGTGAAGGTATGTCCATCGCCCTCGCGGACGGCTTCCTTGGTCCCGGTCTTGAGGTCTCGGGCGGTGTCCTTGATGTCCATCGTTCGCCTCCGTGGCTGGCCTGTGGTAGTTGGGCTGTCAGGTCACCCCGTTGGTGACACGGTCAGGCTAGCCAAGCGCGATTGCGGCCAGGCTTCGGCGCAGATCGCCAGTGTTTCAGTCTCGTCGCATTCGGGCCTCGCTCCTCGAATCAAGGCCCGGCTGTAGGCTTTCAGCAGGATCGGCATGGATTCGCAAGGTTGAGCGCGGACGGCCGGGACCGCCCGCAACGCCTGCCCGGCCATGCTCGGGTCTCACCTATTTGACGACTGCCGGCGGCGCTTCCCGTGCAGATCCAGCGAGCCGATGTTCCCGAGCAGACTTTTGGAGAACCTTCCCTTGAGCTCACTTCGAGATGCCGTGCCCGTCATGGCCTGGCCGGCGAATCGCTCGCTCCGAGCCGCACTCGTGGGCACCTACCCGCCCCGCCAGTGCGGAATCGCCACGTTCACCCAGGACCTGGCGAGTGCCGTCGAGGCCACCCGGCCGGAATTCGCCCGGGGCCCCGAGTTGGCCCGGGGAACGTCCTGGACGACGAGTCCCGGTCCGCGGCGCGCCGGCCAGGGTCAGTCGGGTGTGGTCGACATCGTGGCCGTCGACTATCAACCCCGAGACTTTCCGGCCGAGGTCCGCTTCCGGCTGGATCCCGATCGGCCGGGTGACTATCTGGCTGCGGCCGATCGGATCAATCGAGCGGCCTATGACGTTCTCTCGCTCCAGCACGAGTTCGGGATCTACGGTGGCCGCGACGGTGAGCGCATCGTCGACCTCCTGGACGAGCTCGAGATCCCGGCCGTGACAACGCTCCATACCGTGCTCTCCCACCCGTCCGATCATCAGCGCTGGGTGATCGGACGGATCGCCGCCGCGTCGAGCCGGCTGGTCGCGCTTTCGCAACGGAGGAGCCCGGACCCTGGCCGAGGTCTACGGCATCGATCGGGGCAAGATCCGGGTGATTCCGCACGGCGTGCCGGACCTCGCCTTCGTCGATCCGGAGACGGTCAAGCCCCTCGTCGGGCTGAGTGGCCGGCCCACGGTCCTGAGCTTTGGCCTGCTCGGCCCGGGCAAGGGCTATGAGCTGGCGATCCGGGCGATGACCGACGTCGTGCGGCGGTCACCCGACGCCTGCTACGTCATCCTTGGAGCGACCCATCCCGAGCTGCGCCGGCGCGAAGGCGAGGCCTATCGGCTGGGCCTCCAGCAGCTCGTGGCCGACCTTCAGCTGGACGGTCATGTCAAGTTCATCGACGCCTACGTCGACCTGGGGATGCTCGGCCGGTGGCTCCAGGCAGCCGACCTCTTCGTGACCCCATATCCCGGGGCAGAGCAGGCCGTCTCAGGAACCCTGGCCTATGCCCTGGGCAGCGGCAAGGCGATCGTTTCGACCCCGTACGCCTACGCTCGAGAGCTGCTCGCCGACGGCCGCGGCCGCCTGGTCCCGTTCGGAGACAGCGCCGCGCTCGGCCACGAGATCGCCGACCTGCTGACCGACCGGCCGGCTCGTGACGAGGCCCGCCGGCGGGCCTACGCCTACGGGCGGCGGATGACCTGGCCGCGCGTCGGGCAGGCCTATCGGGCACTCTTCCACGAGGTCCAGCTCGAGTTTGCCGGCGCCGAGCCGGCGCCGATCGGCCGCCTGTCCGACGTCGCCGGAACGGCGGATCACGAGGCCCGTACCGTTGGCTGAGCCAAATGTCGTGACAAGTGGTGTGCCAAGTGTCGTGCGCTGGCCGTCGGCCACGCTGCCGACCTGGCTCGATCGGCCCGAGCCGCCGGTCACCGCCCTGCCCGGCGTCATCCGAATCCACCTCGACGAGCTGACTGGCCGGCTCGGGATCTACCAGCACGCACGCGGCCGCGAACCCGATCCGGCCCACGGCTATTGCACTGACGACGTGGCCCGGGCCGCCATCGTGGACGTGCTCCACGGCCGCCAGCTCGGCTTCGAGGCGGTCGAGACGTCGCTCCAGGTCAGCCTGGCCTTCGTGGCCGCGGCCTTCGTGGCTCGCACCGGCCGGTTGCGCAACTTCCGGGACGACGCCGGCCGCTGGCTCGAGCCGATGGGCTCGCCCGATTCCCACGCCCGCGGGGTCCAGGCCCTGGGGGTCATCTCGGGCGAGCCATTGCCGGCGGCGCTGCGCGAGCGAGCCCGCCACTTGCTCGACCTGACATTGCCGGCCGCGGTCGACCTCGACGGATTGCGGCCAGCGGCTCACGTCGTGCTCGGGTGCCTCGCGGCACTACGCGGTGGACAGCCGCCGGCCTCGGCCCAGCTGATCCTCGAGGAGCTGGCGGGCCGGATCATGATCGCGTTCCGCGCCAGCGACGACGAGTGGCCCTGGCCGGAGCCCGTGGCGACCTATGAGAACGCGCTGCTGCCCCAGGCCCTGATCGAGGCGGGCGACTGGCTGGGCGACCGAGCCATGGTCGAGCAGGGCCTCGCCAGCCTCGACTGGCTGCTGGCCGCCCAGCTGGCGCCGATGGGCTACTTCGAGCTGGTTGGCAATGTGGGCTGGTGGCCGCGCGGCGACGTGCCTGCCCGATTTGACCAGCAGCCGATTGATGCGGCGGCGCTGGTCGATGCCCTGGCGGCCGCCTGGCGGGTCACCGGCGAGCGAGCCTGGCTGATCGAGCTGGATCGGGCCTACGCCTGGTTCAGCGGCTGGAACTCCGTCGGCATCCCGGTCGCCGAGCCGGATCGGGGTGGCTGCGGGGACGGCCTGTCGGCCGTGGGCGTCAATGCCAACCAGGGCGCCGAGTCAACGCTGGCCTGGCTGGCCGCGACCGAAGCGGTCCGCCTCATTCGATCCCCGTTCAGTCCGCGTCATCGCCCTCCTCGAGCGGCAGGGTAAAGCCGAACTCGGCGCCACCGGCGGCACGCTGGCGGCACCAGATCCGGCCGCCCATCAGCTGGACCAGCTGGCGGCTGACGAACAGCCCGATGCCGGCTCCGCTGACCCGGGCGGCCGTTTCTCGAGATCGGTAGAACAGCTCGAAGACTCGCTCGAGGTCGTCGCCCTGGATGCCCGGCCCGGCATCGAGCACCCGGATCTCGACCACGTCGTCGATGACGCTCCCGGCAATTCGGATCGGGCCCCGGGCGGACCGTACTTGGCGGCATTGCCGACCAGGTTGCGCAGGACCTGCTCGACGTAGGTCAGCTCGCCCCGGACGGCCGGCAGGTCGGCCGGGATGGCGATCTCCACGGCCAGACTTGGCTGGCGTCGCTTGATGTCCTCGACCACCCGATCAACGACGCGCTGGATGAGCACCGGCTCGTCGCTGATCTCGAGGCTGCCCCGCTCCGCCCGGCTGAGGACCAGCAGGTCCTCGATCAGGCGGATCATCCGCTCTGCCTCTTCGCGGACGTCGTGAGCAACTTCAGCGGCCCGCTCAGGCTCAAGGGAGCCCCGTTCGAGCAACTGGGCACCACCGATGATGGTCGTCATCGGGGTGCGCAGCTCGTGCGACAGCACCTCGATGAATGCGTCCCGCATCTGGAGGATCTGGCGCTCCGCCTCGAGCAGGCGATCGCGGTCTGCCTCGGCCTGGCGGCGCGAGGTCACATCGCGCACGATACCGACCATCCGGGCTGAGCGTCCCGCGATCCAGCCAGTTGTCCGTCCGCTGCTGTTGAGCCAGCGCTGAGTGCCGTCCGGGTCGATCGTCCGGTACTCGATGTCGTACGGCTTGCCGCTTTCGACGCTGGTCTGGACCGCCGCAGCGACGGCCTCCCGGTCGTCCTCCTCGACGGCTGCCAGGAGGTCGATCATGCGCAGGCTGCGGCCGTCCTCCGGGCCGACATCGTGGAGCTCGGCGAAGCGCGGGCTCCACGACAGCGCGTCGGCCCGGACATCCCAATCCCAGATCCCCGTTTCGGACGCGTCGAGGGTCAGCTGGAGGCGCTCTTCCCGCTCGCGGACGCTCCGGCCACGGTCCTCGGCCCGAAGCTGGGCGGCCCGCAGGCGGTCGGTCAGCAGGCTGGCCACGATGCAGGCGAGCGCGAACAGGGCGAGCCGGCTGAGCTGGAGGGGTCCGAATCCGACCTGGTCAACGAAGATGGCCGGCTCGCCCAAGGCACAGACGGCCGTCGCGACAAGGCCGGGTCCGAGCCCGCCGAGCCAGCCCACGATGGCCACGGCGATGAAGTCGATGGGAAAGCCGATATTGCCGCCGAGGGCCCGGTTGATGGCAAACGTGAGGGCGGTGGCGATGACCGGGACAACCACCGCCAGCCCGTAGGCCGAGGCCAGGGCCCGGGGCGTGTCCCGAGACCGCCAGGCCGTCCTTGCTGTCGACATCGCGCTCACGATCGAGCTGTCCTGCCGGGTGCCCCGGGCGGGTCTACTTCGCCGGGCGCGACAACCGGATGCCCCGGCCCATGGCCGAGCGAAGGGTCAGCGCGAACGGGATCACCGAGAGGGCCAGGATCAAGCGCGGCGCGCCCGCCAGGAACAGTCCGGTGGTGACCCCGGCGCTGAATCCGACGGCGGCGATCACGCCCCGATCGGACAGCCCGTCGAGCTGATCCTGGGCGGCGTTGAATGCGGCCTTGGCGTCATCGACGCTGGGCAGCTGCTCGGCGACGGTGCGCCCCTGGTCGATGACGGAGTGAAGGGCTCCCGACGCAGCAGAAGCGGCGTCGTCGACGTGGTGGTTGGCAGTGGTCTCGGCTGTGCTGGCCATGTGGTGGCCTCCTCGTGCTAGTTGGGGCTACGCCTTCGAGGCGATCAGGGGCAGGTCGACGACATGCTCGGCGACGAACCAGACCTGGAGCTCGTGGCGGCGCAGGACGTCGCCCATGAGCAGGTCGTTGGTGCCCCAATCCTTGGCGGCTTCGGTCTTGTCGATGGCTGCCCGGACCTTCTCGATGATGATCTCATGGGCATCGAGCAGGCGGTCGATCATCACGGGCACTTCCTCGGCGCCGTTCGGCGGCCGCTCGATCGTGGTCAGCTCGGCGGCGTGGCGTGGATCGCCGACCGCGATGCCGCCCAGGCTCTGGACCCGTTCGGCAAGCAGGTCGATCAGCTCGACCTGCTCTTCGGCGTGCTTGTCGAACAGGAGATGGAGCTGGTAGAAGGTAGGTCCGGCGACGAGCCAGTGGTGCTTCTTGTACATGGCCCCCAGGATCATCGAGTCGGCCAGGATCTCGTTGAGGAACTGGACGCTCTCCTGGCGTGCCTGCGCCGACAGGGCAATCGGGAGCAGGCGCAAGGTCCCGTACTTCTGGATCTCGGGCGCCCGGGCCCCGAGCTGGGGCTCTGGTGACCGACGCGATCGGGTGCCATTGCGGCTCTGGCTGGTGGCGGCCATGGTCATTCCTCCGGACTCTGTGGGTCATGAAAGGCGGCTCGGCCTGCCTGGGAGGTAGGCAGATCCGAGCCGCATTGAGGAAGCGTGCGGCGCCCCCGCGGGCGCCAATTCGCGATCAGACGTGGTTCGCGGTGACCCGCCGACCTGCGACCGCGTGCCAGACCACCAGGACGATGACCGCCCCGAAGATCGCCACGAGGATGCTCGATACGTTGAGGCCCGTGATGTCGGCCACGCCCAGCACCGACCCGGCCAGGAAGCCGCCGACCACGGCGCCGACGATGCCCAGGAGGATGGTCCCGAGGACGCCCTCGCGACCCCCGGCGATCAGGTTGGCCACGAAACCGGCGATCGCCCCGAGGACGATCCAGGCGATGATTCCCATCTGGTCAAGCTCCTTGCTTGGAATGCGATTGATCTGACGGAACCCCGTCGATGCGGCCAACGATGCCAGCGGGGGTGCTACGGCAGCACGCAGACCGGGACGCCTGCCATTACGACGGCATCGCAGATCGGTCCGGGCAAGGGGACGAGGGCCTGGCCGGTACGTCTCGGCAGGTCATTGCAAATCCGTTGCAATGGGCCCGACGAGGCTCGGAATCGGCCGAGCGCGGCCGTATTGTGGCCGGAATGGTCATCCGCATCCTGCGCACCCGGGTCCGGCCTGCCTCGGTGCCCGAGTTCCGGGTGCGCGCCCTGGCCAAGGTTGCCGATGCCCGCAAGGTGCCTGGGGTGGTCGACGTCCACCTCGGCAATCAGGCCGATGGCAACGGCTACGAGTTCGTGTTCATCAGCCGCTGGCAGACGGTCGATGCTCTCTACGCCTGGGCTGGAGGGCAGGACCTGCTGGCCCGCCCGATCTATTTCGACGGCCTCGAGGAATCGATCGTCGAGTTCGACATTCAGCACTACATCGATGTGGAGGACGCCGACTGAGGCGCCAGTGCCACGTCGCCGGGACTACGTCGCCGAGGCCTGGCCCGATCCACTTGAGCGATAGCGGGCGATCCTCCGGTACTCGGCCCTGAAGTGCTGGGTCTCGGCCTCGGCCGCCAACCATTCCGGGCTGCCCGGCTCGAGCGTCTCGAGCAGTCGCTCGAGCGGCACGCCAGGCCGACAGGACCTTGCCGATGGTGAATGCCCGGGGTGGCTTCGCCGACCGGCTCGGGACTGCGCTCGAGGAAGACCTCGACCGTTCCATCGGGCCGAGCTGCCGATCAGGTAACGCAAGCCGAAGGAGCTGTCCATCGGCCAGGCGGATGGTGGCCGACCCGACCAGCGGCGGCCGGCCGTCGCCTTCCCAGGCCGCCTCGAAGCCGGCCGAGGCCGCCCGATCCTGGTCCAGGGACATGTGCCCGGCGGGCAGGGCCACCAGCTCGTCGAAGGTCAGGCCCAGCAGCTCGAGAGCCTCGGGCGAGGCTTCGATCACGCGGGAATCGGAGCCGACCAGGATCCGGGCGTCGCGGCGGACCATGAGCGAACTCGTCCTTCCGTGGTGCACTTCGCTGAGTGGGGGCCGAGACTACCAGAGCTCCAGCCGCTCGGCCATCCCAGAATCCGAACGATGCCTGGACCGCCTTCCCGGCGATCCGGCATCAAGATCGGGCGCTCCCGGCAGGGAGCCGAACCTTCGAAAATCAGCTGGGTGACGGCGAGCTCGATGCGGGCGCCACCGACGGAGCCGCCGACGGCGCGCTCACGCTGGGGGCCGCCGACGGCGCGCTCACGGTCGGGGCGGCAGACGGGACGGCGGGCGCCGTGGGAACCGGCGTCGTTGATGTGTTGCAGGCGGCAACCCCCAGGGCCATACCCGCGGCCAGCGCAACGCTGGCGGCGATCCTTCGAACCATCGTGATTCACCTCGAATGTTGGGCTTGATTGATGGACTGCCCGGGCTCTCCCCTCCGGTCCTGACCCCCTTCCGAGCAGGCTCAAAGCGTCCGGCCGCACCCATCAAGGGAGGCTGCCGCCACTCTCCGGGCGGCTTGCAAAGTGCTTGCAAGGGCGCTCATGGCTGGCGCGGGCGGACGTTCCCTGCTTTACTGGCCGCGGTTCGATCAGTACCCGCAAGACACGAGGGGATCCGGCCAGGATGATTTCCGCAGCTCGATCGGGGCCCTTGCTCGGCCTCCTGGGCCCACCGGCCGATCCCGCGTCGGCTGGCTTCGAGCCGACGGCGCGCCAGGTCCTCGAGGCGATCCAGGTTGCCGTGTACACGACCGATCGCGACGGCCGGATCACCTACTTCAACGAGGCCGCCGCGGCACTGTGGGGCCGCCGCCCCGAGCTGGGCGAAGAGTGGTGCGGCTCTCTCCGCCTGTTCTGGCCCGACGGGCGGCCGATGGCGCCACGACGAGTGCCCGATGGCCCTCACCCTGCGCAACGAGCCGCCAACCAGCGGCACGGCCCTCGCCGAGCGGCCGGACGGCACGCGCGTGGCGTTCCTGGCCTATCCGTCGCCCCTGTACGATCAGGGCGGCGAGCTGGTCGGGGCGATCAACGTCCTGGTCGACATCACCGGCCACCTCCAGGCGGAGCAGACGATCCGGGCCGAGGGCCGAGGCGCTCCGCCAGTCGAACGCGGTCAAGGACGAGTTCCTGGGCCTCGTCTCGCACGAGCTGCGGACTCCGGTCACCACGATCTACGGCAATGCCCAGCTGCTGCGCAGCCGGGGCGACAGCCTGGCCGCGTCGGACCGGCGCTCGATGCTCGTCGACATCGCCGAGGACTCGGAGCGACTGCTGGCGGTCATCGAGAACCTGCTCCTTCTGACCCGGGTCGATGGCGGCGTCGCCCTGGACCTCGAGCCCCAGGTCATCGCGCACGTGGTCCGGACGGCCGTGACGGCGTTCACTGAGCGGCGCGGCCGGCCGGTGACGTTCACCAGCCTGCCGGCCCACCACCTGGTGGTCGATGCCGATCGGACGTCGCTCGACCTGCTGATCGGCAACCTGCTGAGCAACGCCGACAAGTACAGCCCGCCCGGCGGGCCGATCGAGGTGGTCGCTCCGGGTCGTGGCGGGCGAGGTCCTCGGTGTCGGTCCTCGACCGGGGGATCGGCCTGCCCGACGACGGACGACCCGGAGCAGCTGTTCACGCCGTTCTACCGGGCCCCGGCGGCCCGCGAGCAGGCCAGCGGGATGGGCATCGGGCTGGCGGTCTGCAAGCGGCTGGCCGAGGCGCAGGGCGGCCGCGTCTGGGCCGCGGCCCGGCCGGGCGGCGGGGCCGAGGTCGGGTTCGCCCTGCCCCTGGCGCCCGAGCCGGAGAGCATGACGGGCATGCGAGGCGACCCGGCGCGATGACCTACCAGCCTGAGATCGGCCGCTCCACCGCTGTTCCGGCGGCACGAGGGCAACCCGATCATCACCGCCGACCAGCTCCCGTTCGACGCCAATGCGGTGTTCAACCCGGGCGCAGCCCTGGTCGGCAACGAGACCGTCCTGCTGTTGCGGGTGGAGGACCGGCGGGGCATCTCCCACCTCCAGGTCGCCCGGAGCAGCAACGGCATCGATGGCTGGCGGTTCGACCCGGAGCCGCTGCTCAGCCCCGACCCGGAACGCCATCCCGAGGAGGTCTGGGGCTGCGAAGACCCGCGCCTGACCTGGCTCGAGGAGCGCCAGGAGTGGGTCATCGCGTATACCGCCTATAGCCGACGCGGGCCACTCGTATCGCTCGCCACCACCAGCGATTTCCGGACTCAGTCGAACGGCTCGGACCGGCCATGCCTCCTGAGGACAAGGACGCGGCCTTGTTTCCCCGTCGGATCGACGGCCGCTGGGCGATGATCCACCGGCCCACCCCGATGCGCGGCGGTGCCCACGTCTGGGCGTCGTTCTCGCCCGACCTCCGCCACTGGGGTGACCACTCGCTCCTGATCGAGGCCCGTGATGGGGCCTGGTGGGACGCCGGCAAGATCGGCCTGGGACCGCCCCCACTGGAAACACCAGGCGGCTGGCTGGTCATGTACCACGGCGTGCACCTGACCGCGGCCGGGCCGATCTACCGGGTCGGATTCACGCTGCTCGACCTGGACGATCCCACGATCGTCCTCCGTCGGAGCGACGAGTGGGTGCTTGGGCCGGCCACCCCCTACGAGCGCCTCGGCGACGTGGACCAGGTGGTCTTCCCGTGCGGCTGGACGGTCCACCCCGCGACGGACGAGATGTTCCTCTACTACGGCGCCGCGGATACCAGCGTGGCCGTGGCAACGGCCGCGTTCAGTGACGTGCTGGCGTATGTCGAGGAGTGCCCCCAGCCTGAGCGTCGGCGCGACACGGACCGAAGCGGCTAGACGCGCTCGCCCGGATCGTCGGGGCCAGCCAAAGCGCCCCGGTACTCCTCACGCAACAGCTCGACCATCGCCTCGGCCTCCGTCCACGCAGCGGAGTCAGGGTCGGCGGCGGCCACGCGCCGCTCGGCGTCACGCCATTCGGCCAGGATCTCGGTGGGGTGGCGAGGAGTCGCCTCGATCGATGCCTGGGGAGCGCCAGCCTCGCCCGACTCGACCTGGACGCTGGCCGCCTCGCTCAACTGGCGCTGGCGCCGGCTCCCGGAAAGGACCCGCCGCGCGATCTCCTCGATCTGGCCCGCCAGGTCCACCAGACGTGGATCACCGGGCGCGAGAGATCGCTTCTCGTCCTCGAGTCGGCCCAGGACCTCGAGGTCCCTCAGGAGGGTGTCCGAGGTGATTCGCAGGGCATCGGAAGTGCTGCTCATCGTCCTCCGCTCGTCCGCCATCCCACGAAGCAGCATAGTCCCTGGCAGAAATTCGGCCATCTGAATGCTCAGGATGACCGACTGGCCGCCTTCTCAGGCCCGGCGCTCGAATTCGTCGTCGCTGAGCTCGCCGGTGAAGTCCTTGGTCAGCGGTCCGCGGTCACCCGGAGGCAGGACCGGCGGCTCCGGCTCTTCGTCGACCATCGGCGCGAACGTGCCGGCCAGCTCGCAATTCACGATCAGGGTGCCCAGCCGGAACCGTCCGGTCGTACCGGCCAGGTCGTACTCGATCGAGGCGTCGGTCAACGGGATCATCGGCGGGCGATGCTGGAAGCTGGCGATAGGGTCCGCCCCGGGCAGCGTGTGGATGTCGCCCCAGATCGTGTATGGCTCCGAATGCACGACCAGCCGGTGGGCCCGGGTCCGGGTACGCCGCCCCGGGTGTCCGGCCGAGCCGGCCGCGTGGACCGCGATCAGCTCGTCGCGCGAGAGCAGCAGGCTTGGCTCGATGACGACGTGCGCGTCGAGCAGGCTCTGGAGGTGAACGTTGACCAGCTCGAACTCCTCGTACGCGTTGAGGAGGTCGGTCAGCCGCCCATCCGGCGGCGACAGCTCGCCGAAGATGCGGCAGTCGGCTGCATAGGCCACGAACTCATGGAGCGGCTCGGCGGAGTCAGATTGGGGCCCGCCGGCCGTGTCGCCGGTCACCCCGAAGACGAGGCGCAACCGGCGGGGCAGACGGCGCAGCACTAGGACGACTGCGCCGCCAGGCGGAGCTGGATCGGTCGATGCATCGGCCCAGCCTGCCGCCGGGAGGTCGCCCGGCGGGGTCGCCAGGGCTCCCATTCCATGTCGTCTGGCTTGCAGTTTGTGGATCAGGGCTATGATCCCGCACGTCCAACACCCGGCCCCGAGCGCCCAGCAGGGAGACCATGCTCCGCTTCTTCGACTCCCTTGGACGCTTCGCCGTCCGATTCCGCTTCCTGATCGTCATCGCCTGGATCATCGTGCCCATCCTGGCCGTCAAGACGCTGCCCTCGTTGGGCGATGTCGCCAAGGACACCACGAGCGGCTTCCTGCCGGCATCGGCCCCGAGCATGCAGGCAGCCGCCCTGGCGGCCCCATTCCAGAACGCCTCGCTCGCCGGTGCCACCCTCGTCGTTGCCCGGGACGGCGGCTTGACCGCCGCCGACAACGCCGCGATGGACACGCTCGAGGCCCAGGTCCGGACCGTGGCCCACGTCAAGATCGTGCTCGACATCGGGATCTCGGCCGACGGAATGGCTCGCCAGGCACTGGTCGAAGCCGATGTCGTCACGTTCAGCGGCGGTCCTGAAGCGAAGGGTGTCGTCGATGACATCCGGGCCCTGTTCAGTCAGGTTGGTGCGCCGGCTGGCCTGCAGATCCACCTCACCGGCCAGCTTGCCACCCTGGTCGACGCAACGGCCGCGAGCGGCCAATCGCAGAGCGACACCCAGCGCCTGTCGGTGCTGTTCATCATCGTCCTGCTCCTGTTCGCCTTCCGGGCTGCCCTGGCCCCGTTTGTCACCCTGATCCCGGCCGCCCTGGTCCTGGTCCTGGCCGGCCCGGTCATCGCCTGGTCGACCAACATCGGGGTACAGGTCTCGTCGATCACCGAGCTGCTGCTGGTCGTCCTGATCCTGGGGGCCGGCACGGACTACGGCGTGTTCCTGGTGTTCCGAGTGCGCGAGGAGCTGCGCAACGGACGGACCTCCCACGAAGCCGTGGTCCAGGCCGTCAGCCGGGTGGGCGAATCGATCACGTTCTCGGCGTTCACCGTGATTGCCGCCCTGCTGACCCTGGTCCTGGCCGAGTTCGGGATCTACCAGAGCCTGGGGCCGGCCCTCGCAATCGGGATCGCCCTGATGCTGCTGGCTGGCTTGACCCTGCTGCCGGCGCTGCTGGCCATCCTCGGCCGAGCCGTCTTCTGGCCGACGCGCCTGACCGTCGTCGAGACTCCCAAGCCGGGCCTATGGGACCGCGTCTCGAGGTTCACGACCCGCCGGCCGGGCCTCACCCTGACCGCCGGGCTGATCCTGTTCGTGAGCTTGAGCGTATTCGCGTTCACGACGCCCACCGCCGGTTTCGGCAACGCACCGGCCAGCGCGGACACCACCGACTCGGCCCAGGGCACGGCCCTTCTCGAGGCCCACTTCCCGTCGTCGACGACCGGACGCAGCGCGGTCCTCATGGCCTTCTCGAACTCGGTCTGGACGGACACCTCCGTGCTCCAGGTTGCCCAGAGCAAGCTGGTCACCTTTCCCGAGTTCACCGGCGTCGTTGGCCCGCTCAACCCGAACGGGATCAGCCTCACTCCGGACCAGCTCAGCCAGCTCCACGCGAAGCTCGGCCCGGCCCAGGCACTGCCTCCGGTGCCGGTCACGACGACCGTTCCGAATGAGCTCTACAACGCCTACCGGACCACCGGTCAGCTGATCAGCGCCGATGGCAAGACGATCCAGTTCTCGGTCGAGTTCGCGAACGGCGACTCGTCCAGTCCGGCCGCTCTGGCCGCGGTGCCCGCCGCCCGGACCGACGTCGCTTCGGCGGCCGCGGCGGCCGGAGCCGTGGACAACGGGTTCTTCGGCCAGGTTGCCTTCGCCTACGACGTGAGCAATATCTCCAGCCAGGACCTGATCCGGATCATTCCGATTGTGGCCGTCCTGATCGCGATCCTGCTGGCGCTCGTCCTGCGCAGCATGATCGCGCCGTTGTACCTCGTGGCCAGCATCGTCCTGTCGTACTTTGCGGCGCTCGGCGTGACCGCCCTGATCTTCGTCAAGCTGGGCAACCAGGACGGCCTGAACTTCATCTTGCCATTCCTGATGTTCGTGTTCCTGATGGCCCTTGGCTCGGACTACAACATCCTGATCATGAGCCGGATTCGGGAGGAGGCCCACGGCCTGCCGCTGCGCGAGGCCGTGGCCAAGGCGATCGGCCGAACCGGCAGCACGGTCACGACGGCCGGCGTGATCCTGGCCGGCACGTTCGCCGTCCTGGCCATCGCCGGTGGCAGCGCCGGGGGCGGCCAGATCCAGCAGATTGGCTACGGTGTCGCTGCCGGGATCCTGATGGACACGTTCCTGGTTCGCTCGCTGCTGGTGCCCTCGATCGTGGTCCTCCTTGGGCACTGGAACTGGTGGCCGGGCAAGCTCGACCCCGACCGGCTACCCGCCGCACCGCCCGTGGCCGGGGCGATCGACGATCCGGGCTAGGGCCAGGCTCTGGCGTAGGCCGGCGGGCCCGTTTGCAGCGCCGCTGCAACGCTTGGCGGCCTCCGTGTTGGCCGGTCAGCCATCGCCTCGGGCGACGCTGGTCGAGCTCAGCACAAAGGAGTTCTTAATGGTTCAACTGGCTCAGATCGCGCCGGCCGAGACCTTCGCCGATGTCGTCGAATCCGGCCGCCGCACGATTGCCTCGATCGACCCCGACGCCGTGGTGCGCTCGGCCCGCTCAGCGGCCCTCGAGATCCTGCCCGACGAGTGGTTCCGGCCGAAGCGCCGGCGCTGGCCGTTCGTAGCCGGGGCGCTGCTCGTGGGGGCGGTCGTCAGCGCCCTGTTCCTGCTCCGCGGACGGGCCATGCAGATGGTCACCGACCGCCAGGCGCAACCGGAGCCTTGGCAGGAGCCGGCTCTTGAGCTGGTGCCTACCGAGATGACCGCCCTGTGACCTTCAGGGCGGATGAGAGCACCGGCCATCAGCCCGAGGTCTAAACCGGGGCCTGCCTCAACGGGGGCGGGCGACGGAGGCAAGACGGGAGCGCTGTTCAAGGCGCGCCTGTTCGACGCCGACCGGACCGACCGCGAGGTCACGTTCGATGCGCAATCGGTCGAGTCGCTGACCGATCGCCAGCTGCTCTGGATCGACCTGCCGCGCGAAGCGGATGCCGGGGCGGCGGCGGACGGCCTCGACTGGTTGCCGTTCGACCGAGCCAGCGTGGAAGGCATGTGGGCGACCCCCCAAGTGCCAAAGCTGTCGCTTCACGGCGCCTACTTCCTGGCCCATCTGCTCGTCGTCCAGGGCGACCAGCATCGAGAACAGACCACGGCCCTCGACCTGGCCGTGGCCCGCAATGTGGTTCTGACCGCCCATGATGGTCCGATCAAGTTCCTGGCCGAGATCAACGAGCGGGTCACCAGCGACACACCGCTCGGCGAGATCGACTCGATCGACTTCGCCACCGTGGTCCTGGACGCCTTGCTGACGAGCTACCTCGAGCTCACCGACGAAATCCTGGCCCGGGTCGACGAGCTCGACGCCGAGGCGCTCAAGTCGACCGGCCGGCGCGACCTGCTGGCCGAGATGGTCGAGCTGCGCCACCGGATCGCCGCGATCAGGCGTACCCTGGCCAGCCACCGGAGCGTGATCGTTGGCATGTCGGGGGCGGATTTCGGGCTGGTGACCGGGGCCGCCGAGGCCCACGGGTTTGGGGCGATCAGCGACCGATTCGAGTCGGCCATTGGGGCAATCGACGCCGCTCGCGAGGCCCTCCTGGGGACGTTCGACATCCATATGTCCCGGACGGCCCAGCGGACCAACGACGTGATGAAGACGCTGACCGTCGTCACGGTCCTGCTCCTGCCGACCGGGGCCATCGCCGGGTTCATGGGCATGAACGAGAAGCCGCCCTTCTCGAACGACGACCCGCTCGTGTTCTGGGCGGTCGTGGGCCTGATCGTGGCGATTGCCATAGGAACGCTGTTGGTCTTTCGAGCACGCCGCTGGATCTGACCGGGCGCGACCCATCGTCTGCGAGTCAGTGCCAAACTGGACCTGATGGCTGATCCGACAAACATCATCCGGACCGAACAGCTCACCAAGTCGTATGGCTCGGCGCGCGGGATCATCGACCTTGACCTGAGTGTCGAGCAAGGCGAGGTCTTCGGCTTCCTGGGCCCCAACGGTGCCGGCAAGACGACAGCGATCCGGACGTTGCTCGACCTGATCCGGCCAACCTCGGGCAAGGCCTTCGTGTTCGGGATCGAGACCAGCGTGGACCCGATCGCGATCCATCGCCGGGTCGGCTACCTGCCTGGTGAGTTCAGCCTGTACGACCGCCTGACCGGGCGGCAGACGCTGACCTACTTCGCCAACCTGCGGGGCGGCGTCGACCCCGCCTTCCAGGACAGCCTGATCCAGCGCTTCGACCTCGATCCCTCGCGTCGCTTCCGCGAGTACTCCAAGGGCAACAAGCAGAAGGTCGGGCTCGTGGCTGCGCTCCAGCACCGGCCCGACCTGCTCATCCTGGATGAGCCGACGTCCGGCCTCGATCCGCTCGTCCAGCAGACGTTCAGCGCCGTGATCCGGGAGACGGTTGGCGACGGCCGGACGGTCTTCCTGTCGAGCCACGTCCTGTCGGAGGTGGAGAAGACCTGCGATCGGGTCGCGATCATCCGCGACGGCCGCCTGGTCCGGGTCGACCGGGTGGACGCGTTGCGCGACCTGGCCCATCACCAGGTCGAGCTGCGCTTCGCCGGCCCGGTCCCGGCCTCTGCCTTCGAGCACCTCGCCGGGGTCAGCGACGTGAGCGCCGCCGACCACGTCCTGCGCCTGCGCGTGACCGGACCGATCTCACCCGTCGTCCAGGCCGCGGCCAGGTTCGAGCTGCTCGATTTCGTCAGCCGCGAACCCAGCCTCGAGGAGACCTTCCTGGCCGAATATGGCCAGGAAGCCAGCCATGACAGCTGACGCACGCGGGGCGGCGTTCCGTCAGCCGCTTCGATCCCGCTCCGGCGCCGCCTGTACGGCTTCGGCAGCATCTACGGCAAGACGATCCGCGACTCGCGCCTGGCCTTCCTGATCGCAGCAGGGCTCCTGGGCGGCATCGCCCTGGTCATTCCCGCGGCTATCGGGACCGTCTTCCCGACTCCGGCCGCCCGCCTCGAGGTGAACAACCTCATCGCCAGCATTCCCGCCTCGATGGTCAACCTGTTCGGCAACGCCACGCTGCTCGGGCCGAAGCTGGGCACGCTGGGCGGCTACATGAGCTGGAAGTACGGCGCCCTGTTCGGCCTCGGCACGGCGCTCTGGTCGATCCTCGCGTTGTCCGGAACCCTCGCCGGAGAGGTCAGCCGGGGCAGCCTCGACTTCGTGGCCGCCGGGCCGTTCGGCAAGCAGCGAATCGCCCTCGAAAAGCTGGCCGCGCACCTGACGGTCCTGTGGCTGGCGATGGCCTTCGTCGCGCTGATCATCTTCGTCAGCTCGAATGCCTTCGGCGACGCGGCCCTGGGCGACCAGATCCCGCTGGCCGGCGCGATCGGCTTCACCCTGTGGGCCGGCTTCCTCGCGATGTGCTTCGGCGGCCTGGCGTTTGCCCTCGCCCCGCTCCTGGGCCGAGCCGGCTCGGCAGCCATCGCCGGCGTGCTGATGATGGTCCTGTGGGTGGCCAGCGGCCTCGATGTCGGTGGCCCGCTCGTTGTCCTGAGCCCCTTCCACTGGACGGCCGACCACATCCCGCTGGCCGGCTTCTACGACTGGCCCGGGATGATCGCGGTGCTGCTGGTCGGAGTCCTCCTCCTCGCCATCGGCGTCGAGGTCTTCAGCCGGCGCGACCTGGGCGTGTCGTCCGGCGTTTCCCTGCCGACCCTGCCGAGCGGCGTCCTCGGGGTCCACGGGCCCGTGACCCGGGCCTTCGGCGACGAACTGCCGCGAGCCTTGGCCTGGGGCCTGGGCATGGGCGTCATGGGCGCCCTCCTGGCCTCGCTCGCCGCCTCGTTCGCGACGCAGATCGGGGCCGACACCAGCCTCGTCAAGACGTTCGCGACGATCTTTCCCGGCTTCGACTTCAGCACCGCCGGCGGCTGGCTCCAGCTGTACCTGGCCCTGTTCTACATCGCCGCCGGCCTGGCGGCCGCGACGTTCGTCGCGAAGTGGGCTTCGGACGAGACCGACGGCCGGCTCGAAGAGATCCTGGCAAGCCCGCTGTCGCGCTCGCGCTGGGTCATCGCCGGGGGCATCGCGGCGATCGCCGGGGTGATCCTGATGACCGTGATCGTTGCGCTGGGGATCAGCTTCGGAGCGTCGGCCGGTGGTGCCGCTCCAGGCGACGCGCTGCTCGGCTCGGCCTCGCTCGGGCTGTATGCGGCGGCGATCGTCGGGATCGGCGTCGCGGTCGGCGGCCTGTGGCGGACATCCCTGGCTGCCGAGATCGCCGCGCTGGTGGTCGTGGTCACCTACCTCATCGACCTGCTCGCCCCGGCGCTCAAGCTGCCCGACTGGTTCCACCAGCTGGCTCTCACGGCGCACCTGGGCCAGCCGATGATCGGCCAGTGGGACCCGGCCGGGGTCGTCGCCTGCCTCGTGCTGGCGGTCGGCGGCGTCCTGCTCGGCGGCTGGGGCATGACCCGGCGCGACGTCCAGCGCTGACTTGGCGGCCTTGCTGGGCGACTCGGCCGAGGCGTTCGGTGAGCTGACCAATCCCTACCGCCGGGCGCTGCTCGTCCATTGCTACCGGATGCTCGGTTCGATCGACGATGCCGAGGACGCCGTCCAGGAGGCCCTTGTCCGGGCCTGGAACGGTCGGGCCACGTTCCGCGAAGCCGTCTCGCTCCAGGGCTGGCTCTACCGGATCGCCACGAATGCCTGCCTCGATGCGATCGAGCGCCGGCGGCGAGCTGGCGGTCGGGACGAGCGGCTGGGGGTTGGACCGTTTCCGGACGACCTGCTCGAGGAGCCCTCGGCCGGCCCCGAGCAGCGCTACGACGCGCACGAGTCGATCTCGCTGGCCTTCCTGACCGCCCTCCAGCTCCTGCCGCCCCGCCAGCGTTCGGTGCTCATCCTGCGCGACGTCCTGGCCTGGCACGCGGCGGAAGTGGCCGAGCTGCTGGACCTGAGCGTGCCCGCCGTGAACAGCGCCCTCCATCGGGCGCGGACGACCCTGGCGGCGAACTATGGCCCAACCGAGCGTGGGGCCGGCCGGGGTCGGACGTCGCCGGGCAAGCTCCGCTCCTTGCTCGACCGCTACGTCCGGGCCTGGGAGTCGGCCGACGTGGCCGGGCTGGTGGCCCTCCTGCGCGATGATGCGGTTGTCTCGATGCCGCCTGGCCTGACCTTCGTCGGCCCGTCCGAGATCGGCTCGTTCCTGGCCCAGACGGTCTTCGCCGGCGACCTGCGATTGCGGCTCGCCCCGGTGCGGGCCAACGGCGGACCCGGCTTCGTGATCTATTCGGCCGCGGTCACGGACCCGGTCCTGCGCGGCTACGCGGTCGTCCTGGTCGACTCGGACCAGGACCGGATCAGCCGGCTGAGCGTGTTTGCCCAGCCGGGCCTGATCGGATGGTTCGGCCTGCCGGCCGAGATCGCGGGCTAAGGGCCCCGTGGCCTTTTCGCGGGCTGAGCGCCGCGGCTCGGCTCAGGCCGGCAGCGGGGCCGGGCTGGGCGAGCCTCGCAGGGCGAGCAGCGTCCAGATCGCGAACAGGACGTCCAAGGGCGTGAACAGGATCAGGTTCCACGGCGCGAAGCCGGCCAGCACGAAGCCGGCAAAGATGACGGGCACGGCGAAGCGGATCGGGACGCTCGCCTCGAAGATCTGGCGGTATTCGTTGCGGGCCGCGATGAAGTAGAAGATCGACAGGAAGATGACGGTCATGCCGGCCACCCGGATCCAGACCTCGGTGGTCTGGGGCAGGCCGAAGATCGGCAGCGGCACGTTGGGCACGAGCATGAGCGTCGCGCCCAAGCCGAAGACGTAGATCGCGTAGACGAGGATGCTCCGCGCGGCTGGGCTCATGGTGGCTCCCGAAGTACGAGTGGCTGGACACTCATACAACGTCAGGCCCGGCCGAAACTGTTCGGATCGGCCGGTGACCCTGCTCCTGGAGGCAGGCCTGGCTGGATTCCCGGGGTCCGCGCTGAAGCATTCTCCGCCTGGGAGATCAGCCTGCAGCGGCGCTGTATCGTGTGCTCGTCGACGACCATCGGGGAGGAATCGCGATGATCAGCATTCGAACCGGCGTCGGGATCCTGCTGGCAGGTTCGCTCCTGGCCGGATGCTCATCAGGAAGCGCAGCGACGGCACCACCAGCCTCGGCCGGCGGAGCCTCTGGGGCAGTGGTCGTCACCGCCATCCAGAACGTGACCTATGGACCGGTCCTGACGGGTCCGACTGGACGGTCGCTCTATGTTCGGGCCTCCGGCACTAGCCCGGTGCCGTGCACTGGCGCCTGCCTGACGTCCTGGCCGCCACTCCTCGTGCCGGCCGGCGGCACGGTTTCCGCCGGAGAGCATGTTCCGGCGGGCACCCTGGCCACGGTCGTCCGAGCAGACGACCAATCGACCCAGGTGACCTTCAGGGGCCTGCCGCTCTACTACTTCACAGGCGATGCCAACCCGGGCGACGTCACCGGTTTCGGTGTCGACGGCTTCCTGGTGGCGACGGCTCCTGCTTTTCTGCCGATCCCTACGCCCTGCCAGAGCTCATGCGACGTGGAGCCCGCCCCCTCGCCATCGGCCGCTCCCAGCTACTAGGCTGAGGAAGATCCGCTACGCCGATGGATCGAGCTTGAGCGACGCCGAGTTGATGCAGTAGCGCAGGCCGGTCGGATTCGGGCCGTCGTCGAAGACGTGGCCCAGGTGCCCGCCGCAGGCCGCGCAGTTGGCCTCGGTCCGGGTCATGAAGAACGACCGATCCGTCTCGGTCGCGACGGCGTCCGGCTGGGCCGGCGCGAAGAAGCTCGGCCAGCCCGTGCCGGACTCGAACTTCGTGTCCGAGCTGAACAGCTCGGCCCCGCAGCCGCGCAGCGATAGACGCCGGGGCGATGCTCGTCCCACAGGTCGCCGCTGAAGGCCCGCTCGGTGCCCTTCTCGCGCAGCACCCGGTACTGCTCGGGGGTCAGCTCGGCGCGCCACTCGGCATCGGACTTGTCGACGTAGTTGATCTGATCGGAGGTGGGCTTGGCGTTACTCATGGCCACTAAGGATACGACCCGATTGTTGCAGCCCGATGACGATCGTCAGCCCCGGCTGAGAACGCCGCTGCCGGCGCCCCGGCGGGAGAGCGAGTCGACCGTGACGGCCGCCAGCAGGACCAGGCCGGTGGCGATCAGCTGCCACTCGATCTGGAGTCCGAGCAGGTACAGGCCGTTGTAGATCGCGCCGATCACCAGGCCGCCCAGCACGCCGTGGATCGCCCGGCCCCGGCCGCCGAACAGGCTGGTGCCGCCGATGACGGCCGCCGCCACGGCGTACAGGACGAGCTGGCCGCCGTTGATGTTGGTGCTGATCCCGCCCTGCCAGGACAGGTAGATGATGCCGCCGATGCCGGCCGTGAGCGAGCACAGCATGAACGCGAT
This sequence comes from uncultured Chloroflexia bacterium, assembly GCA_963718285.1. Taxonomy (GTDB): domain Bacteria; phylum Chloroflexota; class Limnocylindria; order Limnocylindrales; family CSP1-4; genus Palsa-1033. Next base: position 53,356 of record CAVQYU010000002.1, on the reverse strand, counting down.
CGTGCGGACATTGCGACACGTTGATCCCGGCCCGGCGGGCGGCCTCGGCATTGCCCGCCGACGGCGTACATGTGCAGCCCGAACTGGGTCCGCTCCAGGAGGAGCGTCCAGACGGCCAGCACGCCCAGCACGATCGGGACCACCCAGGGCACGCCCTCGATCGGCAGGAAGGTGCCCCGGTTGACGTTGCAGATGGCCACGACCACGATCCCGGCGACCGCCAGGAAGGCGATCTTGGCCACGGTCAGGCCGACCGGCGGGGCGACCAGCCCGCTCCGGCGCCGGCGCGCGTCGGCCAGCCACATCGAGCCACCCACGGCGATCACGATCACGGCCAGCCCGATCCAGCCGACGATCGGCTCGATGTTGCTGTTGACGATGCCGAACAGGACCTGCTGGTTGTGGAGCACGCTGCTCGAGATCGGCACGCTGCCGGCCGGGCCCAGCAGGATGATCATGACCCCGAACCAGAGCAGGTAGCCGGCCAGGGTGACGACGAAGGCCGGCAGCCGCAGGCGGGTGATGATGACGCCGTGAATGGCTCCGATCAGCGGTCGTGACCAGGAGGCCCGCGATGATCGCGATCCACCACGGCAAGTTCAGCGCCGGCTGGACGAAGTTGGCGGCGATGATCCCGCCGATCGCCCCCACGTAGCCGATCGACAGGTCGATCTCGCCCAGGAGCAGGACGAAGCCCTCGGCCATGGCCAGGACGATGAACACCGAGCTCTGGACGAACAGGTTGACCAGGTTGGCCGGTGACAGGAACAGGCCGTGCGGGCTGACGAGCTGGAAGACCACGGTCACGATGACCAGGGCGAACACGACCGGCAGGACACCGGCGTCGCCGCTCCGGACGCGCAGCCACCAGCCGCGCAGGTACTGGCCCATCGACTGGGCGACGATCCCGGGTGGGATGACCTCGACGTCGGCCGCCGTGAGGTCCGGGGCGTCGACGGCATCGGCGGGCAGTCCGGTTCCGGGCTGGCTGGCAGGAAGATCGGCCTGGGTCATCGCTCAGCCCGCCGGCTGGTTGGCGCTGGCCGCCACGAGCCGGCGGCTGGAGCCACCGCTGGTCATGAAGTCGACGACGCTCTCGCGGTCGAACGCGCCAATCCAGTCCTGGGCGACCATCCGGCCCAGGTGCAGGACCGCGATCCGGTCGGCCACCTCGAACACGTCATTGAGGTTGTGGGAGATGACCATGACCGCCAGGCCGTGGTCCTTGAGCCGCTTGACCAGGTCGAGGACCATCCGCGTCTGGGCCACGCCCAGGGCGGCGGTTGGCTCGTCGAGGAGGACCAGCTTCGAGTTCCACATGACCGCCTTGGCCACGGCGACCGCCTGGCGCTGGCCCCCGGACAGGGTCGCCACGGGCTGGCGGATCGAGCGCACGGTGGTGACGCGCAGGCCGGCCAGCGTCTCGGCCGCGGCCCGCTCCATGTCGTCCTCGTCGAGGAACAGGCGGCCGTGCTGTCTCGCGGCCGAGGAACATGTTCTGGACGATGTCCAGGTTGTCGGCCAGGGCCAGGTCCTGGTAGACGGTCTCGATCCCCAGGCCCGCCGCGTCCTTGGGTGAGCGGATGTGGACGGGCTGCCCTCCCACAGATCTCGCCCTGGTCGGGTTGGTGGATCCCGGCGATGCACTTGGTCAGGACCGACTTGCCCGCGCCGTTGTCGCCGCACAGGGCCGTGACGTGACCGGCCGGCAGGTCCAGGTCAACCCCGAACAGCGCCTGGACGGCACCGAAATGCTTGCTGATTCCGCGCAGGTCGAGCAACGGCTCGCGCGCCTGGCGGTGGGCCCGCGACTGGCTGGGTCGTACCCGCCAGGGTCATCCTCGTGCCTCCCTCCTCGAATTCGAACTCGCCCGCTCTGGCGGGTTCGTGGGCAACCGCGTCGCACCCGCGTTGGGGCGGATGCGACACGGTTGGGGGTGCTACTGGATGCCGGCGCTCGTGCAGACCGTCGCTCCGACGGCGGCACACAGGTCCGACGCCTTGATGAACTGGTCCTTGATCACGGTCGACTCCATGTTCGCGGCGGTGACCCAGACGGGGGTCAGCAGCGAGGCGGGCTCCGTGACGCTGGCGTTCTTGGGATCGGTGGTCGTGGCGTTCATCAGCGCCGCGGGCGGGGTCTGGCCGGCCCGGACGTAGGTGGCCACCGCGACGGCGTCCTGGGCCTCCATGTAGATCGCCTTGTAGACGGATCCGCACTGGTAGCCCTGGAGGACGTACTCCATGCCCTGGAGGGTGGCGTCCTGGCCGGTGGTCGGGATCTTCTTGGCCGGAGTGCCGGCCGTCTTGAGGTCGGTGATCACGGCGTTGGCGAGACCGTCGTTGGCCTCGATCGTGGCGTTGATCGTCGGGATGGGCCGTGAAGGCCTGCTGGAAGATCGTGCCGCCCTGGGCATTGTTCCAGCCCGGGGCGAGCTGCTCGCCGACCAGGGTCATGCCGGCGGGGTTCGTGGCGCCCGCCGCAACCTGGGCGACCTTCTGGCCCCAGACCGCGTCGTTGTAGCCCTTGGCGAAGTCGATCGCGTTGGGATCGGTGTCCTGGCCACCATCGACGGTGAAGACCTTGGGGCTGCTGACGCCCCAGTCCGTGACGCACTGGGTGAAGCCCTTGCCGATCAGCTCGCCTACCTGGACGTTGTCGAAGCTGACGTAGTACGTGTTCGTGCCCTGGAACGTGGCCCGGTCGTAGCTGATCATGGCCACGCCGTGAGCCTGCGGCATAGGCCTGGATCTGGCCGCCGACGGTGCTGTCGATCGGGGCGACCACGAGCACCTTGGCGCCGTCGGTGATGTCGGCCTGGGCCATGGACAGCTGGGTGGCGTCGACGCCCCCGGCGTTCTCGACCTTGAAGTCGGTCGCCGCGTAGCCGGCGGCCGTGAAGGCCTGGGTCAGGTACGGGGCGTCGAAGCTGACCCAGCGGGTCGACGACGTGGTGTCCGGCATGACCACGCCGACCAGACCGGTACCGGCCGAGGTGACGCTGGTCAGCTGGCTCATGGCCGAGAAGCTCGAGTCGAACGAGCCGACGGTCAGGCCGGCCGCGGCCGAGCCGCTGGGCGCCGCCGAGGAGGCGCTGCTGGGGGCGGCCGACGCGGGGGCCGGGGTGGGGCTCGCTGGTGCCGGCGTCGGGGGCACGGCAGTCGCGGCCGAGGAGCAACCCGCCAGGATGGCGGCTACGGCGACAAGCGATGTCGCGATCTTGGTCGTGTGCAAGTCCGACTCCTCCTGTATGCGCGTTTCGCGACCCAACTCCCGCCTCCGTCACTGGCGGGGGTGGCCACGCTCCGGAATACAGCGCGGACCTGATAGCACCCTGAAGAATTTGGTGTGGATTTCCTTACCTTTGGGTTCGCCCAGAGCGTCTCACTCGGGCCTCCGTGTCAGGGCCGTGATCAGGTCCGCGCGGCCCGGCCAGCCGGCGATCAGGTCGGCCGCAGAGCCGCCTTCGAAGTCGGACAGGGCGTAGCCGGGCGCCATCGTGTTGCCCCACACGCCGTACTCGCCGCCGGGCCGCAGGCGGGCCCCCATCCACGTGCCGGCCGGAACCACGTGCTGGATCTCCTGCCCGTCGAGGACGTCAGGGCCCAGGATCACCAGCTCGTCCCGTCCGTCCGGGTGGAGCAGGAGCAGCTCGATCGGATCGCCCAGATGGAAGAGCCACAGCTCGTCGGTCGGCAATCGGTGCATGTCCGAGAACGTGGTCGGGTCGTCGCTGACCAGGGCGATGATGGCCGAGCACAGCGCCCGCCCATCCGGGTTGACCCGAGGATCGACGTACGTCTGGGTGAACCAGACGTGCTCAGTCTCCATCTCGGTCAGGCCCCACAGTCGTTTCAGGTCGTCCGCGCTTGGTCGGGTTGGCATGGTCACCTCCAGGCCGAAGGATCGCACGCGCCGCTGCGGCCGAGCCCACGGTCGCCACTGGTACTTTCGTACGGGGCCGCGCCAGGACTGTGCCGGCCCGCACCGGGGCGGGCACGCACCGGCGTGTGCCCGACTAGTACTCCTGGCCTACGTCAGCGGTCCTGGGACGGTCCTATGGTCGGGTCCTGCGATGCCGCAGCGAACCTTCAAAGGAGCCCCCGCCCATGGATCAGCCCTACGCCCGGCCCGGTGGCCTGGGACTTGCCAGTCGGCCGGCCGGCGGGATCCGGATCGAGCTGACCGCCCGGGCCCAGGCCGCTCGGGCGGCCTGCGCCGAGGACCTCGGCCACCTGGCCCTGGGCGATCCCCGTCGGCAGCCCCTGGAGGAGCAGGCCGCGGAGCTCGACCTGCTGCTCGACGACCTGGCCAGCCAGCTTGCCTCGCCGCGGGTGCTCCAGGCGATCGCGCTGGCCCGGGCAAGCGCCGGAGCGACCGGGCGATGATGGAGGTCGTCGATTTCTACCGCGTCCTCCAGGTCGATCCGCGGGCCGAGCCCGAGGTCGTTCGAGCGGCCTATCGGACCCTGGCCACGAAGTACCACCCGGACATGATTGGTGGGTCGGTCGATCGGATGGTGGCCCTCAACCAGGCCTGGTCGGTCATCGGCGACCAGGCCGCACGCGCCGCCTACGACCGTGGCCGCGAGGTCCTCCCACCGGTTGCCCCGGCTGCCGCTGCCCGCCCGGCCGAGCCGGTCTGGGCCCAGTCGGCCGGTCGGCCGCCCGGACCGCCATCGGGAACGGTCCTCGACTTTGGCCGGTATGCCGGCTGGTCCTTTGGCCAGATTGCCCGCCATGATCCGGACTTCCTCGAGTGGCTGGCACGAGCCCCGATCGGCCGGGCGTTCAGGGCCGAGATCGAGACAATCCTGGCCGCCCGGCCGCAACCGGTGGCCCAGACCGCGGCCCCCAGCCACAAGCGCCGGTTCGCCCACCGCTGAGCCTCGAGTCGAGGCTCGGCGGCGATCTGGCCGGTCCAGGCTCCCGGTCGGGCCCTCGACCCAGCCAGCTCTGCCCGGCACAGCCAGGTCGGTGTTGACCGTGGTAGGACAAAACGGCCGTTTCACACGCCTGGCGTCGGTGGGTCGCACGCGGGACCGTTCCGAAGTTGCCTGGCCTGAGCGTGGGCCGGCACCAACGAGCCTGGCCGCTGGGGGCGACGAGACGGCCCGGCCGGCGAAACCCCGGTTTTGTCTCACCACGATCAACAGCGGCACGGCGTGCCAGGCGCAGCGATCGTAGTGGCGACCGGGTGGCTGTGGCCCCTCAGTGGATCGGATCGGCCACGCGAGCGTGCTGGGCCAGCAGGTCCTCGAGGGTGACTGACTCGCCTCGCTCGCCGATCCGGCCCATGCCGCACTCGGTCGCGACCGCGTACGTCTGGCCGGCCGTGTCCGCCGCGGCCACGAGCTGGTCGATCCGGGCGCTGTCGTTCTCGTAGTCGATCACGCCCAGCGACAGCTCAGCCGGGCCGATCGCGAGCTCGCCAAGTGGCGCGAAGTAGGCCGGGTCGCGACCATTGTCCCGATCGACGGGCATGTGCACGAAGGCGATCGGCGCCGCCGCCGCGATGTCGTTGGCGATCCGGACGAGCAGGCTCAGGTCCTTGGGTGCCACGAAGTGGCGATGCTTGTAGTCGCCGTAGCACAGGTGGAAGCCGACCTCGGCCGGTGGGCTCACCTGCCGGGCGCAGTCGATCAGCTCGGCCACGATCCGGTCGTAGCCGGCCAGCTCCGGCGCGGGCTTGAACGAGGCCTCGAGGGCGCCGATCTCAACCGCCACGTCCCACTGGATCGCGAGATCGGCCTTGGGGATATCGGCCTGGATCGCCGCAACCTCGGCATAGAGCGCCTCCTTGAACGGCTTCCAGAGGCGGACCTGGGACGCCGGCGCGGCCCACGCCACGACCACTGCAAACGGCGTCGGGATGCTCACCTGGAAGCGGACCCCATCCGGCAGGACGCCGCTGTCGCGCAGCCGGCGGAACTCGGCGTAGGAGGCCACCGCCGCATCGGCATAGCCCAGGCCGCGGGCCGGGATCGTCACGCCTTCGTCGACGTCGAGGCCCGGGAAGACGGAGTAGTCCGGGTTACCGGTATCGGGATTGAGCTGCGGCTCTCCCAGTCGAATGCCGGGCACTGCCGTCAGCTTGTCGATCTGCCACCAGATCCACTGGCTCCGTGGCCCTGTCTCCCCGTCGGTCAGCCGGCGCAAGTGGTGACCGAGGATCGAGGACGTCTCCCGGAATGCGTCGCCGGCCGATGGCGCGGCCAGGCTGCCGACGAGATGGGCACCGCGGGCGTGGGTCATTGGAAGCCTCCTGCTCGGTTGGCCGAAACCGAGAAGACCCTTCCTGCACGGAAGGGTCTCACCAGGATTCCCTATCTCGCAGGCGGACCTGCCCGGAATTGGCACCTTGCCGGCTTGCGCCGACAGGTTGTCGTGGCATCATCGGGCCGGTCCCTCCGCCACTCTTGATAGAGCTATTCAGTTGCTGGAAACGGTAGCCCTCCGTCCTCGAGACCGTCAAGCGGGCCAGCGCTGACGCCCAAACCGTGCTGAGGTCACTCCCGGATCGACAGCTGGACGGCGGCGATGTCGCCGTCGACCAGACCCTCGGCCGTCCGAACGATGTCCTTGACCGGCAGGACGTAGCGCCCGTCCTTGGGGAACATCGCGGTGGTCCACTCGGTCTGACCGATTCGGGCGCGAACCGGAATCATGCCCCAGCCATAGGTCACCAGGCCCGAGATCGCCTTGATCGGGGCGGTTGCCTCCTCAGGCAAGGTGATGAAATGGAAGGGCGCCGGACCCCGCCACTGCCACATCTCGGCGCTGAACTCGAAGTCCACGGATACGAACCTCGGCTTGGGCTCAGAGGAGGGGGGCGACGCCTCCGGCGAGCTCGGCCATGAGCTCGACCTGGGCGTTGAACTCGAGCAGTGGGAAGTGGCTCCGGGCCACGAACTCCACGGGAACGCCCGCCTGGCGGCGGATCTCGAGCAACTGCCCAGCCAGCTCGGCCGGCGTTCCGGCATACGTCGCCCGACCCCGGACGAGGTCCTCGAGCGGGCGGTCAAACGGCGGGGGGGCCGGCGGCGGCAGCGGACGGGTCGCCGAGGCGCCCATGTCCGAGTACTTCCAATTCAGCGCCCAGGCCACGTCCCGGTAGCGAGCGAGGGCCGCCTCGTGCGACGGACCGGGCAGCAGGATCGAGTAGTGGACGAAGCGGAAGGTCGAGGGGTCGCGGCCGATCCGCTGCGCACTCGTCGAGGACCCACTGGACCTGCTCGATGAACTTCGCCGCCGGCGTGCTCACGAAGATCCCGTCCGCTCGGCGGGCGGCGCGCCGGATGGCCGGCTCGGCCCCGCCACCAACGAGGACCGGGATCGGTTTCGACGGCTTCGGCCGGACGCCCAGGGTCGGCAGGTCGTAGACCGCACCGTGATGGCTGAACGGCTCGCCGGTCCAGGCCTGGGGCAGGATCTGGAGGATCTCGTCCATGGCCGCCCCGCGCCGACGGGCGTCGGCGCCGAGGCCAGCGAACTCGGGCTCCGACCAACCCAGGCCAAGCCCAAGGATCAGCCGGCCGTGGCTCAGCAGCTGGACGGTTGCCGCGTCCTCGGCCAGGCGGATCGGATGGTGGAGCGGGGCCAGGATGACACCCGTGCCGAGCTCGATCCGCGAGGTCGCCTGGGCCAGCGCCGCGCCCACGACCAGGAGCGAGGGCATGTAGCCGTCGTCGACGAAGTGGTGCTCGGTGGTCCAGACCGAGCCGAAGCCGAGTCGCTCGGCTTCGACCGCCAGGCGGACGGTCTCGTCGTAGGTCCGGGCCCAGTCGGTCTCACCCGGCCGGAGCTGCGCGCTGAGAAGTCCGAAGCCAAGGCTCATCGGTGCCGACGATACCAGCGTGGCCAGAGGAGCGCGGACCTGGCCCAGGGCGCGCTCATCAACGGCCGGCAGGCGTGGCGTTGAAGGCCTGCTCCAGCCCCTTCACGTCGATCTTGGTCATCTTAAGCATGGCCTCCATCGCCCGACCGGCAGCCTCCCGGTCCGGGTTCTGGAGCATCTCGGGCAGCTGCCGCGGGATGACCTGCCAGGACACGCCGAAGCGGTCTTTCAGCCAGCCGCACATGCTCGGTTCGCCGCCGCCGTAGATGAGCGCCTCCCAATAGCGGTCGACCTCGGCCTGGTCGTCGCAATCGATCGAGAACGAGATGGCCTCGCTGAACTTGAAGTCGGGCCCGCCATTCAGGCCGATGAACGTCTGGCCAGCGAGCGAGAAAGTCACGGTCAGGACCATGCCCTGGGGCCCGCTGGGCGTCTCCGCCGGAGCGCGGTCCACGCTCAGGATCTGGCTGTTGGGAAAGAGCGTGGTGTAGTGCCTGGCTGCCGCCTCGGCTTCACCGTTGAACCACAGGCATGGGCTGATCTTCGATAGTGTCGGCATGCTGAGCCTCCGTGTTGGGCGGGTTCGCACCCGGGCAGCCAAGTCTCGCAAATCCGCACATTCCCCTGGACCGCAACGGGGCACCTGACGTTACAGCCGGCTCTCAAGGCCAGAACGCTGCCGGATCGGCGGTCGCTGCTCGTCCACGACGCCGATCAGGAAGCGCCACGCGCCGGAGATCGCCCAGACCAGGCCGGCGATCGTCTGCATGCCCAACCAGTAGAGACCGCCGCCATCGCCTCCGAAGACGACGATCGAGACGGCCCCGATGATGCCGGCCGCAGCGATCGCGTAGCCGATCGCCATCCGCCGCCAGGCAGCGCGCGGGAGGCGCCACCCGACCCGCCTCAGGGCCTTCGAGTTGTTGTACGTGTTGATCGCGGCAAAGCCCAGGCTGATCAGGCCGACTTCCCAGCCGGTCCAGGAGGGCGGCTCAGGGACCAGCGTGGCGAGGCCGATGACCATCGTGGCCGTCAGGATCACCAGGGTGGCTCTCGCGTGGGAGCGGTGGGTGACGCTTCTCGCGATGTAGTCGGCGTGAATCGACAATCCGACGACGATCAGCCCGATGAGCGCCGCGCTCGCTGCGGCGACCGTGAAGAAGAACTCGGTCACACGCGCCAGGGTCGAGCGGCTCGTACATCGGCGCAGTCTAGGGCTTCGAATCGGCACCGGATCGGAGGAATGGACCTGACGGCGACGACCACCGCAAACACGTCAGCCGAAGGCCACGCAAGGGGACTGGAGCCGACACTCGGATTTGAACCGAGGACCTGCTGTTTACGAAACAGCTGCTCTACCGCTGAGCTATGTCGGCGCGAGGGCGAGTATAGGCGATGCTCCCGGACCCTCCCGCTCCGAAGCTAGGGTCCGAAGCGCTCCAGCAGGAGACCGTGGCGCAGGCCCCGGTCGCTGACGGTCAGGGCGGACTGGCCGAGCGCCGCCATCACCGTGCGCACGATGCAGGCGCCGGCGAGGATCACGTCGGCGCGCTTGGGCTGGAGGCCGACGATCTCGCGCCGCCCAGCGGTGTCGCGCGACCGGAACAGCTCGATCTGGCGGTCGATCTCGGATCGGCTGAGGACGCTGCCCTGGACGACCTCCGGGTCGTAGACGGCCAGCCCGTGCATGATCGCGGTGAGGTTGGTGATCGCTCCGCCCATTCCCACCAGGGCGTCGGGCGCGGGCCGACCGTCGATCCTGGCGAGGTCGGCGGCAATCGCCGCCAGCGCCTCCTGGAGCTTGGCCTTCGCTGACCGGGCCGGCCAGCCCGAAGCGCTCGGTGTACTCGACGGCCCCGACGGGCAGGCTGAACTGCTCCTGGATCTGTCCGTCCCGACCGAAGGTGAACTGGGAGCTGCCGCCGCCGGTGTCGAAGACGACCAGGGCGTGGGCCGTCGTGGCCAGGCTCGACTGGACGGCCTGGTAGGCCAGCCGGCCTTCCTCGTCGCCCGGGATCACCTCGACCTCCACCCCGCTCCGCTCGCGGATGGCCGCGATGACATCGGCCTGATTGGTCGCGGCGCGCAAGCCGGCGGTGCCCACGGCGGCGACGGCCAGGACACCCTCTCGCCTGGCCTCCTCGGCCATCACCTTGATCGCCTCGGCCGTCCGCTCGAGCGCCGCCGGCGAGATCGCGCCGCTCTCGGTCAGGCCTTCGCCCAGGCGAGTGACCTCGGCCCGGTCCACGACCGTCGTCCAGGCGCCGTCGGGATGGCGCTCGCCGACGTGGAACTTGACCGAGTTCGTGCCGACGTCGATCGTGGCGTAGCGGGCGGGCCGCCCGTCGCGCAGGGCGGCGAGGCCACGCGGGTAGTTCGTGTTGAGGTAGCCACGCAGGCCGACCGAGTCGGATGGCCGCGATGACGGCGGCAGCGTCGGTCGACTCGATCGCGATCGTCCGTGTCGCCCGACCGTCGGCCACGACGTCGGAGACCTCGGCCATGCACCCGCCCACGGTGTACCGGACCCGCCGCTTGTGGACCTTGACCGGCCGGACGGCGCCGGCCGGGCCGACGAGCTCAGCCAGGAACTGCTCAAGGGTGTAGGCCTCGCGAGCCGCTTGCCGGTCGAGCCATGCGGCAGGATCGTCCGGAGTCGCTCGATCTCCCCGGCCGCCATCGGGAATCCGGCCTTCAGCACCGGCTCCCAGCGTTCGAGTCCGGCGGCCGAAACCTCTCGGAGCGACTTCACGTCGAGCAGGTCGTCGCGAACCTTGACGCTGTCGGCCGTCGACTCGACGTCGGCGGCAAGGAGGTACAGCTCGTCGCTCTCATGGACGTCGGTGGGGGTCAGGGCGGCAAAGGCCGCCTCGGCCGGCCCGAACTGCGATCCGAACGTGCGCCACTCCCAGCGCGGGACGATCACCGTCATCGGGCGCCCGCCCGTCGGCCAGTCACGCGGCCGGGACCGGACTGCCGGCCAGCGGGGCGGTGACCGGCGCGCGTCGGCCAACGGACGAGCTTGCGGACCTCGGCCACCACGATGATCGACGCGGCCGCGACGACGCAGATCGCCAACTGGTTGACGCTCAGCTCGACCGTGTCGAGGACGCGCTGGAGCGGACCGAACGTCGTGGCCAGGAAGATCGTCAGGAGCGACAGCGCCGTCGTCTTGAGGAGGACCGGGTTCTCGAGCAATTCGCTGCTGAACAACGTGCGCTCCTCGTTGGAGGTCTCGAGCGAGAAGAACAGGTGGAACATCGAAAAGGTGACGAGGCCCATCGTGTGGGCGACGGTCTCGTCGAAGTCGTGCTTGGCCCAGATGATGACCGCCAGGGTGACCGCACCCATGACCAGGCCAACGAACGCCAGCCAGACGAACAGGGGCCGCGGCAGGAGCGTTTGGGCCTTGGGCCGCGGCGCCTCTTCCATCAGGCCTTCCCGGGGCCGGCCGTAGCCGAGGCCGATCGCCTGGAAGACGTCGACCGTGAAGTTGATCCAGAGGGTCTGGAGAGGCAGGAACGGGACGCCGCCCAGGACGTTGAAGATGCTCGCCCCGAGGAACGTGGCGATGAAGCCGAACAGGCAGGCCATCTGGAAGCGGATGTAGCGCAGCAGGTTGTCGTACAGCGCGCGGCCCTGCTCCACGGCCGTGACGATCGTGGCGAAGTTGTCGTCGGTCAGGATCATCACCGCGGCCTCCTTGGAGACCTCGGTGCCGGTGATGCCCATGGCCACCCCGATGTCGGCCGCCTTGAGCGCCGGTGCGTCGTTGACCCCGTCGCCGGTCATGGCCACGATGTGGCCCTTGCGCCGCAGGATCTGGACCAGCCGGACCTTGTCCTCGGGCGCCACCCGGGCGATGACCCCGATGTCGTCGATCTGGCGGTCGGCTTCCTCGTCGGACATCGCCGAGAACTCGGCCCCGGTGATCGCCCGGCCCTCGATGCCCAGCTGCTTGGCGATCGCCCCGGCGGTGATCGCGTGGTCGCCGGTGATCATCCGGACCTTGATCCCGGCCGCCTTGGCCTTGGCGATCGCGTCGCGCGCCTCGACCCGGGGCGGATCGACGATGCCGACCAGGGCCAGGAGCTCGAGTTCGGCGACCAGCGGCAGCAGGTCGGCGTTGGGATCGAACGTGGCCGGATCGAAGTCCCGCTGGGCCGGTCGCCATGACCCGCAGGCCCTGGGCGCCCAGCCGGTCGTTCTCGGCCAGGTAGGCCGCCCGGTGCTCGTCGATCGGGACGCGGCTGCCATCGGGCGCCGTGGACCCAGCTGGCCCGGTCCAGGAGCTGGTCCGGCGCGCCCTTGACGTAGGCCCGGACGACGTCCTTGCCGGCGTCGTCCGTCATCCGGTGGAACGTGGCCATGAACTTGTAGGCCGCATCGAACGGGCAGCGTCGCGACCCGCGGGTACCGCTCGCGGGTCAGCTCCGGGTCGACCCCGCCCTTGGCGGCCAGCACGACCAGCGCGCCTTCGGTCGGATCGCCGACGAGGGCTCCGTCCTTGACCTCGGCATCGGCACACAGCGCCATCGGCATGAGCAGGGCATCGAGGCGGACGTCCGGCTGGCCACCCGACGCCGGTGATCGCGCCGTCGGTCGAGTAGCCCTTGCCGGAGATCGCGTAGCGCCGGCCGACAACGGTCATCTGGACCGCCGTCATCTGATTGAGGGTCAGGGTCCCGGTCTTGTCCGAGTTGATCGCAGAGGTCGAGCCAAGCGTCTCCACCGAGCGCAGGCGCTTCACGATCGCGCCCGAGGCGGCCAGGGTGGTCGTGCCCATCGACAGGATGGCCGTGACCACCGCCGGCAGGCCGGTCGGAATGGCCGAGACCGAGAACGAGATCGCGGTCAGGAAGAGGGCATCGAAGGGCGTCGCCCGGACCAGGCCGATGGCGATCGAGGCGGCCAGGGCCAGTCCGGCAATGATCAGGATCTGGTTGGTGAGGGCGTTCAGCTGGCGGGTGAGCGGGGTGACCTCGTCCTGGGTGGTCTGGAGCATGCTGCTGATGTGCCCGACTTCGGTCGTCATCCCGGTCGCGACCACCAGGATCGTGCCCGCGCCTCGGGTCACCTGCGTGTTCATGAAGACGAGGTCGACCCGGTCGCCGAGCGCCGCGTCCGCGGCCACCGCGTCCACTTCCTTGGACACCGGCAGGCTCTCGCCGGTGAGGGCCGATTCATCGACCTCGAGGGTGGCCGCGGTGAGAATCCGGGCGTCGGCCGGGACGAGATCGCCGGCCTCGATGTTGACGATGTCGCCGGGCACGAGCTGGTCCATCGGCAGCTCGGCCAGGTCGCCATTGCGGCGGGCCTTGGCCTTGACCACCATCATCTTCTGGAGGGCGGCCACGCTGGCCGACGCCTTGCCCTCCTGGCTCAGGCCCATCGCCGCGTTGAGCAGGGTCAGCAGGATCAGGACGACCCCGGTCGCGGCCTGGTTCGGGATGAACAAGCTCAGGATGCCCGCCGCGAGCAGGACGACCTGCATCGGGTCCTTGTACTGGCGCACGAATGCCTGCCAGCGCGGCTCTCGCGCGGCCTCGGCGAACTTGTTCGAGCCGAAGCGGGCTCGTCGGGCATCCGCTTCCTGGGTGGTCAGGCCGTCGGCCAGGATCACGCCCTGGCGTTCCAGGGCAACGGCCGGGGTGAGGGCGTGCCAGGCCACGGCCGTTGCCGCGGCTCCGCTCGCCGTCCCGTCTCCGGCGCGAGAGGCGCCTTCACTCATTCTGGATCCCCTTGGCGGTCAGCCCGAGCTGACCCGACGCTGTGCTGGCCGACGCTGTGCTGGCCGAGGCTGGCCTGACCCCGCGGCGTCAGGCGGCGCCCGGTCCCTCTGTCTGGCCGAAGGCCTGCTTGACCTCACTCGAGTTGAGGTACCACAGGATGATCAGGGGCATGATCGCGGCGCTGAAGCCGACGCCCGTGCCGGGCGCATCGAGGAACCACAGGAACGCCTCGAACAGGGACAGGCCGGCCATGATCGTGGCAAAGACCCAGGCCCACGGCTGGAGCGCCCAGAGCGCGCCCGAGGCGATGATCCAGGCCACGCCGGCGCCAATCGCCAGCCAAGCCCACAGCCCACTCTGCTCGTACTTCGGCAGGTCACCGAGGGCCCCGAACCAGTCGAAACCGAGCAGGCGCAAGCCGAGGTACAGCCAGAACAATCCGGCCAGGATTCCGAAGAATCCGAGGACCGAGATCAGAATGGGCGGGTTCTTCATTCCATCTCCTCAGGCGTAACCGCTGGACCGCCAGAGCATATGCTCACGGGCGAGACCATCGTACGTCCTTTTTTGGGCGGATTGAAAGGCCCATCCCACGCTATGCTGCCTCCCCTAGCCGGCTCGCAGTAGAGGTGCATCCCATGGCCGCTGGCTCAACCCAGGCCCCTCAACTTTCCCCCGATCGCCTCAAGGAGCTCCTGTCCCTGATCAAGGGGACCGACACGGTCGAGCTCAAGCTCACCGTGCCGGAGTCCGAGCAGCGCACGGCCATGGCCTCGCTGGAGCTCGACCCGCTCGACTCCCAGATCCGCCAGGTCGTGTTCTTCGACACGCCCGACCTGAAGCTGTTCAACAGCGGCCTGATCGCGCGCGCCCGGCGGATCCAGGGCCGGGGTGACGACTCCGTGGTCAAGCTCCGCCCCGTCGTGCCGGCCGAGCTCTCACCGGCCCTGCGCAAGTCGCCCAACTTCGGGGTTGAGGTGGATGCGATGCCAGGCGGCTTCGTGTGCTCCGGCTCGCTGAAGGCCCAGTGGGGTGCCGCCGCGGTCAGGAAGGTCCTGGCCGGAACTCGGCCGGTGCACAAGCTGTTCACCGAAGAGCAACGCACGTTCTTCGCGGCCCATGCGCCGGCCGGGCTTGGGCTCGATGACCTCGTCCCGCTCGGCCCGATCAACGTCCTCAAGGTCCGCTTCCTGCCCAAGGGCGCGCCCCGGCGGCTGGTGGCCGAGCTGTGGTTCTACCCGGACGGGACGCGGATCCTGGAGCTATCGACCAAGTGCCTGCCGGCGGCCACCTTCCAGGCCGTGGCCGAGCTCAGGGTGTTCCTGTCCGAGCGCGGCGTGACCATCATGGCCGGACAGCACACCAAGACGGGCACCGCCCTCGCCTTCTTCTCGAAGGCTCAGGCCAGCTGACCAAGGGCTTCCGGGCGTCGATTGTCGAGCACTGGCAGCTGGCGACGGATCGAGCTGACCCGGTCGAGGTCGAGCTCGGCCTGGATGATCGCCACGTCGTCTGCGGCCTGGGCCACGATGGTGCCCCATGGGTCGACGATCATCGAGCGGCCATGGGCGGGCAGGCTGGCCGGTCCGCCGACCTGTGCCGGGGCGATGACGAAGGCGCCGTTTTCGATCGCCCGCGCTCGCAGGAGCACCTCCCAGTGGTCACGGCCGGTGCGCTCGAGGAAGTTGGCGGGCACTGCCAGGATCTCGGCCCCGGCCGAGGCCAGCGCTCGATACAGCTCCGGGAAGCGCAGGTCGTAGCAGATCGACAGGCCCAGCTTCAGGCCATCGAGGTCGGCTACGACCGCCCGGTCACCGGCCGTGACCCGGTCCGACTCCCGGTCGGCCGGGCCATCGTCGAGGGCGACATCAAAGAGGTGGATCTTGCGGTAGGTGGCCCGGATGGCACCGCTCGGGTCGATCAGGACGCTCGTGTTGTACGGCCTGCCGGCCGGCCCCGACTCGGCCAGGCTGCCGGCCAGGATCCAGGCCCCGCGGGCCCGAGCCACCGCGGCGAACGCGTCGCTGAACGGACCCGGGATCGGCCGAGCCGAGGCGCGGTAGCCCTCATCCGAGCCCCGGTACTGGAGGTACTCGGGTAGCGCGACGAGGCGAGCTCCGCCGGCGGCCGCCAGATCCGCCAGGCGAACCGCCTCGGCGACGTTGGCCTCGGGATCCGAGCCGGCGTTGAGCTGCACGAGGGCCACGCTGAGTCGAGTCACGGTCTGAGGATGCCACACCTCCAGCGCCGGACCGTGCAGCGTTGGCCCTTCCCGAAGGCGATTGCGTCTGACGAGCACAACCCGCAGATTCACACCCTGGCTCGTCGCGATCGTGCGTGCCATGCACGTTTCCGACCGCTTCCCGCTGAATCTGGTCGATTCCGTGCGCTGGATGCACAGGAACTGGCCAGCACGGTCGGCTAGGTGCGTGTGACGCAATTGGCACGGAGCGCCCGGCGCAGCCCGGCGGCACCACCCGGCCGCCACGAACCTCAGCTTTCGAGCGGCGCCTCGCCCGGCAGGGAAACCGTGAACGCCGCGCCCTGACCCGCTCGGAGCGGCTCGACGACAAGGTCGCCGGCCATCGCCCGGCACAGCTCGCGTGACACGTACAGGCCCAGGCCGCTGCCGTCCTCGGCGTTCGTGCCGCTGCCCCGGGCAAAGCGCTCGAACAGGCGCGGCCGGTCCTGCTCGGCCACGCCGGGCCCATGGTCGATGATCGTCAGCAGGATCCGGCCGAGGGCCGGATCGGTCGTGATCTCGACCTCGATGGGCTGGTGGCGGCCGTATTTCAAGGCGTTGTCGAGGAGGGCCCACAGGACCTGGTCGAGCTGGTCGGCGTCGGCCACCGCCAGCCAGCCACCCGAACGATCGTCGATCGAGAAGGCCACATCGTTGGCGGCCAGGGCTTCCCACGCCCGCCGGGCCCGCGGACCGAGGCCCAGGACCTCGGCCTGGGGCCGGAGGGCGCCTGACTCGAGCCGCGTGACGGTGAGGAGCTGGCGGACCATCCGCGAGAGCCGTTCCGACTGCTCGGTGATGATCGACAGGCGTCGATCCGGATGCTCTTCCTCGAGCTGCTCGGCAAACGCCCGGATGCTGGTCAGGGGGGTCTGCAGGTTGTGGCTCACCCCACGCAGGAAGTCGTCCTTGGCGGCATCGAGCTCGACCAGGCGGGTGTTCTGGTCGGCCACGCGCTGGAACAGCTGGGCATTCCGGACGGCGACGCCGATCTCGGCACCAAACAGCTCGAGCAGGCTCTGGTCGGCGGGTTCCCACGCCCGGGTCGCCGGCAGGTGACCGACGATCAGGCCCAGGCGCTCCTCGCCGGCCCGCAGCTCGGCCCGGATCGGGCGGGGATCGCCCGGGATCGCCTCCTCGTCCTCGACCGTTGTCGGGTCGACCAGCAGGATCAGGGCATCGATCATGCCGAAGGCGGTCCGGGCATCGGTCGAGGCCCGACCAACGAGGTACTCGACCCCGTCCCGGGGCGACGCATGTTCGATTGCCGAGAGGATCCGCCCGAGCTCTCGATTGCGCCGCTCGAGGGCGCCGGCCAGGCGGTTGTGGCTCTCGGCCAGGCGCGACAGCTCGTCGTCGCCGCCGACGGTGATCGGCGTCGAGAGGTCGCCGGCCGAGACCCGGTCGACCGCCGCCGCGATCGCCCGCAGGGGCGAGGTCAGGTCGGCCGCCAGGAGGTAGGCCACGAGGACCGCGATCAAGGCGACGAGGGTCACGAACAGGAGGAGCAGCCGGGGCACGGTCGAGATCGGATCGGGCAGGCGCAGGGAGGCGATCAGGAGCAGGCCGAAGACGGCCAGCGGGATGACTGCGGCCGCGATCAGGGCGAAGGTCAGCCGGGTGCGAAAGCCGATGCCGGCGCCAACCGCCGGAGCCGGGATCGTTCGATCGTGGAACACCGGATCGGGCTGGGCGGGCGGTCGGACGACCGTCTGGCTCGGCCCGGTTTCGTCCGGGACGGAATTGGGAAGGTCGGTCAGGGAATCGCTGGTTCCGGCCTTGGCGCGATCGGCCTCGGCGGTCATACCGAGCGACCCGGCTCCACGGCGACCAGGCGATAGCCCACTCCCCGCACGGTCAGGAGGTGGGTGGGCCGATTCGGGTCGGGCTCGAGCTTCTGGCGCAGTCGGCGCATCGTGACCCAGACATAGGATGGATCCGCGTCTTCGGTCTCGGCCCAGCCGCGCGCCAGGAGGGTCTCGGTGCTGACCGTGTTCCCGAGGTTGGCCGCCAGGGCATACAGGAGCCGGGACTCGGTCGGGGTCAAGGCGACCGCCTGGCCGGCCACCACCGCCTCCCGCCGATGCAGCTCGAGGACCAGGCGCGGGCCGAGGACCAGGCTCTGGCGGGGGACCTTGTCGCCCAAGCGCCGGAGCACCCGATTGATCCGGGCCCGCAGCTCGGGATAGTGATAGGGCTTGGTGACGTAGTCCTCGGCGACCTCGTCGAGCAGGTCGGCCTTGTTGTCGCCGGTGTCGATCGCGGTGAGCACGATGATCGGCAGGTCGGCCCGGGCCTTGACCTCGCGGGCCAGGGTCAGGCCGTCCATCCGGGGCATCATCATGTCGATGATCAGGAGATCCGGCCAGGCATGCTGGAGCCGGCGCATCGCCTCGATCCCATCGCGGGCCGTCGCGACCTCGAAGCCGTCCGCCCGGAGCTGGTCGGCCAGCACGACGAGCAGGTTGGGATCATCGTCGACCACCAGGATCCGGGGCGCGGTCGTCGGACCACTGGGACCGCCAGTCATGCCATGCACGCCGAGCGATCGGATAGCGCAGTCGCTCGCACGGCATCGTCCCACCGCGAAACGGCCGACGAACGACCGGGTCGCGCTGACCATGCCCGGCGAGTCAGTCTTGACGCGCGGCGAGCGCCGCGCCTGGGATCAGGGCGCCTTGCGATCCAGGTAGCGGCAGCGCGGCGCGATCGGGCAGCGAGCGCAGTCGGGCTTGCGCGCGTGGCAGATCTTGCGGCCGTGGGTGATCAGGTTGACGTGCGCCTCGTACATCTGGTCGGGCTCGAGCAGCGACAGGTAGAGCTCGTGCGCCTGGTCGGCGTTCGCCTTGGCCGGGATCAGCCCGACCCGCCAGCCGACGCGTTCGACGTGCCGGTCGACGGGCATCAGCGGCGTCCCGAACGAGAAGAGGAGCAGGACCGAGGCCGTCTTGCGCCCGACACCGTCGATCCGGGTCAGCCAGTCGCGGGCCTCGCGGGCGGGCAGCTCGCCCAGGAACTCGAGCGAATGGTCGCCGCGCTCGGCCCGGATCAGGCGCAGGGCGGCCTGGATCCGGGGCGCCTTCTGCTGGGCCAGGCCGCCCGGGCGGATCGCCTCGACCAGCTCGGCCAGGGGCGCCTCCTCGACCGCCAGCCAGTCCGGCGGCGCGCCGTCGGACAGGCCCAGCGCCGCCCCAGCCGTCCGCCCGCGAGTGGCCCTCGACGGGCTCGCTCGAAGGAAACGCACGGCGCAGCGACTCGAACGCCCGCTCGGCATTCGTGTCGGCGCTGTTCTGGGTCAGGATCGTCAGGATCAGCTCGCTCGTCGGGCCGAGCCGTCGCTGCCAGGTGGGCCGGCCGTAGGCCGAGGCCAGCCCGTCGAGGACGTAGGGAACGAGTCCGGGCCGGCTCCGGGCGAGGCGCCGGGCCCAGGCCGGGACCCGGGTCGGCCGGCTTGCGCCGTCGCGGGCGGGCCGCCCGCGCGGGCACGGACCCGGGCGCGGGTTTGGGGCGTCACGCCGCCAGCCACGTGGCCGCCCGGCCGAGCCGCTCGCCACAGGCCACCAGCGGCGCCGCCCCGGCGGCCATCGCCTCGGCCACCGGGACGGGCCGGAGATGGACCGGCACGACCTCGACCCCGAGCGGCGCGAGGGCGGCAATCCCGGCCGGCTCGACCCCGCCGCCGACGGCAATGCAGCGGACGCCGGCGGCCTGGGCCCGCCGGGCGACGCCGAGGGCGGTCTTGCCGAACGCCGTCTGGGCGTCGATCCGGCCCTCGCCGGTGATCACCAGGTCCGCCCGGGCGAGCTTCGCGTCGAAGCTCGACCTCACCCGCGACCAGGTCGACGCCCGGGCTCGAGCGACAGGCGCAGGAAGCGGTCGGTCAGGCACAGCAGGCCGAAGCCGACGCCGCCGGCCGCTCCGGCACCCGGCGTGTCCCGCTCCTGCCGGCCGGTGGCCGCCTCGAGCAGGTCGGCGTAGCGGGCGAGCGTCTCGTCGAGGCCAATCACGTCGGCCGGCGTGGCCCCCTTCTGGGGCCCATACGTCGCGGCGGCGCCGGTCGGCCCGAGGAGCGGATTCGTCACGTCGCAGGCGACCAGCAGCTCGAGCGCCGGCCAGCCGAGCGTCGAGGCCGGCCAGGTCGATCGGTCCGGCTCGACCCAGGCTCCGAGCGCGTCCGAGGATCCCCGCCCCGCCGTCGGTGGTCGCGCTGCCGCCGATCCCCAGCATGATCCGGCGCGGCCCGGCGTCGAGCACGGCCCGCAGCAGGAGGCCGGTCCCGACCGTCGTGGCCCCCAGCGGATCACGTTCGTCGAGCGCCAGGCGCGACAGCCCGGAGGCCGTGGCCATCTCGACCACGGCCCGGCTGCCGTCGATCGAGCGCAGCCAGGCCGCATCGATCGGCCGGCCGATCGGATCGACGGTCGGCGCCGTCCGTTCGACCCAGCCGCCGGCCGCCGCGATCGCCGCCAGGGTTCCTTCGCCGCCGTCGGCCAGTGGGCTCAGCAGGAGCTCATCGCCGGGCCGAGCCCGATGCCAGCCTTCGGCCAGGGCGCGGGCCACCTCGACCGAGGTGAGCGAGCCTTTGAACGAGTCCGGTGCGAACAGGACCGTGGTCACTCGACGGTCTCGCCCGCCCGCTTCTCGACGTATTCGGGGATCCGGATCATCGGCGGCCGCTCCTGGTCGGCCAGCTCGATCACCTCCAGGCCCAGCCGGCCGTGGCCCGAGCGGGGCAGCTTCATCGTCGAGCCGAGCTCGGCGAACAGGCGCGCCTTGCGCCGCTCCTCGAGCCGCTTCATGACCGCCTGGAGGATCACGAAGCTCATCCGGCTGAGGCCCTCGAGCTCCTGGTTGCGGTGGACCCGGCGCTCGAGGTCGACCTGGCCGAGGCCCTCGAGGCCGACCCGCTCGGCGGCGTCGATCAGGTGGCCGATCTCGACGGCATAGCCGGTGAAGAAGGGCATCGTCTCGAGCAGCGAGCGCCGCCCGGCGTATTCGCCCGAGAGGGGCTGGATGAAGCCGGACAGCTCGGGATAGAAGAGGTTGATCAGGGGCCGGGCAACGAGCTCGGTGACCCGCCCGCCGCCGCCTTCCTTGAGCACCCCGCCCTCGACGATCGGGCGCTGGTAGTAGCCCTTGACGTACTGCAGGCGAGGCTCGGTCAGCAGCGGCCCGAGGGTGCCGTAGACCATCCGCGGGTGCCAGTTGCGGACGTCCGTGTCGGCCCACACGATCAGGTCGCCGCTCGTCTCGTAGAGGCTCTTCCAGAGCGCCTCGCCCTTGCCCCGGAAGCTGCCGTAGCGTTCGAGGACGTCGGAGTGGCGGACGACCCGGGCGCCTTCGGCCTCGGCGATCTCGCGGGTCCGGTCGGTCGAGGACGAATCGATCACCAGGATCTCGTCGAGGAGCGGGACCCGGCCCATCATCTCGCGGATCGCCCGGCTCACGATCGGTCCGATCGTCTCCTCCTCGTTGAGGGTCGGCAGGACGAGGCTGATCGTCAGGCCCTGCTTCTCCTTGAGCTGGACCAGGCGGCGCAGGTCGGCGAACTCGGCATGGTGGAAGTTCGACTCGCCGAACCAGCGTTCGACCCGGGTCGGGATGGCCCGGGCCTCCTCGGCGGCCCGGTCGGCGGCGGCCAGCGTCTCGGCTCGCTCGGCCAGCTTCTCGAAGGTCTGCCGGCCGATCGTCTCGCGGGTCTTGACCACGACCACGGTCGGCCGGGCCCGGGTCGCGATCGCCTCGGGCAGCGATCCGAACAGGTGGGCGTCGGGGCCGCCCTCGGCCGGCGAGGCCGAGGCGCCGACGACGACGAGGTCGGCCCGCTCGGCTTCGCGCAGGATCGCCGTCCGGACGTTGGCCGCCTCCCGGACGAGCGGCTCGGCGGCGCCGTGGACGTGCTGCTTGACGAACGCGGCCAGGGCCCGCTCGGCCTGCGCCCGGACGGCGCTCGTGATCCCGGCCGGGACGACGTGCAGGACGGTAACCGTCGCTCCGTGGTAGGTCCCGATCGCGTCGGCGAAGGTCAGCGCCAGCTCGGCGTGGGGCCCGCCTCGGACCGGCACGAGGATCCGCCGGATCTCGGTGGCGCCGCGCTGCTTGACGACGGCGATGTCGCAGGGCGCCGCCCGGACGACCTGGTCGATCGTGGGCGAGACCACCGAGCGTCGACTCGGCCGGCGCCGCGGCCGCGCCGCCGGCGGCCGTCCGGGGTCGACGTCGCCGTTGGCATGGATCGTGTGCCGGCCGCCCCAGCCGAAGATCAGCAGGTCGGCCTCTTCCTCGCCGGCCGCCTCGATGATCCCCTCGGCGGCATGCCGGGCGATCCGGACGAGGGGGTGGATCGGGATCCCCTCGGGGGCATAGTCGAGCACCCGCTGGAGGAGCCGCCGGGCGTGCCGGGCCCGGGTGGCGCCCTCCGAGAGGGGCATGCCCTCGGGCACCTCGACGATGCCCAGGGCGCGCAGCTCGCCGGCCCGCGGCTCGAGCAGCGCCGCCCCGATCCGGACGAGCTCGCCGGCGGTGCCCGGGTTGGCGACCGGGATGAGGATCCGGACCGGCAGCGGGGTGCGGTTCATCCGGCGTTCCAGCGCTCGACGAGGTAGGGCTTGAGCAGCTCGAACTCGCGCGCCTGGCGCTCGACCCGCTCCTCGGCCTCGTCGGTCGTGATGTCCCGGTTCTCGACCACGAAGCTGGCCACCCGGCCGAAGTAGATCGGGACCAGGGCGGCGACGTAGCGATCGATCGTGGCCGGCCTTGCGCGCCGGCCGCGCCGCTGGCCGCGCTCGAGCCGCCCGGCCGCGGCGACGAGGTCGTAGATGACCCGCGACCAGACGTCGTCGGGGAAGTGGAAGCCGGCCAGGGCGTCGGCCATCTCGTGCGTGCTCGGGCCCGGCGCTGGCCGAGCCGCTGCCGCCCGAGGCGCCCGTGTCGCCGCCGTGGACGCCCAGCCGCCGGCTCGCGTCGTCGAAGCGCTTGCCGGCCTCGCCGGCCAGCTCGAGGACCGTCTCGAGGGTGGCCGGAGCGAGCATCTGGGCCCAGGTCTCGGCCATCGCGATCGAGCCCGACTGGAACTCCGAGACGAGCCGCAGGGTGTTCACCTCGAGCGGCGGCGGGTCGATGATCCGCTCGAAGCCATAGGCCGGCACGTCGTGCGAGCCGCGGATGTCGAGCCAGCGCTCGGGGCTGCGGGCGGCCAGGCGCAGGATCGTGCTCGACGACCTGGCGGAACATCGGGCCGAGGTCCGCGCCGGGATCCTTGGGGTCGTGGACCTTGGCCCCCAGCCGGGCCTGGCAGACCGCGAAGCCGCCGGCCAGGGCCTCGGTCGTCATCCAGATGTCGATCCCGAAGCGGCTCACGTCGGCGTCCCAGCTGTCGAGCTTGAGGTAGTGCCGGACGAGGTCGCCGGAGACCCCGAAGTCGCCCCCGATCGGCTGCCGGATCCGGTTGCCGTAGAGCGCCCTGGTCAGCGGGTAGGTGACCGTGTTGGTGATCGTCCCGTCGTACTTGTAGCGGGCGTAGAG
This sequence comes from uncultured Chloroflexia bacterium, assembly GCA_963718285.1. Taxonomy (GTDB): domain Bacteria; phylum Chloroflexota; class Limnocylindria; order Limnocylindrales; family CSP1-4; genus Palsa-1033. The sequence goes on along the minus strand of CAVQYU010000002.1, from coordinate 30,021 downwards.
CGGCGCCACGAAGTCGTAGCCACCCTTGATGATCGGGCCGGCCAGCAGCTCGATCCATTCGGGCACGATCGAGCGCAGGTCCGAGTCGACCACGACCAGGGCGCTGACGTTGAGGGCGGCGGCCATCTCGAAGATCGTGCGCAGCGCGGCGCCCTTGCCGCCGACCCCGTCGACCTCGGGGTAGGTCAGGCTGACCTTCTCGAGCCGGTTGGTCGGCCGGACGAGCAGGATCCGCTCGATGTAGTCGGGCGGCTCGGTCTCGGCCACGACCCGCTGGGTACCATCGGGCGAGCCGGCGTCGGCGTTGACCAGGACCGGCCGGAGGTCGGGGAAGTACTGGACCAGGCCGGCCTGGGCGGCCCGCACGACGTAGCCGATCGTGGCCGCGTTCTTGAAGCTCGGGATGCCGACCATCATGTCGGCCTGGCCGAGGCGCTCGATCAGCTCCCGGATGGGTGGCGCTGAGACTGCTGTCCAGCCACTAGCGGCTGGGGATCCGGGCGATCGCCCAGCCGCTCGTTGTCGAGACCCGGACGATAGCGGCCGTTGGCCGCCTTGAAGGCGATCGAATGGAAGCCGATCGAGCGCCACGAGATGAGCCACGCGTCGAGCGGCGGCCGGACGTAGATCCCGCGCCGGACGAACTGGTTCTCGTCGAGGACGCTCTCGAGCACCCGCTTGCGCTCGAGCAGGGGCACGTCGAGGAGCTCCTCGTCGTCGACCATCAGGACGTCGACGGCGACGAACGTGGTCGGGGCACCCGGGTCGATCGGGGTCGGCTTGTCGACCGGGTACAGCTCCTCGTGGCGCCGGCCGCCGCCCATCAGCAGCTGGCGGGTCATGTCGGCCGACCTTGGGCAGCTGGCCACCGCGGTCAGGTTGGCGTCCCCTCGGCGCCGCGCTCGACCCGATCGGTCAGGTAGCCGTCGAGCACGAGGCTGAGTGGCCCGGACCGCCTCGGCGAGCCCGCGCTCGACGTCGGGAAAGTGCATCGATCGGAGCTCGCCGTCCTCGTTCGAGGATCGCGACGAACGGCCCGTCCGTCGTGCGCGCGGCCCGGTCGTCTCGACCTGGACCAGGACTCGCTCGCCCGACCCAGATCGGCTCGATCAGCGGATCGACCACCTTGCGCACGTCGGATGCCCGAACCGCTGCGGTCGCCAGGCCGCCCCGGCGGTCTCAATCGGTCACTCATTGAGCCAAGGATACGACGCGCCCGCATCCGGCGCTCTCAGCGGGCGTTCAGCCAGCGCTGCCTCAGTACCAGTCGCTCGGGCGGGCCCTTGTACTCCTGGACGACGTTGCCGCCGTCGACGACGAGGGTCTGGCCGGTGACGTAGCTCGCCCCGGGCGAGGCCAGGAAGGCGATCGCCTCGGCGACCTCGTCGACCGTGCCGCTCCGGCCGAGCGGGCGTGTGCTCCCGGCGAGCGCCTCGTCGGGCAGCTGCGAGCCGCTCGCGATCCAGCCCGGCAGGACGCAGTTGACGGTCAGCCCGCGCCGCCCGTGCTCGACGGCCAGGCTCCGGGCGAGACCGGTCAGGCCGGCCTTGGCCGCCGCGTAGCCGCTCGAACGGGGATTGCTCACGAGCGGCCCGGTGACCGACGAGACGAAGACGATCCGGCCGCCGCCGGTGCGCCTCGAGGAGGGCCGGCAGCGCGGCTCGGGTCATGCTGAAGGCCGTGCCGCAGGTTCAGGCGCGATCACCCGGTCCCACTCCGCATCGGACGTATCGAGCAGGGCGAGGTCCGTCTCGGGCTCGCCGACCGGGTCATCCCGGCGCTGTTGACCAGGATGTCGAGCCGGCCGTGTGCCCGGCCAGCGCCTCGGCGACGATCCGGTCGGCGACACCGTCTGCGGCCAGGTTGCCGACATGGCCGCTCGCCCGCGATGCCGGCCGCCCGGAGCTCGGCGACCCGTTCGTGGATCCGCTCGGTCGTCGAGGCGATCGCGACGCTGGCCCCTCGCGCCCGAGCAGGCGGGCCGTCGGCGAAGCCGATCCCGGTCGGGCTGCCGGCGCCGGTGACCAGGGCCACCCGGCCGGCGAGCCTGGGCCGTGGCTCACCGCGTCACTCGGGGTAGCCGCCCGGATGGGCCTGCCGCCAGGCCCAGGCCGACCCGATCATCTCGGCCAGGCTGCCCTGGCCGGGCGTCCAGCCGAGGATCTCGCGGGCACGCTCGGCCGCGGCGACCAGGATCGGGGGGTCGCCCGCGCGGCGCGGGCCGATCGGTCGCCGGGATCGTCGCGCCGACGACATCCTCGGCGGCGCGCAGGACCACGTCGCGGACGCTGAAGCCCGAGCCGGTGCCGAGGTTCAGGGCGAGCGCGGGCGACGCCGCGGCGGCGAGCGGCCTGGCCGGTCGCCTCGAGCGCGAGCCAGGTGGGCCTCGGCCAGGTCCTCGACGTGGATGTAGTCGCGGATCGGCGTCCCGTCGGGGGTCGGATAGTCGTCGCCGAAGAGGGTCATCGGCCGGTCCGCGGCCGACCGCGGCCAGGATGTTCGGGATCAGGTGGGTCTCGGGATCGTGATCCTCGCCGTTGCGCTGGCTGGCGCCGGCCACGTTGAAATAGCGCAGGGCGACGCTGCGCAGGCCGTAGGCCGAGCCGTACCAGCGCAGCGCCGCCCTCGAAGGTCCGCTTCGTCTCGCCGTAGGGGTTGATCGGGTCGAGCGGCGCCGCCTCCGTGATCGGGGTCGTGGCCGGCACGCCGTAGACGGCCGCCGTCGAGCTGAACACGAACCGGCCGACCCCGCTGGCCCGGGCGGCCTCGAGCAGGGCGATCGCCGCCGACCACGTTGGCCCGGTAGTAGAGCGACGGCTCGCGGATCGACTCGCCGACCAGCGAGCGCGCGGCGCAGTGCAGGATCGCCTCGATCGGCTGCTCGGCGAGCAGCCGGGCGCACCGGCGTCCCCTCGGTGTAGCTCGCCCGGCTGAGGTCGCCGCCGGTCGGGACCGCGGCCGGCGTGGCCGGTCGAGCAGATCGTCGAGGACACCGACGGCTGTGCCCGGCGGCGAGCAGGCGTTCGACCGTGACCGACGCCGACGTAGCCCGGCCCCGCCACGTGACCAGGATTCTCATCGGACTCGCGGCGCGAACAGCCGGCCGACCAGGCTGGTCCGAGGCGCCCGCGCGGCGCGGCCGGCGGGCTGACCAGCCGGCCTTCGCCGGCCAGGACCTCGCGCAGGCGCGCCTCCATCCGCAGGGCCGTAGCGTTCTCCGGGTCGACGGCCAGGGCACGCAGGACGAGGGCATGAGCGCCGACCCTGTCGTCCGCGCTCGAGCTGCACCCGGGCCAGCCCGATGATCGCGATCGCGTTGTGCGGATCGGCTGCTGGCGGCCTGCGCGTACAGCCGCTCGGCCTGGTCGATCAGGCCCAGGCCGAGGGCCTGCTCGGCCTGGACCATGAGCTCGATCATCCATCCTCCGTCGAGCATTGCCTGGGCCAGCAGCAGGAGCGTCGGACCGTCGTTGCTGGGCCGGGTCGTTGAGCACGACCTCGACCAGCCGGTCGAGGATCGACCCCGAGGCCGGGCCCTCGCTGGCGCCGAGCTCGCGGATCAGGTCGTTGCCGTCGATCACGAGGCCGGAGCGGTCGAGGACGGCCTTCGCCTCGATCTGCTCGGCGATCCGGGCCCGCAGCTCGTCCAGCCCGCCGGCGTCGGCCGGCAGCCCGCTGCCCAGGTTATCCGCCGCGCGGAGGGCCAGGAGCTCGGCCAGGGCCGGCTCGCCGATCCGGCCGATGATCCGTCGGACGGCCGTGTCGCTCCAGCTCGACTCGTAGCTGAACATGTGGTTGCGGACGAGCAGGCCGACCCGCTCGACCACCGACGCGTGGGAAATGGAGCCGGCTGAGCCAGGGCGATCGGCCAGCTCGGCGCCCACGGCGTCGTGGCCGATGAAGTGGCCGTCGAGCGCGGTAGCCGGCTTGCCGATGTCGTGGACGAGCGCAGCCAGGCGTACGACCGGCAAGTCGCGCGGGCACCGCATCGACCGCTTCGGACGGTGTGGTCCCAGAGGTCCTCGCCGGCCGATCTTGGCCTGGGCCAGGCCGCGCTGGTCGGCCAGCTCGGCCGAGACCTGGCGGAGCAGGCCGGTCGCCTCCAGCAGGCGCAGGCCGATCGACGGCCGATCGGCCCCGAGGAGCTTCTGGAGCTCGCCGGCGATCCGCTCGCCGGACAGGTGGCGGACGAGCTCCGCCTGGCGGCTGATCGCGGCCAGCGTCCCGGCGCGCGATCGTGAACTCGAGCTGGGCGGCGAGGCGGACGGCCCGGATCATCCGCAGCGCGTCCTCGCCGAACCGGTCCGCGGGCACGCCGACGGCCGCCAGCCGCCGTCGCTCGAGGTCGGCCCGGCCGCCGAACGGGATCGACGAGGCGGTCGCCTCGCCCCGGGCACGCGCGCCCCAGGCCAGGGCATTGACCGTGAAGTCGCGCCGGGCCAGGTCCTCCTCGATCGACTCGCCGAACTCGACCCGATGCGGTCGCCGGAAGTCGGCATAGTCGTGGTCGCGCCGGAACGTCGTGATCTCGAACCACGGCGCCGTCGCGCTGGACGGCGACGGTCCCGAAGGTGTTCTGGTAGACCGCGCCGGGAAAGAGGGCCTGGAGCTGCCTCGGGCCGGGCGTCGGTGGCCAGGTCCCAGTCGTGGGGCGTCCGGCCGAGCAGGATGTCGCGCAGCGAGCCGCCGACCACGTAGGCGGCTTCCCGTCTTCACGTGAGGGTCCCGAGGATCGCCTGGACCGGGCGCGGAATCCGGGCCGCGATCGGAGCGCCGTCCGCCTCGTTCGTGATCAGTTGCGACCCAGGAACAGGTAGTCCCGCCAGGCCTCGTTGCGCTCGTCGGAGAGGTACGGCGTGAACAGCGAATAGACGTCGCTGCGCGGCTCGAACGGCGACCGGACCAGGCGCAGGCGGGCCTCTTCGAGGGTCTTGCCGCCCTTGCGGTGATTGCACGGCTTGCACGCCGCCACCAGGTTCTCCCAGCTGTGGGCGCCGCCCCGATGGCGCGGGATCACGTGGTCGAGGGTCAGGTCGCCGGCCTGCCGGCCGCAGTACTGGCAGCGATGGCCGTCGCGGGCGAAGATCTCGCGCCGGGTCAGCTTGACCCGCGGCCGGGGCCGCCGGATGTGGTGCTGGAGCCGGATCACGCTCGGGGCGCGGAACTCCTGCCGCGGCGTCCGGATCATCTGGTGGTCGTACTCGACGACCTCCGCCTTCTCGCCGAAGACCAGCCGAAAGGCGCGCGGCAAATTGCAGACGTTGAGCGGTTCGTAATTCTGGTTCAGCACGAGGACGGCACCGTCCATGGCGCGGATGCTATCAGGCCGCGGGGACGCGGCGCCGGTCGCCGGGTCCCAGCCGCCCGCCTGGCCGACCTTGGAAGCAAGCGGCTTGCCCAGCACCGACGTGATGAAACGGGCGGCCACGAGCATCGCCGCGAGGTCCACGCCGTGCTCCCAGCCGGACGCATCGAGGAAGTAGACGAGGTCCTCGGTCGCCAGGTTGCCGGCTGCGCCAGGGGCGTAGGGACAGCCGCCTGTGCCGCCGGTCGAGGCGTCGAAGGTCCGAACCCCCGCCCGCAGCGCCAGCGGCCACGTTGGCCAGGGCCGTGCCCCGCGTGTCGTGGAAGTGGAAGGCGATCCCGGCTCGGGTCAGGCCGGCTTCGACCGCCAGCCCGGTGAGCTCCTCGACCTGGTCGGGGACGGCCACCCCGATCGTGTCGCCGAAGCAGATCTCCTCGGCGCCGAGCTCGGCCAGGCGCAGGCCGACCTCGATGGCGGCGGCCGGCTCGACCGCGCCGCTGTACGGGCAGCCGAACGCCGTCGAGACGTAGGCCCGCCGCCACCAGCCGAGCTGGCCAGCCTCCTCGAGGACGGGCCGGGCCGCCGCAAGCGACTCGTCGATCGTCATCCCGATGTTGTGCTGGGTGAAGGCATCGGTCGCGGCCGTGAAGACCGCCAGGGCGTCGGCCCCGGCGGCCACGGCTCGAGCCATTCCGCGCTCGTTCGGGACGAGGACGGGATAGCGGACGCCAGGCAGGTCGCCGAGGCCAGAGCGCCGGACCAGCTCGTCGGCATCGGCCAGCTGCGGGATCGAGGACGGGCCGGACGAAGCTGGTCGCCTCGATCTCGGTCAGGCCGGCCGCGGCCAGGAGCTCGATGAAGCGCAGCTTGTCGGTCGTCGCGATCGGCCGCGCCTCGTTCTGGAGGCCGTCGCGTGGCCCGACCTCGTAGATCCGGACGCCGCGGTCCGAAACCGGTCCGGTCGTCACGGGCTGGATCAGGCGCCCGAGCCTGGCGTGCCGGCTGGCGATTCAGCTGGGGAGGCCGGCTGGGCGACCTCGATCCGGGCGATCTGGACCTCGATCGCCGAGATCTCCTCGCACGCCGCGCGGTACTCCGGGCCACCCAGCGCCGCGCTGTCGCGCCGCCTGCGGGCCTGGGCGTGGAGCGCGAGCAGTTCGGCCCGGGTGCGGGGCAACGACTGGGTCAAGGCTGGTCCTCCATCTGCTCGATTACGGTAGCGGCTCGGCCGCGATCGGTCCGGGCAGCGGAGCCAGGGTCAGCAGCGAGCGCCCGCGAACGACCTGCTCGCCGGGCTCGACCAGGACCTCGGCCACGACACCGGCGACGGGCGCGACGACCACGTGCTCCATCTTCATCGCCTCGAGGGTGAGCAGCGGCTGGCCCGCTTCGACGACGCTGCCCGGCCCGGCATGGATGGCCAGGACCGAGCCCGGCATCGGCGCGTCGACCTCGGGCGCCGCCGGCGGAGCCATGGCCAGCGGCGGCCCGGGCCGCCCGATCGACATCGGGGGGTGGGGCGACCTGGAAGGCGACGCTCCGGCCGTCGTCGTCGACGAACGCACGTTCCGGCGGCGTCGACCACGCTGGCCGGTGCCACTTCCCCAATGCCCGCCCGGCCGAGCTCGACCGAGCGCTCCCGGCCCTCGCTCGTGAGCCGGATCCGGGCCGGACCGTTCAGGCGCCAGCCGTCGCCGGAGCCGGCCGCCAGCGCGCGGGCCGCGGCCTGCCAGGCAGCCGGCGTTGGCACGGGGCCTCGGCCGTCCGTCCCGACCTCGTCGTCGGCGGGCGGCCAGATCGCCTCGAGGGTGTCGATCCGCGCCTCGCCCTCGACGCACGACCGGCTGGCGCACCAGCCAGCGCAGGAAGTGGAGGTTGGTCACAGCCCCAGGACGAACGTCCCGTCGAGGGCGGCAGCTCATGTTCGTGAGCGCTTCGGCCCGGTTCCGGCCGCCGACGATCACCTTGGCCAGCATCGGGTCGAAGCGGGTGTCGACCACCGAACCGGGCTCGATCCCGCTATCGACCCGGACCGGCGGTTGCCGGCCAGGCCAGTGCCTCGACCCGGCCGGCCGAGGGCAGGAAGCCTGAGTCGGGATCCTCGGCGTACAGGCGGACCTCGATCGCGTGGCCGCCTGCCTTGCGGGCCGGTCGGCATCCGCCTGGCTGAACCCCAGCGGCTCACCGGCGGCGATCCGGAGCTGGTCGGCGACGAGATCCCGGCCGGTGATCAGCTCGGTCACCGGGTGCTCGACCTGGAGCCGGGTATTCATCTCGAGGAAGTGGAAGCTGCCGTCGTCATCGAGCAGGAATTCGCAGGTCCCGGCCGAGCGATAGCCGACCGAGCCGGCCAGCTTCAGGGCCGCTTCGCCCAGGCGCTCCCGAAGACCGTCATCGACCGCCGGAGACGGGCTCTCCTCGAGCACCTTCTGGTGGCGCCGCTGGAGCGAGCAGTCCCGCTCGCCGAGGTGGACGCCCTGGCCGGCGGCATCGAAAAGGACCTGGACCTCGACGTGGCGCGGTCCGGCCAGGTAGCGCTCCAGGATGAGGCGCGGGTCGCCGAAGGCCAGGGCAGCTTCGCGGCGGGCGGCCGCCAGGGCGCCGAGGAACTCCGTCGGCTCGGCCAGGTCGCGCACCACCCGCATGCCCTTGCCGCCACCGCCGGCGGCGGGCTTGATCAGGACGGCGTGGCGCGCGCGCCGGGGCCCGGCGGCGATCTCGCGAGCCGCCGCGAGCAGGGCGTCGTCCGACTGGTCGTCTGCGTCATAGCCGGGCACGACGGGAATGCCCAGGGCAGCCGCCCGGTGGCGGGCCGCCGCCTTGTCGCCCATCGCCCGGATGGCGCTCGGTGGCGGACCGACCCAGCGGATCCCGGCCGCTTCGACGGCCTCGGCGAAGGCGGCGTTCTCCGACAGGAAGCCGAAGCCGGGATGGAGCGCATCGGCCCCGGCGGCCATGGCCGCCGCCACGACCGCCCCGATATCGAGCAGGTCGACCTCGACGACGCCCTCCGTGCCTGGGGCGATGGCCCGGATCCCGAGCCGATCGGTCGTGCGCCGGATCCTCGCCGCGATCTCACCGCGGTTGGCGATGAACAAGGTACGGATCGGCTCGATCGTCGGCGGATGCCGCGGGCTTGGGTGCTTCTCGGTCGCCTGCCCGCTCGTTGAACGCGTCAATCGCGTCAGTTGCGACGCGCCAACGACCGCCAACCCGCCGCGCCGGCAGGAGCCCCTGGGCAATCCAGCGCTGGACCGAACGTGTGGTGGCCCCAATTCGTTCGGCCGCCTCGCGCGGCGACAGGTCCTCGGTCATCGTGGCGCGATTGTCGCGTTCAGCAGCCTCGGTTGCAAGGCTCGGGCCTTAGTCGGCCTCGGGAGCCCAGGCCGGCGGCCGCTTTTCGAGGAAGGCGCGCAGGCCCTCCTGGGCTTCGGCCGAGCGGCGCTGCCGGGCAATCACCCGGGCGGTGTGCCACTTGGACGAGCCGTGGGGCAGACCGCGTACCTCGCGCACGATCGACTTGGCCGCCCGGGCCGCGGTCGGACCGGCGGCCAGGACATCGGCGATCGCCGCGTCCACGGCCGCATCGAGCGCGTCGGCACCCTCGGCCAGCTCGTGGACCAGGCCGATCCGCTGGGCCCGGACCGCATCGAAGCGGCGGCCGGGCGGGAACAGCGCCCGGGCCTGGCTCTCGCCGATCTTGGCGATCACGAACGGCGAGATCACGGCCGGCAGGATGCCCAGCCGGGTCTCGGTGAAGCCGAAACGGGTGCCCGACTCGGCAATGACCAGGTCACTGACCGCGCACAGCCCGGTCCCGCCGCCGAGAGCGACGCCGTGGACCCGGGCGATGACCGGCACCGGGCAGGTATCGATCGCGTCGAACATCTCGGCCATGGCCATGGCGTCCTGTTCGTTGGCCTCGATCTCGAGCTCCAGCGCGGCGCGCATCCAGCCGATGTCGGCGCCTGCGCAGAACGATGGGCCGTCACCGGCCAGGACCACCGCCCGCAGCCGGTCCGGTGGCTCATCGGCCAGGGCGGCCAGCGCGGCCCGCAGCTCGGCGATCAGGCTGGCGTCGAACGCGTTGTGACGGTCGGGCCGAGCCAGGGTCAGCCGGGCAACGACGCCGTCCGGGCCGGTCCGGTCGAGGCGCAGGGCGGGGCTGGCACGATCGTTCACGCCGCTCATCGTAGCGGCCGGCTGTTACGCTCGATCCATGCCCCACGCCATCGACCACGTCCTTGTCGCCTGCCCCGATCCGGACCGTGCGGCCGAAGCCTTCGAGGCGAATCTCGGGCTCGAGGCGACCGGCGCCGGACGTCACACCGCCCTGGGCACCTTCAATCGACTGATCTGGCTGGGCGACAGCTTCATCGAGCTGATCGGGATCGAGGCACGCAAGCTGGCTGAGGCGAGCTGGGTCGGCCGGCCCGTGCTGCGGGCCGCCGATGCCGGAGGCGGCTTCGCGATGTGGGCCGCCGCGACGCAGGGAATCCAGGCAGAGGTCGCGGCGCTTCGCGCGCGCGGCTCGGACCTGAGTGATCCGGTCGACGGCGAGCGCGTCCGGCCCGATGGCCGGATCGTGCGCTGGACGCTGGCCGAGGCGCCATCGACGGGCCCGCTCGAGCCGCCGTTCCTGATCGAGCACGACCTGACCGCGGCGGAATGGAGCGCGCCTGAGCAGGCCGAACGGGCCTCCCAGCGCCATCCGATCGGCGGGACCGTCCGTTTCGAGACGCTCGAGCTGCCTGCCCCGGACATTCCGCTGGCCACGCGGCGCTACCTGCGTACAGTTGGGATCGGGCCATTCCGACCGTCACTGGCCGGCCACGGCGCCCGGGATGCGTCGGTCGGACCGCACACGATCCGCTTCGTCCCGTCCTCCTCGGGCGACTGGCCCGTGGCGACGATCCATCTCGTCTCCAGCGGGTCTGCCGAGGCGGAGGGTACGGTCCTGCGAGACCTCGACCTGCTGGGCTGTCGCTGGATCATCCGGGCGGGCTGATCTCCTCGGCGCCGGTCACATCCGGAAGACACCGAAGCGCGTCTCTGGAATCGGGGCGTGGAGGCTCGCCGCCAGGCCGAGGGCCAGGACGCGGCGCGTGTCCAGCGGGTCGATGATCCCGTCGTCCCACAGCCGGGCCGTGGCGTAGTAGGGGTTGCCCTCGGCCTCGTAGCGATCGAGGATCGGGGCCTCGAACGCGTCCCGAGCTGCGTCGGAGTCGAACGGTCCGCCCACGGTCGAGAGGACCCGGGCCGCCTGGCGGCCGCCCATCACGCTGATCCGGCTGTTCGGCCACGACCACAGGAAACGCGGCGAGTAAGCCCGGCCGGCCATGGCGTAGTTGCCGGCGCCGAAGCTGCCGCCCACGATCACCGTGAACTTGGGGACCTCGGCGCAGGCCACGGCCATGACCATCTTGGCCCCGTCCTTGGCGATGCCGCCCGCCTCGTACTCACGGCCGACCATGAAGCCGGTGATGTTCTGGAGGAACACGAGCGGGATCCGGCGCTGTGCCGCCAGCTCGATGAAGTGGGCGCCCTTGAGGGCCGACTGGCTGAACAGGATGCCGTCGTTGGCGATGATCCCGATCGGGTAGCCATCCAGATGGGCAAAGCCGCACACGAGCGTCTCGCCGTAGAGCGCCTTGAACTCATGGAAGTGGCTGCCGTCGACCAGGCGGGCGATCACCTCCCGAATGGCCAACGGGTGGCGCAGGTCGGCCGGGATCGCGGCATACAGGTGGGCCGTCTGGCCGGCGCCCTCGGAGGGCACGGCCGGGGGCTCCGGCTCTCGCCGCTCCCAGGGCAGGGCCGGCGGCGTTCGGTTCAGATTGGCCACGATCGAGCGACCGAGAGCGAGCGCATGCTCGTCGTCGAGCGCCTCGTGGTCGACGACCCCGCTGATCCGGGCATGGACGCTGGCCCCGCCCAGGTCCTCGGCACTGACGTCCTCGCCTGTCGCGGCCTTCACCAGCGGCGGGCCGCCCAGGAAGATCGTGCCGGTGCCCTTGACGATCACGGTCTCGTCGCTCATCGCCGGGACATACGCCCCGCCGGCCGTGCTGCTGCCCATCACCAGGGCCACCTGGGGGATCGCCGCGGCCGACAGCCGGGCCTGGTTGTAGAAGATCCGGCCGAAGTGCTCGCGGTCCGGGAAGACGTCCGCCTGGAGTGGCAGGAACGCCCCGCCCGAGTCGACCAGGTAGACGCAGGGGAGCCGATTCTCGAGAGCGATCTCCTGGGCCCGGAGGTGCTTCTTGACCGTCAGGGGGAAGTAGGTGCCGCCCTTGACCGTGGCGTCATTGGCCACGATCACGCAGGTCACGCCCTCGATCCGGCCGACGCCGGTCACGATCCCGGCGCTCGGCGCGTCACGACCGTCCGGGCCGTACACCCCGTCGGCAGCCAGCGGGCTCAGCTCGAGGAACGCCGAGCCTGGATCAAGGAGCCGGTCGATCCGCTCGCGGACCGGCAGCTTGCCCCGCGCCCGGTGCTTGTCGATGGCGGCAACATCGCCGCCGGCCCCGTTGGCGCTGATCCGGGCCTGGCGCTCACGCAGGTCGGCCACGAGGGCGTCCATGGCCGCCCGATTAGCCAGGCCCTCGGCGCCGGCCGGGTCGATGCGGCTGCGCAGGACCGACATGGCCCGATCATAGCGAGCCGGATCGGCCGCATTACGTGCTACTGTCCGTGGGCAAGTGAGGACCTCCCCGAGCGCCACCCTGGGCGCCCCGAACCTGGCCGATCAGAACCTGGCTGATCCGGCGCTTCGGGCCGAGACGATTCGGCGCGAGCTGGCCGAGGCCTGGGGCGTCATGGGCGCCTCCTGGGGTGTCGCGCCGGCGATCGCCCGAGTCCACATCTACCTGATGGCCCGGGGCGAGCCGCTGACGGAGCGCGAAGTGCGCGAGGCGCTCGGCCTGAGCCACCGGGCCGCCAGCCTGGCCCTCGACGCGGCGATCCGCTGGGGCGTGGTCGAGCGGGTCGAGGAACCGCGCCGGATCGGCCGACGCGGGCCGGCGGGCTCGGCCTATGCCTCGGTCGGCGATCACTTCCGCTGGTTCAGCCGGGTGATCGAGCACCGCAAGGCACTCGAGGGCGACCCGATCATCGAAGTCCTCGAGCGGACCGCGGCCGATGCCACGGCCGCCGCCGCCGAGTACCCCGACGACCCCGAGCTGGCCGACCTGCGCGACTGGCTGGCCACGTTCCTGTGGTTCGTTCGCCTGTTCAACCGGGCCATCGGGCTCGTGCCCGTGCTCGAGCCGGCCGAGCTCGAGCGGCTGCTCGACCTGCTCGCCCGAATCCCCGACGACACCATCCTGCGCCTGGTCAGGCTGCTCGGCCAGCTCCCGGAAGAGGAGGTCCTAGGCCTCGTGACCGGCCTCTCCAGGCTGTCGCCGACGGCCGCCCGGCGCTCGCTCAAGCTGATGTCCGGCGTGGTCCGGACGGTAGGCCGCTGACCGCCGCCCGGGATCGCTGACAGGTCATGCGATAATCCGGAGCGCGCGACACGATCCGGCCCGCTCGAACGGGGGCTTCCCCGGGGCTCAGCCCAGGCCGACGTGGACCGCGGGAAACACCGGAGCCAGCACATGACCGTCGAATCGTCCACCTGGGCAACCAAGAAGGGCCTCGCCCAGATGCTCAAGGGCGGCGTCATCATGGACGTCGTCACGCCCGACCAGGCCAAGATCGCCGAAGAGGCCGGCGCGGTGGCCGTGATGGCCCTCGAGCGGGTGCCCTCGGACATCCGGGCGACCGGCGGAGTTGCCCGGATGAGCGACCCTTCGATGATCGTGGGAATCATGGACGCCGTCTCGATCCCGGTCATGGCCAAGGCCCGGATCGGCCACTTCGTGGAGGCCCAGATCCTCGAGGCACTGGGCGTGGACTACATCGACGAGTCCGAGGTCCTGACCCCGGCCGACGAGGTCAACCACATCGACAAGCACCTGTTCAAGGTGCCCTTCGTGTGCGGCTCGCGTAACCTTGGTGAGGCCCTCCGGCGGATCAGCGAAGGCGCGGCCATGATGCGGACCAAGGGTGAGGCCGGCACCGGCAACATCGTCGAGGCGGTCCGCCACATCCGAACGGTCAATGCCGAGCTGCGCCGGCTGAATGGCCTGCGCGAGGACGAGCTGTTCGTCGCGGCCAAGGAGCTCGGCGCGCCCCTCGAGCTGGTTCGGGAGGTCGCCGCGGCGGGCAAGCTGCCGGTGGTCAACTTCGTGGCCGGCGGGATTGCGACGCCGGCCGATGCGGCCCTGGCGATGCAGCTGGGTGCCGAGGGCGTGTTCGTCGGCTCGGGCATCTTCAAGAGCGAGGATCCGGCCCGGATGGCCAACGCGATCGTGCAGGCCACCACCCACTTCGACAACGCCGCCCTCCTGGCCGAGGTCAGCAAGGGCCTCGGCGCACCGATGCGCGGGATCAGCATGGAGTCGATCCCGGATCAGGAGCGCCTGGCCGTCCGGGGCTGGTAGGCCCGAGCCGGCCGCACCGATGAAGATCGGAGTCCTGGCCCTCCAGGGCGCGTTCATCGAGCACATCCGCACCTATCGCGCGATCGGCGTCGAGGCGGTCGAAGTTCGCCTGCCCGCCGACCTCGTCGGGCTGAGCGGTCTGACCCTGCCCGGCGGCGAGAGCACCACGATCCGGCGCCTGATCGATCGCTGGGGCCTGCGCCAGCCGATCCTGGACCTGGCCGAGGGCGGTGCGCCGATCTTCGGCACCTGCGCCGGGCTGATCCTGCTCGCCCGTGAGATCGCCGGCGGCGAGGAGCCGGTCCTGCCCTTGCTGGACGTGACGGTCCAGCGCAACGCCTTCGGGCGCCAGCTCGAATCGTTCGAGGGCCAGCTGGCGGTCCCGATGCTGGGCGACGAGCCGGTCCACGGCGTGTTCATCCGGGCGCCCGTGATCGAGCGGGTCGGGCCAGGCGTGGACGTCCTCAGCCGGCTCGAGGATGGGCGAATCGTGGCCGTCCGCGAGCGCAACATCATCGCCACGGCGTTCCACCCCGAGCTGGCCGGCGAGACCCGTTTCCACCGCCTCGTGGCGACGATGGCCTCCGAGCACGATGACCCGGGCGAAGGCTCCGGCCGGCGCCATCACCCGGTGCGCCGGGAGCGGACCGCGACGTGACCGTGTCGGGCAAGGTCCGCATGGCGCGCCTGACCGACCTGGCCGCCCTGGGCGAGCTGTCCCGGCTGGCCCAGACCGACGCGGCCCGTTCGCTGGGCCTGCCCGTGACCCGGCCGCGGATGGGCGTGTTCAGCCTGTTCCGCCTGCCGCTGGGTGCCTTCCAGCCGAGTGACCTGCTGTACGTCCACGAGCTCGACCGGCGGATCAGCGGCCTGCTCCGGGTGGAGCGCGACAGCCACCGCGACGAGTGGACCGTGGTCGAGCTCGATGCGATCGGCCAGGCCGACGCCGGCGACATCCGCTTCCGCCTGGTCCAGCACCTCCTGCGCGATGGCGCCCGGCGCGGTGCGCTGCGCTTCCACGTCGCCTGCGCTGACGCCGACGGCAACGTGGAGCTGTTCATGCAGGCCGGCTTCGTTCGCTACGGCGAGGAGAAGATCCTCTTCCGGGACTCGACCGAGAGCCTGCCCGAGGCCTGGCCCGACGAACGGGCGGTGGCCTGCGGCATCCGACCCGCCCAGCCCCTCGATGCGCTCGCCCTGGCCCGCCTGTACTCGGCCGTGACGCCCCAGCCGGTCCAGCGCCTGGAGGCCTACCGCCTGCCCGACTGGGAGCGCCAGGGAGCCGGCTGGCGGGTGCCCCGCTCGAGCCTCACCCCGATCCTGCGCTTCGCCGATATCGAGGCCTTCGTCCAGGACCAGCCCGCCGGCGGCTCGGACCCGGACGGCCTGTCCGCTCTTATCCAGGTGGCCGTCGCGAAGGAGGACCAGCCTCACTACCTGCGCATCCTGGCCCGGCCCGAGTCTGACGTCGGGCCGCTGGTGGAGTACGGTCTGGGAGTGATCGCCGCCCGCATCGGCAATGGCCATGAAGCCCACCATGGCGTGATCTCCTCCGTGCGAACGTACGAATCACCTATCGACCGGCGCCTCGAGGAGGCCGGTTTCGAGCTCGAGTCGAGCGTCACTCTCCTGCTCAGGGAGGCGCTCGTCCGGGTTGCCGAACCGGCCCTCGTCCCAGCCGTTCGATGACTACCGCCGCCCCACCCAGTCAAGCCCCTGCACCGCCGACCCCGGAGGTCCCGTGACTGCAGCACCCGCCAACTTCGAACGCGAAGCCATGGATGACCTGGAGCTCCTCCTGGCGGCCCTGCCGCCGGAGGTGGTCGAGGCCGTCCACGCCCTGCCCGACCAGACCAGCCTGATCGAGGTCGTGCTCGATCTCGGCCGCCCGCCGGAGGCCCGCTTCCCCAACAGCGAGGTGACCCTCCTCGAGCGCGAGATCGACGAGTCGGACATCGCCTACGTGGTCGACCACATCGGCACATTCGGTGACGACAACCGGGCCGGCATCGAACGAACCCTCCACCGGATCAGCGCCATCCGCAATCGGAGCGGCAAGATCGTCGGCCTGACCTGCCGGATCGGCAAGGCCGTCTTCGGCACGATCGAGATCATCAACGACTTCGTCGAGAGCGGGAAGTCGATCCTGATCATGGGCCGCCCGGGAATCGGCAAGACCACGATGCTGCGCGAGGCCGCCCGGGTGCTGGCCGACGACATGGGCAAGCGGGTCGTGGTCGTCGACACCAGCAACGAGATCGCGGGCGACGGCGACATTCCCCACCCGGCGATCGGCAAGGCCCGCCGGATGCAGGTCCGGACGCCCTCGCTCCAGCACGAGGTGATGATCGAGGCGGTCGAGAACCACATGCCCCAGGTCATCGTCATCGACGAGATCGGCACGGAGCTCGAGGCCCAGGCCGCCCGGACGATCGCCGAGCGCGGCGTCCAGCTGATCGGCACGGCCCACGGCAACAACCTCGACAACCTGATGCTCAATCCGACCCTGTCCGACCTGATCGGCGGGATCCAGAGCGTGACCCTGGGCGACGAGGAAGCCCGCCGCCGGCGCTCCCAGAAGAGCGTCCTCGAGCGCAAGCAGCCGCCGACCTTCGACGTGATCATCGAGATCCAGGACCGCGAACGGGTCATGGTCCACGCCGACGTGGCCGAGACGATCGACGAGATGCTCCGTGGCGATCCCGTCGCGCCGGAGCTGCGCTGGCGCGACGAGGAAGGCATCCATCGGTCGCAGTCACGACCGCGCCCTTCGCCCCGCGAGACCCTCGGCAGCGAGCGCTTCGCCGGCCTGATCGGGACCGGCAGCCCATGGCGGATGGAGCCGGGCTGGCGCGGCGACGGCAACTATCGCAGCGGCGGTTACCGCGATGCGGCCCCGGGTGCTGCGCCCGGCGGCTACCGCGCCGGCTATCGACCCGGAGCGAGCGGCGGCTGGCGCCAGACTCGCGGCGGAACGACCCGCGAGACGGGCCCGCGCGGTCGCTTAGACGGGCCCGGCCGGCCGGGTGATCAGATCGCGGGGATGATGCCGGGCGAGCGGTTCGCCGTTGAGCCGAGCGCCGGCAGCGGTTCGTCGCGAAGCCGCGGACCGAAGGGCTGGTCCGGCACGTCGGGCACGCCCCGATCCACGGAGCGCTCCCGGCCGGCCGACCCGGATCCGCCTTTCGTGGCCGGCGAGATCGCCGACCGTGGCCCGCTCGAGCGGGACCCCTCGAGCGCGGTGCGCCGCCACCGCCCGAGCGTCCGGCCCGTGAAGCCCGCGAGCGCGAGCGCCAGGCGGCCTGGCGGGACCAGGCCGCCGCGCCCTGACCGCCCTCAAGGCCGACGAAGGCACGGCGCCGATCAACGCCTTCGAGCTGGCCGAGCCGGTCCTGCTCAGCGACCCGCCGCCCAGCGGCCTGGGGTCCGCCGCGGCGATCCTGCCGGCTCGGTCCGAGGCTCCGGAGCTCGACGACGAAGAAGAAGATGAGGACGACGAGGGCCTGGACGGGAGCTCGACCCGGGCTCGACCTCGGGCTCGGCGTCAGGCTCGGCGTCAGGCTCGGTCGCTGGCCGCGAGGTCCTGCAGGTCACCGAGGGACTCCTGCCGACCCTCCGGGTGCTGCCCTTCGGGGTCAGCCGCAAACGGCTCGAGCAGGCGATCCGGGAGCTCCAGCTGCCGGTCATCATCGCCCGCTCATCGACGAGGCCGACGTGGTGATGACCCTGCGCAACGAGTACCGCTCGAAGCCGCCGACCGTGCGCGACGCCGAGGAGCGCGGCATGCCCGTCTACGTCCTGAAGAGCAACACGGTCATCCAGATGAACGCCAGCCTGACCTCGATCTTCTCGCTCGCGCTCGACCCTCGCGAGGCCGCCCTGCGCGAGACCGAAGAGGCGATCGGGATGGTGATCGAGCGCTCCGAGGCCGTCGAGCTCTCGCCCCAGAGCGCCTACATCCGCCGCCTCCAGCACCAGATGGCCGAGCGCGCCAACCTCGTCTCGCGCTCGCGCGGCCGGGAGCCCTACCGCCGGGTCCGCCTCTACCCCGACCAGGCCCGCGTCTGGCGCTAGCCGCCTCGCGTCCGGGCTCGACGAGGGTCAGGTCCAGAAGATGAATTGAGGGGCAGGAGCGCTCGACCAATGGAGTCGCCCGCCCGAAAGACCCCGTAGCCAAGCACGACCCCCGTGGTATAGCCCGGGCCCCGGCCCGGCTCGGCCGGGCCCGCCGTCGGTGAAATCCAATGGATATCCAAGCGGCCGAAATGCCTGGCCACCAAAGTCCGGTGGGGTCGAACCTCCGGTGTTGATCTTCAGCGGAGATCAGGCCACTTGGCCAGCCGCCCCGCCGCCGGGCTCAGACCTAGTGCTCGGTGGTGCCAGTGAAGGTCCAGCCGTCGATCCGGACCGAGGGCACGACCACGCCGCCCAGGAAGCCCTTGAGGCAGCGCCGTTCTGAGCTGACCGCCGAGACCCCGGCCAGCGCGTCGAGGTAGCTCTGGGTGAAGCGCAGGTTGCGCACCGGGCCGACGATCTTGCCGTCCTCGACCAGGAAGGTGCCGTCGCGGGTCATGCCGGTCACGATCGCCAGCTTGGGATGGACCGGGTTGGTGTAGTGGAAGCGGGTGATCAGCAGCCCGCGACCGAGGCCGCCGATCAGCTCCTCGCGGCTGGACGTCCCGGCGTCCATGACCATGTTCAGGGGAAACGGGCCGTACGGGTTGGGCGCCGGCAGGCCGTGCCCGGTTGAGCGCCGGCCGTCGCGGGCCGCGGTCTGGGCGTCGTACACCACCCCGGCGCACACACCGGCATTCAGCAGCTCGACCCGCTGCTTCTCGACGCCCTCGTAATCGAAGGCCATCGGCAGGCCCGCCGGGTCGATCGCATCATCACGAATCGTGACCAGCTCGGTACCGACCCGCCGGCCGATCTCCACGAACGATCGGCCCTCCTGGACGGCCAGCGCCGAGAAACCGAGGTAACCGAGCATGTCCATGACGTCGACCACGGCGTAGGTGTCGAGCACGACCGGATAGTCGCCCGCATCCACCGCGATCGGATTGGCCATGGCCCGGGCGCGCTCGGACGCCTCGGCCCCCAGGGCGGCGGCGTCGATCGTGGTGACGTCGACGGCCGAGGACTCGGCATAGCCGGATCCACCGTCGGGACCCGCACGGCGGGAATCCGGATTCCTACAAAGTCGCGAACGAGCGCGTCTCCGGACCCGGCGGCAGCTTGACGTTCGCGCAGGCCGCGCCTAAGGCAATAGAATCTCGGCGGCAAATTCGACGGCCACGAACTGCCGGAGGACATCAACAACTTCACCAAGACGTCAGCCAAGAATCTCGTCGGCCAGGGTCTGATGGCGGTTGCCAAGGACGCATATCCCCGCGACGGCCAGTCGCAGTCCTACGTCGTCGGCTTCGCGGAAGTCGAGGTCGACACCCCTTCCAGGCGAGAATATCAACCTCTTTGGCCGATGAAGAGCGCGACCCTAGGCGTAGCGTTCGGCGGGTGGCCGACAAGCCGAGCGCGTCCCGCAAGAGATCATCTCGCTCTGGGATTGACCTGACCCCGACCGAGAAGGCCGTCCTCACCCTCCTCCCGACGCATCGAACCCTCGCCGCAATCGGCGACCGCCTAGGCGTCAGGCGTCCAACGGTGAAGACCCACGTTCAACACATCTACAGGAAGCTTGGAGCAGCAAACCGGGCCGAGGCCGTGGAGTTGGCTGAGAGTGCCGGCCTTCTGCCCTCCGGCTCGAAAGGTCCGGGGGGAGGACGTTGAGAACGTCTGGCGTGAGCATGTCGAAGCTCGAGAACATCACCGCGCTGCGTGGTACGGCGAGTGCTCCCTGGAGTTGATGAGGCGGTGAGCCGCTTCGCCCATGTCAGGAGCAGGCTCTCCGACGCAGGCAGGCTGGCGCGAGTTGTGTACCGCGATCCGGAGCATGTCGCTGAGCGGTTGTCGCTCCATGCGATGGAAAGGCTTGGTCCGCCTTCGCTCGAGTGGGCGCAGGCGACCCGGCAGAGCCGCCCCGATGATCCTCCGGCGAAGATCGCCGAGGAGTTGCGGAGCCAGTCGGCGCGGCTGGCCCGGATCGACGGCGCGATCGCCGGAACGCCGTTCTACGCCGCGGTGGTCCCTGGCTACCTCGGTTTTCTCTGGCAAGGGGGCCGCATGACGCTTCGAACCGCCGCGTTGTTCGGGCGTGATCCAACCGACTTACGCACCGCCGCATCGGGACTCGCGTTGCGGGGCGTCCATCCGACAGTCGACAGCGCGGAGGCAGCGCTGCGGGCCGTCAAGGACGTCCCGATGCCCGAGAAACCGGGACGGCGTCGGTCGCTGCGCACCTGGATGCACAGCGTCAAGGTGATCCTGATCTTCGGCGGCTTCATGAAAGGCCCCAGCGGCAAGCCGCAGAAGAAAAAGACGGGGCTCGCCTACTGGGTGCCGACGACGCTCACCCTTGTGCTCGGCGTAGCAGTCTGGGTGATCACCTGGGTCCTGCCGCTGACGTTCATGGTCGCGATGGCCTGGGGATGCGAGAGTCAAACACGTTCGCTGGGCCGGCGGGCGATCGCCTTCTACGGAGGCGAGGCGGAGACGACCCACGCCGCGATCGTCGACGCCGGCAAGACCGAGGACAAGGGACACACCACCCGCCAGATCGTCCGCGGCGCCGCGCTCGCGGTCTCGATCGCGATCCCGGTCGCGTTTGTCGTCTACGCCAATGACGTCCGTCAGTCGACGGGCCTCAACTGGGTCGCTGCGCTGGGAGCACTCGTCGCTCTCGCACTCGTGATCGCAACCGCGGCATGGGGCGCCCGACGGTAAAGCGATCACGGGTGAGAAGGGGCGACGCGAGCGCCGTCCCTTCTCACTGACCTTTCGTCTATGCGGTGGTAGCCGCAGCCTTCGCCTTCTCGGCGCTCTGCTTGTCGACCTCGTGCTTCGAGACCTTGGTGGCCTTCGGCAGCGCCTTCTGGACGTCTGTCGCCCAGCGCTCCTCGAAGAGCGCCACGATCGCAGAGCTCCCGACCGGAACGTCATCCGCGACCTCGTCCTTGATCTCGCTCTTCTCGGCGTGAGAGACGAGCCCGCCGACCCCCGCGCCGGCGGCGGCGCCGACGAGACCCGAGGCGAGAAACGCCGGCGGGAAGATCAGGCCGATCAGCAGGCCCGCTCCGGCACCCCAGGCCGCCGCATGGCCGACGGTGTGGAAATCGTCCTTGACGTCGATCTTCCCGTCCGTTCCGCGGCTGATCAGAACGAGACCGTCAACCTTGATCGTGTCGTCCTTGGCCATCCCCTTGATCTCGTCCCAGTCCGCCTTAGCGGAGGTGAGGTCGGGGTAGGCCGCGATGTACAGATCGAGAGGAGTGTCGCTCCGTGATCCCATGGTGCCTCCTTCATTCGTGTCCGATGTCGGTTTCGGTCGGGCCGAAAATCGGCCCTCTGTCGCGACCTCGAACAGCAGCCTGCGACATTTCAACGTACTGCGACACTGGCCGAACAGACCGGTCGCGTACATCGGGGAAATCCCGTAATCGCGTTACCCGGAGATCACGAACATGCCGGTCCGTTCGTGCTTTGGCCCGCTCCGTCGTTGGGGCAGTTGCGGAGCGAGTCAGGCTGCCTGGATCCAGGGGCCGACCGTGGCGGTGTGACCGGCGAGATCTTCTTCGCCGATCTCCTCCCGCACGATGTAGTGCACTTCTTCGTCGAGGTGTGACTTCACGGCAAGCTCGAAGCCGTCGGCGAAGCTTTCATCGCACGTCACCATGCACCAGCCGATCTCTCCGCGGCCGTACTCACAGACGATGAACAAGTAGGTCACGCCACCAACTCCTCGAGCCACTGACGACAACTCTGGCACGCCCTGTGGACGTCAGATCTGCCGTGCACATCCCTCCTTATCGACCTCGAAGGGCGTTCCCCTTAGGACGGTTGATAAGGCACGGCGGTTGGCTTGTCTTTGGTACGCCAGACAGTCATGGAGAAGACGCTGCGCTCTCGAGCGCCTCCCAGTGGCGCGGGTGCGGTGTCTTGGTGCCGCGCTTGATCTGCGCGATGTAGCCGCCGGTGAGTCCGGTCGCGCGGACAAGCAAGGACGGCGGCACGTGTTGGAGGAGCGGAAGGATCTCCCGTTCGAACGCGGCCGGGTCGGCCGGCCGGCGGTCGTTGGCGGCTTTCCATTCTTGGAGCTCGCGTTGCCGTCGGGTCTGGGTGGCGGCGCGTTTTTGGCCGGCGGTGCCGCCGTGGGAGGGGTCGTGACCGGGTTGGCGTTTCTGGAGGCTGGCTTGGCGGGCTGCGGCGAAGGCCTGGTAGCGGTCTTGTTGGAAGAACGGCAGGCAGTCGTCGCAGTAGACGCGGCGGCGGTTTGGCAGGGGTCCGCCGCAGCGGCGGCCGTCGACGACCTATTTGCGGCCGCTCGCCAACCGAGCAGCGCAAGCTCCGACCTTCGCTGTAGTGTCCTGCGTGACATCACGAGTGGCGCATGCGCGCCCGCCAACCTGCGTCAGCGCAAGGTGGCTCAAACGATGTGGCCCTGAGTGGGCAACGCTGAAGGGGACTGAGATGGACTTTGTGAAGCTGGAACGGCGCTTGGAGCGCGCTGTTCACCGGCAAGCCGGTGCAGGTCGGGGCGGGCTCGATCGTTTGGCGGCGCAAGCCGGTCCTGTTGTGGCAGCTCGTTGCCGAGTCGCTCGACGAGGAGGAGCGGCGAGGAGGAGACCGATCTGCAGGCGTGGCCGGGAAGCGTGGCTGAGCTGCTTGGTTCTCGAGGTCGGCGCTGCTTGGTTTCTACTGGGACGGCTTCGGCCCGACCAGTTTCGTCGCCGGCCTCTCCCTGCTCGGGCTGAAACGAGCGAGCTATCTCTGCCACTGGGACGAGATCGAGTCCTACCGGGCGGTCGCCAAGCTCGATGGCTGGGGGAAACGCCATGTGCTTCGCGCTGCTGTCCGTGAGCTGCTGCGCGAGAACGGCCACCCGCACGGGATCAGCGTCTTCGGTCGCTCCCGACCGAGACCACCAACTACGCCGTCAGACTGATCCCGACAGCGACGGTCAAGCAGGCCTACTTCGACTGGCTCCAAGCAGACCCCTGGGGTAACGGTCGATACCTGGTCGGAGCTCTCCCAGGAGCATTACAGCCGACTGGTCGAGCCCAATGTGCTCACCCGCTCGCTCGACTACCTCTCGACCCTGCCGATGCTCGACGACACCGACGCGGTCAACGCCTGGCTCAAGCAACAAGAGGACGAGAGCGCAGCGATGCCCGACCACTCACGCCAACAGCTCTTCGACGACTGGTTCGCGACCGCCTACGAACAAGGCGTTTCGTGAACAACACGCATAGGTGCTGCCGCGAACGCATCGCCGCAGTCAGGATCATCACGTTTCTGTTCGTGCCCACAACAACGTCGAGCGGAGGATCTTCAATGAAGTACCTGGGCGAAAGACCGGCAGACCATCCGGTCAACAACGTCACCTCGATCATCCTGGTGCCCAAGAAGAAGCAGAAGACCAAGGCGGACGAGCCCTCCACCAAGCAAGCCGGCAAGCCTGCGGCCTGACATAGACACCGTCGTTCTTTTAACGAACGCTTACTTGCACCCCCAGCGCCGAGACTAAGTTGAGATCTCCGGTTGGCGTACTGCGTGGGGCGCGGGAAGCCGACTCGCCGGGTCAGGGGATGCTTCCTCCAGTCGCCTCCCCCGACCCGGCCCCTTTCGCATCTCGGCGTAGCCCTGGTCACCGTAACTAGGGTGGAACCGGCGCTCGTGGCTGATCGTGGGGAGACGCCTCGGTTGCGGTAGCGCCCGCGAGGGTCGGGCTCAGGGCTGGCGGCGGTATCTCTGTCCCCGACCCTCGCCCAGCCCACATCGGCCGCTCCAAGCTCGTGACGCCCCCGTCTGGCAGTCCCAAGCTCCTGACGTCCTTCGTGGGGGTGGCCGTGCTGCGTGTAGCTGTCGGTCTGTGGATGCTCTAGCCTCGGCTGGTGTTGGTCTGCGCGAGTTGCGGTCGCGAGACCCCGGAGGGTTTCCCGCTTTTGCCAACTCGGCGCTGCGCTTGATGCTGGCTCTCCGGCGCGTGAGGTGCGCAAGGTCGTCACGGTGGTGTTCTGCGACCTGGTCGGCTCGACGGCGCTTGGGGAGCAGACTGACCCGGAGGCGCTGCGGGCGTTGTTGGGCCGCTATTTCGAGCGGATGAGCGGGATCGTCGAGTCGCACGGCGGGACGGTGGAGAAGTTCATCGGTGACGCGGTGTTGGCGGTCTTCGGGGTGCCGCAGGTCCACGAGGACGATGCGTTGCGGGCCTGTCGGGCGGCGGTGGAGATGCGCGATGCGTTGCCGGGGCTTGGTCATCGAGGGCCGGATCGGTGTGAACACCGGTGAGGTGGTGACGGGCACGGCGGAGCGGTTGGTGACCGGGGACGCGGTCAACGTGGCGGCGCGGTTCGAGCAGGCGGCGGCGCCGGGCGAGGTGCTGATCGGAGCGTCGACGCACGAGCTCGTGCAAGGCGCGGTGGACGCGGAACCGGTCGAGCCGCTCGTGCTGAAGGGGAAGGCGGAGCCGGTGGCGGCGTTTCGGCTGCTCGCGGCCCATGCCGCACCGGAGCGCCGGCACGACTCGTTGTTCGTCGGGCGGGAGCGCGAGCTCGGGCTGCTCGTCCGAGGCGTGGGAGCGTGCAATGGCGGAGCAGCGCTGCGAGCTCGTCACGGTTGTGGGTGATCCGGGGATCGGGAAGTCGCGGCTCGCGGCCGAGGCGCTGGCCTCGATCGGGGCGCGGGTGGTGCGGGGCCGCTGTTTGCCCTACGGGGCGGGGATCACCTACTGGCCGGTCGTCGAGATCGTGAAGCAGCTCGACGTGTTGCCGACCGATCCCGCTGCTGCGGCGGCGCTCCGCTCGCTGCTGGGCGAGTCGGATGCGGGGACGTCGGCGGAGGAGATCGGCTGGGCGTTCCGCAAGCTGCTCGAGGAGCAGGCGCCACTGGTGGTCGTCTTCGACGACATCCAGTGGGGCGAGGAGACCTTCCTCGACCTGATCGAACACGTCGCGCTCCTCTCAAGCGGTGCGCCGCTGCTGCTGCTCTGCATGGCCCGGCCGGAGCTGCTCGACAGCCGCCCCACCTGGCCGGTCACGATCCGGCTCGAGCCGCTCGACGACGCGGACGCGGCGACCTGATCGGAACGAGACGTGCCGGAGGAGTTGCGGTCGAGGATCGCCGCCGCCGCCGCCGGCAACCCGCTCTTCATCAGCGAGATGCTCGCCATGACCCAGGAGGCCGGCGGCGAGGTCGAGGTGCCGGCCTCGTTGAAAGCGCTGTTGGCGGCGCGGCTCGACCAGCTCGACCCGGCCGAGCGGCGGGTGTTGGAGTGCGGCTCGGTCGAGGGCGAGGTCTTCCACCGCGGCGCCGTGCAAGCATTGACACCGGAGGAGACGCAGGTGACGCCGCGGCTGGCGGCGCTCGTGCGGCGCGAGCTGATCCGCTCCGACCGGCCACAGTTCGCAGGTGAGGACGGCTTCCGCTTCCGCCACCTCCTGATCCGCGACACCGCCTACGACGCCCTTCCCAAGGCGGTGCGAGCAGAGCTGCATGAGCGCTTCGCCGCCTGGGTCGAGCAGTACGGCGAGCTGGTTGAGCTGGACGAGATCGTCGGCTACCACCTCGAGCAGACCTGTCGCTACCGCAGCGAGCTCGGGGCGCGGAACGACGAACTGGCGCGAGTCGCTCGGCGCCGCCTGACGGTCGCCGGCCGTCGGGCTCGGCGCCGGGGCGACAAAGGTGCAGCCGTGAACCTGTTCCAACGCGCGATGGAGGTTTTGTCCTCTGCCGAGCTCGACTTGGGCCTCGAGAGCGACCTTGTCTGGACCTTGTTCGATGTGGGCAGGAGTGGGGACGCGCTCCGACGCGCTGATGGCCTCACAGAGCGAGCCGCGACGGCGAATGACCAGGTGGGTGAGCTGTGCGGGTCGATCCTTGCGAGCATTGTGCGCAGCTACCTGGAGCCGGAAGGAGCGATCGACCAGCTGGCTGTGCTTGCCGAGCGGGCATTGCCTGTTTTCGAGGTCGCCGGCGATGATGTGGCCTTATTCATCGGGTACTGGGCGCTCGGGGCGGTGCCGCACATGCATGGGCAGAACGACGCCGCGGTTGAAGCCTATGACCGGGCTGCTGCTACGCCGAGCAAGCGGGTCTCGGGCCTAAGCTTCTGGGTGAGCGTGCCACGTGTCGGCTCTACGGCACAACACATGCGTCGGCTCTGCTGGCCTGGCTCGACGAGCAGGGGCCCCAACTTGGGCTCGGTGTGATCCGCTCGCAGGTGCTCGCGATGCTTGGTCGCTTCGACGAGGCGCGCGCGATCCTTGCCGAAAGCCGCGCGCGGCTGGCGGAAAGCGGAGCTTGGATGGAACTGGCTTATACGACCGCTAGCCCGGCCCTCGAGGTCGAGCTCCTGGCCGGAGATCCCGCCGCCGCTGCCGAGCTCGGCAGCGAAGGGTGCAGACAGCTCGAGGAGCTAGGAGAAAGAAGCGTTCTTTCGACCGCGGCCGGGGAGCTCGCGCAGGCGCTGTATGCGCTCGACCGACTAGACGAGGCCGACGTCTGGGCAGGACGTGCCGCAGAGTTCGGCTCGAGCGACGACGTCGTCACGCAGATGCTCTCGAGGCAAGTACGGGCGAAAGTGCTCGCACGTCGCGGAGAGCCTCAGCAAGCCGAACGTTTCGCGCGCGAGGCGATCGCGCTCGCCGAAGGGACCGACCAGCCTTCCCAACAGGGAGACGCCTACGCCGACCTGGGCGAAGTACTGGCGCTTGCCGGACGCGCCGACGAGGCAACCACCGCGCTCGAGCAAGCGCGCGCGTGCTACGAGCGCAAGGGCAACCTCGCCTCGACGCAGCGCACGCAGAAGCGCCTCGCCGCGCTCCAAGCTCCGACGGCCTGACAGACAAGCCGAAGGCGCTCCCCGTCTGGGAGTGCCAAGCGCCTGATCGCGCCCTCCGGGGTGGGGCGCAGATCGAATGGCGCATCTACGGCGGTACAAGTGCGCCTCGGGACCGGCTATGTTCGAGGGCGATCAACGTCTGGGAGTCCCGAGCGCTTAATCGACTTCACCGGGGTGGAGGTCGTCCGCAGCTCGTCAGACGGCCTGCTGTCCTAGTCGTAGAGGATCTTCTGGGCGATCTTCCATTCGGCTGCGGCGAGGGCGCGCTGGCCCGCGAGCGAGAGGTGCTGGTAGTCCGCCGGCGAGAAGTAGCGTGCTTGCAGGGGCAGACGGAAGTACGTGCCGCCGTCGTAGAGGCAGTAGGGGACGCTGCTACATACCTCCGCTTCGACGGCGTTGAGGGCGTTGACGCGAGCTTGGATCTGCGGCAGCCACGAAGCGGGGACTTGGTCGCCGAGTGCGCAGTCGAGCCTGTAGCCGCTTCGAAGGCTTTGCGCGCAGCCGCGTCGGCGTGGAGTACTCGCCAGTGGGCGACGATGTTCTCGATGCTGAGGAGGAGAATCTTCGGTTTGATTCGTTTCGCGTGTGCCCCGCCTTCTAGTACGGCCAGCCCGCTCCTCAGTTCGGCCCGGAAAGTAGCGATCGGGGTGCTCCCGCACAGGTCGTTCTCGCCGATTTCGATCGTGACGTAGTCGGCGCGTTCGTTCCGGGCGGCGAGCGCTTGGGCTGCAAGGTCGGCCATCGTCACGTCGGTGTCCGACGCAAAGTTGAAGGCTCGTACCGGGTGGCTCGTCCAGATTGCCTGCAGGCGCCGCAGGTGGCTCTCCACTGCCGGGTTGGTTCCGGTCGCCCAGGAATCGGTCGCGCATCCGCACAGTCACGTTCCGTCGGCGCATGCGGCGGCGGTGATCGAATCGCCTAGTGCGGCGATCGAGGTCGGCGGGCCGTCGTTGCTCGTCGCCGGCTGGGCTCCGGCGACGGCGACGAGCGCCGTCAGCACGACCGCGGCGAAGGTGGATCGGCTCATTTGACGGATCATTTGACCGTCCTCCTTTGGGTAAGTGCTTCGAACTTTCCGAATCCAGCGCAGTCCTTCGTGCGCGAAGCGCGCCCTGTCCGCACGACGAATGCGCCTGGGTGAGGGGCGAGCTCGACGTCTCAGCTTCCTCGGCGTACGGGCGAGTGCTCGAACAAACGTAGGTCGTCACCGCGGTTCGAGTGTCGTATGACGTGACGCGGCGATCGATCGTTTCCAGCGGGTAGCCGTTGTCGCGGCGCACGATGTAGGTCGTCGTCGACCCGTACTGGGTGACGACGAGCTTGGCGGCCGCGATGCCCTGGTAGAGCAGCTTCCCGCGGTAGTGAATGTGGCCTGACCGGAGTGCGTTTCTGGCGGTTGCGACTGGATCGGTGATGGGATTGAAGTCCCGGTCGTTGGAGAGACCGTGAACAGGTTCTCCCTCGGGTAGTAGATCACCGCGGCCGCGATCGGCGTGTCGCCGACGACGAGAAGGCGCGGCGCCGGCAGCACCGGCTCCAGGAAGATCTCGATCGACCCGCCCGATAGGCACGGGTTCTGCGCGGTCACGGCGCCGTCCTCGACCGGGATCTCGCGGCCGGTGCCGGGATCCTCGCCGACGGGGCCGTCCGGCACGATCCGCAGCAGCATCGCCTCCCCGCTCTCGATCGCCTTGAGCGAGTAGACGCGGACGCTCTGCTGGGCGCACTCGCCGCCGACGAAGCCCTCGATCGTGCCGTCGCCGAGCACGAGCGCGACGTCGCCGGCCTTCACGCTCGTCGGGCGCTGCGCCCGCACGACCGTGGCGGTCACGAACGCGGTGCCCCCGGCGGCGAGCTCCTCCGCCCGCCGCGCGATGGCGGCGCTCATCATTGCGGCGGCTCGGCGCGCCCCTGCATCGCGGCCCACACCCGCGCCGGGGTGCAGGGCATGTCGATGTGCTCGACGCCGTGCGTCTAGTAGAGCGCGTCGATCACGGCGTTCACGATCGCGGGCGGGAAGCCGACGTTCGGCGACTCGCCCACGCCCTTCGCGCCGAGCGGGTGGTGCGGGCACGGCGTGACGGTCTCGCCCAGCTCGAAGTCGGGGCACTCCAGCGCGGTCGGGATGAGGTAGTCCATGAACGACGAGTTGAGGCAGTTCCCCTCCTCGTCGAAGAGATCAGCTCCATGAGCGCGATGCCGATGCCCTCGGCGAGCCCGCCGGGATCTGGCCGTCGACGATCATCGGGTTGATCCGCACGCCGCAGTCGTCGACCGCGATGAACCGCCGCACGGTGACCTGCGCCGTGTCGGGGTCGATGTCGACGACGGCGATGTAGGCGCCGTACGGGTACGTGAGGTTCGGCGGGTCGTAGATCACCTGCGCGTCGAGCCCGCCCTCCATGCCCTCGGGCATCGGCTCGCCGCTGTACGCCCGCGCCGCGATCTCCTCGATCATCGCGCCCTTCTCGGGGTCGCCCTTCACGTACCAGCGGCCCTTCTCCCAGGCCAGGTCCTCGGGCCGCGTCTCCAGCATCGTGGCGGCGATCAGCCGGGCCCTGTCGCGCACCTTGCGCGAGACGACGGCGACGGCGGCGCCGGAGACCGGCGTCGAGCGGCTGCCGTAGGTGCCGAGCCCGTACGGCGACTTGTCCGTGTCGCCGTGGCGCACCTCGACGTCCTCGGGCGGATGCCGAGCTCCTCGGCGACGATCTGCGCGAACGTCGTCTCGTGGCCCTGGCCCTGGGTCTGGCGCTGATCGAGACGACGGCCTTGCCCGACGGATGGACGCGGAGGTCGGCGCCGTCGTTCATCGCGAGGCCGAGGATGTCCATGTGCTTGCGCGGCCCGGCGCCGACGCCCTCCGTGAAGAACGAGACGCCGATGCCCATCAGCTCGCCCCTGGCCCGCTTCTCCGCCTGCTCCTTGCGCAGCTCCTCGTAGCCGGCGATGTCCATGGCGACGCGCATCGTCTTCGCGTAGTCGCCGGAGTCGTACGTCCAGCCGGTCGTCGTCTCGTAGGGAACTGCTCCGGCGCGATGAAGCTGCGCATCCGCAGGTCGATCGGGTCGACCTTCATCTCCAGCGCCAGCGCGTCGACCATGCGCTCCACGAGGTAGACGGCCTTGGTGATCCGGAACGAGCAGCGGACGCCACGCCGCCCGGCGCCTTGTTCGTGTAGACGGCCTTCACCTGGACGTGGCGCCGCTGCAGGTGGTATGAGCCGCAGACGATGTGGAAGAACCCGGCCGGGAACTTCGTCGGCTGCGCGG
>CAVQYU010000001.1:0-156453 GCA_963718285.1 uncultured Chloroflexia bacterium | reverse complement strand
ATGGCCGTCAAGGACGCCTTCGCCAAGGCCAATCCGGCCATCCTCGAGCCGATCATGCGGGTCGAGGTCCGGACCTCGGCCGACTTCATGGGTGATGTCATCGGCGACCTGAACAGCCGCCGCGGCCAGGTCGAGGCGGTCGACTCCCAGGGCGGCACCGAGGTCATCCGGGCCTTCGTGCCCCTGTCCTCGATGTTCGGCTACGTCACCGACCTGCGCTCGATGACCCAGGGCCGGGCCTCCAGCTCGATGGAATTCAGCCACTACGCCGAGGTCCCCGCGAGTCTCGCGGCGGAGCTCGTCGCAAAGTCGAAGAACTAAGCGCGGTCGGGGAGAGGAGCACGACGATGGCCAAGAAGAAGTTCGAGCGGAACAAGCCGCACGTCAACATCGGCACGATCGGTCATATCGACCACGGCAAGACCAGCCTGACCGCGGCGATCACCAAGTACCTCGCCCTCAAGGGCGGGGCCGAGTACCGCGCGTTCGATTCGATCGACAACGCCCCCGAGGAGCGCGAGCGTGGGATCACGATCGCGATCGCCCACGTCGAGTACGAGACGGCCAACCGCCACTACGCCCACGTCGACTGCCCCGGCCACGCCGACTACATCAAGAACATGATCACCGGCGCCGCCCAGATGGACGGCGCGATCCTGGTCGTGGCCGCGACCGATGGCCCGATGCCCCAGACCCGCGAGCACATCCTGCTGGCCCGCCAGGTCGAGGTCCCGTTCATCGTCGTCTTCCTCAACAAGGTCGACATGGTCGACGACCCCGAGCTGCTCGACCTGGTCGAGCTCGAGGTCCGCGAGCTGCTCTCCAAGTACAACTTCCCGGGCGACGACATCCCGTTCATCCGGGGCTCGGCGCTCAAGGCCCTCGAGGCCCCGGCCAACGCCGACGATCCGGCCTATGTCCCGATCCAGGAGCTGATGGACGCGGTCGATGCCTACATCCCGACCCCCGAGCGAGCGGTCGACAAGCCGTTCCTGATGCCGGTCGAGGATGTCTTCGGGATCAAGGGCCGGGGCACGGTCGCCACCGGCAGGATCGAGCGCGGCGTGGTCCACGTCGGCGACGAGGTCGAGGTGATCGGGGTCAAGGCCACCCGCAAGGTCGTGGTCACCGGCGTCGAGATGTTCAAGAAGCTGCTCGACGAGGGCCAGGCCGGCGACAACGTGGGCTGCCTGCTGCGCGGCATCGAGCGCGACGACATCGAGCGCGGCCAGGTCATGGCCAAGGCCGGCTCGATCAAGCCCCACACCAAGTTCAGCGCCCAGGTCTACGTCCTGACCAAGGAAGAAGGCGGCCGCCATACCCCGTTCTACAACGGCTACCGGCCCCAGTTCTACCTGCGCACGACCGACGTCACCGGCGCGATCGGCCTGCCCGAAGGGGCCGAGATGATCATGCCCGGCGACAACGTCGAGATGAAGGTCGAGCTGATCACCCCGATCGCCCTCGAGGTCGGCCTGCGCTTCGCCATTCGCGAAGGTGGCCGGACCGTCGGCGCCGGCGCGATCACCTCGATCACCGAGTAGGACGACATGGCCAAGCAACGGATCCGGATCAGGCTCAAGGCATACGACCACCGGCTGCTTGACCAGTCGGCGGCCCAGATCGTCGAGACGGCCCAGCGCACCGGCGCCGACGTCGTCGGACCGGTGCCGTTGCCGACCCGGATCGAGAAGTTCACGGTCATCCGCTCGCCGTTCATCGACAAGGACTCGCGGGAGCAGTTCGAGATCCGCACCCACAAGCGGCTCGTCGACATCCTCGATCCGAGTGCCAAGACGGTCGATGCCCTGATGCGACTCTCTTTGGCCGCCGGCGTCGACATCGAAATCAAGATGTGACGGCGATCTGATGAGTATTGGATTGATCGGTCGCAAGATCGGTGTCACCCAGGTCTTTCAGGCCGATGGGACGATGGTCGCCGTCAGCGTGGTCTCGGTCGAGCCGAACACGGTGACCCGGCTGCGGACCGACGAGCGCGATGGCTACACGGCCGTCCAGCTCGGGGCCGAGCCCAGCCGCCGCCTGACCAAGCCCCAGCTCGGCCAGCTGGGCGACCTGCCCAAGGTGGCCAAGATCCGGGAGTTCCGGGTCGCCGCCGACGCCCTCGACGGCTACAGCGTGGGCCAGCAGATCGGCCTGGCCGACCTGTTCGCCGAGGGCGACCTGGTCGACATCACCGGGGTGTCCAAGGGCAAGGGCTTCGCCGGCCACATCAAGCGCCACCATTTCCACCGCGGGCCCAAGACCCACGGCTCGGATCACCATCGTGCGCCAGGGTCGATCGGGCCGGGGACCACCCCGGGCCGGGTCTACAAGGGCATGAAGATGGCCGGCCACATGGGCGATGAGCGGGTCACGGTCAAGAAGGTGCGCGTCGTCCGGACGGACACCGAGCGCAACCTGATCCTGGTCAAGGGCTCGGTGCCTGGTCCGCGCAACGCGCTGATCCTCGTGAAGAAGGCCTGACATGCCCCAGACCACCCTCTACGACCGGACCGGAGCCTCGATCGGCAGCGTCGAGCTGAGCGAGCTGCTCTTCGGCGCCCCGGTCAACGCCGCCGTCCTCCACCAGGTCGTGCTGGCCCAGCTGGCCGGCCGCCACCTCGGCACCCACGACACCAAGACCCGCGGCGAGGTCCGCGGCGGGGGCCGCAAGCCGTACCGCCAGAAGGGCACCGGCCGGGCTCGTCAGGGCCATCGGACTGCCCCCCACTTCCGGGGCGGCGGTGTCGTCTTCGGCCCGCATCCGCGCTCCTACGCCCAGCGCCTGCCGCGCAAGATGAAGCAGCTTGCCCTGCGCGGGGCACTGACCTCCAAGCTCGGCGATTCGGCCGTGCGGGTGATCGATGGCTTCGGCCTCGAGGCGATCAAGACCAAGGACTTCGTGGGCATCCTGGCCGCGGTCAACGCGAGCGGCCGGGTCCTGGTCGTCGCTCCCGGCAGCGATGAGCGGCTCCATCTCTCGTCGCGCAACCTGCCCACCGTCAGCGTCATCCGGGCCGACTCGCTCAACGTGGTCGACCTGCTCAACGCCGACGTCGTGGTCATCGAGCAGCCGGCCCTGGCCCGGATGGAGGAGGTCTACGGATGAGCCTGACTGC
This sequence comes from uncultured Chloroflexia bacterium, assembly GCA_963718285.1. GTDB lineage: Bacteria > Chloroflexota > Limnocylindria > Limnocylindrales > CSP1-4 > Palsa-1033. Next base: position 153,331 of record CAVQYU010000001.1, on the reverse strand, counting down.
TCACGAGGTGATCCTCCGGCCGGTGATCAGCGAGAAGTCGATGGATGAAGCCGGCCGCGGCAAGTACACCTTCGCGGTCCGCGGTGACGCCAACAAGATCATGATCAAGAGTGCCGTCGAGGAGCTCTTCAAGGTCAACGTCACGGGCGTCAACGTCCTGACGACCAAGGCCAAGGAGAAGCGCCGGGGCACCAAGCGCGGTCGGATCAGCGGGTTCACCACGCCCTGGCGCAAGGCGATCGTCACCCTGGCCGCCGGCCAGAAGATCGAGTTCTTCGAGGGGGTTTGACGATGGCCCTGCGTACCTACAAGCCGACCTCGCCGGGCCTCCGCGGGATGACCCGGTCGACCTTCGAGGAGATCACCACCCGCGAGCCGCACAAGCCCCTGCTCGAGCCCCAGATCCGCGGATCCGGGCGCAACAACCAGGGTCGCCTGACGGTTCGCCACCGGGGTGGTGGCGAGAAGCAGCACTACCGCCGGATCGACTTCAAGCGCGACAAGCCGGGCGTGCCCGCCCGCCTGGCCACGATCGAGTACGACCCCAACCGATCGGCCCGGATCGGGCTGCTCCACTACCGCGATGGCGAGAAGCGCTACATGCTCCTGCCGCACGGCCTGAAGGTCGGCGACGTGATCGTGTCCGGCCCGGAGGCCGAGGCCCGGGTGGGCAACGCCCTGCCGATCGCCAACATCCCGCTGGGCACCACGATCCACAACATCGAGCTCGTCCCGGGCAAGGGCGGCCAGATCGTCCGCTCCGCCGGCGTGGCCGCCCAGCTCCTGGCCAAGGAGGGCGACTACGCCCAGGTCCGGCTGCCCTCGGGCGAGGTCCGCCGGGTCAGCATCCGGTGCATGGCCACGATCGGCCAGGTCAGCAACCTCGACCACGAGAACCAGAACCTGGGCAAGGCCGGCCGGGCCCGCCATCTCGGCCAGCGGCCCGAGGTCCGCGGCGTGGTCATGAACCCGCGCGACCATCCCCATGGTGGTGGCGAGGGCAAGTCGCCAACGGGCATGCCGCCCAAGACGCCGTGGGGCAAGCCGGCCATGGGCCTGCGCACCCGACGCAACAAGACGAGCGGTCGGCTGATCGTCCGCTCCCGTCATCGCAAGTAGCCGAAAGGAGGGAACCAGATGTCGCGCTCCGTCAAGAAGGGACCGTTCGTCGAGGCCCGCCTGCTCGGCCGCGTCCAGGAGATGAACAAGCGCAGCGAGAAGCGGGTCGTCAAGACCTGGTCGCGCGCCTCGGTCATCTTCCCGGACTTCATCGGGCACACGGTCGCGGTCTACAACGGCAAGAAGCACGTGCCGGTGTACGTGACCGAAAACATGGTTGGGCATCGTCTCGGAGAGTTCTCCCCGACCCGCACGTATCGCGGGCACGGGAAGCACACCGAGCGCTCGACCTCGTTGAAGTAGGAGGCGATATCGTGCGCGTCTCCGCCACTGCCAAGTACCTCCGCGGCTCGACCCGCAAGGCCCGTCTCGTCACCCAGGCGATCCGGGGCAAGCGCGTCGAGGAGGCCGCGGCGCTGCTCCGGTTCATGCCCCAGCACGCCGCCCGCGATGTCGCCCTTGTCCTCAAGAGCGCCACGGCCAATGCCGAGAACAACCACAACCTGTCCGCCGAGGACCTGTTCATCGTCGAGGCCCACGCCAACGAAGGCCCCACGATGAAGCGCTGGCGGCCACGGGCCCAGGGTCGGGCATTCCCGATCCACAAGCCGATGACCCACATCACGGTCGTCGTCGAAGACCGGGAGGCCTGATCGAATGGGACATAAGGTCCACCCGTACGGCTTCCGGCTCGGTGTCTCGCGCACCTGGACCGCGAAGTGGTACGCCGACAAGGACTACACCAGCCTCCTCAAGGAGGACATCGCGATCCGCAAGCTGGTTGACCAGCGCCTGGCCAATGCCAGCGTCAGCCAGGTCGAGATCGAGCGTGGCATCAACCACGTCACCGTGACCGTCCACACGGCCAAGCCCGGGATCGTCATCGGCAAGGGCGGCCAGAACGTCGAGATCCTGCGCCAGCAGATCGGCGCCCTGACCAACCGCAAGGTCAAGCTCGAGATCAAGGAGATCCGCCAGCCGGAGCTCGACGCCCATCTCGTGGCCATGAACATCGCCCAGCAGCTGTCCCGCCGGATCGCCTTCCGCAAGGCGATGAAGCAGGGCATCCAGCGCACGATGAAGGCCGGCGCCAAGGGCGTGAAGATCATGGTCGCCGGTCGCCTGGGCGGCTCGGAGATGGCCCGTCGCGAGTGGGACAAGGAAGGCCGGATCCCGCTGGGCACCCTGCGTGCCGACATCAGCTACGGCCAGGTCCATGCCCATACCACGTATGGCCGGATCGGGGTCAAGGTCTGGATCTACCGCGGCGACATCATCCCCGAGCGGACCCCGCCCCAGGTCGTGACGGCCGGCGTGACCAACGTGGCCGGGGGAGTCTGACCATGTTGATGCCCAAGCGAGTCAAGCACCGCAAGGTGATGCGCGGCCGGATGTCGGGCGTGGCCAAGGGCGGCTTCTCGGTTGCCTTCGGCGACTACGGCCTGGCCACCCTCGAGCCGGCCTGGATCACCAGCCGCCAGATCGAGGCCGCCCGGCGGGCGATGACCCGGTCGGTCAAGCGCGGCGGCAAGATCTGGATCCGGGTCTTCCCGGACAAGCCGGCCACCAAGAAGCCGGCCGAGACCCGGATGGGCTCGGGCAAGGGCGCCCCCGACCACTGGGTGGCCGTGGTCAAGCCCGGCCGGATCCTGTTCGAGATGGGCGGCATCCCCCAGACCGAGGCCCTCGAGGCGATGCGCCTGGCCAGCCACAAGCTGCCGGTTGCCACCCATGTGGTCGTGCGCGAAGGCTCCGAGCTGGAGGCAACCGATGGACATCGATAAGGTCCGCGAGCTGTCCGACCCGGAGCTCGAGCTGGCCCTGCGCCAGGCCAAGCAGGACCTGTGGCAGGCCCGCTTCGCCCTGTCCACCCGCCAGCTCAAGGACTACTCAACCATTCCCCAGACCCGCCACACGATCGCGCGGATCCTGACCGTTCAGAACGAGCGCAAGCTCGGCCGAACGGCTTGACGGAGATCACGCGATGACAGGAGCACCGGTGAACGCCAAGCGGAAGACGAAGGTCGGCCGCGTCGTCAGCGACAAGATGGACAAGACGATCGTCGTGTCCGTCGAGCGCCTGGCGCGCCATCCCCTCTACAAGCGGGTGATCCGCTTGAGCACCAAGTTCAAGGCCCACGACGAGGCCAACCTGGCCCATGTCGGCGACACGGTCCTGATCGAGGAATCCCGGCCGCTGTCGGCGACGAAGCGCTGGCGCCTGGTCGAGATCGTGGCCGCGGCCGGCGATCACGGCGGCGACAGCGTGATCGTCGAAGAAGAGGCCACGACCGAAGCGATCCACGCTGCGGCCCATCCCGGCCGGCATCACGATGACGAGCCGGCGGAGGCCGAGGCGTGATCCAGGAATCCACCCGTCTGAAGGTCGCCGACAATACCGGCGCGCGGACGATCGAGTGCATCCGGATCATGGGCCGCTCGCGCAAGCGGACCGCCGGGATCGGTGACGTGATCGTGGCTGCCGTCAAGCAGGCCATCCCCAACGCCGCGGTCAAGAAGGGCGACGTCGTCCGGGCCGTGATCGTGCGCACGTCGAAGGAATACGGCCGGCCCGATGGCAGCTATATCCGCTTCGACGAGAACGCCGCCGTCCTGATCAACAACCAGGGCAATCCGCGTGGCACCCGGATCTTCGGGCCGGTGGCGCGCGAGCTGCGCGACCGCAACTACATGAAGATCGTGTCGCTCGCCCCGGAGGTGCTGTGATGGCCGTCGTCACTCGCCCGACCGGCACCAAGGTGCCCGATATCCGCAAGGGCGACACCGTGGTCGTGATCCTGGGCAAGGATTCCGGCAAGTCGGGCGTCGTCGAGCGGGTCATCCGCAACCAGCAGGGCTGGGCCAAGACGAAGAGCCGCGGTGGTGGATCCTGGCGCAACGCCGGGCCCCTGTCCGAAGTCGCCGTCGTGGTCACCGGGGTGAACATCGCCAAGCGCCACACCAAGCCCCGGCCGCCCAGCAACATGTCCGACCGGACCGCAGTCGGCCAGACCGGCGGGATCCTCGAGATCGCCCAGCCGATGCCCCTGGGCAAGGTCATGATCGTGTGCCCCGAGTGCCACGAGCCGACCCGGATCGGTCACGAGGTGCTGGTCAGCGGCGAACGCGTCCGGACCTGCAAACGCGGCCATCGCCTGGAGGTGAAGGGCTGATGGCCGGACGCCTCCACGAGCGCTACAAGGCCGAGGTGATCCCGGCCCTGATCAAGCAGTTCGAGTACAGCAACCCGAACCAGGTCCCGCGCCTGGCCAAGATCGTGGTCAACATCGGCCTGGGCGAGGCCCTGACCAATGCCAAGGCGATCGACGCCGCGACCGGCGACCTGGCCGCGATCACCGGCCAGAAGCCGATCGTGACCCGGGCGCGTCGCTCGATTGCCCAGTTCCGCCTGCGGGAGGGCAACCCGATCGGGGCCAAGGTCACCCTCCGGGGCGACCGGATGTGGGACTTCCTGGACCGGCTGGTGACCCTGTCACTGCCCCGGATCCGGGACTTCCGGGGTATTCCGGCCAAGTCGTTCGACGGCCGGGGCAACTATTCACTGGGCCTCCGGGAGCAGCTTGCGTTCCCCGAGATCGACTACGACAAGGTTGACCGTCTCCGCGGGCTGGAGATCAGCATCGTCACGACGGCGAAGTCCGACGAGGAATCGAAGCGGATGCTCGAGCTCCTCGGCATGCCTTTCGCCGGCTAGGCGCGGGGAGGAATCAGATGGCCAAGAAATCACTCATTGCCAAGGCCAAGCGGCCGCCCAAGCACAAGGTCTCCGGCTACCACCGCTGCTTCGTGTGCGGCCGGCCGCGAGCCTACATGCGTCGCTTCGCGCTGTGCCGGATCTGCTTCCGGGAGCGGGCGCTCCTGGGCCAGCTGCCCGGCGTGACGAAGTCGAGCTGGTAGGACACCGATGAACATCTCCGATCCGATCGCCGACATGCTGACCCGGATTCGCAATGCGTCCCGGGCCCGCCATACCGAGGTCATCGTCCCGGCCTCCCGGACCAAGCGCGAGATCGCCCGCATCCTCAAGGCCGAAGGCTTCATCGCCGAAGTGGCCGAGGACCAGGACGGCACGCTCACGGTCCTTCGCCTGCAGCTCAAGTACGTCGACGGCAAGGTGCCGGTCGTCTCGGGCCTCAAGCGGATCAGCAAGCCCGGCCTGCGGGTCTACGCCCGCAAGACGGACATCCCGCGGGTCCTGGGCGGCCTGGGCATCGTCATCGTCAGCACCAGCCAGGGGATCATGACCGGCGCGCAGGCCCGCAAGGCCGAGCTCGGCGGCGAAGTCCTCGCCTACGTCTGGTAGGGGAGGAAACGCATGTCCAGAATTGGTCGCCTGCCCATCGCCGTCCCAGCCGGGGTGACCGTCACCCTCGACGGCCGCTCGATCACCGTGGTCGGTCCGCGCGGCACGCTCAGCCGTGACCTCCACCCGGACATGGCAGTGAGCGAGACGGATGGCACGCTCCTGGTTGCCCGGCCGACCGAGTCGAAGACGCACAAGCAGCTCCACGGCCTGACCCGGACCCTTGTCTCGAACATGGTTGAAGGGGTGACCGCGGGCTACCGCAAGGGCCTCGAGATCACCGGCGTCGGCTATCGCGCCACGCTCAACGGCCGCAAGCTCACCCTCAACCTCGGCTACAGCCACCCGATCGAGATCGATCCGCCCAGCGGGATCGCCTTCGAGGTCGAGAACCCGACCCGCCTGGCCGTGGTCGGCATCGACAAGGAGCTCGTCGGCCAGGTCGCCGCCAAGGTCCGGTCGATGCGCAAGCCCGAGCCGTACAAGGGCAAGGGCGTCCGGTATGCCGGTGAGGTCGTCCGCCGCAAGGCAGGCAAGGCCGGCAAGATCGGCGGAAAGAAGTAGACCCGATGAAGGAACTCTCATGACCCAGGTTGCCGGCCGGGGCGCGGCGCGTCAGAAGCGCCACGACCGGATCCGCCTTACCCTCGCGGGCTCGGAGGCGCGTCCGCGCCTGGCCGTGTTCCGCAGCCTCAATCACATCTATGCCCAGGTGATCGACGACGCGTCCGGCCGGACGCTCGCCACCGCCTCGACCGTCGAGAAGGAGTTCAAGGGCTCCAAGTCGACCAAGTCCGAGGAGGCCAAGCGAGTCGGCAAGATGGTCGCCGAGCGGGCCCGTTCCGCCGGCGTCGAGCACGTCGTCTTCGATCGGGCCGGGTTCCGGTATCACGGACGGATCAAGTCGCTCGCCGACGCCGCCCGCGAGGCCGGCCTCGACTTCTGATCAAAAGGAGCAACAAGTGGCCCGGATCGACCCCAACAAGCTCACGCTCGAGGAGCGTGTCGTCCAGATCAATCGCGTCGCGAAGGTGGTCAAGGGCGGCCGTCGCTTCAGCTTCAGCGCGATCGTCGTCGTCGGCGATGGCGCCGGTCACGTCGGGGTGGGCCTGGGCAAGGCCGGCGAGGTACCTGAATCCATTCGGAAGGGCGTCGAGGATGCCAAGAAGAACCTGATCCGGATCCCGATGGTCGGAACCACGATCCCCCACGAAGTTCGGGTCGAGTACTCGGCCGCCCGGGTCATGCTCAAGCCGGCTTCCCAGGGCACCGGCGTCATCGCCGGTGGCGCCGTCCGGGCCGTGGTCGAGGCGGCCGGCATCCGGGACATCCTGGCCAAGGTCCATGGCTCGACCAACCCGGTCAACGTGACCCGGGCCACGATCAACGCCCTGGCTTCGCTCCATTCGGCCGCCGAGATCTCGGCTCGCCGGGGGGTCCGCGTTCGACTGTCGATCCCCGGCCAGCCGGTGGTGGAGGGTGCCGATGCCCGCTAGGCTGCGCGTCACCCAGGTCAAGAGCACGATCAGTCACATCGAGCGGAATCGCGCCACGGTTCGCGCCCTCGGCCTGCACCGGATCGGTGACACGGTCGAGGTACCGGACAATCCAGCGACCCGCGGCATGGTCCGCCAGGTCCGTTTCCTCGTCCAGGTCGAGGAGCTGCCCGAGGCCGGCCCCGAGGAGAAGGCATGAAGCTCCACGATCTCCGTCCGGCGACGGGCGCCCACCACCCGCGCAAGCGCGTCGGGCGGGGGATCGCCGCCGGCGGTGGCAAGACCGCCGGCCGCGGCACCAAGGGCCAGAAGGCCCGCGCCGGGGCCGCGATCCCGGCCTGGTTCGAAGGCGGCCAGACGCCGCTCCAGATGCGCATCCCCAAGCTCCACGGTTTCAAGAACCGCTTCCGGGTCGAGTACGAGGTGGTCAACCTGGGCCGCATCGCCGCCCTGGTCGAGGCGGGCATCTTTGAGCCGGGCGAGCTGCCCGGGGGGAAGAAGGCCACGGCTCCGGCCAAGGCTCCGGGCAAGGCCGCGCCAATCACGATCAACCAGGAGATCCTGCGGGCTTCGGGCCTCGTCTCGACCCTGAAGAAGCCGCTCAAGGTCCTCGGCAACGGCGACCTGTCCGTGGCCCTCTTCGTCGTGGCCGACGCCTTCAGCCGGAGCGCGATCAGCAAGATCGAGGCAGCCGGCGGGACCGTCCAGGTCCTGGAGGTGCCGCGCGCGCCGCTCGCCGCCCTGGGCCTCGATGCGCCGGCCGGCGAGGACCACCCGGTCGAGGCCGATCACGGCGACCACGACCACGCCGCCGCCGAAGCAGCACCGAGCGTGGCCGAGGCAACGGCTGCGCCCGAACCGGTCGTCGACGACCAGGCCGGGGCGGCCAAGGCTGAGGCTCCGGCCAGCGCTGGCCCGAAGAGCTCGGCGGCCAAGGGCTCCGCCAAGACCGCTGCCAAGGCTCCTGCTGCCAAGACCCCTGCCGCCAAGACCGCCGTGGGCAAGGCCGCCCCGGCAAAGACGACGGGCAAGGCCACTGCGACCAAGGCCACCGCGACCAAGGCCACCGCCCAAGACCACGGCCAAGCCCACGGCCAAGGCCACGCGGCCAAGGCCAGCCCGGCCGCCCGCAAGAGCCCGGCCAAGCCGTCCGACGCTCCGAGCGGAGACGCCTGACCGATGTTCGAATCCCTGCTCAACGCCTTCCGTGCGCCGGATATCCGGCGCCGGATCCTGTTTGTCGCCGGGATCCTGATCGTCTTCCGCCTGCTGTCCCACGTGCCGGTGCCCGGCGCCAATGCCGCCTCGCTCCAGTCGCTGTTCAACGGCAACCAGCTCCTCGGCCTGCTCGACCTGTTCTCGGGCGGCGGCCTGTCCCGGTTCTCGATCGTGGGCCTGGGCGTCAACCCGTACATCAACGCCTCGATCATCATCCAGCTGATGACCGGAGTCATCCCGCGCCTCCAGATGCTCAGCCGTGAAGGCGAGTACGGGCGCAACAAGATCAACCAGTACACCCGTTATCTGGCCGTGCCCCTGGCCCTCCTCCAGTCGTACGGCTTCCTGGCCGTCCTGCACAACTCGCAGCCACCGGTCCTGAGCGGCTCGTTCGGCCTGAACGATATCGGCACGCTGACCCAGATGGTCGCCCTGACGACCGGCTCGATCCTGCTCATGTGGCTGGGCGAGCTGATCACCGAGAAGGGCATCGGCAACGGCATCAGCTTCATCATCTTCGCCGGCATCGTCGGGCGGGTGCCCAGCGCCCTGCAGGCCTTCCTGGCCAACCCGGACATCATTGCCTTCATCGCCTTCGCGGTGGTCGGCCTGGTCGCGGTCGCGGTGATCGTGTACATCCAGGAGGGCCAGCGCCGGATCCCGATCCAGTACGCCAGCCGGGTACGCGGCCGGCGGATGTACCAGGGCGCCTCGACGTTCCTGCCCCTGCGGGTCAACCAGGCCGGCGTGATCCCGATCATCTTCGCCGTCAGCATCCTGCTCTTCCCGACCCAGATTGCCTCGTACTTCACGACCTCGAAGGTGGACTTCGTGGCCAGCATCTCGCAGACGATCGTGCGCCTGATGGACCCCCAGGGGTTGCTCTACGTGGTCCTGTATTTCGTGCTGACCTTCGGCTTCACCTACTTCTACACGGCGTTCACGTTCAAACCCGATGAGACCGCCGAGCAGCTGCGCAAGAACGGCGGGTTCATCCCGGGCATCCGGCCGGGCCGGCCGACCGAGGAGTACCTGCGCCGGGTGGTCAACCGGATCACCATCGCGGGCGCCTTCTTCCTGGCCATCGTGGCTGTCTCGCCGACCCTCCTCGGGGCGGTCTTCAAGAGCCTGGGTGGGCTGACCCTGGGCGGTACCAGCCTGCTGATCGTTGTCAGCGTGGTGGTCGAGACGATGAAACAGATCGAGGCGCAGCTGATGATGCGCAACTACGAGGGGTTCATCCGATGAGTTTCGTCGTCCTGCTGGGTGCCCCGGGCGCCGGCAAGGGGACCCAGGCCCCGATCCTCGCCAGACGGGTGGGCGTGCCCCACGTCGCCTCCGGTGACCTGTTCCGGGCGGCCGTCAAGGAAGGCTCGGCGATCGGCCTCGAGGCCCGCCGCTACATGGAGCGCGGCCAGCTGGTGCCCGACGAGATCACGGTCAAGATGCTCGCTCGACCGGCTCGGCCAGCCGGATGCCGCCGAGGGCGCCATCCTCGACGGCTTTCCGCGCAACCTGGCCCAGGCCGCCATCCTCGACCAAGACCCTGGCCGAGCGAGGCAAGGCCGTCGCCGCCGCGCTCGAGATCGAAGTGCCCGAGGCCGACCTGGTCCGGCGCCTGTCGGGTCGCTGGATCTGCCAGGCCAATGGCCACGTCTACAACGAGACCAGTCACCCGCCGCGCATCCCGGGCCAGTGCGACCTCGACGATTCGCCCCTGATCCAGCGCGACGACGACCGGCGCGAGACGGTCGTGGCCCGCCTGACGGTCCAGCTCAACGACCTGGCCCAGGTCGTCGGCTACTACCGCGAGCAGGGCCTGCTCCGGGCCATCGACGGCCGGAAGTCCGTCGACGAGGTGACCGAGGCGCTCTCCTGGCCGCCGTCGGCCGAGCTGCCGGCCTGATGGCGGTGACCCTCAAGTCGGCCGCCGAGATCGACACGATGCGCCGAGCCGGGCGGGTCGTGGCCGAGGTCCTGGCCCTGGTCGAATCGGAGCTCAAGCCGGGCGTCAGCACGGCCCACCTCGATGCCCTGGCCGAGGCCCACATCCGGCGCAGCGGGGGCGTGCCCTCGTTCAAGGGCTATCCCGGAGTCAACCCGCGCAAGCCCTTCCCAGGCAGCATCTGCGTCTCGATCGACGCCGAGATCGTCCATGGCATTCCCGGCGACCGAACGATCCGTGACGGCCAGCTCGTGTCGATCGATGCCGGGGCGATCGTCGACGGCTGGCACGGCGATGGGGCTCGCAGCTTCTTCGTGGGCGAGCCGCCGGAACCCATCCGCGAGCTGATCGATGCCGACCCGCCTGGCGATGATGGCCGGCATCGCCGCCGCCCAGCCGGGCAACCGGATCGAGGACATCGGGGCGGCCGTCGAGGATGTGGCCAAGCCGCACGGCTACGGCGTGATCCGCCAGTTCGTCGGCCACGGCATCGGCCGGGCGATGCATGAGGATCCCCAGGTCCCCAACTACCGCACCCAGCGGGCCAGCCGGCGGATCGAGGCCGGGCTGTGCCTGGCCATCGAGCCCATGTTCACCCTCGGCTCGTACGAGGCCGCCATGCTCCCCGACGACTGGACGATCGTGACCCGGGACGGGTCGCTGGCCGCCCACTTCGAGCACACCATCGCGATCACCGAGCGCGGCCCGGAGATCCTCACCACCATCTGACCCCATCGGGCGGTTGCCGGATGGGCTCGACATTTGATATCCTCACCGTTCGTGTGTCAGCCCATCCGGGCCGACATTCCATGCGAGAAAGGGAAACCGACCGCCCGTGGCCAAGAAAGACGCGATCGAAGTCGAAGGAACGGTCATCGAGCCGCTCCCGAACACGATGTTCGCCGTCGAATTGGAGAACGGCCATCGGGTCCTGGCCCATATCAGCGGCAAGCTGCGGATGAACTTCATCCGGATCCTGCCGGGCGATCGAGTCAGGGTCGAGCTCTCGCCCTACGACCTTACCCGCGGTCGGATCACCTACCGCCTCAAGTAGCGCCTGTTTTTCACTCGATCGAGGAACCGTTGAAAGTTCGAGCGTCCGTCAAGACCCGCTGCGACCACTGCAAGGTGATTCGCCGCCACGGGACCGTGATGGTCATCTGCACCGCCAATCCCAAGCACAAGCAGCGGCAGGGGTAGTCGATGGCACGTATTGCCGGCGTTGATATCCCGCGCGAGAAGCGGGTCGAGATCGCCCTGACCTACATCTTCGGCCTGGGCCTGCCCACCAGCCAGAAGATCCTCGCCCAGGCCAACATCAACCCCGACACCCGGGTCCGCGACCTCACCGAGGAGCAGGTCAACCGGCTGCGCGAGATCATCGACCGGCGCTACAAGGTCGAAGGCGACCTGCGCCGCGAGGTCGCCCTCAACATCAAGCGCCTGATCGAGATCGGCTCGTATCGCGGCAGCCGCCACCGGCGCAACCTGCCGGCCCGTGGCCAGCGAACGAAAACCAATGCACGCCAGCGGCGCGGACCGAAGAAGACGGTCGGCGTCCGCCGGAAGAAGTAAGGGGAACCCAGCCCAGCCATGGCCGAACGCAAGCGTGCCGTCAAGCGTCCGTCGCAAGGAACGCAAGAACGTGCCCCAGGGCCACGTCCACATCCAGGCGACGTTCAACAACACGATCATCACGATCACCGACCTCGGTGGGGCCGTGATCAGCTGGGGCTCGGCCGGCATTGCCGGCTTCAAGGGCTCGCGCAAGAGCACGCCCTACGCCGCGGCCCTCTCCGCCGAGGGCGCCGCCCGGCGCGCGATGGAGCACGGCATGCGCCAGGTCGAGGTCTACGTCAAGGGCCCCGGGGCCGGCCGGGAGCAGGCGATCCGCTCGCTCCAGGCCGCCGGACTCGAGGTGACCGCGATCACCGACGTCACGCCCATCCCGCATAACGGCTGCCGCGCCCCCAAGCGGCGTCGGGTCTAGGTCAGGATCGATGGCTCGTTACACCGGCTCCGTCTGTCGCCTATGCCGTCGGGAGGGCATGAAGCTCTTCCTCAAGGGCTCCCGCTGCTATTCCAAGAAGTGCGCCTTCGAGCGCCGCCCCACGCCGCCCGGCCAGCACGGCGTCCGCCGCCGCAAGGTCGGCGAGTACGGCATGCAGCTGCGCGAGAAGCAGAAGGTCCGCCGCGTCTACGCCGTCCTCGAGCGCCAGTTCAAGAACTACTTCGACGCCGCCGAGTCGCGCCCCGGGGTGACCGGCGAGAACCTTCTCCGGCTGCTCGAGCTGCGCCTCGACAACATCGTCTTCCGGATGGGCTTCGCGCCCTCCCGGGCGGCCGTCCCGCCAGCTCGTCAACCACGGCCACTTCGCGGTCAACGGCCGGCCCACCAACATCGCCTCCCATCACCTCCGCCCGGGCGACCGGGTCGAGGTCCGCGAGTCGCACACCGGCCGCGAGCCATTCAAGGTGGCCAAGGAGACCCTCCGATCGCATCAGCCACCCGAGTGGCTGAGCGTCGACCCGGCCAAGCTCGCCGGAACCGTCATCGACCAGCCCCGGCGCGACCAGATGCCGCTCGACCTGAACGAGCAGCTCGTGGTCGAGTACTACTCGAGGTAAGCCCCAGACCATGATCGAACTCGAGAGCCCTCAGATCGAGCCTGTCGAGGAGCTCGGCACCTTCGCCAAGTACGAGGCAGGACCGCTGCCGGCCGGCTACGGGGTCACCCTCGGCAATGCCCTCCGGCGTGTCCTCCTGTCGTCGCTCGAAGGTGCCGCCGTCACCTCGATCCAGATCCGCGACGTCTACCAGGAATTCTCGACGATCCCGGGGGTCAAGGAAGACGTCACCCAGATCGTGCTCAACGTCAAGAAGCTCCGCCTGAAGAGCTTCGCCGCCCACCCGGTCCAGCTCAAGCTGGTCAAGAGCGGCGCCGGCGCGGTGACCGCCGCCGATATCGTCGAGTCGGCCGATGTCGAGATCGTCAATCCGGAACAGATCCTGATGACCCTCGACACCGACGACGTGACGATCGAGCTCGACCTGACGGTCGAGCGGGGCGTCGGCTACCTGGCCGCCGAGCGATCCGAATCGCTCCCGATCGGGGTGATCGCGGTCGACGCGATCTTCACCCCCGTGCGCAAGGTCAACTACTGGGTCGAGCCCACCCGGGTCGGCCAGATCACCAACTACGACAAGCTGACGATGGAGATCGAGACCGACGGCTCGATCACGCCCGAGGAGGCCCTGTCGCGCTCAGCCGACATCCTCGTCCGCCAGTTCTCGCTGTTCGCCAACATCGGCCTGGCGGCCGTGCCCGGGGCGGCCAACGGGACGCAGCCCGCAGCTCCCTCCGAACATGCTCGACATGCCGATCGAGGAGCTCGACCTGCCGATGCGGGCGTACAACTCGCTCAAGCGCAACAACATCGTCAAGGTCGGCCAGCTCCTGCAGCTGTCCGACGACGATCTCCTGCGGATGCGCAACTTCGGGCGCAAGTCCCTCGACGAGATGAAGGAGCGCCTGCGCATGCGCGGCTTCGTCATCCCCGACACCGAGCCGTCGGACGAGCCGTTCGACGACGAAGACGGCGAGGAAGGCTGAGCCATGTCCCACCGGATCGACGGCCGCAAGCTCTCGCGCAAGCAGGGCCCCCGGCTGGCCCTGTTCAAGAACATGACCGTGTCGGTCCTGCGCTACGAGAAGATCCAGACGACCGAGGCCAAGGCCAAGGAGATCCGGCCCCGCGTCGAGCGGATGATCACCCTGGCCAAGCGGGGCGACCTCGCCGCCCGCCGGCAGGTCATCGCTGAATTCCCCAACGAGCCGCTCGTCGTCGACAAGCTGTTCGATGAGATCGCCCCCAAGTACGCCGACCGCACCTCGGGCTATACCCGGATCGTGCGCATCGGCCGGCGCCTCGGCGACTCCGCCGAGATCGTCCAGCTCGAGCTCGTCTAGGACGGATCCGAGGGTGAGCGCTCGAGAGGGCGCGCCCGCGCGCTATCGCGCCCGGGTTGAATATGACGGAACGGACTTTGCCGGTTTCCAGGTCCAGCCGGGAAAGCGGACAGTCCAGGGAGAGCTCGAAGCCGCACTGGCCAGGCTCGAACCGCAGGGTTCGGGCCGGGTCGATGGGGCCGGTCGAACGGATGCCGGGGTCCACGCCTCGGGGCAGGTGATCGCATTCACCTACTCGGGGACGTCTCAGTGCCACCCGGCTGGAACGCTCGATCGAGGCATTGCTCCCCGCGGACCTCGCCATCAGTGGTGTCCGACGGGTGGCCGACGAGTTTCACCCTCGCTACGCGGCGCGCTACCGGGAGTATCGCTACACCGTCTGGAACGGGCCGCATCGACCGCTCATCGAGCGCTACGCGCTCGGCGTGCGGACGCCACTTGATGACGCCGCGATGGAGCGGGCCGGGTCGGTCTTCGTTGGCCGGCACGACTTCTCCGCCTTCGGGGCGCCGGACCGCCAGCCGGTCCGGACCGTGCATTCGGTCCGGGTCCGCCGGTCGGGTCGGGTCGTGACGATCGACGTCCGGGCCGACGCCTTCCTGCGGGGGATGGTGCGCCGGATGGTGGCCGTCCTGCTGAAGGTCGGTCAGGGCAAGATGGATCAAGCCGCGGTCGCGGCGGCGCTGGGCGCCGGGCGGCCGGCCCTCGCTGGAGCAGCGGCTCCGGCGCAGGGATTGTGCCTGCGACGGGTCGCCCTGGGACGAGCCCAGGGACGGCCGGCGCCGGAATTGAATGGAGAGCTCGGAGCATCATGACCGCGAAGACCTACACGCCTCGAGAGAGCGAGATCGATCGCCGCTGGTACGTCGTCGACGCGGCGGACGAGACCCTCGGCCGCCTCGCATCGCGGGTCGCCCATGTCCTCGTCGGCAAGCACAAGCCGACCTATGCTCCGCACCTCGACTCGGGTGACCACGTGATCATCCTCAACGCCGCCCGCATCTCGGTCAGCCGCGACAAGCTCGATTCGAAGGTCTATGCCCGCCACAGTGGCCATCCCCAGGGCTTCAAGGAAGAGACCCTCGGCCACCTCCTCGAGCGCCGGCCCGAAGAGGTCATCCGGCGAGCCGTCAAGGGGATGCTTCCGCACAACCGCCTCGGTGCCCAGCAGCTGCGCAAGCTGAAGGTCTACGCCGGCTCGGATCATCCCCATCAGGCCCAGCGGCCTGAGCCGCTGGCCTGACGGAGGAACCGCCTTTCATGTCGACCCCTGCCTTCTACTACGGGACGGGCCGCCGCAAGACGGCCGTGGCCCGCGTCCGCCTGCTGCCCGGTGAGGGTGAGATCGTGGTCAACGGCCGGACCATGGACCAGCACTTCGGCAACGCGGTCAACGAGTCCGACGTCCGGATGCCCTTCCGGGTGACCGGCACGGACGGCCGCTTCAACACGATGGTCAAGGTCGAGGGCGGCGGCGTGACCGGCCAGGCCGGCGCGATCCGCCATGGCATCGCCCGGGCCCTCCTCCAGCTCGATGAGGCGCATCGCCTTTCGCTCCGCCAGGCCGGCCTGCTCACCCGCGACCCGCGGATGAAGGAGCGCAAGAAGTACGGCCTGAAGCGAGCCCGCAAGGCGCCCCAGTACACGAAGCGCTAGGCAGCGCGCCGGGCGCGCCAGCGGACGCCAGCAGGATGCCGACCGAGAGCTCGCTGCGAGGTCGCGATCTGCTGAGCGTCGCAGACCTGTCCCGGGCCGAGGTCGAACGGCTGTTCGACCTCGCCGCCGAGCTCAAGGCCGAGTTCGCCCTTGACCGCCGGCACGACCACGCCCGGCTCGCCGGGCGGACCCTGGCGATGCTCTTCCAGAAGCCCAGCCTGCGGACCAGGGTGACCTTCGAGGCGGGCGCGGCCCAGCTCGGCGGGTCGGCCATCTACCTGACCAACGACGTCGTCCTGGGCGCCCGTGAAAGCGTGCGCGACGTGGCCCGCAACCTCGAGCGCTTTGTCGACGCGATCGTGGTCCGGACGGGACCCCACGAGGTGGCCGTCGAGCTGGCCGCCCAGGCCCGCATCCCGGTCATCAACGGCCTGACCCTGCGCGAGCATCCCTGCCAGGCCCTGGCCGACCTGTTCTCGATCCGGGAGCGCCTGGGCAGCTTCGACGGGCTCGTCCTGGCCTTTGTCGGCGACGGCAACAACGTCTACCACTCGCTGGCCCTGCTGGGCGCGATCCTGGGCATCGAGGTTCGCCTGGCCCACCCGGCCGGCTATGCTCCCAACCCCCGGATCGTCGAGCGGGCCGCAGGCCCTCGCGGCGGCCAGCGGCGGACGACTGGTCCTTCAGCCAGGACCCCGATGAGGTGGTCCGCGGCGCCTCAGTCGTGTATACCGATGCCTGGACGTCGATGGGCCAGGAGGCCGAGACCGAGGAACGGCGCGACGCGTTCGCGGCCTACCAGGTCAACGGCCGGCTGCTGGCCATCGCCGGTCCCCAGGCGCTCGTGATGCACTGCCTGCCGGCGCATCGTGGCGAGGAGATCACTTCGGACGTGATGGACGGCCCCCAGAGCATCATCTTCGACCAGTCCGAGAACCGGCTCCACGTCCAGAAGGCGCTCCTCGTCGAGCTGATCGGGAGCAGCCCGCAGCCGGCCGGAGCCGCCCAATGACCGACGTCCCCTACGAGCGCTACAAGGAATCGCTCCGGATCGGCCACGTGGCCGCCCTGCACGGCCGCCTGGATGATGCCCTGGCCGCCTACGACGAGGCGGCGGCGGTGGCGCCCGACCGGGCCCTGCCCCTGACCAGCCGGGCCGGCGTGCTCGTCCGCCAGGGCCGGCTGGATGAGGCCCTCGACGCCTACGGAGCGGCCCTGGGCCTGGCGCCCCGCGACGAATCGGCCCTGGGCGGCCGGGCCGACACCCTGATCCGGGCCGGTCGCCCGGCCGAGGCCGCCGGGGCGCTCGACCTGCTGGCCGAGGTCCAGGCCGTGAGCGGCCGCCTGCCCGAAGCCTGCGACACGGCCCGGCGAGCCCTCGAGCTGGCCGAATCGCGCGCTCGGAGGCGTCACCTGGCGGACCTGACCGAGCTCGTCAGCGATACGCCCGGCAGCGCCGCCGAGGCCGCCCTCGCCCGGGCGATGCGGGTCCTCGAGGAGCCGGTCCATGTCGCCCCGCCGGCCGAGCCGGCCCCGGCCGAGCCCGAGCCGCTCCCGGCCGAGGCCGACGGCTCCGCCCCGGTTGAGCCGGGCCGGCCGGCCCGGATCGAGCTCGTGCCGGTCGACGTGGCCGCCGTCAGTGCCCGCCTCGAGGCCGCCATGAGCTCGGACGATCCAGTCGGGCGAATCCGCACGATCGTGGCAGCCAGCCGGGAGCTGGCCGCGGCCGGGCTGGACGAAGCCGCCCTCGACGCCGCTGATTCGGCCCTGGGCATGGCCCCCGACGATCCCGACCTCCACCTTGTCCTGGTCGAGCTGTACGTGGCCCGGGGCTGGCGGACACTGGCCGGGGACAAGCTGCTCCTGCTCGGACGGCTGGTCGAGCTGTCCGGCGACGCCGCCGTCCGCGACCGCCTGTGTGCCGCCGCAACCAGGCTCCTGCCCGACGACAGCCGGCTCGCGGGACTCTGTGCCTGACCTAGACTGAGCGCACGATGCAGCTCGTCCAGTTGATCCTCGACCAGGTCAAGCTCAACACCGTGGTCGACATCGGGATCACGGCGCTCCTGATCTACGGCCTGTTCAGCCTGATTCGGGGAACCCGGGCGGTCAGCCTCGTGATCGGCGTGACGGTCATGCTCCTGGTCTACGCCGGGGCCCGCTTCTTCGACCTGCGCCTGCTCCGACAGGTGCTCGAGACCGGCGCCCTGGTCGGCGTCTTTGCCCTGGTCGTGGTCTTCCAGCCGGAGCTCCGGCGGGCGCTCGACCGCCTCGGCCGGGTTGGCTCGTTCGCGTGGCTCCTGAGCGGCTCGGACGAGCGGGTCGTGGGCCACGTCGCCGCCGAGGTCGCCCACGCCTGCGGTCTGCTGGCCGCCGAGCGCTACGGCGCCCTGATCGTGATCGAGCGCGAGACCGCCCTGGGCGAGATCGCCGAGACGGGGGTGATGCTCCACGCCGACCTGACGGCCGACCTGCTGCGCACGATCTTCATGCCCCGCTCGCCGCTCCACGATGGGGCCGTGATCATCCGGGGCGACCAGGTCGTGGCGGCCGGCGCCGTCCTGCCCCTGGCCGAGACGACGGTCCTGCCGGCCGAGCGCTTCGGGACCCGCCACCGGGCAGCCGTGGGCATTGCCGAGCAGACCGACGCGGTCGTCGTGGTCGTGTCCGAGGAGACCGGCCAGACCAGCCTGGTCGAGCGCGCCCGGATCGTGCGCAACCTCAACCCGGTCCAGCTCGAACGGGCCCTGATCGTGCTCCTCGATACCTCGGGCGGCCGTCGCTCGATGCTCAGCCGGATGCCAACGGGCAGCCTGCGCCCATCGAGCGCCCGGATCTCCCGCCTGCGGCAGGCCGGCCAACCTGAGCCGATCACGATGCGCACGGCGCCGGCCACCCCGCCCACCGGGCCCGTCGCGCCGGTCGAAGGGGCCGAGCCCGACGGGCCGACGTCCGCGAGCGGGGGCCGCCGGTGAGGCGGACGGCCGGCAGGATCGTCGCCCGGATCGTCCGGAACTGGCCCCTCAAGCTCGGCTCGGTCATCCTGGCCACGTTCCTGTACGCCGGACTGGTCCTGTCCCAGAACGCCCAGGTGTGGCCCGGTCGGGTGCCCATCGTGGCCACCAACCAGCCGACCGACGCCGTCCTCCTGACCAGCAACCTGGGCGACGTGACGAACATCCACTACTTCGCCCCGACCGACGTGGCCGACCGGCTGACCAGCAGCAGCTTCAACGCCAGCGTCGACCTGTCGACGGCCACGCCCCAGGCCGGGACGGCGTTCGCCACCGTCCAGGTCCATGTCCAGGCCGTCGATCCGCGGGTCCAGATCCTGGACTTCGATCCGCAGGTCATCCAGGTCCAGCTCGACCCGCTCGTGACCAAGAGCGTCCCGGTCGTGGTCGACACGGGCGACGTGCCGGCCGGGCTGCACCCCCAGTCGCCGGTCCTGTCGACCGAGTCGGTGAACGTCTCCGGGCCGGACTCGGTCGTCCGGCTGGCCACCGCGGCCCTGGCCCGGGTCGTGATCCAGCCGTCCGGCCTGGACGTCGACCAGGAGGTGTCGCTCGTCGCGGTCGACGCCCTGGGCAACGTCCTCAGCCCGATCCGGATCGATCCGGCGACCGTCCGGGTCCAGATCCGGGTGGGCAGCCAGCAGACCCGGACGGTGCCCGTCCAGCCCATCCTGACCGGCACGCCCAATGCCGCCTACCAGGTTGCCAGCGTCACGGTCAATCCGGTGGCGGTGACCGTCGCCGGTGACTCGACCAGCCTCGGCCAGCTGGTCCAGCTGACCACCACCCCGCTTGATCTCAATGGCGCGACCGCCGATGTGACCAGCCAGGTCAACCTGGTCCTGCCACCCGGCATCACCGTGATCGGCTCGCCCACCGTGACCGTCGCGGTCCACCTCGTCCCGCGCACGGCGTCGCAGACGTTCTCGGCCGGGATCGTCCTGTCGGGCGCCCGTGACGACCGGGTCTACAGCCTGTCGGTCGACCAGGTCCTGGTGACCCTGGGTGGCACGCCCACCGCCCTGGCCGGGATCGATGGCCAGACGTTCGCGGTCACGATCGACGTCGACGGGCTGGCTCCCGGGGTCCATGTCCTGACCCCGGTCGTGAACCTGCCGGCCAGCCTGAAGCTGATCGGGATGAGCCCGGGCAGCGTGACCGTGACGATCACGATCCCGGCCAGCCCGGCGCCCAGCCCGTCGGCATCGGCGGGGCCGTAGATGGCCCGGCTGTTCGGAACCGACGGCATTCGGGGGGTCGCGAATGTCGATCTCAAACCTACCTTGGCCTACGCCCTCGGCCGGGCGACGGCCCACGAGCTGCTCGGCCCGGACGGCGTGCTCGTGATCGGCCAGGACACGCGCCGGTCGGGCGGCATGTTCGTCCAGGCCATCGCCGCCGGGGCGGCCAGCCTGGGCGCCGACGTGGCCCTGGCCGGGACCCTGCCCACGCCCGCCCTGGCGTTCATCGCCGGGAGCGGCGAGTTCGGTGCCGGGATCATGGTCTCGGCCTCGCACAACCCGGCCGACGACAACGGGCTCAAGGTGCTCGACGCCCGGGGGATGAAGCTCGACGACGATCGCGAGGACGCCCTCGAAGCGCTGATCTGGCGAGCCGAGGAGCTGACCGGACCACGCAACTCGGGAATCGGGCGGGTCTCGCACGCGGCCGACCTGCTCGAGCGCTACCGGTCCAGCCGGACCGAGCTGGCCCGAACGATCCGGACGAACCTGCGAATCGTGCTTGACTGCGCCAATGGCGCCGGAGGCGTCTCGGCGCCGGGCATCCTGGCCGCGACCGGGGCCACGGTCGAGGTGATCTACAACGAGCCCGACGGGGTCAACATCAACGTCGAGTGCGGGGCGACCGCCCCGGCCGCCCTGGCCCGCGAGGTCGTCGCTCGCGGGGCCGACCTCGGCTTCGCCCTCGATGGCGACGCCGACCGGCTGGTCGTGGTGGATCGCCACGGCAGCGTGGTCGACGGCGACCAGCTGATCGGCCTGATCGCCCTCGACCGACTCCAGCGGGGCGCCCTGCGCCAGGGCATCGTGGTCGTCACCGTGCTGTCCAACGGCGGCCTCGAGGCCGCCCTCGCGGCGGCCGGCGGGCAGGTCGTCCGGACGCCCGTCGGCGACAAGTACATCCTCGAGGGGATGCTGGTCAACGACGCCAACCTGGGCGGCGAGAAGAGCGGGCACGTCATCAGCCTCGACCACAGCTCCTCGGGCGATGGCCTGCTGACCGGCCTCGAGCTGCTCGGCGTCCTGAGCCGGACCGACCGCCCGGTCGACGAGCTGGCCGCCGAGATCCCCCTGTTTCCACAGGAGCAACGGGCGGTCCGCGTCCGTCACAAGGACCAGTGGGAAGGCGATCCGGTGCTTCACCGGGCGATCGTCGAT
This sequence comes from uncultured Chloroflexia bacterium, assembly GCA_963718285.1. Lineage (GTDB taxonomy): Bacteria > Chloroflexota > Limnocylindria > Limnocylindrales > CSP1-4 > Palsa-1033. The sequence continues at coordinate 132,189 of CAVQYU010000001.1, read as the reverse complement.
GCCCAGGGGCGCCTCGGCCCGGGTGGCCGGGTCCTCGTCCGGCCGTCGGGCACCGAGCCCGTCCTGCGGGTCATGGTCGAAGGGTCGGACGCTGAGCTCGTGGCCCGGCTGGCCGACCAGATCATGACCCTGGCCGGGGAGCGTCTACACTAGCCCGGCTCCGGCGCCGGTCAGGAACCGGGGCCAGAACCGCGACGGAGAGCGATCAACAATGTGCGGAATTGTCGGATACACCGGACCGCGCGAGGCCGGGCCGATCCTGATCGAGGGCCTCAAGCGGCTCGAATACCGGGGCTACGATTCGGCCGGGATCGCCCTCGTTGACGATCAGGGCGCCCTGTTCGTCGAGAAGCGGGCCGGCAAGCTGGCCAACCTCCAGACCGCCATTGCCGACCGGACGCCGCACGCCGCCATCGGCCTGGCCCACACTCGCTGGGCCACCCATGGCCGGCCCAATGACCTCAATGCCCATCCCCACCAGGACTGCACCGGCGACATCACGGTCATCCACAACGGGATCATCGAGAACTTCCGGGAGCTTCGTGACGGCCTCGAGGCGCGTGGCCATGTCCTGACCTCGGAGACCGACACCGAGGCGATCGCCCACCTGATCGAGGAGGCCTACCAGGGCGACCTGGCCGATGCCACCCGGGCGGCCCTGCGCCAGACCCACGGCGCCTATGCCCTGGCGGTCATGCACCGGGCTGAGCCCGACCGGCTGGTCGGGGCCCGCCAGAACGTGCCCCTGGTCGTGGGCGTGGCCCCGGGCGAGACCTTCCTGGCCAGCGACGTGGCGGCCATCCTGGCCCACACCGACCAGGTCATCTTCCTCGAGGAGGGCGATGTCGCCGACCTCCGCCCGGGCGGGGTGGCGATCAGCGATGTCGACGGCCGGCCGGTGAGTCGCTCGGTGACCACGATCACCTGGACGGCCGAGGCCGCCGAGAAGGGTGGCTTCGATCACTTCATGCTCAAGGAGATCCACGAGCAGCCCGCCGCCCTGCTCCAGTCGATCACCGGCCGGCTGACCCGGGACGACCGGATCGAGGTCGAGGAGCTGGCCGGCCTGGCCGGGGTCCTGGCGCGCGTCCGCCGGATCGAGCTGGTGGCCTGCGGCACGGCCTACTACGCCGCCCTGATCGGGGCCGCCGCCCTCCAGGAGTGGACCGGCCTGCCCGCCCGGGCGACGGTCGGCTCGGAGTTCCGCTACAGCCCGCCGCCGCTCGATGGCGACACCCTGGTCATCGCCGTGACCCAGTCGGGCGAGACCGCCGACACGATCGCACCCACCCGCCTGGCCCGCGAGCGTGGCTGCCCGGTGATCGCGGTCACGAACACGGTCGGCTCGGCGATCACCCGTGAAGCGGACGCGGTCCTCTTCCTGCAGGCCGGGCCCGAGGTCGCCGTCGCGGCGTCAAAGACGTTCGTGACCCAGGTCACCACCCTGGTCATCCTGGCCGCCGCGATCGCCCGGGCCCGGGGCAGCCTGGCGCTCGAGCGAGAGGTCGCCCTCGGCCGGGCCCTCCGGGCGTTGCCCGAGGCCGCCCAGCGGACGCTCGACCTCAATACCGACATCGCGGCCCTCGCCCGGCGCTACGTCAACTCGCGGGGGTTCATGTTCGTGGGGCGCGGCTACGGCTTCCCGGCCGCGCTCGAGGGCGCTCTCAAGCTCAAGGAGGTCAGCTACGTCCATGCCGAGGGTTACGCGGCGGGCGAGCTGAAGCACGGGCCCATCTCGCTGCTCGATGCCGAATGCCCCCTCGTGGCGGTGGCCACCCGCTCGTCGGTCTACGACAAGCTGATCAGCAACGTGATGGAGGGCCGGGCCCGGGATGCCCGGGTGATCGCCGTCGCCACCGAGGGCGACCCCCAGATCGAGCGCTTCGCCGACGAGGTCTGCTGGGTGCCCGACACGGACGAGGTGCTCAGCCCGATCCTGGCGGTCATCCCCCTCCAGCTGTTCGCCTACTACACGGCGGTGGCCCGCGGCACGGACGTCGACCAGCCGCGCAACCTGGCCAAGTCGGTCACGGTCGAGTAGCCGTGGCCACGGTCCCGGCGGTCCCACCCGGGACGACCGAGCTGGGGATCGACATCATCGCGATCGGCCGGATCCGGGCCACCCTGGAGCGCTTCGGCCCGCGCTTCACCAACCGGGTCCTGACCCCGGCCGAGCAGGCCTACGTCCGGGGCCGGCCGTCCACGATGGCCGGCCGCTGGGCGGCCAAGGAGGCGGTCAGCAAGGTCCTCGGCCTGGGCGTCCGGGGCATCGGCTGGCGTGAGATCGAGATCGAGCGGCTGCCGACCGGCCAGCCGTCGGTTCGCCTCCACGATCGGGCCGCGGCCCGGGCCGAGCAGCTGGGTATGGGCCGGATCGCGGTCTCGATCAGCCACGAGGACGACTATGCCGTGGCCGTGGCCTTCGGGGTCCGGACCGAGGGTGGCCGCTATGTCTTCCCGCCGGACATCGAGGCCCGCCTCGATGATCGCGAGCGGCGCATCCTGGCCCGGATCAACCGCCTGCGCTCGCTGGCCGAAGAGGCGACCGATGACGGCTGAGGCAGCGCCGCCCGAGGAGCTGTCCGACGCGATCGTCGGGCCCCTCCTGCCCGAGCGCCCGGCCCGCGGCCACAAGGGCACGTTCGGGCGCCTGCTGGTCGTGGCCGGCTCGCTCGACTACGCCGGCTCGGCCCTTCTGGTCTGCCTGGCCGCCGGACGAGCCGGGGCCGGCCTGGTCGCCCTGGCCGTGCCCGAATCGCTCCAGCCGCTGTTCGCCGCCAAGGTCGTCGAGGCCACGACGCTGGGCCTGCCCGAGGACGACGTCGAGGAGGTCGAGCCGGATGACGCCCTGGCCCGGATCCTGGACCACGAGCACGATGCCCTGGTCGTGGGACCGGGCCTCCGGCCGGGCCTGGCCACGGTCGAGCTGATCCGGCGGCTGCTCGCGGTCGAAGAGGATGGCGCGCCGCCGGCGGTCGTCGATGCCGAGGCGCTCCGCTCGCTGGCGGCGGAGGATGGCTGGTGGGAGGGCGTCCACCGATCGTGCGTGCTCACTCCGCATACCGGCGAATTCGCCCGGCTGCGGTCGGCCAGTGGGATCGAGGCCGGCGCCGACGGGGATCTCCTCGACGATGACGAGGCCCGGGCCGCGGCCGCTGCGGACGCCGCCCGGCGCTGGGGCCAGGTCGTGGTCCTGAAGGGAGCCCGCAGCGTGATCGCGGCCCCCGACGGCCGGCTGGCCCGGGCGCCCTTCGAGAATCCCGCCCTCGCGACCGGCGGCACGGGAGACGTCCTGAGCGGCACGATCGGGGCGCTCCTCGCCCAGCACCTGCCCGCCTATGACGCGGCCCGGCTGGGCGTCTTCCTGCACGGAACGGCCGGCGAGTCGGTCCGCGACCGGCTGGGCGACGCCGGCCTGCTCGCCTCGGACCTGCCCTTCGAGATCGCCCTGGCGGCCAAGCGCCTGCGCGCCGCCCGCGCTCGTCGGACCGCCGAGCGCAAGCTCGGCTTCCTGGTCCGGCCCAGCGGGAGCCCAAGCTGAGCCCTGCTCCGTCGATCGTGGCGGGCCTGGCCGCGGCCGGGCTGCCCGGGCTGCCCCGGACGGCCTGGCTCGAGATCGACATCGAGGCCCTGCACTCGAACCTGGCCGCCCTGCGCCGCGCGCTGCCGGCCGGCTGCCGCCTCGACGTCGTGCTCAAGGCGGACGCCTATGGCCACGGCGCGGTGCCCATCGGGTCCGCCCTGGAGAGCGCGGCCGAGCCGCCCGACGGCTTCGCCGTAGCCACCTTCGACGAAGCCGTGGAGCTGCGCGAGGCGGGCCTCGAGCTGCCGATCCTGGTCCTCTTCGGGGTGCCCCCGGAGCGCGCCCCGGAGGCTGCCCGGCGGCGGATCGCCCTGGCCGCCGGCGACCTGCTCGGCCTGGAGCGGACCCTGGCCGCCCTCGAGCTTGCCCGCACATCGGCCCGGGCGACCGGCCGCCGCCATCCGCCTCACCGCCTCGACCTCCACCTGGAGCTCGAGACAGGCCTCGGCCGGGCGGGCCTGTCGGAGGCGGACGCACTGGCCGCGGCCGGCCGAATTGGGGCGGCCCCGGGCGTCCGGCTGGCCGGCATCTGGTCCCACCTCCAGGCGCCGGCCGATCCGACCCGGACCACCGGCCAGGCCGATCGGCTGGCGGCCCTGGTCGGCCAGCTGGGCGGCGAAGGCGTGCGCCTGCCGGCCCGCCACCTGACCGCCAGTGGCGGCCTGCTGGCGGGCACGGCTCCGACCCTCGACGGGGTGCGGATCGGGCTGGCCCTGTACGGCCTCCTGCCCGAGGACCTGCCGGCCGATCGGCGGACGGGCCTCCTGGCCGGGGCGCTCCGGCCGATCCTCTCCCTGCACGCCCGGCCGATCCGGGTGGCCGACCTGCCGGCGGGCAGTGGCATCAGCTACGGCCCGAGCTTCAGCACGAGCCGTCCCAGCCGGATCGCGACCCTGCCCCTGGGCTACGCCGACGGCTGGCCCCGGGCCCTCTCGAACCGGGCCGAGGCGCTCGTCCGGGGCCAGCGCGTCCCGCTGGTCGGCACGGTCGCGATGGACGCCGTGATGGCCGACGTGACCGACCTGCCCGGGCCGCCGGTCTCCCTCGACGATGAGTTCGTGCTGATCGGACGCCAGGGCGGGGCCGAGATCAGCGCGGGTGAGGTGGCGCAGGCCCGCACCACGATCTCGTGGGAAGTGGTCAGCGGCATGGCTCGCCGATTACCCCGGGTGTACCATGCCGGGCTGGTACCGCTGAGCGTCCGGACGCTGGCGGGATGGAGGCAAGGTGGCTCGGATTCAGCTCTGGAACGGAGACATTTGCGAACTCGAGGTGGACGCGATCGTCAATCCGGCCAACCCCAGCCTGTGGATGGCCACGGGCGTGGGCGGAGCGATCAAGCGGGCCGGCGGTGACGAGATCGAGTTCGCCGCGGTGCGCCAGGGTCCGCTCGAGCTGGGCCAGGCCGTGGTGACCTCGGCCGGGGCGCTGGCCGCCCGGATCATCATCCACGCCGTGTCGCTCGACCGGGACCGCCGGACGAGCGCCGTCGCGATCGAGGCGGCCGTCCACAGCGCGATGGCCCGCGCCCGGGAGCACAACGTCACCAGCATCGCCTTTCCCGCCCTGGGCACCGGCGTGGGCGGCTACCCCATCGACGAGGCGGCCCGGATCACCCTCGACACGATCCACCAGGAGCTGCCGGCCTCGCCCTCGATCGAGGTGGTCACCTTCGCCCTGCGCGGGGCCGCGGCGTATGCCGCCTTCGAGGCCGCGCTCCATGGTGCCGAGAGCGCGCTCGCCGGCGGCCCGGACGAGATGAGCGCCGGCTGATGATGCTGCCGCCGCCGCCCGACCGGACCGAGGAGCAGCGCGACGAGCTGGTCGACCAGGTCGCCCGCGAGATCCACCTGCGCGGCCTGGCCGCTCCGGCGGTCCACTTCCTGAACGCCAGCCGGCCCTATCGCCCGCTGGGCAGCAACGCCATGCTCTTCTTCGACCCGACCCTGCGGGGCCTGTTCGGCGGCGATGTCGACGCCGCGACGGAGCTCCTGGCGGACGACATCGGGATCGAGCAGCTGATCGAGCGGCTCGAGGAGTGGGACGAGGACGACACGCTCGACGCCTGACCCCGGGCGGTGCTCCCGGACACCGGCCCGGGCGCGGCCGGGTAGCATGGGCGGGTGACGAGCGACCCGCGCGCCCTCTTCGCGCTTGACCTCGGGTCGGCCACGACGTCGGTCGCCCTGATCGGTCGAATGAACGACCGCTGGCGCCTCCTGGCGGCCGAGTCGGCGCCGGCCGGGGGCAGCGTCGAGGAGCAGCTCGACCGGCTGGTGGGTGGCCTGGCCGCAGCCGATCCGGACCTCAGCCAGACCCTGGGCCTCGATGCCGCCTCGCTCGAATCGATCCCGCGCCTCGAGGCGCGCACCGGCGAGCTGCCCCGGCTGGCCGTCCTGGCCACGAGCGAACGCGAACGGGCGGCCGTCGAGCGCCTGGCCGAGACCGCCGGCTGGCGGGTCAGCGGGCTCAGCCTGGAGCACTCCGAGCCGATCGCGATGGCCCGCCTGGGGCTGGAGCGGGATGTCGCCGCGATCGTCCTGGCCGCCGGCGAGTCGGCCGCGCTCGACCCCCGGCCGGTCGTGGCCAGCCTGGCCACCCTGGGCGCGGCGCTGGCGGGACGCGACCCGAGCCGGCCGATCGTCCTGGCCGGCCTGGTCCGGACCGAGGCCGCCCGGTTCGGGACCGACTCCGACGGCGCGCCACCGCCGTATGGGCCGGCAGCCACCTCGGGTGAGCCCCCCGGGGAGGGCCTGCGACGCCTGCTCGATGCGATCCAGCCGGCCGGCCACGACGGGCGGCACGCGATGGTCCGGGCAACGGTCGACCTGGCCGCGACCATCGATCGAAGGGTCGAGCTGGTCGAGATTGGCTTCAACGGCGGCCTCCGGGTCCTGGCCGGGCCGGACGGCCCGGAGGAGGCCCCGGCCCTGGTCGCGGCCGCCTGCCTGGTTCCGCCCGGGGAGCCCGACGACAGCCTGGTCGACGGCGTCCTCGACTGGTCGTCGATCGCCCTCGACCGGCACCGGATGCGCGACCGGTTGCGGGAGCTGCGCCTGACGCCGTGGGGGGAGGCCTACGGCGCCGGTGCCGTCGTGCGCTACGCCGCAGCCCGGGCCGCCCTGGAACGGCTGGTCGAGGCGACGCCCGCGATCAGCCGTCTCGCGGCGCCCGACCTGATCGTCGTGTCGGGCGGCGGCTGGGCGGTCGCGCCCGGTCCGGCCATCGCCCTGGCCCTGGCCGACCTGGTCCGCCGGCCGGGCGCCAGCCAGCTCGCCTGGGATCACGCCCGTCTGCTCGGGCCGGTCGGCACGATCGAGGATCCGGCCGAGCGCCGGGCCGTCCTGGGCGAGCTGGCCGAGGACCTGCTTGTTCCGCTCGGGACGGTGGTCACGCCGGCCGGCGTACGGGCCGGCAAGACCGCCGGGCGCCTCATCGTCCATTCCGACTCGGCGTCGAGCGAGGTGGACCTGGTGCCGGGCGGGCTCCAGCTCGTGGACCTCCCGCCCGGCCAGGTGGGCGTGGCCGAGTTCCGCTTCCGGGACCAGGTCGATCTCGGCAGCCGGGCCCGCCATGCCCGGATCGAGGTCGGCGGCGGCCTGGGCGGCCTGCTCGTCGACCTGCGTGACGTGCCCCTCCGCCTGCCCGACCGTCTCGATCGGCGGCGGGCCCTGCTCGGCGCGTGGCAGGCGGCCCTGTGGCCAGGCCTCGATGTCTGACGCCGCCGCCAAGGGCGCCGCCAAGGCCGCCCGGGACGTGGCCAGGGACGGGACCGCCTGGGACGTGCCCAGCCGGGCCCTGGTCCTGGCCGCCCCCACGACCTGGTTCGAGCTCGGCCCGGGCGACCGCATCCTGGTCGGTGCCGGCGAGCCGGTGACCCCTGGCCTGGGCCTGGCCGAGCGCCGGCGCGATCCCCGACTCGAGATCGGCCCGCCGACCGTGCCCGAGCCCGATGACGCGGCCGCCGGGCTGGCCCCCGGTGACTGGTGGGGCGGCGACGGCCACGAAGCCGGCGCGATGCTCCGTCGCCGCCGGCCGCGCACGCCGCCCGGCGAGGTGCTCATGGCCGAGGCGGGTCGCTGGCAGGTGGTCGGCGGCGAGCACACCGAGCTGCTCGAGTCGCCCGGTGCCGGGATCGTGCGCGAGGTCGTGCCGGGGCGGGGGATCGGCCTGTCGCTGGCCGGCCACGGCGTGCCCGGTGCGTTTGCCGCCGGGGGCCCGACCCGCGGCCGGCTGGAGCTGGTGGCCGGGGAGTCGGGCCTGCGCGGCCAGCTCGACGTCGGACGGGCCGGGGCGATCCTGGTGGTCGGCGGCCGGCTCGACTCCGAGACGATCGGGCGGGCCCGGGCGATGGGCGTGCGGGGCATCGTGGTGCCCGGCCTGGCCGGCAAGGATCTGCGCGACCTGGTCGCCTCCGAAGCGCGCCAGCGGGCCAGCCTGCAGGCGATCGCGCCGTTCGCGGTTCTCGTCCTGGATGGCACCTTCCGGCGGCCCATCCCGGGGCCGCTGCAGGCCTTGTTCGAGCAGCTCGTCGGGCGCGAGGTCGGGATCGTGGCCGATCCGCCGATGCTCGTGATCGACCCGCCCCTGGACCCGCCCGTGGTGCCCCCCGAGTGGGTCCGGATCCGCCACGGCGATCTGGCCGGACGCGAGGGCCGCTGGCGCGGGCCGGCCGGCCGACGGCGCTTCGGGGCGGGCGTCCAGCTCGAGGCCGGGACGGTCGAGCTCGACGATGGCTCGATCGTGGTCGTGCCGATCCCCGACCTCGAGCGCTTTGTCTGAGCGTCTGGCCTGACCGGCTGGCCCGACCCGCTTCGGGTACCCTCCGCCCATGCCGACAACGCAGGCGGGCAGCACCCGGCGTCAGATCGAATCGCGCTCGCCCCAGGCCACTCAGGACCTCGCCCGGGCCCTGGCTTCGGCCGCCCGGCCCGGTGACCTGATCGCGCTCCACGGTGAGCTCGGCGCCGGCAAGACCCAGCTGGCCAAGGGCTTCGGGGCAGGCCTGGGTGTGAGCGCCACGATCAACTCGCCGAGCTATGTCCTGATGGCCGAGTACGAGGGCCGCCTGCCCCTGTTCCATATCGACCTCTATCGGCTCGAGACGGGCGTCGACGCCCGGGCGGCAGGCCTTCTCGACGAGCGCCAGGCCGCCGGCGTCAGCCTCATCGAGTGGGCCGAGCGGCTGGGACCGGACCTGCCGGCAGAGCGGCTGGACATCGTGATCAGTGGCAGCGCTGATGAGCCCCGCACGATCGAGCTGAGCGCCACGAGCGACGACCTGGTCCGCTACCTGGAGGCCATCGGATGAGCGGCGCCGCGATCGGACCGCTGCTGGCCATCGATACGGCCACGAGCCAGACGGTCGTGGCCATCGAACGCGCGGACGGCAGCCAGGCGGAGGCGAGCTGGCCAAGCGGCCAGCGCCATGGCGAGGAGCTCCTGGCCGGGCTGGACCGCCTGCTCGCGGCCGAGGCCATCGGGCTGGCCTCGATCCAGGCCATCGTGGTCGGTACCGGTCCCGGCGGTTTCACCGGGTTGCGGGTGGGCCTGGCCACGGCCAAGGGCCTGGCCCACGCTCTGGCCATTCCGATCGTCGGCGATTCCGACCTCGACGGCCCTGCTGGCCGCGGCCGATGCGGCAAGCAAGGCGGCAAGGCAGGCGGCAAGCCAGGCGGCCGGCGATTTGAGCCTGGGTGGCTCGGCCGTGCCCTTGTCGGCCTTGCTCCTGCCCGCCGGGCCGCGCGACCGGGTGCTGGTCGATCAGGCCGGGCCGCGCCTGCTGCCCGCCGGAACCGAACCAGAGCTGGCCCCAGCGGTCTGGGTCGTGGCGGTCGACCTCGAGGGCCGGGCCTCCTCCGAAGCCGTCGAGCGAGGGATCGCTGCCCTGGCCGGGCTCGGGCCGAGCCTGCTCCGCCTGGGCCGGGCCCGCCTGGCCAGGGGCGAGGTCGATGACCTGGCCCGCCTCGTGCCGGAGTACGTCAGCCTGCCCCGGGGCGTCACCGCCAGCGGAGGAACGATCGAATGGTCGCGCGACCCCCGGTAAGGGTTGTCGTCGAGTCGATGGACCTCGACGACATCCCGGCCGTGCAGGTCATCGAGCGGGCGTCGTTCTCGGCGCCCTGGCCGGCCAACGCCTACCGGACCGAGCTCGAGACGAACAAGCTGGCCCACTACCTGGTCGTCCGGGTGGGCGCCGAGATTGCCGGCTTCGCCGGCCTGTGGCTGATGGTCGACGAGGCCCACGTCACGACCTTCGCGATCGCCCCGGCCTGGCGCCGCAACCACCTCGGCGAGCGCCTCCTGGTCGCGGTCATGGACGCCGCGATCGAGCGCCGGGCGGCCGAGGCCACGCTCGAAGTCCGCCTGTCGAACCTGCCGGCCCGGCGCCTCTACGAGAAGTTCGGCTTCCGACCGGTGGGCATCCGGCCGGGCTACTACAGCGACACCAACGAGGACGCCCTGATCATGACGACCGAGCCCCTCCGCTCGCCGGACATGGTCGCCCGCCTGGCCCAGCGGCGCGCCGAACTCGAGTCGTGGGCCGAGCCGGTCAAGGTCCAGGGAATCCCGCCGGCGGGCCTGGACGGTCGGCCGTGAGCGGGCCGCTGGTCCTGGCCGTCGAGTCGAGCTGCGACGAGACCGGCATCGCCCTGGTCGAGGGCGGCCGCCGGATCCTGGCTAACGTCGTGGCCAGCCAGGTGGCCCTCCACGCGGTCACCGGCGGGATCGTGCCCGAGGTCGCGGCCCGAGCCCATCTGCGCTGGATCGTGCCGGTCCTCGATGCCGCCTGGGCCGACGCCGGCGTGGACTGGTCCGACATCGACGCGGTCGCGGTCACCTACGGCCCGGGCCTGGCCGGCTCCCTCCTCGTCGGCATCAACTTCGCGAAAGCGATCGCCTACGTCCGGGGCAAGCCGCTGGTCGGGGTCAACCACCTCGACGGCCACGTGGAGGCGGCCTGGCTGCTCGACCCAACCGAAGGCGAGCGAGCCACGCCCGAGTTCCCCCTGGTGGCCCTGGTCGTGTCCGGCGGGCACACCTTCCTGGCCGAGATGCGCGACCACGGTACGTACCGCCTGCTGGGCGAGACCGTCGACGACGCCGCGGGCGAGGCCTTCGACAAGGTCGGCCGGCTGCTTGGGCTCGGCTACCCCGGCGGTCCCGAGATCATGCGCGCGGCGGCCGGCGCGGTCCGCCGCGATGTCGCCTTCCCCCGGGCCTGGCTTGGGGACTCGTACGACTTCAGCTTCAGCGGCCTGAAGACGGCCGCCCGGCGCATTGTCGAGGCGGCCTGGCTCGACGCCGGGCTGGCCAGGGACGAGCCCGGCGCCGCCCTGCCCGAGGCGATCGTGGCCGAGCTGGCCTGGGGCTTCCAGGATGCCGTCATCGATGTCCTCGCCCGAAAGACGGCCCGGGCTGCCCGCGCGATCGGCGCCCGGTCGATCGTCGTCGGCGGCGGGGTTGCCGCCAACCGCGTCCTGGCCGACCGGCTGGCCGCGGAGGCGGACGACCTGGGCCTGCCCCTCCACATTCCCCGGCCCGGCCTGTGCACCGACAACGGGGCGATGATCGGGGCGGCCGGTGGTCGAAGGCTGGTCGCCGGTGAGCGCTCCGGGCTCGACCTCGACGCCCGGCCCAACCTGCCCCTTGCCTTCCGCTCGGCCGCCGTCCCGGCCGGCCGGTGAGCCCGGCCGCCCCGGCCCGGCTCGATCCGGCCACGATTCGAAGGACGCTCCAGCGGGCCGGCCTCCACGCGCGCCATTCGATGAGCCAGAACTTCCTGGCCGACATCGACGTCCTGGAGGCCATCCTGGCCGAGGCCGACCCGCGGCCGGGCACGAACGTGCTCGAGATCGGGCCGGGCCTCGGGCTTCTGACAGGCGGCCTCCTGGCGGCCGGGGCCGCCGTCACCGCGGTCGAGCTCGACCGTGGCCTGGCCAGCTTCCTGCGGACCGAGTTTGCCGAGGCCCTGGCTTCGTCGGGTGCGTCAGGGACACTCAATCTGATCGAAGGCGACGCCCTCGACCAGCCCCTCGGCCGGCTGTTGCCCGAGCCGTACGACGTCGTGGCCAACCTGCCCTACCACATCACCAGCCCGATCCTGCATCGATTGCTGGGCGAGCCCCCGAGGCCACGCCGGCTGGTGCTCATGGTCCAGCGTGAGGTGGCCGAGCGGATCGCGGCCCGGCCGGGCGGCCTGTCCTACCTATCCGTCTTCGTCCAGTACCACGCGACGGTCCGGATCGCGCTGCGGGTCCCTCCGACGGCCTTCGAGCCGGCCCCGGCCGTCGACTCGGCGGTCATCGTGGTCGAGCCATTTGCCGAGGACGACCGACTCGACCCGGCCACCGAGGATTCGCTCTGGCGGTTGGTCCAGGCAGCCTTCCGGGAACGCCGCAAGATGCTCCACAACGTCCTGGTCAGGCAGCTGCCGCTGCCCGCCGAGCAGGTCCTGGCCGCCCTGGCGAGCGCCGGCATCGATCCCGACCGGCGGCCCCAGACCGTGGCCGTGGGGGAGTGGATCCGCCTGCTCGAGGCGCTTGGGCCGATCGGACCGGACGAGCGCGGTCGGCTTCGCCACGCCGGCCATTCTGGTCAGGCGAGCCCGCCGACCCGGCCCGACGGGACCGAATGAGCGACCCGAGCCGGCTCGGCCCGACCGTCCGGCTTGCCCCGGCCAAGCTCAACCTGACCCTGGCGATCATCGGCCGGAGGCCCGACGGCTACCACGCGCTCCACTCGGTCATGGCACCCCTCGCGCTGGTCGACCGCCTGTCGCTCGCCCTGGCGGCCGGCCCGCTCGACACCCTCAACGTCGTCTCGGACCAGGACCTCGCGAGCCTCGGGCCGGCCACCGACAACCTGGTCCTGCGAGCGATCGGGGCAGCCCGCTCGGCCCTCGGCGGGGCGCTGCCCGCGCCGGCCGTGGCGGCCCGCCTCGACAAGCGGATCCCGGTGGCGGCCGGCCTGGGCGGCGGCAGCAGCGACGCGGCGGCCGCCCTCGACGGCGTGCTCGAGCTGTGGGGCGCGCCGGGCGACACTGTCCTGTCGTCCGAGGAGCGTCGCCGGATCGCCGCCCGGCTGGGCTCGGACGTGCCGTTCTTCCAGGCCGGGGGGTTGGCCCTGGTCGAGGGCCGCGGGCGAGCAGGTCAACCCGCTGGGCGGAGCGATCCGGGGTGAGCCGCCCGGGATCCTGCTCGTGACGCCCGCCGTGGCGGTGTCCAGCGGCGACGTCTTTGCGGCCCTGGCGTCGGCCTATTCCGGGCCGCCGGGTGGCCCGGGCGGTCCCGGCGGACCCAGCCGGATCTCGTCGGAGCACCTCGCCGGCGAGCTCCAGCGGGGCTTGACCAGCCAGGCGCTGCACGATCGGGCGGGAGTCCTGGCCGCGGCCAACGACCTCCTGCCGGCCAGCGCCGTGGTCGTGCCCGGGCTGGTTCCGCTCCGCCGGGCGCTGACCCGGCTGACGGGTCGGCCGGTCGGCCTGTCGGGCTCGGGACCGACGCTCTGGATCCTGTATCCCGGCCTGGCCGAGGCGCAGGCGGCCGCCCTCGTCGTGCGCTCGGCGCTCGATGACGGCGTCCTCGTGGCGCCCGGCGAGGGCCGCCATTCGTCGCCGCCACGGCGATCGCGGCCTCGTCCGGGGCCTCGCCCGGGGTGCCAAGATAGGCGGGCGTTCCCCGCTCGCCCAGCAGGAGACAGCCATGGATCGACAGGCCATCGCAACCACCAATGCCCCGGCGGCGGTCGGGCCCTACAGCCAGGCAATCGCGGCCGGCGAGCTCCTGTTCTGTTCGGGCCAGATCCACCTCGAGCCAGCCAGCGGCAACCTGGTCGAAGGCGACATCGCGACCCAGACCGCCCGCGTCCTGGACAACCTGGTGGCCGTCCTGGCGGCGGCCGGGGCGTCGCTGGACGACGTCCTCAAGACGACCGTCTTCCTGGTCGACATCAATGACTTCGCGGAGATGAACGCGGTCTACGGCCGGTACATGCCGGATCCGCCGCCGGCCCGCTCGACGATCGGGGTGGCCGCCCTGCCCAAGGGCGCCCGGGTCGAGATCGAGCTGGTTGCCCGCCGGCCTGCCTGAACGCCGCCGGCTCGCTCGGTTGACACCCCCGAGCGGGCGCCCCTACGCTCCGCCCAACGCATGACACCCCAACCGAAGCTCGCGCGCACACGAGCAATCGTCCTCGCCGCGGGGCTCGGCACGCGCATGAAGTCGCGCCTGCCCAAGGTCCTCCATCCGATCTGCGGCCGGCCCATGATCGACTACGTCCTGGACGCGGCCGATGCCGCCACCGGCGTCGCCCGATCGTGGTCTGGTCGCCGCCGGTCGCGGCGGTCGAGGCGGCCGTGGCCGGATCGGGCCGACACCGCCCGCCAGGACGAGCCGCGGGGCACCGGCGATGCCCTGGCCGCCGCCCTCGCCGCCCTCGCCGGCGCGTCCCCGGCCGGAACGACCAGGCAAGCTGGCCGGGCGGCGGCCGCCAGCTGCCGGGCGAGCTGCTGGTCCTGTCCGGGGACGTGCCCCTGGTCGAGGTGGACCAGCTCGACGCGCTCCTCGAGGCCCATCGGGAGGCCGGCGCGGTCGTGTCGCTGATCAGCGTGATCACGCCCGACCCCGGCCGGCTTGGCCGGGTGGTCCGGGACGACGAAGGCGAGGTCGAGCGGATCGTCGAGGCTCGCGACGCCGACGAGGACGAGCTCGAGATCGACGAGGTCAACAGCGGCATCTATGCCTTCGATGGCGCCTGGCTCCGGGACCGGATCGGCGCCCTGACCCCGTCGGCCGCGACCGGCGAGCTGTACCTCACCCAGCTGATCGCGCCTCGCCCGGGCCGACGGCCGGCCGATCGGCTCGCTCCAGGTCGGCGACGATGGCTCGCTCGACGGGATCAACGACCGGGCCCAGCTGGCCGAGGCCACCTTTGCCCTCCAGGCCCGGATCAACGAGCGCCACCTCCTGGCCGGCGTCACCCTGCTCGACCCCACGACGGCCCACATCGAGGCCACGGTCGTGATCGAGGCGGACGTGATCCTCGAGCCCAACGTGATCCTGCGCGGCGCGACCACGATCGGCGCCGGAACCCGGATCGGGTCGGGCAGCCAGCTCATCGACACGATCGTGGGCCGGGACTGCCTGGTCTGGGCCAGCGTGCTCGAATCGTCCGAGGTCGAGGACGAGGTCCGGATCGGTCCGTTCGCCCACCTCCGCCCGGGCAGCTCGATCGGCCGGGGAGCCAGGCTGGGCAACTACGCCGAGGTCAAGAACAGCCGCCTCGAGGCCGGCGTCCAGCAGCACCACATGAGCTACATCGGCGATGCCACGGTCGGGGCCCGCACGAACATCGGGGCGGGCACGATCACGGCCAACTACGACGGCAAGCACAAGCAGCGGACCTCGATCGGCGCGGATGCCTTCATCGGCGTCGACACGATGCTGATCGCCCCGGTCGAGATCGGCCCGGGCGCCCGGACCGGGGCCGGGGCCGTGGTCAACCGGGACGTCCCGGCGGGCAAGCTGGCGGTCGGCGTGCCGGCCCGCCTGCGCGACCCGCGGCCGGAGCCCGAGGAAGCGCCGCCCGGGTGACCGAACTACCCAGCTGCTGGTCATCGTCGTCCTGACCCTCTTCGAGGGCTTCTTCGTGTCGGCCGAGATCGCGATCATCTCGATCCGCCGGAGCCGCCTCGACCAGCTCGCCGAGGAAGGCAATCACCGGGCCCGCCGGGTCCGCCGGCTGAAGGACGATCCGGGTCGCTTCCTGGCCGTGGTCCAGCTCGGGCTGACCGTCCTCGGCTTCTTCGCCTCGGCCTATGCGGCGGTCAACCTGAGCAACAAGCTGGCCGATGCCCTCCGGACGATCCCGGCCGTGGGCGGTGGGGCCGACGGGCTGGCCCTCCTGATCGTGACCGTCCTGCTGGCCTTGTTCACGATCGTCTTCGGCGAGCTCGTGCCCAAGTCGATCGGACTGGCCTATGCCGAGCGCCTGGCCATGCTCGTGGCCGGGCCGGTCGAGTGGATCGCCCGGGTGCTCGGCCCGATCGTGTGGTTCCTGACCCGGGTCACCAGCGGCATCACCCGGCTGCTCGGGGTGAGCATGTCGAGCGAGGCCCAGATGACGGCCGAGGAGCTCAAGCTGATCGTCGAGCGCGGCGGCGAGCAGGGCATCCTCGAGGCCGAAGAGGAACAGATGATCAACGCGGTGATCGAGCTCGGCGACCGCCGCCTGCACGAGGTCATGGTCCCCCGGATCGCGATCGTGGCCATGCCCGTGTCGGCCACCCTGGACGAGGCGATCGACCTGATCGTCGAGGAGGGCCACAGCCGCGTCCCGGTCTACGACGAATTGATCGACGAGGTCCTCGGCATCCTCTACGCCAAGGACCTCCTGCCAGTGCTCAAGATCGGGGCCGACAGCCCGGCCGACCGTCCGCTCGCTGCTTGCGGGCGCCGTTGTTCGTGCCCGAGTCGATGTCAATCGACGACCTCCTCCACGAGTTCCAGCGGCGCAAGGTCCACATCGCCATCGTCCTCGACGAATACGGCGGCACCGCCGGGCTGCTCACCATCGAGGACCTGCTCGAGGAGATCGTGGGCGAGATCCAGGACGAGTACGACGTCGAGGAGCCGCTCATCGTGCGCCTGTCACCGGACGAGGCCCGGATCGACGGCCGGGTCGATGTCGACGAGCTGTCCGAGACCTTCGAGATCCCGCTCTGCCTGGAGGATGCCGACGAGTACGACACCGTCGGCGGGCTGATCTTCCATCGCCTCGGCCACGTCCCGCGGCCGGGCGATGAGGTCCGCCTCGACGGGCTCAAGCTGACCGTCGAGACGACCGACGGACGGCGGGTGGGCAAGGTCCTGGCCGTCCGCCAGCGGGACCCCGACGACGACCAGTCCGACGACGATCGCTACTCAGGCGCTGATGACCCGGAGCATGATCGCCTCGAGGGCGGCCCGGGCCTCGGGCAGGACGACCCCGGCGGCGTCGAGCTCGGCCAGCGCCTCGTCCCGGTAGCGCCGGGCCTGGTCGCGGGTATAGGCCCGGGCGCCCGTCCGCTCGAGGATGGCCACGACGTCGGCACACCGCTTCGGCCGATGGTTCCGGGTCGCGATAGACCTGGCCCAAGGCGCAGCCGGTCGGTGGCTCCGGCCTGCTCGAAGGCATACACGATCGGGAGCGTCTTCTTGTGCTTGGCGATGTCCGAGGGGGCCTTGCCCGTGGCCGACTCCTCACCCCAGATGCCGAGCAGGTCGTCGTTGAGCTGGAAGGCCAGGCCGAGGGCCCAGCCGAAGGCCCGATAGCGGCTGATCACGGCCTCGTCGTCGGTGGCCAGCAGCGCCCCCGCCTCGATCGCCGCCGAGATCAGGGCGGCCGTCTTGCGCCCGATCATGTCGAAGTACAGCTCGACCGTCATCGGGTCGTCGTGGCCCGAGGTCCAGATGTCGATGTACTGGCCTTCGCACAGGGCCAGGCAGGTCTCGTCGTACAGGCGCATCAGCCGGAGGACCTTGTGGTCGCTGAAGCCGAGCTCGGTCAGGCGGTGGAGGGCGATCCGGCTGAGGACGAAGACCGCATCGCCGGTGTTGATCGCCTGGGGAATGCCGTGGAGCGACCACAGCGTCGGGCGATGGCGGCGCTCCAGGTCGGCATCCTCGATGTCGTCGTGGATCAGGCTGAAGTTGTGGCCCAGCTCGACCGCCGCCGCGCCGGGCAGGGCCGGCTCATAGCGTGCCGGTGATCGAGGCGTAGGCCAGCAGCCCGAGGAGCGGCCGCATCCGCTTGCCGGCCGAGCCGCTGCCGTCGAGGCCGAGGTGGTAGCGGACCATCTCGTACATGCCCCGGGTCGACGGGTCGCGGTCGCCGACCAGGCCCAGGATCTCGTCCTCGGTCGCGGCGATCAGGGTGGGCAGATCGAGCTCTGGGCGGGTCACGGTCATCGCCGCCTGAGTGTACACGCAAACCTGCACGCTCCCGGTAGCGGGTTGAGCCAGCGGAGCCGGTCCGCGCCACCCGGCCCGGCCACCGACCGTCATCCGGTCGCCTCCGATGCTACCGTGAGGGCATGCCCGTGAAGCGCCTGTGGTCGACCGACGCGATCGTCCTGTCCCGCTTCGACCTGGGCGAGGCCGACCGGGTGCTGACCCTGATCACGCCCGCACGACGGCAAGCTCAAGGCGATCGCCAAGGGCGTCCGGCGGCCGACCAGCCGGCTGGGCGGCAGCGTCGAGCCGTTCGCCGAGCTGCGCCTCCAGCTGGCCCACGGCCGGACCTTCGACGTGGTCACCCAGGTCAGCGTCGGACATGCCTGGCTGGCCCTGCGCGACTCGCTCGAGTCGACGGCCACCGCCTGGTACCTGGCGGAGCTGGCCGACCGCTCGCTCGAGGAGCGCCACCCGGCCGAGCCGCTCTACACGCTCCTCAAGCGGGCCTACGAGCTGCTCGACGCGGGGATGCAGCCCGGCCGGGTCGCGCGCTGGTACGAGATGCACCTGACCGATGAGCTGGGCATGCGGCCCGAGGTCGACCGCTGCGTCGAGTGCGACCGGATGCTCGAGCCGGAGCGACACCTTCCGCTGGGTCCCGCCGCTCGGCGGCGTGCTGTGCGGGCGGGACCCGGGACCGCCGGCCGAGCGGACCGGCCTCAGCCTCGACGGCCTCAAGCTGCTCAAGGCCTACCAGCGCCTCGACATCGCAGCGATCGCGGCCCTCCGGGTCCCGGTCCCCGGCCGAGCGTGAGGTCGAGGCCGCGATGCGCGACTTCGTCCGGTTCAGCCTCGAGCGCGACGCGCGCTCGCTGCCCTTCCTGGACATGGTCCGGGCCGGACCCGGCCGTCCGCCGGCCGGCTCGACGCCTGATCCAGCACTAGCCGTGGAGAGCCCGCCGATGACGACGCCCAGCGTCATGCCCGATTCCGCCACCGAGACCGGCCGGGCCGTCCTGGCCCGGCTCGACAGCGAGGTCGTGGCATGGCTGACCACGATCACCGCCGACGGCCGGCTCCAGAGCTCGGCGGTCTGGTTCCTGTGGGCGGCTGGCGAGTTCCTCGTCTTCAGCCGGGCCGGCGCACCGCGAGCCCGCAACGTGGCCGCGAACGGGCACGTCTCGATCCACCTCAACAGCGACGACCAGGGCGACGGCATCGTCACCTTCGAGGGCGAGGCCAGGCTCGAGCCCGGCGCGCCGCCCGCATCGGCGCAATCCGGCGTACGTCGCCAAGTACGGCGGCAAGATCAAGGCCTACGGCTGGACGCCCAAATCGTTCTCGCGCGACTATCCCGACCCGATCCGCATCCGGCCGACCCGCCTGCGGCTCGGCTAGACTGAGACGTGACCGCCGGGTGACCAACCCCGGAGCGTCTCGGCGCCGGATCCGAACGCCGTCGCGCCGGCTGTCGCCAGCCTCGACACGATCGTCTCGCTCAGCAAGCGGCGCGGATTCGTCTTTCCCAGCTCGGAGATCTACGGCGGGATCAACGCCGTGTGGGACTACGGGCCGCTCGGCGTCGAGCTGAAGAACAACGTCAAACGGGCCTGGTGGCGGGCGATGGTCCAGGATCGCGACGACATCGTCGGGCTCGACGCCGGGATCCTGATGCATCCCCAGGTCTGGGTGACCTCGGGCCATGTCGGCTCGTTCTCGGACCCGCTGGTCGAATGCGCCACCTGCCATCGGCGCTACCGCCTCGACGAGCTTCCCGGAGCCGAAGGCCTCACGGTCGCCGAGCTGGCCGACCCGGCCGTGATCGAGAGCCACCACCTGGTCTGCCCCAATGACGCCGGGCCGCTGTCGGCGCCGCGCCAGTTCAACCTGATGTTCCAGACCAACATGGGCCCGGTCCAGGACGAGTCGTCGGTGATCTACTTCCGGCCCGAGACCGCCCAGGGCTCGTACGTGAACTTCAAGAACGTCCGGGAATCGAGCCGCAAGAAGATCCCGTTCGGGATCGCCCAGATTGGCAAGAGCTTCCGCAACGAGATCAGCCCGGGCAACTTCGTCTTCCGGATGCGCGAGTTCGAGCAGATGGAGATGCAGTACTTCGTCCAGCCCGGCGGACCGGCCTCGGACAGGGCCTTCGACGAGTGGCTGCCTCGCCGGCGGGCCTGGTACGAGGCCTACGGCGTGGACCCGGCCCGGCTCCGTCTGCGCGAGCATGCTCCCGGACGAGCTGGCCCATTACGCCAAGAAGGCGGTCGACATCGAGTATCGCTTCCCGTTCGGCTGGAAGGAGCTCGAGGGCATCCACAACCGGGGCGACTTCGACCTGTCCCGCCATGCCGCGGCGTCGGGCCAGAACCTCGAGTACTTCGATCCGGCGACCGAGGAGCACTTCATCCCCTGGATCGTCGAGACCGCGGCCGGCGCGGATCGGGCGGCCTTCACCTTCCTGATCGACGCCTATCGCGAGGAGGAGGTCAAGGGCGAGACGCGCGTCTCGCTGGCCCTCCACCCCGATCTCGCGCCGTACAAGGTTGCGGTCCTGCCGCTCCTCAAGAAGCGCCCCGAGATCGTCGGCCCTATGCCACCAGATCAAGGACGACCTCAAGCGCGACGTGATGGCCGTGTACGACGACACGGCGGCGATCGGCAAGCTCTACCGGCGCCAGGACGAGATCGGCACGCCGTGGTGCGTGACCGTCGACGTCGACTCGCTCGAGGACGGGGCGGTCACGATCCGGGATCGCGACTCGATGACCCAGGAACGGGTCGGCGTCGGCCACGTCCGGCGGGTGATCCTCGACCGCCTCGCGGCGCTTCGGCCGTGACCCGCGATCCCGGCCCGATGACCGCGTCCGCCCGGCGACCGCCCTGGCTGGCGTTGTCGGGTACCTGCTGGCCATGGCCGGCATCGCCGCTGGCCCTGACGGTGACCTTCCTGGCCATGCGGGCCGTCCTCGACGTCGGCGGGCAATGCGCCAGCGGCGGCCCTACGTGATCGCCACGCCCTGTCCCGGACGGCACCTGGCTGCTGCCGCTGGCCATCCCGATCGGCCTCCTGTTCGTCTTCCTGGCATTCGCCGCGGGCACCAGGATCGGCGGGATCTATGGCTCGCTGCCGGGCCTGGCCTGGGTCGGCCTGTTCTGCAGCCTGGGCTTCAACTTCCTGCAGTACGGCCTCGCCGCGTTCGGCGACCCCGAAGCCGATGGCGCCGGGATCATCTTCGTCCTGCTCGGGCGTCATGTTCGAGGTCATGGGCCTCGCCCCCTTGGTCATGACCCTGATCGCGCTGCGGGCCGGACGGGGCCTGCCCATGGCCGCCGGCTCGAGCTCCGGCCGACGCGCCCGGGTCGGATCTCGGAGGACCCATTCTCGGCATCCGGCCTGTTCGGCTCGATCGGCCGGCGGACGCCAGGGGCGGGGCGGGGGCGGCCGATGACCGCCCCGGGCGGGACGGCGCTGGTCGACGCGATCGAGCGCCTGAGCACGCTCCATCAGCAGGGCAACCTGTCCGACGAGGAGTTCGCGGCCGCCAAGCACGCCCTGATCGAGGGCCAGGGATGATCGAGGGCCAGGGATGATCGAGGGCAAGGGATGAGCATCCGGCCGGCCTGGTTGATGGGTGCCACCCTGATCGCGGTGCTGGCCGGGATCGCCCTGGGCGTGTGGCTGTACACGGGCGCGGCCGGTGGCTGACCTGATCACCGCGGTCGACGCCCGACAGGTCGAGCCCGACGCCCCCCAGTACAACGCGAGCCTGGTGGCCCGCTCGGACGAGACGTCGAGCCTGGGCTACTTCACGATCCGGATGGACGCCGAACCGCTGCCCTTCGAGCCCGGCCAGTACATGACGATCGGGGTGATCGCCGACGGCCGGATGGTCCAGCGGCCCTACTCGGTGGCCTCCTCGCCGCGCACCGCGGCCGACGGCTACGAGCTGTACGTGCGCCTGGTCGAGGGCGGCCAGTTCACGCCCCTGCTGTGGCGCCTGCCGATCGGGCACCGGATGCGCCTGATCGGGCCCAAGGGCAAGTTCACCCTCGAGCCGGACGACGACCGGACCCACCTGTTCATCTCGTCGGGCACGGGCAACGCCCCGTTCGTGTCGATGATCCGGACACTGCTCGTCGACGGCGCGACCCGCCGGGCCCTGTTCCTGAACGGCGTCTCGTACCAGGACGAGCTGGGCTACCGGGCGCTCGTGGAGGGCTGGCAGGGCGCCGGCCAGTTCCCGGTGACCTACATCCCGACCGTGTCGCGCACGAGCGATCCGCGCAACGCCAGCTGGACCGGCCGAACCGGCCGCGTCGAGGCGATCGTCGAGGCGATCTGCGCCGAGCACGGGCTCACGCCGGACAACGCGGTGGCCTACATCTGCGGCAATCCCGACATGATCCTCAACGCCGACGCCACCCTCCAGTCGCTCGGCTTTGACGACGCCTCGGTCCACAAGGAGCTGTACTGGCCCAAGGGCAAGGAGCCCAAACTGGCCGCCGCCGAGGGCATCGACCCGGCCGTCAACGACGACGAGTAGCCCTTCGTCACGGCCGTGGCTCGACCTCGTCGATCGCACGATATCACCACTATTCTTAGCTGACCGCTAGCACCGCGGAACTGCAGGTTCGGCCGGGAGAATCCGGGGTCCCGGTGGGTCCGCTCAGCGGATTTCGTGCTCAGCGCCCGAGCTCTGCCCAGCTCGACCTGGCTCAGACCCTCGTTCCGGGCGGCCAGCACGCAAGCTAAGAATAGTGGTGATATTCGGATGCCCCGACCGCCGTTCAGCTGCCAACGCGTGGGCTGTCGGCTTCGGGGCCCGCAACCGATCCACAACCGGAGGTCACCCGGGGTCGCGGGTACAATCGGGGGGCCACGCCCCGCACGACCCGAGCGTCGATCGAAGGAGCATCCCGTCGCGATGACCGAGACTGCCACGTCCGAGCGTTCCCACGTTGCCGCCAAGCGCTACATCTACGCCTGGGGCGATGGCCACGCCGAGGGCAGCGCCGCGATGCGCGACCTGCTCGGTGGGAAAGGGGCCGGCCTGGCCGAGATGACCACGGCGGGATTGCCCGTGCCACCCGGTTTCACGATCACGACCGAGGCCTGCAACGACTTCTTCGCGGCCGGCGAGCAACTGCCCGACGGCCTGTGGCAGGACGTACTCGACGCGGTCAAGGATGTCGAGCGGCAGACCGGCAAGGGCTTCGGCGATCCGGCCAATCCGCTCCTCGTGTCGGTCCGCTCGGGCGCCCGCTTCTCGATGCCCGGGATGATGGACACCGTCCTCAACCTGGGCCTCAACGAGCGAACCCTGCACGGCCTGATTGCCCTGACCGGCAACGATCGCTTCGGCTGGGACGCCTACCGCCGGTTCATCCAGATGTTCGGCCGGATCGTGATGGGCGTCGACGCCGAGAAGTTCGACGAGGCGCTCGACCACGCCAAGTCGATCCACGGGGCCCGCCAGGACACCGATCTCGACGCAGCCGCCCTGCAGCACGTGAGCGAGGCGTTCAAGGCGATCGTCAAGGCCGAGACCGGCCGCGATTTCCCGAGCGATCCGTTCGATCAGCTCGACCTGGCGATCAAGGCCGTCTTCGCCTCGTGGTTCGGCAAGCGCGCCCACGACTACCGCGAGAACCAGAAGATCCGGCACGACCTCGGCACGGCCGTCAACGTGGTCACGATGGTCTTCGGCAACATGGGCGACGACTCGGGCACCGGGGTCGCCTTCACCCGCGACCCCAACACCGGCGAGAAGGTCCTCTATGGCGAGTACCTGACCAACGCCCAGGGCGAGGACGTCGTCGCCGGCATTCGCACCCCGCTCAAGATCAGCAACCTCCAGCGCGATCTGCCCGAGGCCTACGCCGAGTTCCAGCGCATCGCCGAGCGCCTCGAGCGCCACTATCGCGACGTCCAGGACCTGGAGTTCACGATCGAGCGCGGCCACCTGTTCATGCTCCAGACCCGGAGCGCCAAGCGGACCGCGGCCGCAGCCGTGAAGATCGCCGTCGACATGGTCGGCGAGAACGTGATCACGAAGGAAGAGGCCGTTGGCCGGATCGAGCCAACCCAGATCGACCAGCTCCTGCGCGACCAGTACGATCCCGAGGCGCGCAAGTCGGCGACCCGCATCGCGCGCGGCTTGAACGCGTCGCCGGGCGCGGCCGTCGGCCGGGCCGTCTTCTCGGCCGACGACGCCGTGGCCTGGGTCGGCCGGGGCGAGCGAGTGGTCCTGGTCCGGATCGAGACCTCGCCCGACGACTTCCACGGGATGGCCGTGGCCCAGGGCATCCTCACGGCCCGCGGTGGCGCGACCTCGCACGCCGCCGTCGTCGCCCGCCAGATCGGCAAGCCCTGCGTGGCCGGCTGCGCCGAGCTCGTCATCGACTATTCCGCCCGCACGGCGCGCAGCGTCGAGTCGGGAGTGACCTTTGCCGAGGGCGACTGGCTGAGCGTCGACGGTTCGACCGGCGAGGTCTTCCTGGGCGCGATGGCCACCGTCTCGGCCCGCTTCGAGGACCAGCCCGACCTGCGCACGATCCTGGGCTGGGCCGACGGCATTCGCCGGAT
The DNA here is from genome assembly GCA_963718285.1 of uncultured Chloroflexia bacterium. GTDB lineage: Bacteria > Chloroflexota > Limnocylindria > Limnocylindrales > CSP1-4 > Palsa-1033. The sequence continues at coordinate 108,080 of CAVQYU010000001.1, read as the reverse complement.
GGGCGTGTGGACCAACGCGGACAAGCCTGAAGAGGCCGCCCTGGCCCGGACCTACGGTGCCCAGGGCATCGGCCTGTGCCGGACCGAGCACATGTTCCGCGAAGGCGAGCGCCTTGAGATCGTCCGTGACGCCATCCTGGTGGCCACGGCCGCCACCCGGGCCAAGGCCCGTCGCGACGCCGGCGAGGCCCTGGGTCCCGACGAGCTCGCCATCGTTGCCCGGTTCGATGCGGCGATGGGCCGCCTGGAGGTCCTCCAGCAGGGTGATTTCGAGGGGATCTTCCGGGCCATGGATGGCCTGCCGGTCGTCGTCCGCCTGATCGACCCGCCCCTCCACGAGTTCCTGCCAAACCATGACGACCTGCTGGTCGAGGTCACCGAGCTGCGCGAGCGGGGCACGCCCGAGGACGACCCCGCCTACCGCCGGGCGCGCGAGGTCCTGGCCGTGGTCGAGTCGATGCGCGAGCAGAACCCGATGCTGGGCCTGCGCGGCTGCCGGCTGGGCCTGATGATCCCGGACTTCGTGAAGATCCAGACCCGGGCGATCCTGAACGCCCAGATCGCGGTCACCCGGACCGGTGGCCATCCCATCGCCAAGATCATGATCCCGCTGGTTGGCCACGTGAACGAGCTGTCGGCCACGAAGCGGATTCTCGAGACTGAGGCGAACGCCGTGGCCGGGGCGGCCGGGGTCGCCCTCGACTACAAGTTCGGGACGATGATCGAGGTCCCTCGGGGAGCCCTGACTGCCGACCTCATCGCGGCCGACGCCGCCTTCTTCAGCTTCGGCACGAACGACCTGACCCAGATGACCTTCGGCTACAGCCGGGACGACGCCGAGGGTGGCTTCCTGCTCAAGTACGTCGAGGACCACATCCTGCCGGTCAACCCGTTCCAGACCCTCGATGACGCCGTCGCCGGCCTGATGAAGATCGCGGTCGACAAGGGCCGGGCCACCCGGCCTGACCTCGAGCTGGGCATCTGTGGTGAGCACGGCGGGGACCCCGAGTCGATCGCCAAGTGCGAGCGGATCGGCCTTGACTACGTGTCCTGCTCACCGTTCCGGGTGCCGGTCGCCCGGCTGGCCGCCGCCCAGGCAACTCTGGCGCTGGCCGCGGAGCGCGACCGCTAGCCGGTCAGCCGCTCCAGGACCCTGAACCGTGGCTCAGGGCCAGCTCACCGTCCCGTCGAGGACCAGCTCGGATGTTGCCAGGCGGCTGGTCAGGGTCAGCTCATAGGCATTGGGCGGCAGGAGCTGGTTCGCCGGCGCCGTCGCGTTCTGGACCGCCTCACCGGATCCCGTGATCGGCGTGCCCGGGTTGGCGACATTCAGGATGCGCAGGTCGTATGAGCTGGCACTCGACCCGGAGATCGTGCTCGTGCCGGGGTCCGGAAAGGCCGTCCAGCTCGCGTTGAGGTTGAGCGCGCCGGACGCGGTCGCGACGACGGTCAGGTCGAGCCCGGTCCTGGCCATCGACCCCGCGAAGGGGATCCCGCTGATCTCGAGTGAAGGCGCGGCGGCCGGATAGGTCAGCTCGACGTCCACGGTCGAGGAGTTGCCGTTGCTGTCCCCGACCAGGCTGACCGTCCAGGTACCGGCGACGGCCGTCGCCTTCTTCACCTCGAGCCCGGTCGCTCCCGATCCGCAGGTTGGGCTGCGGCCTTGTTGCTGGATGCAGATCTTGATCGGCCCAGTGGCGGTGAGGGCCTTGACATCGATCGTCCCGCCGCCGTCGACGTGGAAGCCGAACGTCGCCTTGGGATTGCCCTGGCCCGCGGGGTCGTACAGGCCGAGGCCGCGCAAGGTCGCATCGGCCAGCGGGATCGGGCTGGCGCTGGGGCTCGGGGCAGGCGTGGCGCTGGGTGCGGCGGAGGGGCTTGGGCTGGGCGTCGGCGTCGGGCTGGGCGTCGCGAGGGCGATCACCGAGGGGCTGGCACTCGCCTTGCTCACGTTGTCGATGACCGTCTTGGCAATGAACGCGACGACCAGCAGGGGCACGATCGCGATGAGCAGCTGACCCATGCCAGAAGGCAGGAGCGCCTTCTGGTTGAGCGAGCCGTCCAGGCTGATCGGGGCAGCTCCGGCCGGCGTCGCCCGCACCTGGAAGGGAATCGCGACCGGCGTGCCCTGGAGGATCTGCTTCCGGGCGGTCACCTTGATCCGGACGACGGCGCTGCCACCGGCCGGCACCACCACCCTGGCCTGCTCCGGCTGGATCATCAGGCGCTCGTCGGGATCGGCCCCCGAGATGTCGATCGTCGCCGGCACGTTGCCCGCATTGTCGAGCTCGAGGCGAGGCGCACCGCTGCGCGACAGGCGGCCACCGCTCGTTGTCCGAGGAGTGAGTCGGGCCGTGACCTCGAGGACCGGGCTGACCTGGATCCGGCCCTCGGCCACATAGGAGAACGCGGCGTCCTCGCGCGAGCGCACCTGGACGGCAAATGGGTAGGTGCCAGCCGCCGGCTGGCTGCCCCGTGGCAGGGCGAACTGGACCCGGACCTCGCCGACTGCGTCGGGGAACAGGGGCAGCGCGGCCGGAGCCGCCATCCAGGCGGCAAATTCGCCTACCGGCCGGATGCTGAACTCATCCACGATCCGGCCCGTGTTCCGGATCCGCAGCACGGCGCTGGCGGTCGCCCCTGGGGCGATCACGACCGAGGAGTCGACGAGCTCGACGGTGGCCGGCATCAGGCCCTCACCACCAGGCCGCGTCGAACGCTGCGTGCTTTGGGTCCTTGGTGATATCGACCGGGCTCGCCGACCCATCGGCAGGCATCACATACAGGTCGGTGTCGGAGCCCTTGAGCACCTGGAAGACGAGCTGCTTGCCGTCCGGTGACCAGGCCGGCCAGGAAGCGGCCAGCGTCGCCGGTGTGATCGAGTTGGGCGCCGAGCCGTCGGCATTCATCACCCAGATCTGGTCGGTCCCGTTGAGGGTGCTGTCGAAGGCGATCCGCGAGCCGTCCGGTGACCAGGCCGGCGTTCGATTCGTCCCTTCGGGCAGCCCGAACAGGCCGATCGTCGGAGAGGTCGGGTTGGCGGGGTCGGCGATCCACAGTCCCGACGATCCATTGATCGTGTTGGCGTAGATCAGGGTTTGCCCGTCCGGCGACCAGCTGGGCGCCCCGGGACTGCCCGTGACGTAGGTGACCTGGACCGGCTTGCCGCCGGCCGACGGAATGACCCACAGCTGGGTGTCGGTGCTGCCATAGGCTGCCGCGAACGCGATCCGATCGCCCTTGGGCGACCAGCTCGGATGCTCGACCGCCTGGGCGCCGGTCGTGAGGGCGTGGGCGGACGAGCCATCGGCGGCCATGACCCAGACCTCGCCCGACCCGCTGCCGGTCCGCCGGATGAATGCGATCTGGCGCGCGTCATGCGACCAGGCGGCGCCCGTGCTCGGGCCGTCCTGGCCCAGCTGAATTGCCGCCGCGCCGGGCTGCATCGACCAGATCGTTGTCGCGCCGGCCGTCCTGGAGTAGGCGATCGGTCGATCGGGGGCCGGTCCGGCGGAAGAGGTCGCTCCCAGGTTTGAGCTGCCCGGTCCGACCGAGCCGTCCGGGCCCCCTGAGCTGCCCGGCCCGCCCGAGTCGGAGGGCGTCGGCTGTGCCTCGGCGGCGCTGGGGGCGGCGCTCGGTGACCCTGAGGGCTGCAACCGCCCGCTCAACACGAGCAAGGCGACCACGACCAGGACCACGACCAGTCCGCCGGCCGCGATCGCCACGCCGGGAATCTCACGGTCGGGCTCCGGCGGTCGCTGCTGGGCGGGTCGCTGCATCAGGCACTTACCACCAGCCGGCCGCGAACTCGTTGTGGTCGGGATCGTTGGTCAGGTCGGTCGGCGCGGCCGAGCCGTTGGCCGGGACGAGGTACAGGTCCCGGTCGGCGCCCTTCGTCCCCTCGAACACGAGCTGGCTGCCGTCCGGCGACCACGCCGGCCAGGCCGCCGGCAGGCTGGGTGGCGTCACCGCCTGGGCGTTCGAACCATCGGCGTTCATGACGTAGATCCGGTCCGTGCCGTCGCGGCTGCTGTCGAAGGCGATCCGCGTGCCGTCGGGCGACCAGGTCGGGGAATGGTCGGCGCCGCTCGTTGCCGCGGTCAGCTGGACGGCGCCGGCGGCCGGATTCTCGGGGTCGATCCGCCACAGGCTCGACTGGCCGTTGGTCGGAGAGACGTAGACGATCGAGTGACCGTCGGGCGACCAGCTCGGCCAGCGGGCTCCGCCCGCGACGCTCGTCAGCCGGACTGCCTTGCCGCCCGCGGCCGGGATGATCCAGATCTGGCTCGTGCTCGCCCCGAACGAAGCCGCGAATGCGATCCGGTCACCCGACGGCGACCAGCTCGGCGCGTCGTTGGCATGGGCTCCGCTGGTCAGGGCGTGGGCCGACGAGCCGTTGGCATTCATGACCCACACCTCGATCGGCGCGGACCCAACCCGCCGGACCCAGCTGATGTGCTTGGCGTCGCGCGACCAGCCGGCGCCGCTGTTCGTGCCGGTCTTGACCAGCTGGGTCGCCTTGCCGCCAGTTGCCGGGATCGACCAGATCAGGGTGCTCGTGGTGGTCATCGAATAGACGATCGGTCGATCCGGCGGGGGCGGAAGCGGTGCGGCGCTGACGCTGGCGGACGCTGTCGGGGCCGGAGTCGGCGCCAGGCTGGCCGGCGTGCTTGGGCTGGCAACAACTGCCGCGGCACTGGCCGGGACCGTCGGCGATGGGGTCGTGGCGGCCGGACTGCCCTTCAGGGCGAACACGCCGATGGCGAGGAGCGCGACGAGCGCGACCCCGCCCACGATCGCGATGACCGGGATGCGCCGTCCGGACGAAACTGGCGGTGGGACCGGCGCCGTGACGGGGGCGGCCAGGGCTTCGCCGCAGTAGACGCAGTAAACCCGGCCGGGTTCGTTGACCGTGCCGCACTTGGCGCACGTGATTCCGCCCTGGGCGGGGGCGCCGATCGCGGGCACGACTGCGGCCGGTCCAGGCCGGGCGGTTGGCCGAGCCGGGCCGGGAGCCACCTCGGGTGGGCTGGTGTCGGCTCGGGCCGGCTTCCGGGCGGGGGCAACAGGTCGCTGGGCCGGTGGTTCGCTCGCTGCCGCAGCGCCGGTTGTCGCGCCAGCGGCAGCGACGGCTGCAGCGCCAGCGGCAGCGACGGCTGCAGCGCCGCCGGCCGCCGGTCCAGCCTTGACGGCCGGTGGGCCCGGTGCAGGCGCCTTCTCGGTGGGCGGCGGGCTGACGACGGGCGACGGACGGTCGGGCGGCGTGGTGACAGGTGGCACCACCTGATCGTCCCGCTCACGTGCGGCCGGGCGGCCGGTGGCGTCGGCTTCTGTCGCGGCGTCCAGGGATTCGGCGGCCTGGGACCGGCTGTTCCCGGCGTCCGTCGGGCCGGCCGGACCGGCATCGGCCGGCCCTGGATCGGCCGGTTGGCCAGGCTCCGGGCCCGCCGAGCTCTTGGCCGGGGCACCGCTCCACTCGAGAAACGCGTTGCACGAGGCGCAGAACGTCGCATCGTCCGAATTCTCGTGTCCGCAGTTCGTACAGACGATCACGCTGAACCCTCATCGAGCCGACCGGGGCTGGGCCATTATCCACGATGGCCTGCGCCCACCGCCGGGGTGTCGCGAACGAGGCTGTAGAGGTGCTGGAGTCCCTGGCCATTGCGCCAGCGGCTGGACGGTGGACCCCCGAAAGATCGACAATCGTGCCTCGCCAATCACCCTGGATTGCGACCTGTCGAGGCTCTATCGACTCAATTGGCCAGGAACGCTGCCCCAGGCGGGCGCCCGCGCCGGAGCGCGAGTCCGCTCAATTCCGGACCGCCGGTGGCGCCGGCCAAGGTCCGCGTGCCGGCAGTGGCCGGCCTTGCCCGGCCAAGGGTCGATGATCGCCTGTCGGCGGTCTGGCGCCACGGCCTGGCCCTGGTCGTTGCTCCGGCCGGATCGGGCAAAACCACCCTGATCGCTCGCTTCGCGGCCGCCTCGCCTGATCCTGTGGCCTGGTACCGGGCCGAGGGACGCGACCAGTCCGAGGCGGCCCTGCTGCAGCATCTGGAGGCCGCTCTCCTGGCCATCCTGCCCGGGCTGGCCCGGGGCTGGACGTCGGTCGAAGCAGCGAGCCGGGCCTTCGAGCAGCTGGCGACCGGCCGGATCCTGCTGGTCGTCGACGACGCCCACACGCTTGAAGGATCATCCGCCGAGCAGGCCCTGGAACGGTTCATCGACTACGCCCCGCCATCGCTGGCGGTGGTCATCGGGTCCCGCTCCGAACCTGCCTTCAACCTGTCCCGCCGGCGCGTCTCGGGCGGCCTGCTCGAGATCGGGCCCGAGGACCTGCGCTTCCGCTCGTGGGAGGTGGAGCGCCTCTTCCGCGACTTCTACGCCGAGTCCGTGGGACCCGAGGAGATCGCCCGGCTGGCCCGCCGGACCGATGGCTGGGCCGCCGGCCTGCAGCTCTTCCACCTGGCCACGGCCGGCAAATCGGCCGAGGAGCGCCGGCGGATCCTGGCCAGCCTGGGTAGCGGCTCGCGCGTGGTCCGCGAATACCTGACCCGGAATGTCCTCGACGAGCTGCCGCCGGAGCTGCGCTCCTTCCTGGTCCAGACGTCGGTCCTGGGCATCCTCAGCGGGCCCCTGGCCGATGGCCTGCTCGGCCGCACGGACGGTGCCCGCGTCCTCGAGGAGCTCGAGCGCCGCCGCCTGTTCACGTTCGCCCTGGATGACGGCACGTACCGCTATCACGAGGTCCTGCGCAGCCACCTGGAGGGTGTCCTGCTCGAGGAGCGAGGCGAAGTTGCTCTTCGGAGCACCCACCGCCGGGCAGGCGAGCTGCTCGAGGCGGCCGACGCCCCGGCCGAGGCGCTCGTGGCCTACTGCCGGGCCGAGGCCTGGGATGCCGCCGAGCGCCTGGTCGCGCGCGAAGGCCGGCAGCTGGCGGCGGGCCCGGCCGCCTGGCTGGAGGTGCTGCCCGCGGGTACCGTCCGCCATGATCCCTGGCTCATCCTGGCCACGGCCCGGCGCCATCGGGCCGAAGGGCGCTGGGTGGAGGCGATCGAGGCGTACCAGCTGGCCGAGGCGGGCTTCGGTGCGTCGACCGTGGCCCAGACCCCCCGCCGCGAGCGTCTCGCGATCGCCCCCTGGCTCGAGGTCAATCCCGGGCCACCGACCGACTGGTCCGGGCGGCTGCGCGCGGCCGTCCTGCGCGATCCGCTGACGGCCGCCCGAGGGACCTGGCCGGCGACCAGCTCGGACGCGGACCCGGCGGGCTCGGCCCTCGGCTCGCCCGGATCGCGGCTGGGCCGCGGCCTGGCCCTGCTGGCCGGCGGCCGGGTCGCCGCCGCGGTCGGTGCTCTTTCCGATCAGACGGCCGATCAGGTGGCCGCCCCAATGACTGGCCCGCTCGGCGGTCCAGTGGCCCAGGCTGCGGGCTCCGATGAGGCAGATCCCGCCATGGCCGCTGCGCTCGCCCTGGCTCGAGGCGCGGCCCGCCTGGTTGCCGGGGATCCTGCTGGAAGCCGCGACGTCGAAGCCGGGATCGCCCTGGCCGACGGCGCTGGCGCAGGCTGGCTGGCTCGGCTGGGCCGGGCGCTCCTCGTCGTGGCGAGCGCCGACCTGCCGCCGGGCTCGCCACCCGAGGCCGGCGCAGATCGTCATCCCTGGTCAACCGCTCTCACCGGCCTGCTCATGGGCTGGCTCCGGCCGGGTGCGCCGGCGACGCTCAGCTTCCTTGACGGGGCCGTCGATCGCTTCGCGGCGCTCGGCGCGGCGTCGCTCGAGGCGTGGGCCCTGGCCCTGGGCGCCTATGCCTCCGCACGCCAGGCTCGGCCCGACGCCGGCGCCCAGGTGAGCCGGGCTGTGGCAGCCATCCGACGCGGGTCCGTGCCGGACGCGTATTTCCTGGTCGAGCTCGCTCTGGCCCGGCTCGATGCCGAGCGGGCCGACCTGCACCTCGAGCGGGCCGCCGAGGTCGCGGGCCGGACCGGCCTCGTCGAGCCCCGCCAGGTTGCCCCCGATCGACCGGCCGAGCCGACTCCGGCCGAGGCCCGGCGCCGTTCGAGCCCGGCCATGGCCCTCGGGACGCCCGCCCAGCGACCGGCCGAGGCGACCCAGCCAGCGGCGGTTTCGATCGACCTGTTTGGCGGCTTCCGCCTGCTGGTCGGCGGACTCGAGGTCGACCTGGCCCTGGTCAAGCCCCGGGCCAGGCAGGTTCTTCACCTGCTCAGCCTGGCCTGCGGCGGCCCGGTCCACCGCGAGGTGATCCTGACCGCACTGTGGCCGGACACCGACCCGGAGACCGCCGGCCGGCTCCTGCATGTCGCCGTGTCGAGCCTGCGCACGGCCCTCGAGCCGGGCAGCCCGAGGGGCGGGGCCGGCTTGATCCGGCGGGACGGCGATGCCTACCGGCTGGGTCTCCCGGGCGCGGCCGAGTTCGACCTCATTGACTTCCAGGAGGCCCTGGATGAAGCCGCCACCGCCCTGGCCCAGGCCAATCCCGGCGCGGCCATGGACGCCCTGAGGCGGGCCATCGAGCGCTACCGCGGCGACCTCCTGCCCGAAGAGGGTCCCGCCGACTGGGTGGTCGATGCCCGGGACCGGGCCCGCCTGGCCGCCGTCGGGGCGGCCCGCAGCCTGGCCGAGCTGCGCCTGGCGGCCGGCGACGATGGCGGAGCCGCCCAGGCCTGCGCCCGCGGCCTGACCCTCGACCGGTTCGATGACGGGCTGTGGCGGCTGTTGATCGACGCCCATGATCGGGCCGGCGATCGGGGCGCGGCGCACCGCGCTCGGCGCGGCTACGCCCAGATGCTGGCCGAGCTGGGCGTTGGGCCGCCCCTCGAGGCGCCGGCCAGGCCGGTGCCGGCTGACGGCGCCACAGCAGCTGCCCTGGTGGCCCGAGCCTGAGCGATCAGCCCCCGGGCGCCTCGTCGGCATCCGACGCGGCCGGCTCGGCGTTCCGGGCCGCGCGGCCGGCCCGGCCCGATCGGCCCACGACCTCGATCGTGTGGGGGACGTGAGCGGGCTTGGCCGTGGCCACGACCGCCTCGAGCCGGGCCAGGCTGATTGAGTCGGGCTGGTCCACGCTGACCCGAACCCGCAGAAGGGGCGCGGCCTTGCCCGGAATCGCGCCGCCGGCCTGCTTGCTCCAGGCCGCCCCGCCGTTGTCCTCGACGGTCACCTCGCCACCGGTATACACGGTTACCTGGGCGGCCAGGCCGGCGACCGTCCCGCGCGACCGGTACAGCCCGGCCGCGTCGGCCACCAGCTGGCGCCGCCGCTCGATCGGCCAGGTTTCGTCGAGGGCCACGCCGACCCAGCTCGCCAGCCAGTCGAGGAAGTCGTCCGGGGCCAGGGCCGGGTCGAGGTAGGCGCCCAATCCATCGAGGCTGGCGTAGACCGGGGCCATCACCTCGTCCAGCGCCCCGGTCAGGCGCTGGGTGAACGAATCCTCGTGGTAGAGGGCGGGCAGGCTCTCGCCCAGCGGGTGCGGGTTGAGCAGCCCGGCCACCAGCCCGCGCATCGTCAGATGCCCTCGACCAGGACCTGGTGCTCGTAGGAGAACACGAGGGCGTTGGGGTCGAGGTCGAGCCGAGGCACCGACTGGCCACGCTGGCCGGTGATCGGATCGGCCCCGAAGAGGCGGACGTCCTCGACGAGCTCCAGGCCGCCGACGCCCTGCAGCACGGCGTACACCTCGCCGACCTGGACCGGTCGTCCGAACGGCCAGCCGCTGCCCTCGGGGCCGCCGCTGATCGGATGGAAGTAGGCGTAGAGGGCCTCCAGGGCCGCCTCCTGGAGGCGCCCCGGGTTCGTTCGCGAGCGGGCCCGCAGGCGGGCTACGACGGTGATCCCGCGATAGGCCGGCGGCTCGGTCAGGACCCGCACCCCGATGACCCGGCACTCGTCGAGGCGACGCGAGATCCGCTCCAGCGTGTCATCGGGCGGCACGAGCTGCTCGAACTGGAGCCGGCCGGCCCGGCTCGCCGCAGCCGGCACGACCAGGACCCGGACCGAACCGGCATCGACGCCGTCGCCGGCCGGCACGGCCCGCACCCGGGCCACCTCGGGGGCGGCTTCCAGGGCGAGCTGCTCGTAGTCCTCGGTGGTCACGGCCCGGCCCCGGGTGCGCAGGACGATCGGGCCGCGCACCTTGGCGTTCTCGATGTCCTCGCCGTCCACGCCCTCGGCCGCCGGTCGCCGGTTCTCGACCCGCCCGACGAACGGGATCGAGGATTTGAGCGTGCTCAGGGCGTGGGCCGCCACGTTGCCCCGCCGGCCGCCGCCCGTGTAGTAGGTCTGGAGGGCCAGCCTGGCACCCTTGGCCGGAACCGACCCGTACTGCCGGAAGGAACCGTCCTCGAGCCGGACGCCCGGGCCGAGCAGGACTTCGCCAGCCGCCGCGTCGAGCACGAAGTGGTGATCGGCCGGGCCGCTGTCCGCAAAGGTCGTGACCTGCTGCCAGTCGACCCAGCCATCTTCAGCGCTGACCTGGAGGACGGCCGGTCCGCCCCCCGGCACGACCGGCCGGCGCTTGACCGTGAAGCGCTGGCCGGGCACCCCACCGGAGATGCCCAGCAGCTCGTCGTGGACGACCTCGGCGTTGATCGCGCTGGTCGTGCCCCCGATCGTGAATGCGCTCAGGGCCCGGATGCTGGGCGAAGCGCTGTAGGCCGGCTGGTCCGGCTCCGGCTCCACGATCCGGGCGCGCAGCCAGCCCGCGCGCTGCTTGTCGATGACCGAGGCGACATGGCCGGCCGGCACATGCAGCACGATGTCGCCGTCGCGGTTGAGCCCGCCGGTGCCGTCCCGATCGACCTCGCAGGCGGCCCAGTCGGCGCCGTCCCAGGCCTCCCAGACGAGCGGTGGCCGGTCCGGGTCGACGCCCACGCCCTCGATCGTGGCCTTGATCCTGAGGGTGACCGCGCAGGATGGCACGGCGTCGGTCAGCCCGACCATGAGCGCGTCGCCTGGCTTGGGTGGCGTGTCGAAGCACAGGAAGCCGGTGCCCTTGTCCAGGGCGGCGGAGCTGTCCCGGAACTGCTTGCCGTCGACGATCGAGCCGGGCCGGGCCAGGGCACAGGGTACGATCGCCAGGTCGGCCACGGTGGCGAACACGATCGCCTCATCGGCCTCGGTCCGGACCGTCGCGACCCGGGTGGCGGCGGCGATCCTGACGGCGTCCGGCTGGGGGGCAGTCAGCCAGAACGTGACGGCTGCCCGGGCCGCGATCGGCGGGAACAGGCGGACCCCGAGGAGCTCCAGGAACTTGACGTAGTGGCGCTCGGGGACCCGATTCATCCGGTACAGCAGCTGGTCCGACATCCAGGCGAACAGCTCGATCAGGGTGACCCCCGGATCGGACACGTTGTGGTCGGTCCATTCGGGGCAGCGCTGCTGGACCAGGCGCTTGGCGTCGTCGACGAGGTCCTGGAAGCGCCGATCGTCGAGGTTGGGGACGGGCAGGGCCATGTCAGCTCTCCGGCGGGATGACGTAGAAGGGGAAGACCAGGTTGCGTGGGTCATTCGAGCTGGTGATCGTGTAGCGCACGTCGATGTAGAGCAGGGCCGGGTCGTCGGCCGAGATCTCGACCACGACCTCGGCCACCTCGATCCGGGGCTCCCAGCGCTGGAGCGATGCGCGGACCTCGTAGGAGATCCGGCCGGCCGTTGTCGCATCGGTCGGGGCGAAGATGTAGTCGTGGATGGCACAGCCGAAGTCGGGCCGCATCGGCCGTTCGCCGAAGGCCGTGCCCAGGATCAACCGGATGCTCTCCTCGATCTCGCGATCGTGGCTGACCAGGGCGATTCCGCCGGTCGCGTCGGTCCGCAGGGGAAAGGCCCAGCCGGCGCCGATGAATTCCGTGCTCACTGCCCCACCTAGCCGATCAACACATTGGACACGGACGGCGGGAGCTTGCCCGGGACCGTGCAGCAGGTGGCCTGCGAGGCCGCCGTCGCGGCCGGCTGGCCACCGATCAGGACGGTGGCACTGCCACTCGTGACCTGGCCGATCTCGGTCGCCGGCAGGAGGAACGGATCGCTGGCGTGAAGGCCGGCATGGGCCGGCGAGTTGAGGCCGGACGAGCCCACGACCGCGGCCGCCTTGCCTCCGATCAGGACGTTGGTCGAGAGCCCTTGCGAAAGCGGGGCGGAGAAGGGCAGGGGGACCGGCGACGGGATCGGCGCCCCGAGCGGGCCAGGGATCAGGTGGTTGGGACAGGCTCCGGTGATCTTGTCGCCGGCCACGATCGCAGGGGTGCCCATCGCCTCTCCTAGTTCAGCTTGATCGTCTGGCCGGAGACTTCGACCACGGCGTCGCTCTTGAGCTTCAGCCCGGCCGAGCCGCTCAGCTCGAGCGAGCCCTTGGCGGTCAGCTGCATGTCGCCGTCGGCCGAGATCGTGACCTTGCCCGGCGAGTTGAGCTCAATCCAGGACTGGGTGTCGTCGAGCGAGATTCGGAGGTGGTTCTGGCCGGTGATCAGGGAGATGCCGGACTCGTCAGCCCCGTCGAAGAAGGTCAGGTGATGCTTGTTGCGCGAGACGATCCCGCGCCGCTTCTGCGCTCCGTTCACCGACTCGATCTCGCCGGCCATGTGCTTGGTCTGGCCGTTGTGGAGGCCGCCGATCACGAACGGCTGGCGAATGTCCCCGAAGCCGAAGCCGACCAGGACCTCATCGCCGACGTTGGGCACGAAGAAGCTGCCGCTGTCCGGCCCGGCCCCGAACTGGGTCACCGGCGCCCAATCCGATTCGAATGTGTCGGCCAGCCAGGGAAACTTGAGCTTGACCCGGCCAAGCCCTTCGGGATCGTCGTTCTCGGTGACGAGGGCGATGACCAGCCCGCCGACCGAGCTCGAGCGGGCCGACCCGCCGATCGCGCCCGACGCGGACGGGCCGGCCAGGGCCAGCCCGAGCAGGCTACGATCGGCGCCACCGCTGATCCGGAACTCGGTCCGATAGCCGTCTTCATCGAAGACATGGCGGGTCTGGCTCAGGCTGTACTTGCCGGCGAACTGGTCGGCCACGGCCGAGACGCTGACGGCGACGCCGGCCTTCAGCCCGGGGTGGCCCCGGGCGGTGCCCTCGGCCTCGACGAAGGCACTGGCGAGCTGCTCGCTGACGGCCGCCGAGGCGGCATCCAGGCCCGCTTCGGTCGCGACCTGGCCACCGATCAGGACGTAGGCCGGCGGGTTGAAGCCGGCGGCGATCTCGTCCGGCTTGAGCGAGCCCAGGGTCACGCTGGTCGTGGCCGGATCGGCGGGCTTGTTCAGGGCGGCCGCCTGGACTGGATCCCAGCCGTGGACCTCCACGCTGCCGACCTGCTCGGCCGCCGTGATCCGAGGCCGGAACTGGAGCAGATTCTGGCCGAAGACAAGCTGGAGCGGGTTGCTCGAGTCGTAGTCGCCGTCCTCCGGTGCGTCCGAGGCGGGAGTCGGCTTGCGGAACTGGAGGGCACCGTCGTCGACCGACAGCTCGAAGCCGATCTGGCGGGCGCGGTCGGTCAGGAACTCCCAGTCCGATTGGTTGGCCTGGGGGACCCACGGGTGGACCTCGGTCGTCTCCGTGATCGGACCCACCTCCAGCCCGGCCCGGCCCGCGACGGCCTGGGCGATGTCCGAGTCCTTGGCGTTGAGGTAGGTCTGGGTCTGGCGGCCGTGCTGGAGCCGGTGGAGGGCGTCGTAGCCCCGGACCAGCACCCGGCTCTCGCCCGAGCGGTACTCGGCGCCGAGCGAGGTGACCTCGCCCGCAATGAGCAGGCCGCTTTGCTGGCTGCCCAGGGCGCTGCCCCTGATCCGGATGGCCGAGCCGACGTTGATGCCCGACTCGATTGAGGACGTCCCGATCGTGGTCGTTGAACACGATCAGGAACGTGCCGGGCAGGTGCACATCGTTGTCGACGATGACCTGCTCGACGAGCGGCTCGATCTCGGGATCGAGCGGGCTGCCCTCGACCTCGATCTCCGCCCGCAGGGCCTGGCCGCCGTCAGCCATCGCCGCCGCCCTCGGCCAGGCGGAGGGCCTCGCTCGAGCTGGGGATGAGGATCGAGCTGCCCGTGGTCAGGCGCATCGGATCGTCGATGCCGTTGAACAGGGCCAGGCTGCGCCAGAGGGCCGCGTTGCCGTACTCGTGCCAGGCGACGGACTGGAGGCTGTCCCCATCGCCCAGGACATGGCTGCGGCGACTGTTCAGGCTGCCCGAGGTGGGGTTCTGGCCGGACGGGTCGTTGGGGACCTCCTCGAGGCTGATCGAGGCGGTCGCCCGGATCGGCGTGCCGTCGGCCCGGAACATGGTGTATTTGGCCGAGACCTTGCTGAGGTAGCCCTGGAACCCGGCGAGGACCTTGTTGCTGCCCCACTCGAAGGCCAGGATCGGCGGGTTGGGCAGGTTCTTGCGGAGCGACGACGGGGTCGGCTTGGTCCACTCGAACAGCGTCTTCACGTCGTCCGAGACATCGCCCAGGAGATCCTCGTACTCGTCGAAGAAGATCTCCATCTGGACCGACTGGGCCTGGACTCCGGCGAACTGGGGCTGGGTCGCGGTCTTGGCCGAGTTGGTCGTGGGCCGATGCCAGTTGGCCGACTTCGAGGTCGACAGCTCGCTCGGGTTGTAGCTGAACTTGAGCTGGCGCGTCTTGGGATCGCCGCTGACCGCCCGCAGGGAGGCCTTCTCCAGGTTCAGGCCGAGAATGCTCATCGTCAGCCGCCGGTCAGGCCGTGATGGGCCAGCTCGAGGGTCTCGTACGCGACCTGGTTGCCGGCCACGTCGAGGGTCGGCCCGGTCCACTTCGCCGGGTAGACACCGATCAGGTTCCAGGCCACGATCGTGCTGCCCGAGGCGTCCATGACCGCGATCTGGGCCGTCTGGCGGACGAGCTTGGCGGCCACGCTGGCCACCCACATTGCGATCTCGGCCGACGAGGAATCGATCGGGCGGGTCAGCCGGATGTTGCTGTACTTGGCCCGGCCGGCGAGGCGGTGGGTGAAGCTGTTCTCGCCGCCCTCCTGGTATTCCTTGACGTCGTACTCGATGCTCAGTCCGTCGCACTTGGTCCAGTCGCCCAGCGACAGGCCATCGATCGTGACCGTGAAGTGGAGGCCCAGGGCGCGCTCGCTCATCGGAGGTCCGTGATCATCCCGGCCCGTTCCCGGTCGGCCAGCAGCTCGGCCGCCAGGCGCGATCGGATTCGTCCGTAGAGGCGGCGCGCGAGCTCATCGAGCTCGCGCTCCTGGTTGGCCGGTGACGCGCTGAGGGCCGCGGGGGCGGCGGCCGATGGGCCGGCCGGCGCCGGCGAGGGCGGGTTGGCCCCGATATTGAGGTCAGGCAGCTGGATCGCTCGCTGGACCGCCGCCGGGCCCGGCTCAGGGGGCATCGGGGTCCGTTCGACGGCTGCATCTGCTCCGGCCGGCGCCACGTTGCGCTGGATCGACGGCCCGGCCATGGCCATGGGCCCGGGCCTGGGTGTCCCGGCCAAGCTCGGCCAGGTCGTCCCAGCCGGTTCCGTCCCTCTGCCCGGGAGCGGATGGGGGAGCGGCAGGGGGATCAGGCGGCCGGCGTCGTCCGCGAGCCGGGCGAGGAGTTGCCCGGCAGGCGTGGCCCCGGCCGCCTCGCCCGGCCGGCCGAGTCGCTGGACCAGGGGCGATCCGGACCCGCCTCGGGACTCGGTCCGGCCGGCCAGGATCGAGCTCCTCAGGACGGGGCTGGTCTCGTTGCCGGCGGCCGGCCCATCGCCCGACCCGATGCCCGACCCGACGCTCACGGCGGGCTCGACCGCGGCAGAGGCCAGGAGCCGGGCCACGCCGGGCACCAGGCGGTTCGCCTGGCCGTCAAACGGGGTCGCTGCGACGTGATCGGTCGCCTTCGCGCTTGGACCGCCCTGTCCGAGTCCGATCCAGCCTGGCCGGCCGAGGCGCTGGATGCTGAGGGGCTGGACCAGCTCCAGCCCGGCCCTGCCTCGCGCCTCGGGGCTGCTGGTCGAGCCCAACGTCGGTGCTGGTCCGGTGTTCGGCCGGCCCGGACCATCGGCCCCGCGGGACGGCGGCTCAGGGGCCAGGGCTGCCCCGGCCAGGGCTGGGGCCAGGGCCGCCCCGGCCAGCGCGGCGCCGTGCGGCCCGTCGGCCCCGGCCGGCGGCAGCCCAGGCGCTCGAGCCCCCGCCGCGACCACCGCCGGCGCCTGCGAGGTCCGCTGGAGGGCAGGTTCGAGCGGAGGGCCGAGACCCAGCCGGCGGGCCTGGCCCAGGCTGGGCCGGCGGATGGTGGTCGCCGGGTGCGGATCGTGGACCGGGTCCGCCTCGATGCGTTGGACCGGGCGCGCGGCGGCGCCCTGGATCGGCGCCGGTGCCATCAGGCGATCCGGTGCGTCACTCGTGAGCGGACGCAGGTCGAGCAAGCCGGCCGGACGGCCGGGCAGGCCAACGCCGCTCGCGCTGGTCATCGGCAGGTCGGGGCTGGCGGCTCGTTGAACCGCCGCCCGGTCCGAGACGCGGCCCGCCTGGTCGTCGACAGCCGATGATGCGAAGGCCGGATCGGAACCCTGGAGTTGGCTCTCGGCCGGACCGACCCCCGCCCGGTCGACGTTGCGCTGGAGGGGCAGCTCAACCCCACCGGTGCCGGGCGCCTCGCTCGCCCGCGCAGGGGCGCCGATGACCAGGCCGCCTCCGGCCAGCGGGGAGACCTCGTGGCCGAGAGCCTGGAGGGCCAGCTCCGGCGGGTTGCGGGTGGCCAGGCTGGCCGCGAACGGCTGGACCGGAGCGACGACCGGCGGGTCGCCGCTGGCACGCTGGAGCGGCGCTGCCGTTCGCCACGCGTCATGCGGGCGAGCGGGCGCCGGGGCGGCGGCTTCCTCGGGCAGGGTCGCCCTGCGGCCAAACGGCCAGCGCACGGGCTACTCCTCGGCTTGTCGTTGGTTGAGCTGGGCGATCTCCTCGACGAACCGCTGGCGGAGCGGGTGTTCCAGGTCGAGGATCGAATCCAGCGGCCAGTGAAAGTGGTAGGCCACGTACGCGATCTCGCTGAACAGGCGGTCGTTCGCGTACGTCACGATTCCCCCAGGCGGCCACCCCCCAGGTCGACCGCGAAGTGGTGCGCGCAGGCCGGGCAGGTGACCGCGACCTGGGTCGTGCCCTCCTGGTTGACCCGCCGGTAGAGGTCCTGCAGAAAGGCCAGGTCCGAGGCGAACAGGCCTTCGATCGTGCCGGCATTGATCGAGGTCAGGCTGCCCAGCCGGGTGACCACCCGGGACAGGAGCAGGACAGTCAGGTAGGCCTCGTTCTCGCGCACCCGCGGATCACGCTGGGGCAGGATCTCGTCCCGGGCCGTGGCCAGGCGCATGACACCGTCGCGCTGGACCGTGCCCAAATCGTCGATGAAGCCGCGGGGCAGGACGAACGCGAACTCGGTCTGGAGTGAGCCGGGCCCACCCTGGCCAGCGATCTGGGTGACCGGCCGGGCCGGGCTTTCGACCGGGCTCACGTCAGGCTCGCTCGAGCTCTTCGCAGACGATGCTGATCTCCTCCATCAGCACCTCGTTGGAGCCGGCCTTGAGGGTGCCCATGGTCACCTTGGAGACCCAGCCGTTGGTGAAGTTGTAGCGGGTGATCTCGCCGCCTTCGTAGTCGTTCAAGATGATCGAGCCGTTCTTGCGGGCGGTGGCAACCTTGCCCTGGTACATCGCGTAGTGCCAGTCCCAGAGCGCCTTGCTCGAGTTCTTGGCCCGCTTGAGGGTGATGGTCGGCGGCTTCCGGGCACCGGGCAGCTTCTTGATCATGGGCTTGCCGTTCTTCATGTTCTCCTTGAGCTCGATCACGTCGATCTCGGAGGTGATCCCGCTCAGCTCCGAGAACTGGGCAATCTCGACGCCATCGATCTCGACCGCGAAGTGATACGACGCGATCGCGTCATTGGGCAGACTGGGCAGGCCGCTGGCCATCGTGCTGTCTCCTTTCGTGCTGACCGTTCAGCGAGCTGCTACTCCGACAGGGACGTCCCACCCGAGAACTGGGCGATCCGGAAGATCACGAACTCGGCCGGCTTGACCGGCGCGATGCCGATCTCGACCACGAGCTGGCCCGCGTCGATGACCTCGGCCGGATTCGTCTCGGAGTCGCACTTGACGTAGAAGGCTTCCTGGGGCGTTGCGCCGAACAGGGCCCCGTCGCGCCAGGTCCGGACGAGGAAGGCGTTGAGGGTCCGCTTGACCCGCTGCCAGAGGGCCAGGTCGTTCGGTTCGAAGACGACCCATTGGGTGCCGCCGATGACCGACTCCTCGATGTAGTTGAAGAGGCGCCGAACGTTGACATAGCGCCAGGCCGGATCACTCGAGAGGGTCCGCGCGCCCCAGACCCGGATGCCCCGTCCGGGGAACGCCCGGATGCAGTCGATGCCGACCGGGTTGAGCTGGTCCTGCTCCGACTTGGTCAGCTGCAGCTCGAGCGAGATCGCGCCCCGGATGACCTCGTTGGCGGGCGCCTTCCAGACGCCCCGGGTGTCGTCGTTGCGGGCCCAGATGCCGGCGATGTGGCCGCTCGGTGGAACGAACCGGGCCTGGCCGGCAACCGGATCAAAGACCTTGATCCAGGGCCAGTAGAGCGAGCCGTACTTCGAGTCGTAGCCGGCCTTCTCCATCCGCCATTCCTTGACCTGCTGGGCGTTGTAGCCGGGAGGCGCGTCGAGGATGGCCATCCGGTCGCCCATCAGCTCGCAATGGGCGAGCATCGCCAGCTGGATCGCCTGGAGGCCCTCGAGGTCGATCACGCCCTGCTGGTAGAGCGCCATGACGTCGGGCGCGGCCAGCATCGTGACCTCGTCGATCGCCTCGAGCCCGGCGAAGCCGGTTCGGTCGGAGGCGTTGCCGGCGTAGTCGTCGGGCGCGACCTGGACCGCCCGGGACGCCCCCCCGCCGGCCAGGGAGGTCTTGCCGCTGACGGGAGTGAGGGCACTCGACGAGGCCTCCTCGACCCGGATCAGCTTGGAGACGGCCTTGACCGCCGTCGCGACGTACTGCTTGCCCCGCTTCAGGCTGACGTTGTCGAAGGTCTCGGTCTCGGAGCCGGGCCGGCTGACGACGAGCTTGAAGACCCCTTCGGCAGGCTGGGACGGCTCGCCGACCTCGACGCTGATGTCGTTGCCCAGGGGACCGCTGTCGAGGGCTGTCAGGCGCAGCGCCGTGACCCCCTTCTCATCGGCGGCCGGCAGGTCGAGATGGGCGGCCGGCTGATTGCCGTCGGCCCCGATCCGGACGATGTAGGCAGCTCCGCCGCCGTTCAGGAAGTAGCCGTAGACCGCGTGGGCCAGGTACGAGCCTTCGATGAAATCGCCGAACTGCTGGACGAACTGGCTCCAGTTCGTGACCAGGGTTGGGGTGTTGGCCGGCCCCGAGGCCGCCAGGCCAACGAACGCGGCCACGGCCGTGCCCACGCCTTCGATCGGGCGAGATCCGGCTTCGACCTCCTCGACGTACACGCCGGGCGACAGGTAGCTAGGCATTCAGACGCCCTCCAAGGCTGCGCTGATCGAGCTGCGATGGTCATACGACTCGTTCGAGGGTCCGGCCGCGAGCGTCGTCCTGCAAGGCCCCGAGGTGCGGCAGTAGGGGCGGTCCGAGCCGCCCAAAGAGGCGACCCAGCGCCCGTCGAAGAGGCCGCCCGGACGGCCCGGTCTGCCCCAACGGCTGCCCCGCTGGCGCTCGCGCCGAGGCCATGCCGCGACGGACCATGCTCCGGATGATCCAGGACGTCGACGAGACCCTGCTTGCCCTCGTGCGCAGCGAGGCCCTGGCCGGAGCGGCCATCGAAGTCGCCTTCGACGCGCCGACCCGCGACTGGGTCGCCCGCCGCAATGGGCCGACCGTGGACCTGTACCTCTATGACATCCGCGAGGACATGGCCCGGCGCGATGTCCAGTGGGAGCCGGTCATGGACAACGCCGGCCGGGTGATCGAACGGCGGCCGCCGGCGCGCCAATTCAAGCTGGCCTACATGGTCACCGCCTGGACCCAGCGGCCGGAGGACGAGCATCGCCTGCTGTCCGACCTGCTGGGCTGCTTCATCCGGCACGAGCGGATCGCGCCGGCCGACTGTGCCGGTGGGCTGGCCGACCAGCACATTCCGCTCTTCGTGACCGCCGCCCTGCCGCTCGGCAGCGACCGCTCGATCGCCGACATCTGGTCGGCTTTGGGCGGGGAGCTGAAGCCGTCGATCGACCTGATCGTGACCGCCCCGTTCGTGCTCGACCTGGGTCAGGCCGCCGGTCCGCCGGTCCTCGAGGAGCCCCGCCTGGCGATCGTCACCCCGGGCGGCCACGAAGACGCTGGGGGAAGCCGCCGCGCGGCCGCTCGCCGCACGGCCGCCAAGCGCGATGAGCCGCCCGGGGCGCCGGCGCCCGATGAGACCCGCCTGACCGGCACCGATCGCCAGCCGGGCCGGATCGTGCGCGTGCGCGGCCTGGAGAGGTGACCGCCCAGCTCGTGGCCCGGCCCGAGCCGGCCTCGGACGACGATCTCCACGACCGGCTGACGATCCTGGCCGGGCGGGTCGCCCAGGCCGTCGCCCGCAGGCGGGCCGACGACCCTGACCCAACCGACCGCTTTCGGGGCCTGTACATCTCGGAGGCCCAGGTCGACAGCCTGCTGGCCGGCGATCGTGCCCCGATCCGGGGTCCGGCCAGAGATCAGCCGGCTGAAGAGGCCCTGGCGGCGGTCGATTCCCGGGCCGAGGCGGCCGCGGCTGCCGGGGCGGACCTCCGCCTGCGCCGCCTGGTGCAGACGTTCGGGCTAACCGACCTGGACCTTGAGCTGCTGCTGGTCGCTCTTGCCCCGGATCTCGAGCCGCGCTTCGAGCGCCTGTATGGCTACCTCCATGACGACGTATCGCGCCGCCGGGCGAGCATCGGGCTCGCCCTGGAGCTGGCCGCGGGCAGCCCTGGCCAGGCCGGCGCGGCGACCGGGTCGGGCCCGGCGCGGGCCCGCTTCGAGCCGGCCGCGCCGCTGGTCGCCGGTGGCCTGATCCTGGTCGAGGACCCGGACCGACCATTCCTGAGCCGGTCGCTGAGGGTGCCCGATCGGGTCACGGCTCACCTCCTCGGGGTGGACCGGCCCGACCCCATCCTGGCGGATCTCCTGACCGACGCCGTGCCCTCGGCCGTGGGCAGCGTGGCGGCCCTGGAGCGGGCGATCGCAGCAGGGGCCGGCCTGGTCTACCTGCGCGAGCGGGTCGGCTCGGCGGGCCTCTCCCAGGCAGTCACCGCCTTCGCCGCGGCCGGCCTCGAGCCGCTGCCGCTGGACCTCCGGCGGCTTGCCCCGGGCGACGACCCGCGGCGGGTCGCCGCTGCCGCCGAGCGGGAGGCACGCCTGCGCGGGGGCGGCCTCGTCGCCGGGCCGATCGACGGCCTGGCCGAGCGCGGCCCGGCCGCGGTGCGCGCCTTCGCCGAGCTGGCCTGCCCGACGATCCTCCTGGGCAGCCGGGGCTGGGACCCGGGCTGGTCGCGAGCCGTGCCCCTGCTGGTCGAGGCCGCCGTGGCCGATCCTGGCGAGCGGGGTTCGATCTGGCGAGCCGCCCTGCCGCCGGAGGTCGATCGGCCGCTGGCCGATGAGATCGAGCGGCTGCCGTTCCGGCTGGCCCCCGAACAGGTCGTCCGGGCGGCCCGATCGGCCGGCCTGCAGGCCCTGGCGGGCGGGCGTCCGCTCGAGCCCGCCGACCTCTACGGCGGGGCCCGGGCCCAGAATGCGGCTGGCCTCGAACGCCTCGCCCGGCGGATCGAGCCGGCCGTGGCCTGGTCCGACCTGGTCCTGCCCGAGCCGGTCGTCGAGCAGCTCCGCGAGCTGGCCGGCCGGGCGCGCGATCGCGACCTCGTCCTCGAGACGTGGGGGATGGGCCGGCGCTCGTCGCACGGCCGTGGGATCACCGCCCTGTTTGCTGGTGACTCGGGCACGGGCAAGACGATGTCGGCCGAGGTGATCGCGGGCGAGCTCGGGCTCGACCTGTACGTGATCGACCTGTCGACGGTGGTCGACAAGTACATCGGCGAGACTGAGAAGAACCTCGACCGTGTCTTCTCGGAGGCCGATCGAGTGAATGGCATCCTTCTGTTCGACGAGGCCGACTCGATCTTCGGCAAGCGTTCCGAAGTCAAGGACGCCCGCGATCGCTACGCCAACGTCGAAGTGGCCTACCTCCTCCAGCGGATGGAGCAGTTCGACGGGATGGCCATCCTCACCACGAACCTGCGGGCCAACGTCGATGAGGCATTCGTGCGCCGGCTGGACGCCATCATCGACTTTCCGATGCCCGAGCCCGATGATCGCCGGCGGATCTGGCTGGGCCACCTGGCGGCCGACCTGCCCCGCGACGCCGACATCGACATCGGCTTCCTGGCCCGGGCCTTCAAGCTGTCCGGTGGCAACATTCGGAACGTGGCCGTGGGCGCCGCCTATCGCGCGGCGGCCGGCGGCCGCCCGGTGTCGATGGTCGACCTCGTGCGCGAGACGGAACGGGAGTATCGAAAGCTGGGCCGGCTGGTGGTTGAAAGTGAGTTCGGACCGCATTTCGAGGCCCTGAAGGAGCGTGGCCATGCATGACTTTGAGCTCGACCTGGTCGCTCCAGCGAAGGCGCCGGCCGGGGCGGAGGCCGAGCCGGCCGGGCTCGCCGGAGATGTCGGCCGGGCCCTTGCAGCCGGAGGAGGCGGCCATCTCGACAGCGCCGCCGTCCTCCACCTCCAGCGCAGCGCCGGCAATGCCGGGGTGGCTCAGCTGCTCGGCGAGGAGGGCGAAGCCGACCAGCCTTCGCCGGTCCTGGATGTCGTCGGACGGGGTGGCGGGGAGCCGCTGGAAGCGGGCCTCAGGAGCACGATGGAGGATCGCTTCTCGGCCGATTTCGGCTCGGTCCGGGTGCATACTGATGGCCAGGCCGCCGCTTCGGCCCTGTCGGTCAACGCCCATGCCTACACCGTCGGCCACGACATCGTCTTCGCCGGCGGTCGGTTCGATCCGGGGACGGCGTCCGGCCAGCGCACGATCGCCCACGAGCTGACCCACGTCGTCCAGCAGGAGGCCGGTCCGGTCGACGGCAGCCCGGCCGGCGGCGGGATCAGGCTGAGCGACCCGGCCGATCGGTTCGAGCGGGCGGCCGAGCAGCGCGCCGAGCAGGTCATCTCCGGTGGGGCGCTGCCGTCCAGCGCGCCGGTGGCCGCGGGCTCGTCGGTCCAGCGCGAGGCCGACGACGAGGAAGAGGAGTCGGTCCAGGGCTCGTTCGTCCAGCGCGAGGCCGACGACGAGCTCGAGGAGGACGAGCTCTCGAGCGGGTCCTAGATCAGGCCCAGCCGGATGGCGTGGGCCACGGCGTGGGTCCGGTTGCGCAGCTCGAGCCGGCTGGTCACGTCGTGGACGATCGTCTTGACCGTGCGCTCGGACAGGAACAGGCGCTCGCCCACCTCGGTCGTGTCCAGGCCGTCGGCGAGCAGCTTGAGGACCTCGATCTCGCGTTCGGTCAAGCCGCCGATCGTCAGCCCGCGGGGCTTGAGGATCTGGCGTTGGAGGCGGCCGACCTGGTCGAGAAGGCGGCCGAGCATGTCCGGCGGGAGGGTGCCTTCCCCAGCCGCGGCCGAGCGGATGGCGGCGATGACGTTGGCGGCCGTGGCCTGCTGGCGGCGCAGGATCCCGCAGGCACCCGCTTCGACCGCGGCCAACAGGCCCTTGTCGTCGAGCCGGCTGACCAGCAGCACGACCCGGTCCATGCCCCGCTGGCGGAGGCCCCGGATCGTTCGGGCGGCGTCCTCGTCCCAGCCCTCGGAGACGACCAGGGCGACCGCGTCGAGGCGACCCTCCAGGTCCAGGCGTGACTCGTCGACCACCTCGACCAGGGGGCTGCCCCGAAGCTGGCTGGTGATGCCGGCCCGGGAGACCGGATCGGCAGTGGTAACAGCGACCTGGATCCGCCGCGTGGCGGCGGTGGCAACGAGCATGACGGCCAACGAGGTTCCTCCGGCGGGCGCAGCTGAGGGTCAACGGCCAAGGGTGCGGGGCAAGGGTGCTGGGCCATGGCGCAGTGGGCGCCGTCCCACCGACTGAAGGATGGCCCTGGGCTGTTTTCGGTCGGTCAACGCCGACCTAACGATGGGCCGCTAGACTGCGGCCGATGACCAGCCAGCCGACCGGGGCCAGCTCGCCCGTCGGCCGCCCGCCCGGCCGGGTCCGCGGACTGTTCCTGGACACCGCGCCCCTGCGCTATCACCGCGAATACCGGGCCCTGTGGATCGGCCAGGTCGTGTCCGGGATTGGCAATCAGATCACCCGGATCGTGCTGCCCTTCCAGGTCTTCGTGCTGACCGGCTCGACCCTGGCGATCGGCGTGCTCGTCCTGGTCCAGCTCATTCCGATCCTCATCTTCTCGCTGGGGGCCGGCTCGGTCGCCGACGCGGTCGATCGGCGCAAGATCCTGTTCGTCACCCAGATCGGCTCGGCCCTGATGAGCCTGGCCCTCGTCGCCCTGGCGGTCATCCCGGCGCCGCCCCTGATCGCGATCTACGCGGTCGCCTTCCTGGCCGCCGGCTTCGGTTCGGTCGACGGCCCGACCCGCTCGGCGGCGATTCCCCGCTTGGTCACCCGCGAGCGCCTGCCGGCCGCCATCGCCCTGAACCAGCTCAACTTCCAGACCGCCTCGATCATCGGGCCGGCCCTCGGCGGGGTCCTCCTGGCGACGGTGGGGGTCGCCGGTGCCTACGCCGTCGACGTGCTCAGCTTCGGCGCATCGCTGGCGGCCCTCCTGGTGATCGGCCCGCTGCCGCCGATCGGCCAGGCAGCCAAGCCGGGCATCGACGCGATCGTCGAGGGCCTGCGCTTTGCCCGGCAGCATCGGATCATCCTGTCGACCTTCGCGATCGACCTGGTGGCGATGATCTTCGGGATGCCCACGGCCCTCTTCCCGGTCCTGGCCCTGGACGTGTTCAAGGTCGGCCCGATCGGGGTCGGCCTGATGGCCGCCGCGCCAGGGGTGGGTGCCTTCGCCGGAGCCCTCCTTTCGGGCTGGGTCTCGCGCGTCCGGCGGGCCGGCCGGGCGGTGGTCGTGGCCGTGATCGTGTGGGGCGCCGCGATCACCGCGTTCGGCCTGTCGACCTTCTCGTTCCCGCTGGCCCTGCTGTTCCTGGCCATCGCCGGGGGCGCCGACGTCCTGTCGGCCGTCTTCCGGTCCACGATCGTCCAGCTTGCGACGCCCGACCATCTGCGCGGCCGGGTCAACTCCATCCACCTGCTGGTGGTGACCAGCGGCCCCCGCCTGGGCGACCTCGAGGCGACCGCAGTCGCGGCCATCTGGGGGGCCCAGTTCTCGGTGGTCTCGGGCGGCCTCCTGTGCCTGCTCGGGGTGGGCGTCGTCGCCAGGGCATTTCCGGAGCTGTGGCGGAGCGTCCTGCCCGGTCGCGCCCCGGCGCTCTCAGAAGGTGACGACGCTGCGTAGGCCCTGTCCGCCGCGCAGGCGCTCGAAGGCAGCCTCGACATCGTCGAGGCCGATTCGCTCCTCGACCAGCCGCTCGATCGGCAGCCGGCCGGCCAGCTGCAGCTGGGCGTAGCGCGGGAAGTCGACCGAGGCCACGGCAAAGCCGTAGTTGCTGCCCAGGATCGAGCGGCTGCCGTCCACGAACGGGAATACCTCGAAGCTTGCCCGGACCCCGAACGGGGTCATCCCGATCAGGACGGCCGTGCCGCCCGGCGGCAGCACCCGGATCGCCTGGTCAATCGTGACGGCCAGGCCGATCGCCTCGAACGCGAAGTCGGGCCCCGGCCGGGCCTTTGCCCGGATGGCCTCGTCCGTGGCTGCCTCGTCCGGACCGGCGAGGACCAGTTCGGTCGCCCCCAGTACGCTGGCCAGCTCGAGCTTGGCCGGGACGCGGTCGACGGCCACGATGGGATCGGCTCCGGCCAGTCGCGCGCCCATGACAGCCGACAGGCCCACCCCGCCGAGGCCGATGACCACGACGCTTGCCCCGGCCGGGACACGGGCAGTCTTGGTCACGGCGCCGACCCCGGTCGACACGCAGCAGCCGATCAGGGCCGCCACCTCGGGCGCCGTGCCCGCCGGCATCGGGATGGCGGCACTGGCCGGCACGACCGTCGCCTCGGCCAGGGTCCCGATCCCGCAATACGGATAGACCTCCGACCCGTCGGCCCGATGGATCCGGGTCGTGCCATCGGACATTCGGTGACGGCTCGCGCCGGAGCCCGAGCACAGCCATTCCCGGCCCGAGCGACAGGCGGGGCAGTGGCCGCAGGGCGCGTACCAGCTGAGGGCCACGAGGCCGCCAACGTGCAGACCCGACGAAACCGGGTCCACTCCAGGCCCCAGGGCCTCGATGATGCCGGCTCCTTCGTGTCCGATCACGAACGGTCCGGGCCGCGGCCATTCGCCATCGCGCAGGTGGAGGTCCGAATGGCAGACGCCGCTGGCCTTGATCCGGACCCGCACCTCGCCATCGCCGGGTGGGTCGAGCCTGAGCTCCTCGATCGCGATCGGAAGGCCGGGTTGCTGGAGGACGGCGGCACGCACTATCAGAGTGTGCCGGACATGACGAGACCCGGTGCCAAGCCGGCGCCGGGTCTCGTCGAGAGGAGGGCGAGCCGAGGGCTAGCCGACCGTGTTCGTGGCCTTGACCACCATCGTGTGGGCAAAGATATCGTGCCAGCCCTGCTTCGTCGGGCTCGAGTACGTGGTGTACACGAGGAAGACGAACCAGGCCAGGGCCGCAATCGCGATCACGATGCCGATGTAGGGCAGGGGATTGAGCGCCTGGACAATCCCGAACGGGGCACCCAGGGCAAGCCAGCGCCGAAGCGCCTGGTCCTGGGTCAGGGTGGTGCCGCTGCCGGCGTCGCCGATCTGCATCCCGAGGACCTTCATGCCCAGGGTCGAGCGCATCTTGGTCCAGGTGTAGATGAAGTAGGCGCCGCTGATGGCCAGCCCGATGATCGCCAGGATCAGCGAGACGACGTAGTTGTACTGGTAGCCATTGACCAGGTCGAACGTCGACGCGTGGAGGCCGACCCCACCGAGGATCGCAAACACCACGAGGTTGATGAGTCCCAGAATGATCGCGTCGATGATGTAGGCGATCGCGCGATTGGGGACGTCCGCGTAGACGAAGCCCTTTGGTCCCGGCTGCGCGGGTGGGCGCGGGGGCGCACTCCAGCCCGAAGGCGGTTCCGTCGGCGCGCCCGGGCCGCCGGTTGATCCACTCTGGTCCATCGTGCCTCCCTGTTGGGGATCTGACGCAACCGGGGACCATCCTCGGTCGCCGTCCAGAGCATACGCACTCTGCCATCGCCAGACCAGACCCAATTCGAATGCGCCCAGGTGGCCTCCGCGACCGTCAGGCTGCCACGACCTGGTTGCGGCCGGCCCCCTTGGCCATCGCCAGGCCCACGTCACAGGCCCCCAGCAGCTCGCGCAAGCCGTCGTCCGGACCGAGCTCGGCGCAGCCGGCCGAGACCGTCGCGACCAGTCGCTCGCCGCTCGCGCCCCGGAACGACTGCTGGGCGAATGCCGCCCGGACCTCCTCGGCGATCCGGAACGCCTCGGCCCGGCCGCTGCCGTCGAGGATGACCACGAACTCCTCGCCGCCGTAGCGGGCGACCAGGTCGCTCGCCCGGAAGCGCTCGAGCAGAAGCTGGCCGAACGCGCGCAGGACGGCATCCCCGGTCTGGTGGCCGTGGAGCTTGTTGAACGAGCCGAACAGGTCGAGGTCGAACAGGATCGCGGCAAGGGCCGGCCGATCGTCGAAGGGCAGCCTCCGGCGCGAGGCGATCATCCGCTCCAGGCTCGGCTCGAGGTGGCGCCGGTTGAAGGTGCCGGTGAGCGAGTCCCGGATCGAGGCCTCCATCACCTCGGCGTGGAGCTGGGCATTGGTGATGGCCAGGGCCACCTGGGATGCGACCATCTGGAGGACCTCCAGCTCGAGGTCGCTGAATGGCTGGGCGTCGAACCGGATGAGGGCGATCGCGCCGAGCACGACCTGGTCGCGGATGAGCGGCACGCCGACGCTGGCCACGACGTCCGGGATGGAGGCCCCGGTCGTGCCGGCCGGGAAGCGGCGCCGGTCGAAATGATCGTCGAGGACCGCCGCCCGGTCGCGAATTGCCCGGCCTGCCGTGCCTTCGCCGGATCGGATCTCCAGGCCCACGAAGGTCGGGTCGCCGCCCTGGATGGCGACCATTCGATAGGTCCCATCGCGCCGATCCAGGAGGGTCAGGCCGGCCACATCGGTCCGAACCAGGCTGCCCAGGCCGGCCACGATCTTGTCGTACAGGATGCCGCTGTCCAGGCTCGAGGTGACCTCGCTGCCGAACTGGACGACCGCCTGGAAGAGCTGGGCCCGCTCAGCCAGGCGACGGCGCTCCCGGGCCAGGGTCAGGGCCGAGGCCAGGCGATCGGCCACCAGCCGGACGACATCGAGGTCGTGCTCGTCGAGCACGTCCCGGTCGGACTCCACGTTGACGATGCCGAGCAGCTCGGTGCCGGCCAGCAGCGGCGCGCAGACCTCGCTGCGCAGTCCGGTGGCGGCGCCAATGTAGTCGGGGTCGACATGGACATCGGGCACGAGGGCCGGCTCGCGGGTCCGGATGACCCGGCCGATCACCCCGGCCGTGCCGTCGAAGATGGGGATCGGCAGCTCGTAGCCGTGCTGGGCGCCCATCCGCAGCTCGGTCGGCGAACCGCCCAGCTCCTCGCCCAGGTAGATCGAGCCGTGGCTGTACCCGAACGGGCCGGTGAGCAGGTCCATGACGTCATCGAGCGAGCGTGGGATGGGCCCGTCGGCGGCGAGCGTCCGGCCGACCGCATCGATTCCCGCGATCTGGCGCGTGCGGTGGCGCTCCGATGCGTTGGTCGAGCGCAGGCGGTCGACGGCCACGTTCAGTGACGCCACCGTGCGCCGGGTGCTGATGGCGACGACGATGGCGACGGCGCCCAGCACGAGCGCCTGCTCGGTCAGGGCCGAGGCCCGGACCGGACCCTCGATGATCGGCAGGAACCGGGCCAGGAAGACCAGTCCGAAGATCGCGAGCGCCTCGCCCGGGCCGATGGCGGCGGCGAGGGCGATGATCGGGATGTACAGGGGCGCCAGGGGGACGGTCGTCAGGCCGGCCGTGGCAAAGGCGGCCGCGGCGACGAATGCGACGGCCAGGGTCAGGCGGGCGAGGGCCCAGGCATCCACCCGGGGTTGGTCGGCCCGGGGCCGCAGCGAGGTCAGGCCAGAGGTTGCCGGACCGATCAGGGCCAGGCTCGCCTGGCCGGCCAGGAAGGCCACGGCCAGGGCTGCCACGACTGCTTCGTTTGGTCCCCGCTCGAGCAGGTTGACGACCGTCATCGGGATGATCAGGGCGATCGCCAGCATGACGTGGGGGTCGCCGACCACGCGTCGGACGAGCCGGTAGGCCGTCACGTTGCCATTCACTCGCGAGGCACGCGGGAGCCGAACCACTCTGGTCATCGAGGGAAGTGTTGCGCCGCGACACCGGGCCCACCATGGGCCGACGGTCCCAGCGGGCGCCGCCATACGTTCGGGCCAGACGCTCGGCTAGCCGACCTCGTGGTGCTTGCGGCAGCGGGCCTCGTAACGCTCGTCGCCCATCCCGCCGATGACGACGAGGGGATCGCTGGCTGAGGCCGGCCGGCCGTCGACGATGCGCTGGGTCCGGGTCGCGGCCTCGCCGCAGACCATGCAGATGGCACTCAGCATGAGGATCTCGTCGGCGATCGCCATGAGGTCCGGGACCGGTCCGAACGGCCGGCCCAGGAAGTCCCGGTTGAGACCATTGACGATCACAGAGCGATCACGATCGGCCAGCCGCTCCGCGACATCGACCAGGCCGGCATCGAAGAACTGGGCCTCCTCGATGGCCACGACGTCGGCCCGGGTCTCGGTCACGACCGCCTCGATCTGGGTCGAGTCCGCGATGGGCCGGGCCGGGAAGGCCACCCCGAACCGGCTACGGACCGTTTCGGGCTCGGTTCGATTGTCGAGGGCGGGTCGGATCAGGACCACCTTGCGCCGGGCGATTCGGGCCCGCTCGCACAGCCGGATGAGCTCGGCGGTCTTGCCGCTGAACATCGGTCCGGTGATGACCGTGATCGAGCCGCGGGGGTTGAACATCGTGCTCGTCAGGGTAGCCCAACGACCACCCCCGGGCGCTCGAGGCCAGCGCCTACGGCTGGCGGCTGGGCCGGAGGCTCACGCGCTCGATGATCCCGGGCGCGGGCGGGTCCGGCCAACGTGCCTTGAGGGTGCCAATGGCGAACCCGAGCGCATCCCGGGCGGCCAGCAACCCGCCGCCGCGCGTCTCGGTCACCAGGATGCGCGGCCGGACGGGGGCCAGCTCGGTGCCGTATTCGGCCCGGAAGCGGGCTTGCCAGGTCCGGCAGGCCCGCTCGATCAGGACCTGCAGGCCGCCCGCCGTGGGTGCCCCGAGGACGACGAACTCGTCACCGCCCTCGCGGGTCGAGACGGTTCCCGGAATCTCGGCCAGGACCTGGGCGAACGAGCGCAGGACGCGATCGCCCAGGGCCTGGCCAAAGCGCGTGTTCCACTCGCCGAAGCCGGCCAGGTCGATGAACGCCAGCTCGATCGGCGCTCGAGACAGGCCGGCCACCTCGCTCATCAGCCGGCCCAGGTCGGCCAGCCAGGTGCCCCAGGCCAGGCCCGTCCGCCGGTCGCGATGCTCGATCGCCAGCTGGGGCCAGCGCCAGCGCCCGGCAAATGGCTGCTCGAGGCTGGCCAGCAGGCCGGCGACCGTCCGGGTCGTCCAGACCGTGTCGGGTCCGGCCGCCCGCCACCAGCCATCGGCGGACTGGAGCCGGGCGAGGGCCAGGGCCGTCCGGCTCGGGTCGAACTCCGGGTCGGTCTGGGCCAGCAGCTCGGCCGCAACGAGGGTCGTCAGGACATCGACCGGGCCGCCCCCGTCGCCCCAGCCGCCCAGCGCATCCTCGGCCCGCTTGACGAAGCCGATGAGCGAGGCCGCCAGCTTGGGTCGGAGGCCGAGCGAGATCAGGCCGCCGGCCAGCTGGGCGCTGACCGAGGCCAGGGCAACGTCCTCGAAGGGCGGCTCGGAGCCCCTTCCGATGCCCTCGTCGAGGAGGGCGCTGGCGGCGTAGCCATCGGCGATGGCCAGGGCGAAGGGGTGGACCCGGCGGAGCAGGCGGGGTCGCCGGGTCAGGGCCCACAGGGCGAACGTATCGGCCCAGGCGTGGCGATGGGCGGCATGAGAGGCCATCGCCCGCCGGATCCCCGGCAGGGCCCGGGCCAGGAGCTCCTCGGCCAACTCCGTCGCCGGCCCCTCGACCGCGATGAGCGACTCGAGAAACTCGGCCGACTCGGTGATCACCAATGGCTCGACAAGGCCGGCGAAGAAGCGTGGCGGATCGGCGACCCGCAGGGCATCGTCCGCCGGCCGCCAGGCCCGCCAGGTGTCGTCGGCGCCGATGTACTCCGGCCGGCTCGTCTCCGGATTCAGGGCCAGCGGCCAGGGATAGCCGGCCGGGCCTCCTCCCGGCCGGACCGGCACCGAGGCGCGGCCCAGCCAGGCGGACAGCAGCCAGCCGATATCGATGGCTTCGCCGGCTGAGATCTGGAGCTCGAGCAGGACCGTGGGGAAGAGCGGCTCGAGGCGGGGATCGGCGGCCAGCAGCCGGTGGAGCGCCTGCCGGCCGAGCGTGCCTGGCTGGACCGGCACGCGCGAATCGGCTCGGCGTACGATCGTCACACCAGGGGGCGTCAACGTGGCTCTCCGGTCGTCGGGTCGAGCCCTTCGCGCCTGGCACTGGCCGCGATCCGGGCTCATCTCCGTGCCCGGCAGTACAACACCTTTGGTCGGGGCGCCCAACAGTACGAAAGTACTATCGCTCAGCGAGGCTCACGCTCGGATGGTGCGCCCCCGCAACGCTCTGGAGCCGACCGGCGAAGGCGAACGCATCGCGCCGGCCTGGTCAGCCGGCCGGCTGGTCGCCGATGGGCAGGCTGAACCGGATGATCGTCCCGCCCCCGGGCCGACCTTCGGCCCTGATCGATCCGCCGTGGGCCTCCACCAGGTTCCGGGCGATGGCGAGGCCGAGTCCTGAACCGCGCGAGTCGCCGGTCTTGGCGAAGCGCTCGAACAGGTGAGCGCGGATCTCCGGGGCGATCCCCGAGCCAGTGTCGCTGACCGACACGTTCACGCTGCGCCCACTCGGGGCCAGGCCGGCTTCGACCGTGACCGTGCCTCCGGGCGGGGTATAGCGCAGGGCGTTGGCGATCAGGTTGTCGAGCACCTCCCGGATCCGGACCGGGTCAACATCGAGCGCCGGCAGGTCGGGCGCGTCGGTCGACGGCGAGACCTCGATGCCGACGCTCGCCGCCGCAGCCATCGTCTCGAACGAGCGGGCCGCCTCGTGGATCAGGAGGCCCAGGTCGGTCGGCTCGCGGTGGAGGGCGAGCGTGCCGGCCTCGGACAGGGCCACCGTTCGGAGGTCTTCGACCAGCCGGCCCAGGACGAGGGTCTCGTCGAGGATCGAGGCCAGGTGGGCCTGGTCGGCCGGGTGGACGCCGTCGATGATCGCCTCCAGGTTGCCCCGCACGACGGCCAGTGGATTGCGCAGCTCGTGGCTCACGTCGGCCAGCAGCGAGCGCCGCTGGCGTTCGTCGACCTCCAGCCGCTCGGCCATCGTGTTGAAGCCCGCGGCCAGCTCGCCCAGCTCGCGCGGCCCGCGCCGAGGCGGTCGGACGCGCACGGCGTAGTCGCCCGAGCCAACCCGCCGGGTCGCCTCGACCATCTCGTCGATCGGCCCGGCCACGGTCCGGATCCGGCTCACGACGGCGGCCAGGCCGAGGACGACCAGGGCGACACCGCCCAGCCGGATGACGACCGTGGCTCCCTCCTGGCCGGGCCGGTCGGGACCGAGCAGGCCGAGGATCGAGGCGAAGACAAAACCGCCGATGGCGGCGAGAAGCACGACGAACAGGAGCAGGCCGATCACGAGCCCGGCGAAGCGGCGCAGGAACCAGCGCCGGGGCGGACCGTTCCAACCCGGCTGGCCCCACGGTCCGTTGGCCGTCCAGGGCGGCGGGCCTGTCCAGGGCCCGTTGGCACCGGCACGGCCGTCCGGTGGTCCCCACCAGCCCCGACCGCCGTCGGCGCGCCGACGCCGGCGCCCCGCTTGGCCCCACTCGGGCCGGCTGCCGGTGGCGGGCGAGCTCGCTGACTGGCTCGGGCTCGAGCTCGCTGACTGGCTCGGGCTCGCTGGCTCCGCCCTGGCCGGCTCCTGGTTCAGCGGCTCCTGGGTCACCCGGGCCGCTCATCGGCGAAGCGATAGCCGACGCCATAGACGGTCAGGATGAAGCGGGGCGAGCGCGGATCGGGCTCGATCTTGCGGCGCAGGTTCTTGATGTGGCTGTCGATCGCCCGCTCGTATGACTCGATCGTCACGCCCCGGACGGCGTCCAGGAGCTGGCTCCGGGTGAAGATGCGGCCGGGACGCCGGGCCAGGGTCGCCAGCAGCTCGAACTCGGTCGGCGTCAGCTCGACCAGGCGGCCCTCGACCTCAACCCGCATGCGCGGCAGGTCCAGGCTGACCTCGCCGGCCCGGATCCGCTCGCTCGAGACATCGGACGGCTCCATTCGGCGGAGGACCGCCTTGACCCGGGCGACAAGCTCCCGCGGGCTGAACGGCTTGGTCACGTAGTCATCGGCCCCCAGCTCCAGGCCCACGAGCTTGTCGAGCTCGTCGTCGCGGGCCGTCAGGATCACGATTGGCAGATTCGAATCGCGCCGGATCGGCCCGGATCACGTCCAGGCCGTCCAGCTCGGGCATGCCCAGGTCCAGGATGAGCAGGTCGGGCGAGCGGGTCCGGGCCAGGCTCAGGCCCGCCCGGCCATCCGCCGCCGTGATGACCGCAAAGCCGGCGTGCTCGAGGTAGTCCCGGGCCAGGTCCACGATCTGGGCTTCATCGTCGACGACGAGGACGGTCTTCATGGCTGAGCATCGTAGAGCCGACCACGGCCGAATGGGCTCCCGGAGGAGCCCATTCGATGATCAGGCCGGCGGCTGGGCGTCGGGCCCCCGCGGTGGAACGGCGTCGGTCGATCCGCTCGCCGGCCCGGCGCCCAGGGCTCGACGCCGGAGCTGCGTGGGCCGCCTTGTGCCAGTCGTCCAGCCGGCCCCGGATCCAGGCCTCGCGCGGATCGCCATTGGGCTGGCCACCGGGCTGGCCACCCTGGCCGGGATCGGTTCCGCCCGGGCCGGGTCCGTAGCCGGGGCCGTAGCCACCGTATCCGCCGCCATGACCACCGCGGCCTCCATAGGGTCCCCAGCCGCCATGCCCGCCCCAGCCGTGCCGCCCGCCGAACGCCAGCCGGAGCAGGGCGAACAGCAGGAATACGAAGAGGAGGAAGCCGAGGAAGTGGAACAGGCCGAAGCCGAAATCCCCAGCCGACGCCATAGACCGCCGGATGGACGGCGACTCCAGAGGCCGAAACGCCGGCCGAATAGGCGACGCTGGCGACGAGCCCGATCAGGACCAGGATTCCGAGGACCGCCAGGATCCTCACGACGAACCGCATCAGGTGACCTCCCAGGTCAGCATCGAGGCCGCGAACCCGGGTGGATCGCCGGCCGATGGGATCAGCCTGGCGTCCTGATGTGGAGCGATTGTGGCGACGCCACGGAGGAGTGCCGGGCGACGCAGGCCCGACCGTCCCCCGCAGATGAGGCCGATCGTGCCAGATTTCACCACTGGCGAGCTTATGGTTCTTCGGGGCCGCGTTCCAGCTCGCCGATCCCTGAAAGCGCTACCTCGTGAGCACGAATCCGCTGGGAGGGACGGGCGAGAAGGCACGAACCTCGCCGTCGACCGACCATAAGCCCCAGGTCAGTGAAATCTGACACCACGAATCGGGAATTGCGTCGCCAAGAGTCGAGCTCCTCCTGGCGATCGTGCTGGAATACTGGTATTCGTGCTCGGTGCCCTGACCCGCAGGACCCCTGGACGAGGCCGAGCCGACTAGGAGGATCGACCCGGCGCGGCGTTACGCCGGAACGTCTCACCGGGCAGCGCGTTGAAGGTCCCGCTTCCGATTGCCCTGGGGCCCTCGACCCTGGGCAGGCCGAGCCTGAGCCGGCTGGTATTGGCCAAGTGGCGTGCCAGTGGGCCGCCCCGACTGCGGTCGCCCCGGTTGGGGTCGGCCGGGTTGAGGTCGGCCCTGCTGCGGCCGGCCGCCGAGCGGATTGCTGGGGCGGGTCATCCCATCGCGACTGGGCCGATGCACTTGACCGTCGCGCGGCCGGCCGGCAGCGCCCGGGCCGAACTGGGCCGCCTGGCCCGGGTGGTTCGGCCGTCCGGAAGGCACCGGTCGGCCCATTGGCTGCGAGCGTCGCGCCGGGGCGAAGCCGCGGGCCGGTCGCCCGCCGGACTGGATGCTGGAGTGACCAGCCTGGCTGCGCAGTCGGATCGGCTCCGGCCGGATGTTCCGGTCGGGCTCGAAGCCGGCGATCGTCTCGGTCGGAATGCGATGGCCGAGGACCTGTTCGATATCCCGGAGCATCTTGTGCTCGTCGACGCAGACCAGCGAGATCGCGTCGCCTTCGACGCCGGCCCGGCCGGTTCGGCCGATCCGGTGGACGTAGTCCTCGGCCACCATCGGCAGCTCGTAGTTCACGACGTGGGGCAGGGCGTCGATATCGATCCCGCGCGCGGCCAGGTCCGTCGCCACCAGGATCGCCACACGCCCGGACTTGAAGTCATTGAGCGCCCGGATCCGCTGCGGCTGGCTCTTGTTGCCGTGGATCGCGGTGGCCACGATGCCGTCCCGTTCGAGCTGCTCCGCCAGGCGATTGGCGCCATGCTTGGTCCGGGCGAAGACCAGGGCCTGGTCGATCCGGCCGGACTTGACCAGGTGGGCCAGGAGCTCGCGCTTGCGCTCCCGATCGACCGGCAGGACCAGCTGGCGGACGAGCTCAGCGGCGGTGTTCCGGCGGGCCACCTGGACCATCGCCGGATCGCGCAGGATGTCGGCCGCGAGACGCCGAACGTCATCCGAGAACGTGGCCGAGAAGAGCAGCGTCTGGCGCTCGCGTGGCAACGTTCCGATGATCTTGCGAATGTCCCGGATGAAGCCCATGTCCAGCAATCGGTCGGCCTCGTCCAGGACGAGGATCTCGACGTGGCTCAGGTCGATCGTGTTCTGGCCGAGGTGGTCGAGCAGCCGGCCGGGCGTGGCCACCACGATCTCCGGGCCGGACCGGAGGGCCCGGACCTGCGGGTCGAAGCCGACGCCGCCGTAGATCGTGGTCGAGCGGATGGGGCGCCGCGCGCCGTAGGTGCGGACGCTCTCCTCGACCTGGAGGGCCAGCTCCCGGGTCGGGGCCAGGACCAGGGTCCGGATTCGGACGGGGGTGGCGTTGCGTCGATCGCGGCTGGTCGGGATGTAGGCCGGCAGGCCCTGGGCCGAGCGCACGGGCGCCGCCGGCGCCGGCTCGATCGCCGGTCGCCCGGCATTGAGCAGCTGCAGGATGGGCAGCACGAAGGCGGCCGTCTTGCCGGTGCCGGTCTGGGCGCCGGCCAGGACATCGCGGCCGGCCAGGACGAGCGGAATCGCTTCGGCTTGGACGGGGGTGGGCTCGGTGTAGCCCTGGTCCGCGACGACGCGGACGAGCTCGGGCGCAAGCCCAAGATGATCAAAGGACACGGTCTATTGCTCCTGAGGGCCCTCCCGCTTCGAGCGGGGCCCGGTCAGGGCACTGGTGTTGTGTTCGCTGATCTCACGGTAAGAAACCGGGGCGCCGACCGGAGCGCCCATCGAGGTACGACCCGCCAAGCCTAGCATGCCCGCCGATTTAGCCCTCGCCGGGGCTTGCGCGGTGGGTGTACAAGAGGGCCGTACCACTGCCCGCACGAGGTCGACCATGCCTGGGCTCGATACCGGCAACACCGGGTTCATGCTGGTCTGCACCAGCCTGGTCATGCTCATGACCCCGGGCCTGGCGTTCTTCTACGGCGGCCTGGTCGGCCGCCGGAACGTCCTGGCGATCATGATCCAGAGCTTCGTGTCGATGGGCTGGACCACCGTCATCTGGTTCGCGGTGGGCTACTCGCTGTGCTTCTCGGGCGATGTCGGCGGGGTGATCGGCAACCTCGACAAGGCGTTCCTGAACGGGGTCGCCCTCAACAGCCCGGCTCCCCAGAACCCTTCGATCCCCGAGTTCGTGTTCATCGCCTACCAGATGATGTTCGCGATCATCACTCCGGCCCTGATCACCGGGGCCTTTGCCAACCGGGTCACGTTCAAGGCCTACATGGTCTTCCTGACAGCCTGGCTCCTCCTCGTCTACTTCCCGTTCGTCCACATGGTCTGGGGTGGCGGCCTGCTTCAGCGCTGGGGCGTCCTCGACTTTGCCGGCGGGATCGTCGTTCACAACATCGCCGGCATGGCGGCCCTGGCCTCGGTCCTGTATGTCGGTCGGCGGCGGATCCAGGATCCCGGCCCGCACAGCATCCCGCTCGTGGCCCTGGGGACTGGCC
The DNA here is from genome assembly GCA_963718285.1 of uncultured Chloroflexia bacterium. Classification (GTDB taxonomy): domain Bacteria; phylum Chloroflexota; class Limnocylindria; order Limnocylindrales; family CSP1-4; genus Palsa-1033. Next base: position 70,560 of record CAVQYU010000001.1, on the reverse strand, counting down.
TGCTCTGGTTCGGCTGGTACGGCTTCAACGCGGGCAGCGAGCTGCGGGTGGACGCCACGACGGCGGTGGCCTTCCTCAATACGGATGTGGCTGCCTCGTTCGCCGCGGTCGCCTGGCTGTTCACCGCCTGGCGCTTCGAGCGTCGTCCGAGCTTCCTGGGCCTGCTCACCGGGGCGGTCGCCGGCCTGGCCACGATCACCCCGGCAGCCGGCTTCGTCTCGCCGGCAGCGGCGGCCCTGATCGGGACGGTCTCGGGTGTGGTCTGCTTCGGCGCCGTTGCCCTGAAGAATCGACTGGGCTGGGATGACGCCCTCGATGTCTGGGGCGTCCACGGCGTGGGCGGCTTCCTCGGGATCGTGATGCTCGGCCTGTTCGCCACGACCGCATTCAATCCCGCCGGCGCGAACGGCCTGGTAGCCGGCAACCCGGCCTTCCTGGGCAAGGAGCTGGTGGCCGTCCTGCTGTCGTCGGTCTGGGCGTTCGGGTTCACCTTCGGCATGCTCTGGCTGATCGACCGGGTGACCCCCGTTCACGTCGAGCCCGGCGCCGAAGAGATCGGCCTGGATGCGGCCCTGCACCACGAGGAAGCCTACCTGGGCGCAATCTGAGCGCCTCCGTGGCACCCTGCGACTCGGGACCGAGAAACCGAGCCGGGACCGAGCCGGGCTACAGCCAGTCGATCTTGCGCAGGAAGGCGACGGCCACCGCGGCGAGCACGATCGAGGCGATGACCACGATCCAGAAGCCGTCGCGCTCCTGGCCGCTGAAGGCCGGACCGGCCTCGCTCATCCCGAACAGGCCACCGACCGCGGCGATGCCGGCCAGCACGACCGTGACCCCGGTCAGCCGCTTCATGATCACCGACAGGTTGTTGTTGATCGTCGAGAGGTAGACCTCGAGGGTGCCCGCGACCAGCTCCCGGAAGCTGTCGAACTCGTCGGTCAGCCGGATCAGGTGGTCGTAGACGTCCCGGAAGTAGAAGACCTGGGCGTCCGCGATCAGGTCGAACTCCCGGCTCGTCAGCTGGCTGAAGACCTCCCGGCTGGGGGCGATCACGTGGCGCAATGAGACGAGCTCGGTCTTCAGCCGGAAGATGTGCTCGAGGGTGGCCGGCACGGCGTTGCTGACGACATCGTCCTGGAGATCGTCGATCTCGTCGGCGAGGGCGTCGAAGACCGGGAAATAGCCGTCGACGATCCCGTCGACCAGGCCCCACAGCAGGAAGTCCGGTCCGCGCTCGAGCATCGTCGCCACGCCCTGCTTGAGCTGGTGGGCCGACATCGGGTCCCAGGCAACCGGGTGGACCGACAGGAGGAACTGCCGGCCGAGGGCGAAGTCGATCTCAAGCCGCTCGACCTTCTTCGGACGGACCAGGGCATACATGACCATGTGGATGATCCCGTCCACGAACTCGACCTTCGAGCGCTCGTTGCTCTCGATGATGTCCTCGGCCACGAGCGGGTGGAGGCCGACGCAGCGGCCGACCTGTTCGACCGCTTCCGGGCTGGGATCGGTCAGGTCGATCCACAGGCGGGTGGAGCCTGCCTTGATCAAGCGGGTCAGCTCGTCGGGATCGTTGACCTCGACGGCCTTGCCTCCGCGCAGGGCGTAGCCCTTGAGCGCCTTGGAGATCGGCCGACCGCCCCGGGGCGCCACCTAGCCGGAGATCTCAGCTCGCTCGGTGAAGATGGCAGTCACGGCCAGTCCGATCAGGAGCCAGATCCCCACGACCACGATGGCCGTCGTCGGATCCAGCGTGACCGGTCGGGCGGCGCCGCCGCCGGCCACCGCCGTATCGGTCTGGATCAGCGAGTTGGCGGCGTTGAACGGCAGGTACTTGACGATGTCGGGCAGGAAGGCCCCCGCGAACATCTCGGCGAAGTAGATCCCGATGCCGGCTCCGACGCCGGCCAGCTGGCTGCGGGCGAGGGTCGCGATCGTGAACCCGATCGCGCCAACCTCGATCAGGCCATACCAGCCGCGCAGGAACTGCTCGGGCAGGTTGCCGAAGATCGAGGTGTCCGAGATCCCGTCGATCGAGATCCCGGCCAGCTTGGCACCGATGATGACCAGGAGGACGCCCACGGCGAACGCAACGATCAGGCCGATTCCGGCAAAGAGGGCGATCCCGGCGAACGTCGTCAGCATGTAGCGGCTGCGGCTCTCGCCCCGGGCGACCGCGGTCTTGAGCGTGCCCCAGGTCCATTCGGACCCGGCGATCGCCGCCGCATAAGCCATGACGAACAGGCCACCCAGGGCCAGCACGAACGACAGGATCAGGGCATAGGCGCCGGGGAAGGTCAGCAGGAGCAGGATGGCCTGGCCGTTCGGGCGCTGGAGGGCCTCCTTGGCGGTCGCACCCGAGGCCAGGTAGATCAGGGCCATGAGCAGGAGGAGCAGGCCCAGGGTCAGCCAGGTTGCCAGCCGGCTGCGCAGCTTGGCCAGGGTCGAGACGAAGATCCTCACTGCCAGACCCCAGGGACCGTCGGCGTCTCGCCCGGCCCGCTGACCGGAGGGGCGGCGGCCGTCAGCTCGAGGAACAGCGACTCGAGGTCGCTGCCGCTCTCGATGCCGGAGGCGAAGATGCCGGCCGTGGCCAGCGCCCGGTTGACCTCGGCGGCCCGGCTGGCCTCGATCGGGACGACGAGCCAGCCCGCCTCGTTGGCCGGACCGGCCGGCCGGCCGTCATCCGCGCCGTCGGCCCGGACGGCGACCCCCAGCGGGGCAAGGGCGGCCGTGGCCCGCCCGATCTCGTCGGGCTGGACCCGGACCCGGACCGCGGCCCTCGGCGCTGAGCAGCGTCTCGATCGGCCCTTCGCGGACCAGCTTGCCAGCGGCGATGATCCCGATCACGTCGGCCAGCTGGCTGACCTCGGACAGCAGGTGGCTCGAGATGAACACGGTCTTGCCCACCGACGCCAGGTTGCGCAGCGTGTCGCGCATGGCCACGATGCCGGCCGGATCGAGGCCGTTGGCCGGCTCGTCGAGCAGGAGCAGCTTGGGATCGCTGAGCAGGGCTCCGGCGATGCCCAGGCGCTGCTTCATCCCGAGCGAGTAGTTGGCGACCTTGTCGTTGCCCCGTTCCTTGAGCCCGACCAGCTCGAGGACTGCCTCGACCCGCGCCTTCGGCGTCGGTGCCCCGTTGGCGGCCAGCGCCCGGAGGTTGGCCCGGCCCGACAGGTACGGGTAGAACGCGGGCGATTCCACCAGCGCCCCGACCTCGAACAGGCGCCGCCGGTCACCCCGGCCGAAGCTCCGGCCGAGCACCTCGATCGTGCCGGCGTCCGGATGGATCAGGCCCGTCAGCAGGCGCATCGTGGTGGTCTTGCCCGCTCCGTTCGGACCCGAGGAACCCGTACACCACGCCGGCCGGCACGGACAGATCGAGGCCGGCCAGGGCGACCCGCGGGCCATAGCGCTTGTGGAGGCCTCGGGTGGCGAGCGCCAAGCCGGCGGTTGATCCGCCGGTCGCGGGGGCAGTCGCTGACCGAGCTCAGGGGATCGGCTCGAGATCGATGGTCCGAACCTGGCGGGTCCGACCAGCCTCGGTTCGAACGAGCGCCGTCGGGATGACCCCGCCGGGCAGCTTCTCGATGGTGGCAGCTTCGCCGTTGTACAGGCCGCTGCCGATGATCCGGACCTTGTCGCCGACCGTCAGGCCATCGCGGCCCTTGGTGGCTGACAGGTTGATCGATGCGACGGTTGTGCGAATGACGGGTGGCGGCTCGGTGCCCGGGAGTGGAGGCTTGACCGGAGCCGGGGGGCGGCGGTAGACGTTGCGGCGGGGCTTCGTTGCGATGGTGTGCGTACCTCAGGGCTGGTTTCGACGGTGGCCGGGCGGCCGCAGACACGATAGACCATCCGGCCCGGCGCGGGCCATCCCGCAAGCGGCAGGCCCGAACGAAAGCGGGCATACTCGCGATCCAGCAGGCCGCCGATTTCCGGCGCCCGGCCTCCAGCCAACGAGGAATCATGACCAAGCACTCGAAGCGAGAGCGTGAGCGACGCGCCCAGGAGACCGAACGGGTGAACCAGATCCAGGCCGCCTGGATCGGCAGCGTCTCGCCCGCCGTGGCCAAGGCCTTCGCGGCCGGCGTGGAGGCGGCCCGGGCTCGCGGCCCACATGTGGCCGCCCCGGACATGGCCCCGGGCACGATGCCCCGCCCGCCCCGCCCCGGCCACGAGCCCAAGGAAAAGCCCGAGCCGGCCCGACCCCGCCGCGGCGGCTGACGGCCCAGCCCGAGCGTGAGCGGCTCGAATTGGGCGGCCGGCCAGGCCGACCGCTCGATGATCCGCTACCCGACCGACTGGCTGCTGGCCGTCATCGACGAGCCATCCGCGGCCGGCGCGGCGGCCGACGCCCTCCTCGCGGCGGGCTTCGCCAAGGACGCGGTCAAGGTCCTGACGGGCGCCACCGCCGAGTGGCTCGCTGGCGGACCTGCCCACCAGCCGGGGGGCCGTCGGCCAGCTTCATTCGCCTGGTCCAGTTCATGAGCATGGACCAGACCCCCGACCTGCGCCTGTACGAGGCGGCCCTCGACGATGGCCGGGCGATCGTGGCCGTCCATTGCGGAAGCCGGCCGCGGCTCCTCGAGGCGCGCGACATCCTGGCCGCGCACGGGGCCCACTTCCAGAACCACTTCGGGCGCTACGCCACCGAGGAGTTCTCGCGCTGGCAGGGGCCCGAGCTCCATCCCCGCTGGTAGGCCCTGCTCCATCCCCGTTGGCAGAGCGCTGATCGTGCGGGTTTTCCAGGTCCCTGATCCAGGGCGAGTTGCGCCAGACGAGCACAACTCACAGGACGATCAACGAATCCGTGGATTCTGTGCGTGACGCGCACGCGTCCCGCCTGGTTCGAGCGCGATTTGGTCGATTCGGTGCCTCTCACGCACTGAAATCGACCCGCGACCCGGTCGGGGCGTCAGTTGTGCTCGCCTGACACACGCGGCCATGTCCAGATCGGCCAGGCGGGCCAGCCGCGGATGCTGGCAGGCGAATCGGAGCGCTCGGCTACAGTCGGGCTATGCAGGTCTGCCTCCTCGGTCCGCTGATTCTCCGCTCCGGGGCCACGGACCTGCCCGCCGGGGGGCGGCCTCCAGCGGCGTGTCCTGGCCCGGCTGGCGATGGATGCCGGCCGGCCGGTCTCGGCCGATGACCTGGAGCAGGCGGTGTGGGCCGACGAGCCACCGTCCGCCAGCCGGCACACGATCGCCACGTACGTCTTCCGGCTGCGCCGGCTGGGCCTGCCGATCTCGACCCGCGACGATCACTACATCCTCGAGGTGGACACCGATGTCCAGGAGCTCGAACGCCTGGCCGGGGCCGCTCGAAGCCTGGCTGGCGCGGACCCCCAACAGGCCAATGGCCTGTTGCGAGAGGCCCTGGCGAGCGTCCGCGGCCGGCCCCTGGCCGACCTCGAAGACCTGCCCGAGGCGGCGATCGTGGCGGCCCGCCTCGAGGAGCTCATCGAGGAGCTGCGCGAGGAAGCCCTTACCCTCGAGCTCGACCGGGGCCGTCCAGCCGAGCTCGTCCCGGATGCCCGCCGGCTGGTCGACGAGCAGCCCTTCCGGGAGCGTCGCTGGGAGCTCCTGATGCTCGCCCTCTACCGGGCCGGCCGCCAGGCCGATGCCCTCGACGCCTACGTCGAGTGCCGGCGGCGGCTGCTCGATGACCTCGGGCTCGACCCGGGCACGGCCCTGCGGCGAATGCAGCAGGCCGTCCTGGCCCAGGATCCGGCCCTCGAGCCACCGCCGGATCCCGCCGGCGGTGCTGCCGGCTCCCCGGCGGGCGTCCGGGATTCGGCGGCCGTGGCCTCATCTACCGTGCCGCCGCGGATCCCAGGCAGCTCGACCCGCCTGATCGGCCGCGAGATCGAGCGGCGCGACCTGGCCGAGATCTGGGATCGGTCCCGGCTGGTGACCCTGGTTGGGCCACCCGGCGCGGGCAAGACCCGGCTCGCCCTCGAGCTCGCCCGGGCGACCCCGGGCAACGTCTGGTATGTCTCGCTCGAGCAGCTGCCGTCCGCCCAGTCGGTGGCCGGTGCGATCCTCGACGTCGTGGCCCCGTCCTCGCGGGCGGCCGACGCCCGGGTGGGAATCGCCACAGCCCTCGGTTCGGCGGCCGACCTGCTGGTCCTGGATGGTTGCGAGATCCGCCAGGTCGAGGTCGCGACGGAGCTCGGCCTGCTGATGGCCGCCTGCCCCCTGCTGCGGGTCCTGGTGACCAGCCGCGAGCGCCTCGGGATCCTGGCCGAGGCCGTCGTCCCGATCGGGCCCCTGACGGCCGGCGACGCGATCGAGCTGCTGACCGACCGCGCGCGCCTGCTCGATCCGCGGTTCAAGCTCCGGCCCGATGAGATAGCCAGTGCGGACCAGCTGTGCCGGCTCGTCGACCGCCTGCCGCTCGGCCTCGAGCTCATCGCCCGCCACCTCCACGTGCTGGGCCTGGACGAGGTCATCGAGCGAGTCGAGTCCGACCTCGGCCGCTGGGCCGGCGGTCCGGTCGGCGGCCGGGCCGGGCTGTGGGCGGCACTTGAAGCCAGCGTCGACCGGCTCGGACCCCTCGACCGGCGAGCCCTGGTCGCGCTGGCGGTCATGGTCTCCGACGCGGACCTTGACCTGATCGACGCCGTGGCCGGGTTCCGCGGCGAGGGCGTCGACTCGTTCGAGATGGTCGCCCGCCTGGTCGACGCCAGCCTGGTCCAGGTCCGGAGCGCGTTCGGACCAACCCGCTACGAGCTCCTGCGCACGCTCGCCGGGTTCACCCTGGAGAAGGCCAGCCCGGCCGACCTGGCCGCGGCCCGGGCCCGCTACACCGAGGCCGTGCTCGAGCGCGCGGCCGAGCTGATCGACCAGCTGGCGGGTGCGGAACGGAGCGACACCCTGCGCCGGCTCGACCGGGAGATGCCCCACCTGCGGGTCATCCTGGGGCAGGTGGCCGCGGAACCGGCGCCGGAGCGCGAATCAGCCGTGCGCGGGCTGGGGATTGCCGTCGGCCTGACCGAGTACTGGCTCGGCCGCCACCCGGCCGAGGGCCTTGACTGGCTCGGCCGGCTGATCGAGGTGGCCGAGCCGGAGCCGGCCCTGCGCGCGGCCGCCCTCCTGGCCAGCGGGCACCTGGCCTACTGGTTGACCGATTTCGTGCGCGGCGCCGAGCTGACCGCGGAGGCCCAGCGCCTGTTCGCCGAGCTCGGCGACCCACTGGGCGAGGGTCGGGCCCTGCGCCGCCGCGGTGCGATCGCGGCCGCAACCGACGATCTGCCCGCGGCGCGCGCCTATCTCGAGGCCTCGCTGGACCGGCTCGAGGCGGCGGGTGAGGAGACCGAAGTCGGAACCACGCTCCTCCACCTTGGCTCGCTCCTGGCCGACGAAGGCGTCGTCGACGCCGCTCGGGTGGCCCTCGATCGATCCCTGGCGATCGCGGTGGCGACCGGCGACCCGCTCGCCCATGGCCACGTGCTGGCTGCCCTGAGCCTGGCCGAGTGGAAAGCCGGCGACCTCGCCGCTGCCCTGCAGACCGGCAACGAGGCGCTGCTCATCTTCCGCGAGCTCGGTCATCGGACGAGCGAGGGCCCCGTGGCCTACCGGCTGGCCGCCGTGGCCCGCGGGCTGGGCCGTCCCCGTGCCGCCCGTCGCTATGCCCAGCTCGCGCTCGAAGCGGGGGAGCAGTCGAGCACTCGGACGACGATCGCCTTCGGCCAGATCAACCTGGCCCGGCTGGACCTAGATGGCAGCGACTACGGCCCGGCCGCCGGCCACCTGGTCCGCGCCCTCGAGCAGCTCGAGCCGGAAGCCGACCGCTGGGTCCTGGTCGAAGCATTGGAGGCCGTGGCTCGCTTGCTCGCCGCCACCGAACGGCCTGGCTCGGGACCCCTGGTCGCCTCGGCCGGCCAGATTCGCCAGTCGATCCACCAGCCGGTCTCACCCACCGAGGCGGCCGATCTCGCCTGGACCGTGGCCCAGGCCGGGCCGGCAGCCGAGCCCGGGCTCGGGCCGCTCGAGGCGCAGGAGCTGGCCCTCCGCGTCGCCCGGGAGCTGGCCCGGCCGGAGTCTCCGCCGCGGCTCCGTCGGGCGAGAAGCTAAGCGGTTCCCGACCGCAACGCTTTGGGCCAGAGGGCCTCGATCCGGGTCCGATCCCGGGGTACAGTCGGCGGCGTGACCCCAGTACTTTCGACCCAGGACCGGCCGCGCTCATCGATCCGGCGGGCGGTCTACGCCATGGGCTTCGTGGGCATCGCCAGCGCCGCGATCGCCTGGGCCGCCATCCAGGAGCTGCGGGGCCTGAGCCTGCTCGACCAGTCCCACATCGTCTCGACCCTCGACCTCGACCAGTGGGAATTGGCCGTGAGCAAGGCCAACGAGCTCCACCTGGGCACCCTGATCGCGGCCGCCATCGCCGTGCTGGCCTGGTTGTCCAGGGTCGTCGAGAACACTCCCCGGTTGGGCGGCGGCGAGCCGACCGTTTCGCCCCGAGCCTCGATCATCTGGTGGTTCGTGCCCGTTGCCAGCCAGATCAAGCCGTACCAGATCGTGGCCGACGTCTGGCGGCGTCTCTCGGCCAGCCCAGCCGAGCTGCGCCTGTCGGTCGTCCGGGCCTGGTGGATCCTGTGGGTCGTGGGCGGGCTGGTCGACTACGTGATCCTGTGGCTGCCGGCTCCGACCACCCTGGCCGACGCTCGGGTCGAGCTCGAGGTCGATGCCCTGGCCCTGGGCATGCAAGCCCTCGCCGGCGTGCTCCTCGTGGCGATCATTCGGGAGGTGGAGCGACGGGCAGACCTGCGCGCGGATCTGCGCGTCGAGGCACCGGCCGGTGCCAGCCAACCGGCCGGCCGGCTCCAGACCGAGGTCCCCAGCCCCGAAATCTGACCGCCGGCCGGCCGCAACCCCTTGACAGGATTCGGGTCCGGGGTCTTGTCAAGGCCTTGACAATCTGCTATAGTTCCCTCCTGAACGGCGTGTCAAGGCTTGACACGCCGGTACGCATGTCCGGGACCGGGCAGGCAGGCTCAAGGAGGGTCCGTGGCCGTCGGAATTGCCGCGGAAGTGAAGAACCGGCTTTCGGTCGTCGATGTCATCGGCGAGACCGTCCAGCTGAAGAAATCGGGCGCGTCGTACAAGGGGCTGTGCCCGTTCCACGGCGAGAAGACCGCCTCGTTCTACGTCACCCCCAATCGCGAGAGCTGGAAGTGCTTCGGCTGCGGGCTCGGCGGCGATGTCTTCAGCTTCGTCATGCAGCGCGATTCGGTCACGTTTCCGGAGGCACTCAAGACGCTTGCCGCCCGGGCCGGGGTCGAGCTCGATGAGCGGTCGAGTCGGGAGGACGCCCGCAGGGCGCGCCTGCGCGAGGTCCTCGACAGCGCCATCGCCTGGTATCACAGCGTCCTGACGGCCCACGTCTCGGGCGCGCCCGCGCTCGACTACCTGCACGGCCGGGGCTTCAGTGACGAGACGATCGCCGCCCATCAGCTGGGCTGGGCGCCGGCCGGCTGGGACGCCATGTCGCGCCAGCTGATCGCCAAACGGCAGGTCCAGCCGGCCGACCTGGCCGAGGTCGGGCTGACCCAGGCTCGCTCGTCCGGGCGGGGCGCCTACGACCGGTTCCGCGAGCGAATCATCTTCCCGATCCGGGACGCCAACGGCCACGCCGTGGGCCTCGGCGGGCGGTACCTGATTGCCGACGGCGACAGCCGCGATCACGGGCCGAAATACCTCAACTCGCCGGCCACGCCCCTGTTCGACAAGAGCCGGACGCTGTACCTCATCGACCGGGCCAAGTCGACCATTCGGAAGTCGGGCCAGGCGGTCATCGTCGAGGGCTACACCGACGCCCTGATGGCCCACCAGGCCGGCTTCACCAACGTCGTCGCCAGCCTGGGCACGGCCCTGACCCCAGGCCAGGTCGCGGTCCTGACCCGGTATGCCCGTAAGGTGGCCCTGGCCTACGACGTCGACCCGGCTGGGCAGTCGGCCGGCAGCTTCGGGGTCACAGAGCTGAACAACCTGATCAGCGAGGTCCAGCAGGACGGGGGCGTGGGCCTGACCGACGTGGGCGTCGTCCGGCTGCCGGAGGGCAAGGATCCCGACGAGGTCATCCGCGCATCGCCCGACCTGTGGCGCGAGGCGGTCCGAACGCCCGACCCGATCCTGGCGTACCTCATCGACTACCACGCCGGCCGGATCGACACCCGGACGGCCGATGGCAAGCGTCGCCTGGTCGACGCGGTCATGCCCACCCTGCGCAAGGTCTCGGACCCCGTCGTCCGCGACTCGTACCTGCAGCTGCTCGCCCGCCGGTCCGGCGTCGAGGAGCGGACCCTGCTCGAGTCGCTCCACCGCCGGCCCGATCCCAGCCGGCCCGGCGCCCTGGGCGGGGGAGGGTCGGCCGGCGACGATCACGCCGGCGCGCGGATCACCCTGGACGCCGTCCGTGCGGCCGCCGAGAGCGTCAGCCCGGACGAAGTCGTCAAGTCGATCACCCCGGTCGAGGTCGAGCTGCTCCGGCTGCTCCTGCTCGTGCCCGAGCAGCAGGAACGGGTCGTGGAGCTGCTCAAGCCGGCCGACCTGCCGAGCACGGTCGCCCGCGAGCTGTACAGCGCGATCATCGCCGACCGGCAACTGGCCCAGCCGAGCGGCGGCCAGTTCGAGCGCGGCCGAATGCTGGACAGCCTGGATCCGGAGACCAGAGCGCTGGCTCTTGCCCTGTACGCCCATCGCGGGCCTGATCCGAGCCGCCTCTCGGCGGCTCGGCTGACCTACGCCATCGACAAGTGCCTGCTGACCCTCGAGGCAGATCGCCTCGAGGAACGCGGGACCTGGAATCAGGCCGAGCAGGCCGATGCCGAACGGCGCGGCGACGCGGACGAGATCCGGCGCCTGCTCGACGAGGAACGACAGATCAACGAGGCGCGTCGATCACTCGATCGCAGGATCGAGCAGACGCACCTGCTTACCCGCCCGGCCGTGGCCGGGCACGCATAGCTGGAGGCACACATGGCACAGGATCCAATGGACAAGCAACTGGTCGAGGCGGTGCTCGCCGGCCGCCCGCGGCGGACCCGGGTCGAGCAGGAAGAGGCGAAGCTGGCCTCGAAGCGGCCGGCCCGGGCCGGCGTGGCGGTTCTGCCGCCGGCGGGTGACCCGGACCTCGAAGACGACGACGATGACGACGAGCTCGACCTGGAGCTGGGCGTGCCGGTCGATCCCGCCGCGGCCGTCGAGATCGGGGTCGAGGTCGTAGGCGACAACGGCGAGGTGGTAGCCGAGAAGCTGCCGGCCGACGCGCCAGCCAAGCTCGACGCCAAGGAGCTCGAGGAGCCCACTCCGGAGGAGCTCGAGGCCCTCTCGGCGGACATGATCGGGATCGACGACCCGGTCCGGATGTACCTCAAGGAGATCGGCAAGGTTGCCTTGCTGACCGCCGAGGAAGAGGTCGTCCTGGCCAAGGCCATCGAGCTGGGCGAGTGGCTGGTCGAGGCGCCCTGGAAGGGTGTCGTGTCCCTCCACGAGTGGACCACCCACGACACCGAGCGCAAGACCCGGACCGCCAAGCCGCAGCATCGCCTGCCGCTTGGCGACGAGGCCCACATGCTCGTCCACAAGGCGATCGGGGCCGAATTGGCCGGCGACCTGCTCGTGCCCACGCCCGACTTCCACCTGGTCAAGGCCGGCAAGGACGTCCAGTCCGACGGGACGAAGACGCTCCTGCGCGAGGCCAAGGGCCTGCTCCACACCTACAACGAGACGCTTGCCCCCGAGGACTTCATCAAGCTCCTCGACTGGGCCTACTTCGCCGTCCACAACGGTGATCTCGACTCGCGCGACAACATCGGCCTGCGGGCGATCTACGACTGGACCCGGGACGGCGTGGCCTTCCCGGCGCTCGAGCGCTGGATCACCGCCGGCAACGATGCCGAGCTGCTCAAGCGGATGGGCTTCGACCCGGAAGTGCCCCTCAACACCAAGCTGCGCGATCGCAAGGGCGAGCTGGTCAAGATCGGCCGTGATGCCCGCGAGCAGCTGACCAGCGCCAACCTGCGCCTGGTCGTGTCGATCGCCAAGAAGTACATCGGCCGGGGGATGAGCTTCCTCGACCTGATCCAGGAAGGCAACATCGGCCTGATCCGGGCCGTCGAGAAGTTCGACTACGAGAAGGGCTACAAGTTCTCGACCTACGCCACGTGGTGGATCCGGCAGGCCATCACCCGGGCCATCGCCGACCAGGCCCGGACGATCCGAATCCCGGTCCACATGGTGGAGACGATCAACCGCCTGATCCGGGTCTCGCGCAACCTCCTCCAGGAGCTCGGCCGTGAGCCGACCGTGGAGGAGATCGCCGAGGCGATGTCCAAGGGCCAGGAGGTCGTGGTCACCCCGGACAAGGTCCGCGAGATCATCAAGGTCAGCCAGGAGCCGGTCTCGCTCGAGACGCCGATCGGCGAGGAGGAGGATTCGCACCTCGGTGACTTCATCGAGGACCGGGGCGCCCTGGCTCCGGCCGAGGCCGCCTCGCACCAGCTCCTCAAGGAGCAGGTCGAAGCGGTCCTCGACTCGCTGACCGGCCGCGAGCGACGCGTCCTCCAGCTCCGCTTCGGCCTCGAGGACGGCCGCGCCCGAACCCTCGAGGAAGTGGGCAAGGAGTTCAACGTGACCCGCGAGCGGATCCGCCAGATCGAGGCCAAGGCCCTGCGCAAGCTGCGCCACCCCTCGCGCAGCCGCAAGCTCAAGGACTACCTCGAGTAATCCTGGCCCGGCCCGAGGCCACGTGGCCGCGGGCCCGGCCGCGCCTGCCTGACCGCGGCGCGCCTGCCTGACCGCGGCGCGCCATGGCCGCGTGCGTCAGGCGAGCACAACTGACTGGCCGGCCGCATCGCCGGTCGATTTCGTGCGTCAGACGCACCGAACCGACCGATTCGCCGACTCACTTGGCGGATGCGTGCGCCTGACGCACGAAAACCGCGGATCCGTCGGTCGTCGTGTGAGTTGTGCTCGTTTGACGCAACTCACCATGAACGAGCCGCGGCAGGAGGCCAGGTCACAGAAGGATCACGGAGCTTCCGCGGGGGAGCCTGCCCATTCGAAGGTCCCGCAGCGCCTCGGTTCCCGGAATGGGGAACGACTCCCGGAGCGCATCCTCGAAGAGGCGGAGTGTGTTCCGGTTCGTCCGACTCGCCGAGAGCAGGAGGATGACCGTGGTGATCCCGCTGTCCCGGGACTTCAGGGCAATGCGCCGCTGGACGGCCTGCACGTCTGCGAGGCGCGTCTCGGCCTCCACTGCGACGCGATCCTGCCCGTTTGAGATCACCAGATCCCAGGCTCGCAGGTCGCCGGCGCCTCCGACCGGGACCTCGGCCCGCCGGGTCAGGGGGGTCGAGACCTGCCCAGTGAGCCGTCCGAGCAGGTTGATCTGCGCCCGATCACGGAGTGCTGCTCCGCCCGGATACGCCCGGGCCGAGAGCTCGAGCCCGACGACGCTCATGAGCCGAGCGAGGTTGACCACCGAGACTGCTGGCACCGTGCCGCGCTCAATTCGGCTGACCGCGGATCGCGACAGGCCGACGGCCCGCCCGACGAACGCTTGGCTCAAACCGTGCTCCGTCCGGGCCTCACGGAGCTGTCGACCCAGGTCGCCGACAAGGGCAGCTCCCCGGCGGCTGCCTCGATCCAGCGCACGTTCTCGGCTGGCCATGGCGAAATCCTGGACCGCGCCCCTTACTGGAGCATCACGCGACACTCAATCCGGGTTCTCCAGAGTGGGACCAGCCGCCAATGCCGAGCAGACCGCAGACGCCGAGCCGGCCTACTCCGGCAGGGATCCAGGATCGGGCCCGACGGCGACCGGGTAGCCGGCGGTGCTCCAGTCACTCCACGAGCCCGGGTAGAGGATCGGGTCGGGCAGCCCGGCGAGGCGCATCGCGAGCGCGTCGTGGCAGGCGGACACGCCGCTCCCGCACGAGGTGACGACATCGCCCGAGCCGGCACCCAGGCTGCGGTAGTGCTCGCGCAGGGCGTCCGGCGACAGGAACCGCCCATCCGGCCCGAGGTTGTCGGCGGTCGGCGCGCTGACGGCCGTCGGGATGTGGCCGGCCGCCGGATCGATCGGCTCGACCTCACCCCGATAGCGCGGGCCGGCCCGCGCGTCGAGCACGGTCGGCGGGGCGTCTGAACGAAGGCGGCCCAGCAGGCCCTCGCGGTCGACGATCCGGGACCATTCGGCGGCCAGGTGGAGGCTCTCGGCCGGCCGGGTGACAACCTGGCGCGTCAGGGGCTGGCCGAGCTCGACCCAGGCCGGCAGGCCACCGTCGAGCACAGCGACGCGTTCATGGCCAAGGTTGTCCAGCATCCACCACAGGCGGGCGGCGACCCAGCCGCCGACATCGTCATACGCGACCACGAAGTCGTCGTCGCCGATGCCCGCTCGTCCGAGGGCCGCCGCGAAGTCGGCAGGAGAGGGCAGGGGATGGCGGCCGGGTCCTGCCGACGCCACCAGATCGCGGTCCAGGTCGATGAAGATCGCGCCGGGCAGGTGACCCTCGTCGTAGGCTGCCCTGCCCGCTCCAGGCTTGCCCAGGTACCAGCGGACATCAACGATCCGGAGATCGGGCTCGTCGAGGCGCGAGGCAAGCTCCGTGGCGCTGATCAAGCTCATGACCGGAGTATGCCAGCCGGCTTCGAACCAGGCCCGGCCGGTGGTCCCAACTGAGTCGAATCCCGTGAGGCCGGCCGAGCCGAATTCGAACCCGGCCCGTGCTATCCTTCGCCCGGCGCGGCCCGGCTTTCGGCCGGCCCCCAACGACCGCTCGGCGAGCGGTCCTCGCTCCGGCGTAGCTCAGTGGTAGAGCGGGCGGCTGTTAACCGCTTGGTCGTAGGTTCGAGTCCTACCGCCGGAGCCATTCCCTGGTACTTGGGCTCTTTCCGCGAGTCCGGGCGACCTCCCCGACTCCGTCGCCAACCTCCGTGACAAACGCCCTCACTGACGGAACCGAGCCGGAGCGTCTGTGGCTCAGCCCGGACCACGCAGATAGGCCAGGACGGCGAGCACCCGGCGATGATCGTCGGGCGCCGGCAGGAGCTCGAGTTTCGAGAAGATGTTGGCAATGTGGGCCTCGACCGTCTTCGGGGCAAGGAAGAGCGCGTCGCAGATCGCCTGGTTCGAGCGACCCTCGGCCATCAGCGCGAGCACCTCGCGCTCGCGCTCGGACAGGTCGTCGAGCGGGACTCGGGTGCGCCGGCGACCGACGAGCTGGGCGACGACCTCGGGGTCGATCACGGAGCCGCCACGAGCGATCCGCCGGATGGCGTCGGCGAAGTCGTCCAGGTCGTCGATGCGGTCCTTCAGCAGGTAGCCCACGCCACCAGCCCCATCGGCGACGAGGCGCAGGGCAAAGCTCGTCTCGACATACTGCGACAGGACGAGGATCCCGACGCTCGTCCCGTGCTCGGCGCGGATCGCCTCAGCGGCACGGAGACCCTCATCCGTGTGCGTTGGCGGCATCCGGATGTCCACGATCGCGACGTCCGGCTTGTGCTCGCGGACGGCCTCCAAGAGCCCGACGGAGTCTCCTGCCTGGCCGACGACCGCGAACCGCGCCTCAGTCAGGAGCCGGGCGATCCCTTCACGAAGCAGCACGGAGTCGTCCGCAAGAACGATGCGGAGCGTCATGCCAGAGGCACCAGTGCCCGGATCGCCTCACCCGATAGCTCGTCCTTGGAGATGAACCCGAGGACCTGGCTGCTCGTCAGTCGCGGGCCGTACTCGCTCGCCTCGCGACTCGATGTCAGGACCACGAACGGCGGCGGTCCGGTGGCTGCGAGCTCTCTGGCGACCTCGAATCCTTCGACATCAGGCAGGCTGATGTCGAGCAGGACGAGGTCTGGCCGAAGCCTGCGTGCGGCCTCAAGGCCGGATGTCCCATCAACCGCCTCGCCGATCACGGAAAAGCCGCCGGCGACAAGTAGGGCGCGCGCCTGGGCTCGGAATGCGGCGTGATCATCGATGATCAGGATGGTGGTCACGGCGCGATCATCGTGCTCGACCCGGTTCAACCCTACAGGGTTAACCCGCAAATCATCGTGACACCTCGCGATCAAGTCGCGAGCCGCGCAGTCACCCGCTCGGCTCCATGCGCGGGCGCTGCGCTCGGGATCCTGGCCACGATCCGTGTCCCGCCCCCACGCGGGCTGACCACTTCGAGTGTCCCGTCAACGGCGGACACGCGGTCGAGCAGTCCGCGCAAGCCGGTGCCGGTCCCGGGATCGGCGCCACCGCGCCCATCATCGGCGACCTCGACCGTTAGGACGCTGTCCTGCCATTGTGCCTGGACCAGAACAGTGCTGGCCTCGGCGTACTTGGCGATATTGGCGAGCGACTCAGACACCACGAAATAGGCAATTGCCTCGATCGACGGCGCGAAACGGGCGTCCGGATCGATCCTGATCGTAACGATCGCGGGTGTCCGACCCGCGAGGGACTCGATCGCGGCATGGAGGCCCGCCTCAGTCAGGATCTGCGGGTGGATGCCGCGGGCAAGCTCGCGCAGTTCGGCGAGCGCGGCCTTCGCTTCGTCGGACGCCTGCTCCAGGCTGAGCCTGACCGACGGATCGGCGTCGTCGCCGAGGTGCGTCCTTGCGAGACGCAGGGCGAGGGTCAACGCCACGAGCCGCTGCTGAGCGCCGTCATGGAGATCGCGTTCCAGGCGCTGACGCTCGGCGTCGCTTGCGGCGACGATCCGTGCGCGCGAGGCGCGGACCTCGATGAGTTGTGCCTCGACCTCGCTCGCGAGACGGTCGTTCTCGACCGCCAGCCACATGGCACCTGCCACCGATGAGATCAAGCCCGGCTCCTCGAGGAGGATCGCGTCGTGGATGATCGCCGCTTTGCGGACACCGTCCCGCTCGAGCATCGTGACGGCCTGGCCGGTCCCGTCCTCGGGCAACTCGACCGTTACGCCGACCGCATCGACGAAGCGATCCTGGATCGGTGCCCAGTAGGCCACCAGCAACCCAGGATCACCGAGCGCGCTGGCGAGTGCGTCGCGGAGGCGGGCCGGCGTCGGGGTCTGACCGAGCTCGACGACGAGGTCCGCGATGGCGGCGCGGGCCATTCGTGCGCGGAGGATCACCGACAGGACCGCGATCGGGATCGCGATCTGGGCCAGGAAGATCAGGTTGTCCAGCGCCTCGAGCGATGTCCCTGACGAGAAAAAGATCCACGAAGCTGACTGCAACAGGATCCCAACCGCGCCTGCGAGGACCGGCACCATTTGGCGGCGAACCGGGTCGCTGGATCGGAGCCATCGCCGAACGACGGCCGCGACCAGAAGCACGGCACCGACCGAGATCGCGACCCGCTGGATCGTGTCGACCACGTGAGCCGCGGTAGGGTCGGCCGCGATTCCCAGCGCGTTCAGGCCGTTCTCGGGCACCAGGAACAGGAGCCAGAGGAACTCGAGCGGCACGGTCACGAACACAAAGATGCCGACGATCGCGCGGTCGGATCGCGAGGCGAGATGGCCGGTCGGAAACGACAGCAGAAACAGGGCGAACCCAGCCGCCCAGAGGTCGGTTAGCCAGAGGCCCGCTGTGTACACCGCGGGATTGGATGCCAGCGTCATGGTCCGCCCCAGCAGCCACAAGAATCCGACGATCGTCATCAGCGGCCCGAGGCGATTGGCCGGCCGACGCGCCCAGAGATAGATGCCACAAGCGGCAAACGACCAGCCGACAAGCACCTCGAGCACGGCGCCGAGTCCGAGCGGACCCAGCTGGGCGTTGCCGACGAGCATCGCCAAACCGAGCGCGGCAGCTGCGATGAAAAGCAGGGCGAGAGCCCAGGCCAAGGTCGTCCCCGAGCCCCGCGCCGACAGCGTGCTGACCAAGGCGTCCTCCCTCGAATGCCGGTCAAGCGACGCGACCCGAGCGGGATCGCCCACCCATCCTACGGCACGCGCATCCGGGCAGACCCTGTGCCCGAACGATGGCTGACCCCGATGGTGGCCCGCTACGTCGCGCCTACGGTCCCACGAGAGACGGCGAGCCGACGCTCCATTCGGACGCGTCGAAGCTCAACCGTTCGGAAAGGGGACCACATGGCGATCCGACTGTCGGCCGAAGTGAGCGGTCTGACTCAGAACGCACAACCGGCGCACTCGCGCCGACTCTTCCTCGCTGTGGGAGGCTCGCTGATCGCCGGCTTCGTGCTCCCGATCGTCCTTGCCCTCGGGCCGGCGGCGGGGGGCGGCGAGAGCCGGATGACCGGCGCCGGCCTGCTCGGCTGGGGCATCGGCTGGGGGCTGCTGGCCCTACTCTGCATCCGGTTCACGCGCCACCCGCAGATGTGGTCGCTCGTGCCCGCTGGCATCCTGGGCGTGACCGGGCTGGCCCTCGTCGTGCTTGCACCGGGAGCCGCGGTGATGGGCGTCCTGGCGTGGATTTGGCCGCTCCCGGTGTTGGCGCTCGCGGCTTGGCTGATCTTGCGCGTGCGTCGCGACGTGCCGGGCCGGTCACGGTTGCTCCTCTATCCCGTTGTCGGGGTCCTGGCCCTCCTCGCCATCGGCGGGGCGATGGAGGCGGTCACCGAGGCGACGGACGGCGGTCGGTCTACCGACGGCGGCGCGCTGGTCGACGTCGGTGGACACAGGCTCTTCATCTCGTGTAGCGGCACGGGGAGCCCGACCGTGGTGCTCGAGGGCGGTCTCGGCCAGGGTGCGGCCTACTTCGCACGTATCCTGCCGAAGGTCGCCGAGACCACCCGGGTGTGCGCCTACGACCGCGCTGGCCGCGGCAGCAGCGAGCCCGCAGCCGGCCCCCAGGACGGTCCTGCCATCGCCCGCGACCTGCACGCCCTGCTCGTGGCGTCCGGCAACCCCGGCCCCTACATCCTGGCCGGGCATTCGTCGGGTGGCGTGTACGTGCGCTTCTTTGCTGCCGCGTACCCTAACGAGGTCTCCGGGGTCGTCCTGCTCGACGCGCAGTTTCCCCACGCGGCGCCGGTGCAGCCGCCCGGATACGTTGGGTCGACTCCCGTCAGCACACTGTCGGGCATCCTGCCGGCCCTGGCTCGTGTCGGCGTCGCGCGCCTCGTGACGTCCATCGGGTCGAGCGAGCTGCCGGCCGACGTGCAGGCGCGCCGACACGCCGCTGAATCCACCCCGCAGGGGGTCTCAAGCTTCGCTGATGAGTTCGCCCAGCTCGGCGGCATCCTCGATGCCGCCGGGGCCCTCCCCGACCTGGGCGACCGGCCTCTCGTGGTCGTGACAGCCGCGCTGGAGCCCCTTGACGGCTGGCTCGCCCAGCAGGACCGCCTCGCCACCCTGTCGACGAATGTGTCGCATCGGGTCTTGCGCGACCTGACCCACGACTCGCTCATCGAGAGCCCCGCGGGCGCGATCGTGGCGAGCAACGCGATCACCGACGTTGTGGCGTCGGTCCGTGCCGGTACGCCCCTTGGTGACTTCACTGCGAGCGACCGATGAGCGCCCTCGTTCGCCCCGCGCTCCGAGCCGTGGCGGTGCGCCCACCCGCCGCTCGCCGCTGGCTGGAGGCGGCAATCCCAGCCGCCGGCGTCGGGACCGGAGGGGATCCCGCCCCAATGCGGCTCCGCGTCCGGGGCTCGATCCGCCGTTCACCTGGCGGGAAATGGATGGACTGGGAGGGCCAGCAAGCATTCGAAGCCTCTCGGACTCGGCTTTCGGTGGCAGGCCCGGCTCCGGCTGGGTCTTGCTTGGGTCGACGCCGAGGACCGCCTCGACGACGAGGGAGGCTACGGGGGAGCCCGACTGCTGGGCATCCTTCCACTCGGGTCCGCACGGGGCCCCGAGGTGACCCGGTCGCAGCTCGTCCGCAATCTTGCGGAACTTGCGTTCGCTCCACTCGTCGCGTCACGAGCCCGAGGACTCGTCTGGTCGGCGGCCGGCGAGGACGCCTTCACCCTCGCCGCTCCAGGGATTGACTCCGACGCGATCGTCCGGTTCGTCGTCAATGAGGACGGCGACGTTCGCTCGGCCCGATCGCCGGATCGGCCGCGCGATCACGGACGTGCCGGATACCTCCATGAACCCTACCGACTCGAGTTCGTCGGCCACGAACGCCGTTCGTCGGGCGAGCGGATCCCGCTTCGGGCATCGGGAACGTTCGAGACCACCGATGGGGACTGGCCGTACTGGCGCTTCGAGGTCCTGGGCGAAGATTGATTTGGGACCTTGCCGAGCACTTGCAGTCGCGCAGGTCCTCGACGTCGATCCGGAAGTCCCGGCTACGCGGCCGGACTACGGTCGTACAGCCGGCGCGCCCAGAGATAGCCACCGATCGAGATCACGACGCACCAGCCGACGGCCAATGCCCCGCTGGAGCCGATCGGCGTGCCCAGCAACAGCCCGCGGACCGTCTCGATCAGGGGTGTGAACGGCTGGACCTGGGCGAACCAGCCGAGGACCCCGGGCATCGAGCTGGTCGGCACGAAACCACTGCTCAAGAAGGGCAGGAGGATCAGGAACATGGGCAGGTTGCTGGCCGTCTCGACGCTGCCACTGACCATGCCCAGGGCCACCGACAGCCACGAGATCGCCAGTGCGGCGAGGGTCAGCAGGCCGAGCGCCGCAACCCATTCGATCGGACCGGTGGTCGGCCGGAAGCCGATCAGGAGGGCCACAGCGAGGACGATGAACACGGCCAGCATCGTCTGGATGACGCTCCCGATCACGTGCCCGGTGAGGACCGACACCCGGGCGATGTCCATCGTCTTGAACCGGGCGATCATGCCCGCGGTCATGTCCATCGCGACCGAGATCGCCGTGCCCTGGGCCGCGCCGGCGACGGTGATCAGAAGGATCCCCGGCACGACATAGGCGATGTAATCGGTCCGATTGCCCAGCCCCTGGCCGGGCACCGCGCCAGGGATCGCGCCAAGGCCCGCCCCGAGCGTGCCGCCCAGGACGTAGACGAACAGGAGCAGCAGGACCACGGGGATGCCGGCGATGAAGATCGTCAGCGATGGATAGCGGCGCATCCGCCGCAGGTTCCGGCGGAGCATCGTGGCCGAGTCGGCCAGGGCCATGGGGTACATCATCGGATTGCCACCTTCCGTTCGTCGCCCTTGCCGGTCAGCGACAGGAACACATCGTCCAGGTCGGGGCTCTCGACCGAGAGCGTGCCGACCGAGATCGAATCGGCCTCGAGCGTGTCGAGGATGGCCCGCAGCGATCGAACTCCGCCGTCGCTCGGAACCTGCAACGTGAGGGATTCGTCGTCGCGGGTTGCCCCCGCGAACGTCCGGGCGGCTCGCTCGAGCTCGCCCGCATCCCCGAACGAGAGCTGGACGTGCCCGCCGGGGATGAGCCGCTTGAGCTCGGCCGGCGTGCCTTCGGCGACGAGCCGGCCGTGATCCAGGACGCCGATCCGGTCGGCCAGGCGGTCGGCCTCGTCGAGGTACTGGGTGGTCAGGAAGATCGTCACGCCGCCGGCCACGAGTTCCTCGATCATCGCCCAGGCGTCGCGCCGGCTGCGCGGGTCGAGCCCGGTCGTCGGTTCGTCGAGGAAGATCACCCGTGGGCTGCCGATCAGGGTCATGGCCAGGTCGAGCCGCCGGCGCATCCCGCCGGAGTAGGTCCGGACCGGCTTTCCGGCCGCCTCGACGAGGTCGAACCGCTCGAGCAGTTCGCCCACCCGGCGCCGGCCGTCGGGCCGGGCGAGGTGACGCAGGTCGGCCATGAGCTGCAGGTTCTCCTGGCCGGTGAACAGGTCATCGACCGCCGAGAACTGGCCGGTGACGCCGATGACCGCCCGGACCGCGTCCGGCTCCCGAACGGTGTCGTGGCCGGCGATCTGGACCTCGCCGGCGTCGGCCGCAATCAGGGTGGACAGGATTCGGACCATCGTCGTCTTGCCGGCGCCGTTCGGCCCGAGCAACGCAAAGATCGTGCCTTCGGCGACCTCCAGGTCGATCCCGTCGAGGACCACCTGCGGGCCGTACTGCTTGCGCAGGCCGGTGACCCGGATCGCCGGCGTCAGGCTGCCGGTCATGACCAGACCTCGGCGGCCTGGCCGCCCCGAGAGGTCAGCTCAGATGTCGAGGTCTTCGACGGGCGGCTGCTTGGCCGAGCCGGCGACCATGTCGTAGAGCTGGGGCGGAATCCGCTCGCGGAGCTCGTCGAGGGTCGCGACGACCTCGAGGGTCGACTCGCCGGTCGTGGAGCCATAGCTGATGTTGCCGAGCCCGAGGTAGCCTCGCCAGCCGGCCGGCTTGCCGTTCTCGTCGACCGCGGTGTAGTCGGCGCTGCGCTCGACGTGGACCACGAACTTGCCGGTGCGGCCGCGATAGACCCGGAAGACCTCACCCCGGCTGTACGAGGTGTTGGCCCATTCGCCCAGGAGGACGCCCACGAAGCGGACCTTGCGGCCCTTGCCCGGTCCAACCCGGACGGTGATCTCGTCGAAGCCTTCGCGCCGGCCCTCCTCGACGTCGACATAGCGCCGAAGGGCGGCCGAGATGGCAGCCGACAGGTTGTCGCCGGCCAGCTCCTGGGCGCGCTGGTAGAGCGGAAGGTCTCCATCGGAGACGTAGATCGTCTTGTTCGGCACGACAGCATCGTAACTCCCTGTCAGCAAAGTAGCTATACGTAGGAGTATACGCATATTGTCAGGTTTGGCAAGAGGCCCCCCGGCACCACCCCGTATGCTTGGCCGAGCGGGGACGAGCCGCGCAGATAGTTGACAACGCAACGATCTGCGATAGGATCGGGAAGCCAGGCCGTCAGTCAGGCGGCAGGTCGAAGCAGCAGGAATTAGGATCAGATGCAATTCGGGATCTTCACGGTCGGCGACGTCACGACCGATCCCACCACCGGCCGAACGCCGACCGAAGCCGAGCGGATCCAGGCCATGGTCACGATCGCCCTCAAGGCCGAGGAGATCGGCCTGGACGTGTTCGCCACCGGCGAGCACCACAACCCGCCCTTCGTGCCGTCCTCACCCACGACCATGCTGGGCTACATCGCCGCCCGAACCGAGCGCCTGATCCTGTCGACCTCGACGACCCTGATCACGACCAATGACCCGGTCAAGATCGCCGAGGACTACGCGATGCTCCAGCACCTGGCCGGCGGCCGGGTCGACCTGATGATGGGCCGGGGCAACATGGGCCCGGTCTATCCCTGGTTCGGCCAGGACATCCGGCAGGGGATCCCCCTGGCGATCGAGAACTACGCGCTCCTCCATCGCCTCTGGCGTGAGGACGTCGTCGACTGGCAGGGCAGCTTCCGGACCCCGCTGACCGGCTTCACCTCCACCCCCCGGCCGCTCGACGGGGTTCCGCCGTTCGTCTGGCACGGCTCGATCCGCAGCCCCGAGATCGCCGAGCAGGCGGCCTACTACGGTGACGGCTTCTTCCACAACAACATCTTCTGGCCGAGCGAGCACGTCCAGCGCATGGTCGAGCTCTACCGCCGGCGGTTCGAGCACTACGGCCACGGTCCGGCCGCCCACGCGATCGTCGGGCTCGGCGGCCAGGTCTTCATGCGGAGCAACTCCCAGGAAGCCATTCGCGAGTTCCGGCCGTACTTCGATCACGCCCCGGTCTACGGCGGCGGGCCGTCGCTCGAGGACTACATCAGCCAGACGCCCCTGACCGTGGGCTCACCCCAGCAGGTGATCGACCGGACGCTGGGCTTCCGCGAAATCGTGGGCGACTACCAGCGCCAGCTCTTCCTGGTCGACCATGCCGGGCTGCCGCTCAAGGTCGTGCTCGAGCAGATGGACCTGCTGGGCGAGCTCGTCGTCCCGGTCCTCCGGCGGGAGTTCGACGCGCGGAAGGCCTCGGGTATCCCCGATGCGCCAACCCATGCCAGCCTGCTGGCGGCGCAGCGAGCGGCCGGGCAAGGCTCCGGCTCAGCCGAGCCGGGCAGCTCGACCCCTCCGGCCAGCGAGCCGGTCGAGCTGGCCGCCGGCTAGCGATGGCCCAGCCAACGGCCCAGGACCGTTCGAGCCGGGCACTCCTCGTCGTCAGCGCCGGCCTGGGCCAGCCCTCCTCGACCCGGCTCCTGGCCGATCGCCTGGCGGATGCGACCCGTCGCGAGCTGACGGCCGGCGGCCTGGCCGTCGAGCTCGAGACGATCGAGCTGCGCGATCTCGCCCGCGACCTGACCGACAACCTGCTGACCGGCTTCCCCAGCCCCAACCTCAAGGCCCGGATCGATCAGGTCCTGGCCGCCGACGGGTTGATCGCGGTGACGCCCATCTTCAGCGCGTCCTACAGCGGCCTGTTCAAGCTGTTCTTCGACGTGATCAAGCACGATGGCCTGGCCGGGATGCCGGTCCTGATCGGGGCCACGGCCGGCACGCCCCGCCACTCGTTGGCCCTGGAGCATGCCCTCCGGCCGTTGTTCGCCTACCTCGGGGCCGCCGTTGTGCCGACCGCGGTGTTTGCCGCGGCGGAGGACTGGGGCGAGGGCGACGCCTCCCTCGACCACGGCCTCGTGGATCGGGTCGAGCGCGCGGCAGGACAGCTGGCCCGGGCGATGGCCGGCCCGCCGCGCGTTGCGCCGCCCGATCCCTACGACGATCCGGTTCCCTTCGAGCGGCTGCTCGAGCGGCGGCCCTGAGGTCAGTCAGGCTCGGCTGAGCGCGGCCAGGAGCTGAGCTCCGTCGATCCGCCCGAGACCCGTGCAGGCGTCCCAGCCGGGCCCGGCCCGGTAGGCGCCGTTGTCCCCGGCGGTGATGTCCCGGATCGCACCGGCGGCCGGACCGTACAGAGCTGGGTTGAGGAAGCCGACCGACCGCCCCAGGCGCTGGTTGAGCCGGGCCACCAGGGCGGCGTACAACGGTGCCACGGCGCTCGTCCCGCCGAAGACCAGGTCGCGCCCGTCGACCCGGACGGCGTAGCCGGTGGCGGGGCTGGCATCGCCCGCGACATCGGGCAGGCCCCGGCCGACCCGTCGATCCGGATTGGCCGAGGCAGGCACGCCGGCGGCCGACTGCCAGGCCGGCAAGTCGAACACGTCGCTGATGCCGCCGCCGGTCGAACCGCCGGCCGGCCCATCGTTCCAGCCGACCTCGTCCCCAATCGCCCCGGCCGTGCCGTTCAGGCGCGTCCCGCCACAGGCCAGCACGTGCGGGCTCGAGGCCGGGAAGTCGGCATGGGCCCGGCCGTCACCGACCCGGTCGTCCGAGCCGTTGTCGCCCGACGCACAGGTGACCGTGACGCCGAGCAGGGCCGCATCGGCGAAGGCCTGGTCCATGGCCGTCAGGGCCTGGCTCGTCCAGGCCGACTCGGGGCCACCCCAGCTGATCGAGATGACCGATGGCCGGTGGGTCGTGTCGTGGACCGCCTGGGTGATCGCATCGAGGAAGCCACGATCGGTATTGGGCGCGAAGTAGACCACGATCGTCGCACCGGGCGCGACCGATCCGGCGATCTCGATATCGAGCATGACCTCGCCGTCGGCGCTGTCGGGCGTGGTTGGCTGATTTCGGCCGCCGTCGACCAGGACCGTCGCAACGACCGGCTGGGGGATGCCCAGGCCGGCAAACCAGCTGGCCAGGTCCTCCTCGCGAAAGCCGCCGCCCAGCTCGATCAGGGCGATCGCCTGGCCGCTGCCGTCGGCGTCGGGCACGAAGTCGTAGAGCTGGGCGATCTGGGGCGGGCTGAAGCTGCGAACCGGAGCACTGGCCGGCCGGGCGACGCCCGAGGGTGCCGGCGGATCGGCCGGATCGCCGCCGAAGACTCTGAAGTGGGGCCAGGCCTGGGGCCGGTCGTCGAGCCCGAAGACGCCTTCGACGATCGGGCCCAGCTCCCGCGGCAGGGTGATCGGGCCGGTTCGCCCGCGCCAGCTCGTGCCGGCCTGCTCGAACCGCCGCAGCTCGACGCCGAAGGCCCTGGTCACGGCGCTGACCGGGCCGCCGACGACGACCCGACGCTGGCCGGCCTCGCTGGCAATGACCTCCAGCCCGCTCTCGCGGGCGAATTCAGCCACCGCCCGGAGATCGGCCGGGTCCGCACCGGTCGCCTCGCCCAACTGCTCCCGGCTGATCTGCTCGCGGCCGGCCTGGGCTGCCGCCATCGCGGCGCTCACGGATCCGGCTGCCTGGGCAGGTCGGCCCGATCGGAGGCGGATCGTGACCTCGACCCGCTCATCAGGCGAGGCCGGGCCCAGGTCGCGAGACCCGGGCGGCAAGGAACGGACGCTGCCCTCGAGGGCAACGCGAGGCCCGTTGGGAGGCATGGCCCGAGCCTAGGCCCGGCCTGGCGCGGGGTCTATCGGGCGGATGCCCTAGCGAGGCGCCCCGAACGGGTCAGGGCTTGGTCGAAGCGTTGGGCTTGGCCGAGCCATTCGGGTTGGCGTCAGGCTTGCCGGGCACCTTGTGGCCCGGGCCGGGCAGCTTGAACTGGCCGCCCGACACGGACAGGGCATCGAGCGAGCCGTCGCTGGCCTTGGTGCCCTGGGCGCCGACGGTCATGCCCACCTTGAGGTTGGCGAGCGTGGCCTTGTCCGTGCCGAAGATCCGGAACGTGGTCGAGCCGGTCACGTGGATCGTCCCGGCCGTGCCGTTGAACTGCTTGATCGTGATCGTATTTCCGCTGATCGCGGTCACCTGGCCGGCCAGGGTGGGCAGGATGACCGTGATCGCATTGATCGTGTAGGTCCCGTCGCTGGCCTTCGTCTCCCGAAAGCCGATCGTGTCGCCGACCTTGAGTTCGCCCAGGCCGATCGTCTTGCCCGCCCGGCTGAGCTTGGTCGAGCTACCCACGGTGATCGTGCGAGTCCAGCCGTCGGCGGTCTTGAGGGACAGGCTCGAGCCGTTGATCGCCGCAATCGTCGCCCCGCCGATGCCCGCGTTGCCGAACGAGCCGAAGCCGCCGAAGGCAAAGCCGAAGCCGCCGATCCGTGCGCCGAAGCCGGAAGCCGGGCCTCGTCCGGGCGTGCTCGGTCCGAGGTGCTTCGTGCCCGCCGAGGCAGCCGCGGCGCTCGGCGCGGCACCGGTGACGGCCGGGCTGGGTGAAGCGGCCAGGGTGATCACGGCCGACAGGGCCAGCACGATCACGACGGCGGCCACGATGGCCACCCGGATCGGGTTGGGGCCCGGCAGTCGGGTGGTGATCACGGGCTGGATCGGTTCGGTCATCGCTTGCTCTCCAGGGGCGGGCACGGCACGGTCGGCCCAGTTTCGGTCATCGCGCTGGGATAATCCTGACGAACCACCGTTATCAATGATTCTGCGGTGCGTTTCGTCACCACCGCCAGGTCATCGACGCGACCAGGCTGGTCCCGGCGTCGAGCTCGACGAGGCCCGTGCCCGTCACGCCCGCCCCGGCCAGCCGGACGGCGTCCGGCCAGGCGCTGGCCGGCTCCAGGCAGGCCGAGCCGGGTGGCGAGAAGACGACGACGCTGACGAGCGGCGGCCCGAACTCGAGCCGGAGATCCAGGTCCGGCCAACGCACCCGCGCCGGGCTGGCGACATCGAGGTAGACGTCGTCCAGGCGGCGATCCCCCAGCAGCGGCCCGGTCCGGAGGTCGTCGGCGCCGGCGACCGGCCGGCTCTCGCCGGTGGGGATCAGGTCGGGTCCCAGCTCCAGGCGCCGATTGGCCAGGACCGTCAGGGCCAGGTCGTCTGCGCCGCGCATGAACCAGGGGTGCCAGCCGATCGCGGCCGGCATCGCCTCCTCCGCCTCGATCTGGGCCATGAACCGGATCGAGCGCCCGCCCAGGCTGATCTCCTGGCGGATCCGGCCCCGGAACGGCCAGCGGTCAGCGGGGAGCGCAGAGCTCAACTGGACCGACCGGGCATCCTGGCCGTCGACCTGCCAGGGCCGGTCGAAGACGGCGCCATGGATCGCGTGCCCTCGAGATTGCGGGGCAGCTCGGCCGATCGTCCGCGCCAGTCCAGCCGGCCCTTCGGCCAGCCGGCCGACCCAGGGGGCCATCAGGAAGCTGCCCCAGGTGATCGAAGGCAGGGCCGAGCCGGCCTGCGGGCCGGTGACCAGGCGCTCTCGCCCGGCGACGACCAGGGACGCCAGCCGGCCGCCGGCTGCCGGGTCAACCAGCGCCCGGATGGCCGCCGCGGCCAGGCTGATGGTCACGAAGCCATCGGCCCCGCCCCGGCGACGGGCCGGACGGTGAACACCCTGGGCTTCAGTCCCACCCGCTCAGCGTAGGTCGACGTCACCGCGTTGCGCAGCCGCTCGATCGCATCGGGCCGGACCAGGTTCACCGTGCAACCGCCGAAGCCGGCGCCGGTCATCCGGGCAGCGATCACGCCGGGCGTGCGCCAGGGCAACCTCGACCATCGCGTCCAGAGCGCGCCGAGCTGACCTCGAACAGGTCGCGCAGCGAGGCGTGGCTGGCGGCGAAGAGCCGCCCAACGGCGGCCAGGTCGCCCGCTCCGAATGCCTCGACCGTTTCGAGCACCCGGCCATTCTCGGCC
The DNA here is from genome assembly GCA_963718285.1 of uncultured Chloroflexia bacterium. Taxonomy (GTDB): domain Bacteria; phylum Chloroflexota; class Limnocylindria; order Limnocylindrales; family CSP1-4; genus Palsa-1033. The sequence goes on along the minus strand of CAVQYU010000001.1, from coordinate 42,151 downwards.
ACGACGTGCTCGGCCCGTCGCTGGACCGCGGGCTCCAGCCAGTTGCCGGCGGCCGCCTCGGCCAGGAGGGCCGGCCGGAACATCGCGCAGCGAGAGCACGGTCGGGGTCATGCTCGGCCAGGATCGCCACCGCGGTGTCGCACTGGGCCCGCCGGACGTTGTACTCCGAGCCCGTCAGGCGGCGGACCTCGCCGGTGTCGCACACGACGAGGCTGACCTCGTCCAGGGGCAATCCGACCGGTCGCCACTCGCGGAGCGGCAATCGAGGAGAAGGGCCGCGCCGGCCTGCCCGGCGGCAACGGCGAACTGGTCCATCAGACCCGACTGGACGCCCACGAACTCGTTCTCGGCGCGCTGCGCGATCCGGGCCAGGACCAGCGGGTCGGCGGCGGCGCCTCGGCCAGCAAGGCATGGGCCAGGGCCAGCTCGATCGCCGCCGAGGAAGACAGGCCCGCGCCTGCCGGCAGGTTCGGCCCGATGACCGCCCGCAGGCCGTCAGGGGCAGGCCCGCCCCGGCCAGGGCCCAGGCGGTACCCACGCGTAGTCGAGCCAGCTGCCCTGGCGCGGGGCCGGCCGTCGAGGTCGAAGTCGCCCTGCTCGCCTGTGTCGAGCCGATGGAGGACGACCCGCCGGTCGGCACTCGGCACGAAGGCCAGCCGGATCTCGCGATCGATCGCCGCCGGCAGCACGATAGCCCTGGTTGAAGTCGGTGTACTCGCCGATCAGGTTCACCCGGCCCGGGTGCGCGCACGACCTGGATGGCATCGGCCGGCCCGTCGCGTCGGGCCGCTGCCGGCTTCGCCGGTTCGATCTAGCTCAGCCGGCGCGCAGGCCGGCCGGATCGATCGGCTCAGTCAGCGCTCGGGTCCGAGCTACTGAGGTAGTGGCTGGCCGAGACCCGTGCGCAGCTGCTCGGCCGCCTCCTCGGCGCTCAGGTCGCGCTGGGTCTCCGCGAACATCTCGTAGCCGGCGATGAACTTGCGAACGGCCGACCGGAGGAGCGGCGGATAGAGGTGGCCGTGGAGCTGCCAGTGGGGGTTGTCCCGGCCGTTGAACGGCGCCTGGTGCCAGCCCATCGAGTAGGGGAAGGGCAGCCGGAACAGGTTGTCGTAGCGACCGAGCAGCTCGATCAGGGCGCCGGCCAGCGAATCGCGGGCCGGCCCGGCCAGGTCGGGCAGGCGCTCGACCGGCCGCTTCGGGATGACCAGGGTCTCGAACGGCCAGACCGCCCAGAAGGGCACGACCACGAGCCAGTCGTCATCCTCGACCACGACCCGGGCGCCGCCGCTCTCCTGCGGTTGCGTAGTCGAGCAGCATCCGGCAGCCGTCGCGCTTGAAGTAGGCGCAGCTGGCTGGCGTCCTCGCGGGCGGCCTGGTGGGGGAAGGCCGTGCCAGCCCAGATCTGGCCGTGCGGATGGGGGTTCGAGGCGCCCATCGTCTCGCCCCGGTTCTCGAAGACCTGGACCCACTGGTAGGTCTGGCCGAGCTCGGCCGTCTGCTCGGCCCAGACGTCGATGACGGCGCGCACGTCGGGCCGCGACATCAGGGCCAGGGTCACGTCGTGGCGGGGCGAGAAGCACAGGACGCGGCAGGTGCCCGGCTCGCCTTCGGCCAGCAGCAGGCCGTCCTCGATCCGCTCCGCCGGGACCTCCGGGCGCAGGGCGGCGTAGTCGTTGGTGAAGACGAACGTCCGCTCGTAGGCCGGGTTGACCAGGCCGTTGGCCCGGGTGTTCGTCGGGCACAGGTAGCAGGTCGGGTCGTAGGTGACGTCGCGGCCCGCGGGGCGCGGGGTCCTGGCGGCCGAGCCACGGCCGGCGAGTCCGTTCGGTCGAGACCAGGACCCACTCGTCGACGAGCGGGTTGTAGCGCCGGTGCGGGTTGGCCAGGACGCTCGGCCGCGCGAGCGTCGGCCAGGCCGGCCGGGATCGCCGTCCGTGCCCCGGCTCAGTCACCAAGCGTCGGCCCGCCGTCGAGGCCGAGGGCGCGCCGATCGCGGCGCCTGGACGACGCCGATCCGCCGGCTCAGGTCGATCGGCTCGTCGTCATCCTGGCCGGCGCCCGCGGCGGGCCCACGACGCCGGCAGCGGGTCGACCAGGATCAGCTCGCGGACGCGGCTCGGCCAGCAGTCTCCCGGGCATCCTCGCCGAGGCCGGTATCGCTGATCACCATGTCGGCCTGGTCGAGCCGGGCGATCGAGCTCAGGGCGACCTGGCCCCACTTGGTGTGGTCGGCCACCACGACCAGCCGGCCGCCGGCCTCGATGAGGGCCCGGTTGGTCTCGGCCTCCAGCAGGTTGGGCGAGCTGAAGCCCGAGTGGGCGTCCATGCCGTGGACGCCCATGAACACCAGGTCGACGTGGACGCTGCGCAGGGCCGCCACGGCGAACGGCCCGACCAGGGCGTCCGACGGCGTGCGGACCCCGCCGGTCATGATGATCGTCTGGTCCGGCCGGCCGGCGTCGTGGAGCATGTCGGCGACCCGGACTGAGTTGGTGACGACGGTCAGGCCGACCACGTCGACGAGGCGCCGGGCCAGGGCGTAGGTCGTGGTGCCGGCCGAGATGCCGACGGCCGTGCCCGGTTCGATCAGGCCCGCCGCGGCCTCGACGATGGCCTCCTTCTCGGCCTCCTGGAGGGCGGACTTGGCCGCGAAGCCGGGCTCGAACAGGGCGCTCCCGGGCAGCGCCGTCGCCCCGCCATGGACCTTCTCGATCAGGCCGCGCTCGTGGAGGAGCTCCATGTCCCGCCGGATCGTCATGTCCGACACGCCCAGCTCCCGGACGAGGTCGGCCACCCGGACGCCGCCGTCCTCGCGGACGCGATCGAGGATGTAGGCCTGGCGCTGGCGAGCTAGCATCGCGCGCGAAGCGCGGCCCGCCGGGCCGCCGCCGTTCCACCAGATCGAGTCACTGCATCTCCCATTGCCCGGGCAGGCTCGGCCGCGGGTCCCGAAGAATACCGCCATAAGTCAACGCAGTGCTACATTGTTTCTGTAGGTACTCGTTGGAATCCCTTGACAAGCCCCCGCGACGCGGCCGACAATCCGTTTGGGTTTGTCGGTTTCTGTTTAACAACGCAACAGAGCGGCTGGCAGAGCCGAAGGAGGAGGAACATGGCAATTCAAGACGCGCCGGAGCCGGAGGCGCCGTCCATCGACGAGCTTGCGCAGCGTCTGCCGGCGGAACGTCCTCAAGGGGATGGCTGTCGTAGCCGGCGCCGCCGCCGTGCCCACGATCCTGGCGGCGTGCTCGACTGCAGCGGCACCGACGGCGCCGAGCAGCGGCGGCGGCAGGGAACCGTGACCGGTACGGTCACGATCGGCAGCAACCACTCGGACCCAGGCGAGTCCAAGGGCATGGGCCGCGATCAACGCCGCCTTCGATGGCGGCCAACCCGGGCGTCACGGTCAAGTCCAGAACCAGGTTGACCACGACACCTTCCAGAACCAGATCGCGGCCTACCTCCAGGGCACGCCGGACGACGACTTTACCTGGTTCTCCGGCTACCGGATGCGCTTCTTCGCGGCCAAGGGCCTGACCACCGCGATCGACGACGTGTGGAGCCAAGGTCAAGAGCAACTTCACCGAGCGCCTTCGCGACCTCGGTCACCGGCGACGACGGCAAGGTCTATGGCATCCCGGTCGACTACTACCCGTGGGCCGTCTTCTATCGCAAGAGCGTCTTCGCCGACAAGGGCTACACCGTGCCCACGACGTGGGACGACCTGAAGACCCTGGCACCAAGATGCAGAGCGACGGCCTGATCCCGATCGCCTTCGGCGACAAGGACGGCTGGCCCGCGATGGGCACGTTCGACATCCTCAACCTGCGCATGAACGGCTATGACTTCCATACCCAGCTCCTGACCGGCAAGCAGAAGTGGACCGATCCCAAGGTCACCGCCGTGTTCAAGAAGTGGGCCGAGATCATGCCCTTCCACGACACGACCTATGCCGGCCTGACCTGGCAGCAGGCGGCCGACACCCTGGTCCAGAAGAAGTCCGGGATGTACCTGCTCGGCCTGTTCATGACCGCCGAATTCGCGGCGACCAAGAACCCGGCCGACCTGGCCGACGTCGACTTCTTCCCGTTCCCTGACCTGGGCACCTCGTACGACGCCGAGAACGCGCTCGACGCGCCGATCGACATCTGGATGATCAGCGCCAAGTCACCCACCCTCCAGGCCGACCTCGACACGGCCAAGGCGTACCTGGCCTTCTGGGCCAAGGGCTCGACCCAGCTGATCATGTTCCAGAACCAGCCGGGCTTCATCCCGACGGCCAACGACACCGATACGAGCAGCTACACGGACCTTCAGAAGAAGGCCCAGTCGATCGTCAGCTCGGCCAACAAGATCACCCAGTTCCTGGACCGGGACTCGCGCCCGGACTTCGCTGGCGCGAACGGCATGCAGAGCTTCCTGCAGACGTTCCTGGCCAATCCAACGGCGGATACCACGGCCCTCCAGGGGCAGATCCAGGCCTTCTGGGACGCCCTGCCGCCCGCAACGGTCTAGGCTCCTCTTCAGCCCCGGCCATGCCTGACACCCAGGCAGTCGGCCTCACCCCCGCTCCGGCGCCAACCGGAGCGGGGGTTCGTTCGTCGGGTCCGCGCAGGCGCCGCTACAGCGTCATCACCCGGCGAGACCGGATCGTCCTGCTGCTCATGGTCGGGATCCCGGTTGCCCTGGATCTCGTGTTCATCTGGGCACCGACCCTGGCCTCGATCCTCCTGTCGTTCACGAACTGGCAGGGGATCGGCTCGATCACGCTCGAACAACATCGTCGGGCCTCAAGAACTACCAGTTCCTGTTCACCCAGTACAGCCAGTTCTGGATCGCCATCAGGAACAATCTCCTCTGGCTGGGCTTCTTCGTGCTCATCGCCACGCCGATCGGGATCTTCCTGGCGGTCCTGCTCGATCGCGAGATCCAGGGCAGCCGGATCTACCAGAACTTCTTCTACCTGCCCGTGGTCCTGTCACTGGCGGTCGTTGGCTTCATCTGGCAGCTCCAGTACGCTCCGGATGGGTTCATCAATGGCGCCCTCGGCCTGACCAAGCCGTCGAACGAGATCGACTTGCTTGGAAATCCCGCATTTAACATCTGGTTCGTCCTGATTGCTGCCAGCTGGCGTCATGTCGGCTACGTCATGATCCTGTACCTGGCCGGGCTGAAGAGTGTCGACCCGACCTTGCGCGAGGCCGCCGCCATCGACGGCGCCTCCGAGCGACAGACGTTCTTCCGGGTCATCTTCCCGGTCATGGCCCCGATCAACGTCGTGATCGTGGTTGTCACCGTGATCGAATCGCTCCGCGCCTTCGACCTGGTGTACATCATCAACCAGGGCACGAACGGGCTGCAGCTGCTGTCGACCGTGATCACCAACAACAGCCTGAGCGAGGCCGACCTGATCGGGCTTCGGCTCGTCGATCGCGGTTGTCCTGCTCGTGATCTCGCTGGTCCCGATCGTGATCTTCCTGAGCCGGGCGATGGGCAACACCGACCGAATGACCGCCGTGACCGCGGCCGGCGCGAACATCGCCGCCGCGCCGCCCAAGCGCCGGATCAAGCGCCGCCGGGTCGCCCTCCACGCCTTCCTGATCGTGATGTCGCTGATCTGGATCTTCCCGCTGCTGTGGGCCTTCTACACCGTCCCTCCGGCCGCTTCCGACACGATCAAGAACGGCTACCGTCGTCGCCGACCATCGCTGAGCTTCCAGAACTACATCGATGGCTTCACCAACGCCAACCTGGGCTACTACTACCTCAACACCCTGATCGTGGCCGTTCCGGCGGTCATCATCGTCCTGCTCGTCTCGTCGGTGGTCGCGTTCGCCCTGAGCCGGGTCATCGAGCCGGCTCAACCTGTTCTTCCTGCTCATGTTCACGGCCGGCAACCTGCTGCCGCCGCAGGTCATCATCGTGCCGCTCTACTACATGTACCTGGCGATCCCGGTCCCGCACCCGCTCAGCGACAATGGCCTGCTCTACGACCAGTACATCGGGATCATCCTGATCCACGTCGTCTTCCAGATCGGCTTCTGCATCTTCGTCCTGAGCAACTACATGCGGACCCTGCCGCAGGGAGCTGAACGAGGCCGCCCTGGTCGATGGCGCGTCGGTCTTCCGGACCTACCGGAGCGTGATCCTGCCGCTCTGCGCGCCGGCCCTGGCCGCCCTCGGCACGCTCGAGTTCACGTTCATCTACAACGACTTCTTCTGGGCCTTGCTGCTGATGGTCACCGGCTCGAAGCGGCCGATCACCTCGGCCCTGAACAACCTCAAGGGGGCCTACTTCACCGACACGAACGTCCTGGCGGCGGCGGCCCTGATGGTCGCCATCCCCACGATCCTCGTCTTCCTCCTGTTCCAGCGCCAGTTCATCCGGGGCCTGACCCTGGGCTCGACCAAGGGCTAGTCGGAGGCCCGGTCGGAAGGCTGACTGGGCGCTTGGCCGGTGGCCAGGTCGGTCGTCTGGACGGGCGGCTGGCCGCCCTCGGGCGGGACCCTCGACAGGCTGACCGGGCGGTTCGCCCGCTCCGCTTCGTCGGCCGCGAAGAAGGTCCGCGGCAGCCAGCCGAACAGGCCGCTCATGAGCACCGCCGGGACCTGCCGGATCCGGGTGTTGTAGCGGGCGACGGAGTCGTTGTACAGCTCGCGCCGATCGGCGATCACGTCCTCCAGCCGCTGGATCTCGGCCTGCAGGGCGAGGACGTTGGTGGCCGACTTGAGGCTGGGGTAGTTCTCGACGGTCGCGAACAGCCGGCGCACGGCCTGGCTGGTCGCCTCCGAGGTGACCGCCTGCTGGGGAACCGGCACCTCGCTCGAGTAGGCGTTGCGCAGCCGGGTGACCTCGGTCAGGACCTCCTGCTCGAAGCCCATCACCCCGCGCACGGCCGCGACCAGGTTGGGCAGCTCGTCGAAGCGCTGGCGCAGGGCGACATCGATGTTGGCCCAGGCCTTGTTGATCCGCTGGGTCAAGGCGACCACCTCGTTGTAGGTCACGAAGATCGAGGAAGCCGAACACCACGAGCACGACCAGGACCGCGAACGCGCCGGCCCTGAGGTAGAACATCAGCCCAGGCCACCGCTGGCCAGCCAGGCCAGGGCCAGGGCTGACGCGATCGCCAGGGCCCCGCCCAGCAGTCCGACCATGAACCGGTCGTCGGCACGTTGGACGGCCAGGCTGGGCGAGCCTGCGGTGACCAGCAGGCGCTGGCCCGGCTGGCAGGCGAGGACCAGGCTGCCGGGCTCGATGTCGAACGTGCGCTGGGCCTGGCCGGCGGCCTCGGCGGCCGGCCAGCGGCTCGGGCCGGGCGGCCGGATCCAGCCTCGGCGAGCGAACGGGCTGACCGATCCCGAAGCCAGGGATGGCGGCGTTGCCCCAGGCCTGCTCTGGACTGCTGGCCAGGCCGCCCGAGGCGCGCGCGGCGGCCAGGTCGGCGGCAACCTCGGGATCGCCCCTCCCGACGTCGAGGGCACCGTCGAGCTCATCCGAGCCGTCCGGATCCGTCAGCTGGTCGAATGGCAGGACCATCCCAATGATGGTGACAGGATCGCCGACCGCCAGGCGAGCCTCGCGGTAGTGGCGGCGGCCGCCCAGCAGGGACCCGCCGGACTTCCGCCCACGTCCAGGGCCGGCGAGCCGTCTGATCCGTCGAGAGCCGAGCCGGGCACGTGGACGGTGAGCAGGTCCGCGATCTGGGCAGCCTGGTCGGGTTCCGCCGTGGCCGTGGCCGGACCTTCGCGAAGTCGCAGCCCGCTGGGTTCGTCGCCCATGATCCCGCTCCGAGCGTCGAAGACATCGGGCACGTCGAACGCGGCTCCGCGCGGGAAGACCCGCAGGGTGCCGCTGGCGTCGCGGACACGGAAGCCGACGGCCCGCTCGTCGTGGAAGATCCGGTTGCTCGAGCGACTGTTGTCCTCGGTCACGCTCGATCGGTAGTAGACGCAGGGTGCCGACTGGAGGGGCGAGGTCAGGGTCAGCTCGGCCGCCTCGATCGTGCCGCTGATCCGGTTCTCGCCGACCGCCACGGCACTGATCGTGGCGCTGGCGATATCGGAGATCAGGCTGGCCCGGCGATAGCCGCCCAGGCCCCGGACGAGGAGCGCCAGGCCGGCGCCGATGCCCATCACCGCCAGGGTGATGGCGCCGGTCGGGCCAATGACCGCGAGCGTGGTGAGGCTGGACACCCGGCCATCCTAGCCCGGTCCTGCCGGCGCCGACGACGAGCCGAAGGTCAGGGTGGCTCGCGCCGGGGGTCCGGCGCTCAGCCTCGGTGCCCTCCAGGCCTCGCTGGCCGAGGCAACCCGCTCACCGTGGACCCGAGCCTGCATGGTAGCCTCGAACGGACGCCCTGCCGATCGTGCTCACGGTCCGGCCTCCAGGCGGACCAAGGGAGGTGCAGGCGATGCGACTCAGCGGGTGGCAGGCTCGGGCGCCAGGCAAGGACGGCCTGAATCCCAAGGTCCGCGAGACGGTCGGCACGATCCTGGCTTCCCTCGGGGCTGAGCCGGACGCTCATGGCTGGCTGACCTGGGGCGACGAGACGGGCAGCCGCTGGGCCTATGTCGCGCCCTGCCCGGCCGGCCTGGCGGTGGTCAACGTCCGGGCTGGTGCTCCAACCGAGGGCCCGCGGGCGAGTGGCCGGCTGGTGCGCTGGAGCAAGGTCCAGGTGGGGGAGCTCGCGGTCGAGACCGAGCGGGGTCACCGCCTCGTCATGTTCCAGGTCGAGGGCCAGCCGATCCGGGGGACCGACGACCACGCCGACGACGTCGCAGCGTTCGCGTCCCTCGTCCTGGCCGGAATCGACGGCCGGCCGCTGCCCGACCTCGACCCAGCCGGCCCGCGACCGGCCGCCAGGGCGCCGGCCGAACGGGCGGGGGCGACCAGCCCAACCTCGGCCAAGGTGGCCAGGGCGGCCGTGGCCAAGACCGGCAGCGCTGCGCCGCCGGCTCCCGGCACGAAGCTCGCCCTCCGGCCGGCCGGATCGGACTGAGTGGCCGACCGCCCAGAGCGCAGCCCAGCGGCTGTGATCTTCGACCTCGACGGCACCCTGGTCGATGCCGAGGTGTGGTGGAATGAGGTTCGCGAGGCCTGGGCGGCCGATCACGGCCGGGCCTGGACGGCCGAGGACCAGGCTGCCGTCATGGGCGCCAACTCCGCCGGCTGGGGCCGGATCATGCGCGACCGCCTGGATCTTGACCTGCCGGTCGAGGACATCGTGGCCGCGATCGTCGGCGGGGTGGTGGAGCGCTACCGGGTCCGGGGCGCGCCTCGGATCGTCGGTGCCGAGGCGACCGTCGAGCGGCTCGCCCGGGCCGGCCTGCCCCTCGCCGTGGCCTCGTCGGCCCACCGGGCCGTGATCGACGCGGCCCTGGGCGCCCTCGGGATCGCGGGGCTGTTCGGTGCCGTCGTCAGCTCGGACGAGGTCGCCCATGGCAAGCCTGCCCCGGATGTCTACCTGCTCGCCGCTCGCGAGCTGGGGGTGGATCCGGCCGACTGCCTCGTGGTCGAGGACTCACTCAATGGGGTGCTGGCCGGTCGAGCCGCCGGGATGACCGTGGTCCTGATCCCCAACGAGGCCGTCCCGCCGGCGCCCGGCGCCCGGGAGGCCGCCTCGTTCGTGCTGGCCCGCCTGGATCAGCTCGAACCCCTGCCTCGACTGCCCGCCGCCTGACCGTTCCTGCGATACTCGACCGACGAACCAGGCAAGCCATCAGATTCGCCAAGGAGAACCGGTGGGCGCAACGGGACTGGCCGCCAACCCGAAGGAATACCGGGCCCGGCTCAAGGAACAGGATGATGCCCAGCTGGACTCGTGGGCCTCGGAGCTGATGCGCGACATCGCCCGGCGCCGCGGCGTCCTGCGCGTCCTGAAGGACTTCAAGAAGGCCGCCCGCGTCGACGACCACGCGCTCGAGCGGATCTACGCTGCCGGCGGGGGAGCCCCGGCCACCTTCGGTCACGACGCGACGGGCAACCCGATCGTCCCGGCCGTGATGCTCTGGGCCCTTGTGCCAGGGATCCGGCGCGAGGCCGCCGACGGTCGGGAACGGATCGTGGACTACCTGGTCGAGAACTTCGAGGATCTCGTCTACGTCTGATGGACCGGGCATCTCCGCCCGGGTCGCCGGCCTCGTCCGGCTCTGTCATCCATTCCCGTCCCTCCTCGATGGCCTGCTGACCGCGGCCCTGGCCTGGCTGGCTGGTGCCGGCGGCCCGGGCGCCGGCGGACGGGCCTTCGGCCTGGGCCTGGCCATGGTCTGCCTCCAGGCCTCGATCGGGACGGTCAACGACGTCGTCGACATCGAGCATGACCGGGGGGCCAAGCCCGGCAAGCCGATGCCCCGGGGGCTCATTAGCCGGCCGGCTGCCTGGCTCGTGGCCGCCTTTGGCCTGCTGGCGGGCCTGGGCCTGTCGGCCCTGATCGAGCCGCGGTCGGCGCTCGTGGCGATCGTGGGGGTGGGGCTTGGGTACGCCTACGACCTGAGGCTCAAGGCGAGCCCCTGGTCGTGGCTGCCGTTCGCGCTCGGGATCGGGCTCCTGCCGATCTACGCCTGGCTCGGGGCGACCGGCTCGATCCCGGCCGCCTTCGGGCTGCTTCTGCCGATGGCCACCCTGGCCGGAGCCAGCCTGGCCCTGGCCAACCAGCTGGCCGACGACGAGCGCGACCGGCAGGAGGGGCTGCGGACGGCGGTTGGCAGCCTGGGCCGAGCGCGAGCCTGGGCCGTGAGCGCGCTCCTCGACGCCGTCGTCGGGCTGGTCGCCCTGGCCTCGTTGGTCATCGTCGCGGCACCGGTTTTCGCCATCGCCGGGGCCACCACATCGATCGGTCTGATGGCGGTCGGATTGAGCCTCGGGCGGAGCCGCCTGCCGCCGACCCGGGAACGCGCCTGGGAGATCCAGGCCATTGCCCTGGCCTGCCTGGCCGTGGCCTGGCTGGCCGGCCTGGCCAACCAGGGATTGCTTGGGGCCTAGCTCCCGTCGCCGCTGCGGACCAGGGCGATCGCGTTCTCGAGGCGCAGCTTGGCGATCACGAGATACTTGGCCAGGTTGGCTCGATCGACATCGCCGATCGAGTCGAGGACGTCCTTCTGGCGGAGGACGCCGAACAGCTCCTCGAGGGAATCGGCCAGGCCTTGCTTCGCGTCAAGCAGCGAGTCCTCGCGCAGCGGTCCAGCCGACTGGCCACCAGGCCGCCCCCCGGACCAGGCCGAGCTGTCGGCGTCGGCAAGATCGTCGCTCCGGCTGCCAGCTCGGGCGCCCGATGACGTGACCGCCGGGGCCTCATCCTCTTCTTCCTCGATCGGATCCCCAACCCGCGTCCGACGACCTTCGATCTTCTGCTTGAGCTTGACCAGCGACAGCTCGCCGCTGGCGACCTGGGCGGCCAGGCGACGGCGCTTCTTCGGATCTTCGACCTTCATCAGCTCGTAGGCATGGGACAGGGTGTCCTTGCGCAAAGACACGAGCTCACGAACTTCCTCGGGCGCATCGGCCAGGCGCAACCTGTTCTCGAGGTAGCCCTTGTCCTTGCCCAGCTTCTGGGCCAGCCGCCGGATGCTGTAGCCGTGCTCCTTGACCATCCGGTCGTACATCGTCGCTTCCTCAAGCGGCGAAAGGTCTTCGCGCTGAAGGTTCTCGATGATCGCAATCTCGAGCGCGGTGTCGTCGTCGATCTCTTCGATCATCGCCGGAATAGAATCGAGGCCGGCCGCCTTCGCGGCGCGCCAGCGGCGTTCCCCGGCGATCAATTGGTAACGGCCCGGTCCGCCGAATGGACGGAGGAGGACGGGCTGAAGGATGCCGTGTTCCTTGATTGACGCCGAGAGCTCGTCGAGGGCCGATTGCTCGAAGGTCATCCGCGGCTGGTCCGGATTCGCCTCGATCCGGCTGACCGGTACGTGCCGGACGCCCGAGTTGCGCGTCGGCCCATCGGGCGACAGGAGGCTGATGACCGCCGGTCCGAGTTCGCGTTCTTCGGACAGTCGGCGCGCGGCCGCGGCCCGGAAATCTGTCCTAGCCAAGTTCAATTACCTCCCGTGCCAGCTCGCGGTACGTTCGGGCCGCATCGGAGCTGCCAGCGTATGACGTGATCGGCCTCCCAGTCAGGGGAGCCTCGCCCAGTTTCACCGTATTCCGAACGATCGTATTGAAGACGTGATGATCGCCCAGCTCGCGCAGCTCGTCGAGCATCTCTCGGCCGAGGATCGTGCGCCCGTCGTAGAACGTTGGCAACAGGCCCAGCACCCGCAGGTCGCGATTGAGCTTCGCCCGGATCGTGTTGATCACCTTGACCAGGGCGGTCAGGCCCTTGAGCGCGTAGTACTGAGTCTGAACCGGGATGATCACGCTCCGAGCCGCGACGAGCGCGTTGATCGTCAGCAGGCCGAGCGTCGGCGGGCAATCGATCAGGGCAAAGTCGTAGTGCTGATCGACCCAGCCATCCAGTGCCTCGCGCAAGGCGTGTTCGCGGCCGATCGCGCTGAACAGCTCGACCTCGGTCGAGGCCAGCTCGAGGGTGGCCGGCGCGACATCGATTCCGGTCGTCTGGGTGGGAATGACGATCTCGGCCATCGTGGCGCGCGAGTCGGCCAGGACATCGGCCACCGAACGCTCGACCGTTCCCAGGTTGATGCCCAACCCGACCGTCAGGTTCGCCTGGGGATCCATGTCGATGCACAACACGCGATAGCCTTGCTCGGCCAGGGCACCACCAAGGTTGATGGCGGTGGTCGTCTTGCCGACGCCGCCCTTCTGATTCGCAATCGCGATCACATTCGCCACGGGCATCACCTCGATGGTTGCTGGTCGGAACGTCGCGCACTGCGGAATCCGTCCCGCGATGGTACTCCACGCTGCGCGCGATGTGTCACCGACTTATCCACACTTGACCGGACTTGTTCACCGATTCTGTGGACAGTGCGAACCAGGAATTGCTGGCAGGACGGCCTCGATATGATGGTTGGGCTGAACGACCTGTCCGTACGCAAAGACACCGAAAGCAGGTGGACGCCGTGCCAGGAAACCAGGAACGCTTCGATCGGCTTCGAAGAACCCGCGAAGCTGCGCTGCTGGGTGGTGGATCGGACCGGATCGCCCGCCAGCATGCGGCTGGCAAGCTGACCGCCCGCGAGCGCCTCCAGCTGTTGCTCGACCCCGGCACGTTCGTCGAGCTCGACGCATTTGTCCTTAGCCGGCCGGCGGGTCCTGCCACCGATGATCGGGCGGGGGAGTCATTCCTGGGTGACGGAGTCGTAACGGGACACGGCCTGATCGACGGACGCCTGGTGTTTGTCTTCTCCCAGGACTTCACCGTCCTGGGTGGCTCCCTGTCGGAGGCCTATGCCGCCAAGATCTGCAAGGTGATGGACCTGGCCACACGGGTTGGCGCGCCGATCATCGGCTTGAATGATTCGGGTGGCGCACGGATCCAGGAAGGCGTGGCTTCGCTGGGTGGCTACGCCGATATCTTCTATCGCAATGTCCAGGCATCGGGTGTCGTCCCGCAGATCTCGCTGATCCTGGGACCGTGCGCGGGTGGCGCGGTCTATTCACCGGCCATGACCGACTTCATCGTCATGGTCGAGGACACCAGCTTCATGTTCGTCACCGGACCTGCCGTCGTGAAGGCCGTCACCCACGAAGATGTCGACGCCGAGCGGCTCGGCGGCGCGCTGACTCATACGACCCGTAGTGGAGTTGCCCATATCGCGCGCCAGGGACGAAGCGAGTGCGCTCGAGCTGGCCCGGCGAATCCTGGCTTATCTGCCTCAGAACAACACGGCCGATCCAGAACACGTCGCCACCGACGACCCTGCCACGCGCGCCGATCCGGAGCTCGATCACATCGTGCCGGACGATCCGTCCACGCCCTATGACATGCACGACGTGATCGATCAAATCGTGGACGACGGGGGATTCCTCGAACTACAACCAGCCTGGGCCGCCAATGTGATCATCGGCTTTGCCCGTCTCGGAGGCCGCAGCGTCGGCATCGTCGCTCAGCAGCCGGCCGTCCTGGCGGGAGCCCTCGATATCAACGGGTCGACCAAGGCGGCGCGTTTCGTCCGGACCTGTGATGCGTTCAACGTGCCGTTGGTGACCCTCGTTGACGTGCCAGGATTCCTACCGGGTGTCGGGCAGGAGGATGGTGGAATCATTCGGCACGGCGCCAGCCTTCTCTACGCGTACTGCGAGGCGACCGTCGCCAAGGTCACGGTTGTCACGCGCAAGGCCTATGGCGGTGCGTACGACGTGATGAGCAGCAAGCACATTGGCGGTGACATGAATCTGGCCTGGCCGACCGCGGAGATCGCGGTGATGGGCGCGGACGGCGCGGTCGAGATCATGTATCGCGATCGGATCGCCGCGGCAGACGATCCGGTTGCGGAACGGGCGACCCTGATCGCCGACTACCAACGCGAATTCAATCATCCCTACGTTGCCGCGGCTCGCGGCTACATCGATGCCGTCATCCAGCCATCCGAAACTCGTCCTCGATTGATCGCCGCCTTGGACATGCTCGCCGACAAGCGCGTCGCGGCACCACGCCGGAAGCATGGCAACGTCCCGCTCTGAAGCCGGCGTCTTTGCGCAAAGACGATCGTCCGGTGGGGATGAGCTGGCGCCGACCGTCCGGTCGGGGATTCTGATTTGATGATCCGATCCGGTCGTCCGTTCCGCCGAGTTCTGGTCGCGAACCGGGGCGAGATCGCCGTGCGGATCATCCGCGCCTGTCAGGAGCTTGGAGTCGAAACGGTCGCGGTCTACAGCGATGCGGATCGCGGGGCGGCTCACGTCCGGGCCTCCGACAGTGCGGTCCGGTTGGGCCCGGCAGCGCCCGCCGAGAGCTACCTCCGCGGCGACCGGATCGTGGCGGCCGCCATTGCTCACGGGGCCGAGGCGATCCACCCGGGCTATGGCTTCCTGTCGGAGAGAGCCTCATTCGCTGAGTTGGTCGAAACCGCCGGCCTGACCTGGGTTGGCCCTCGGAGCCAGACGATCGCGGCGATCGGCGACAAGTTGGCGGCCCGGCGACTGGCCCAGTCGGTCGGCGTCCCAATCGTGCCGGGGACGCTCGAGCCGGTCTCGACCGAGGGACTGGACAGGCGACCTGGCCGCGGGATCGTCGCGACGCGGCGGCGGCCGTCGGCTACCCGCTGATGGTCAAGGCAGCCGCCGGTGGGGGAGGTCGGGGAATGCGCCGGGTCGACGGGCCGGAGGCCCTCGAAGCGGCCCTGGCCGACGGATCGGCCGAAGCGGACGCCGCGTTCGGCGATGGCGCGGTCTACCTGGAGCGGGAGATCCGGCCGGCCCGCCACATCGAGGTCCAGCTCCTCGGTGACCAGGCTGGTCAGGTCGTGGCCCTCGGCGAGCGCGACTGCTCGATCCAGCGCCGCCACCAGAAGCTGGTCGAGGAGGCCCCGGCCGCCGGCCTGTCGTCCTCCCAGCGGGCGAGCCTGCATGAGCTGGCCGTCCGCCTGGGATCCGCCGCTGGGTTGACCAACGCCGCCACCGCGGAGTTCCTGCTCGACGAGGCCGGCCGGTTCTGGTTCCTGGAGGTCAACGCCCGGCTTCAGGTGGAGCATGGCGTGACCGAGCTGGTGAGTGGGGTCGACATCGTCGCCGAGCAGCTCTGGCTGGCGTCAGGAGCAGGCCTGTCGCCGGCGGTGCTGGCCGCCGCCGAGCGGGCCGAGGCTCCCAGCGGCCACGCGATCGAGGTCCGGATCTCCCAGGAGGACCCGGCCCACGGCTTCAGCTCCGACCAGCGGTCGGATCGGACGCTTCCGGCTGGCCTCGGGCCCTGGGGTCCGGGTCGACACCGCGATCGAGCCGGGGGATCGGGTGCCGCCCGACTACGACCCGCTCCTGGCCAAGCTGATGGTCCATGCCGCCGACCGGCCGGCCGCGATCGAGCGGCTTCGGCGGGCGCTCGACGAGACCGACATCGGCGGGGTCCAGACCACCCTGCCCTTCCACCGATTCGTAGCCCGCAACCCGGCCTTCGCGTCGGCCGAGCTGTCCACCGACTTCGTGGCCGATCACTGGGACGGGCCGGCCAGCCAGGCCAGCCGGTCCGCCGCCCTCGGCCGGGCCCTGCTCGGAGCCGGCCTGGCCGAGGCCGCTGTGGCCGAGGCCGCTTCAGCCAGTTCCACGGCGCCGGGCCGCCTGCCGGGCCCAGGCAGGAGGCCCAATCGAGCCTCGGCCTGGCGGGCTGCCGCCACCGATGATGGCCCCCGGGACCGACCCCGGTGAACGTCGGGCGGCCGATCCAGGCCGGGCTGGTCGGAGCCGGGCGCCAGGATGACGATCCCAGCCTGGTCGTCGACTCCGGGACCAAGTCTTCGATCGAATGGCTCGATCTCGAGCATGCGATCCTTGCCGAGGCGGCCGAAGGGGAGGGGTCCCGGCAGATCAGGACCCGTCTGGCCATCGGGCCCGCCCGCCGGATGGCGGACGGTACAGTGGTTCGGGAGGTCGTGGTTGATGGCTGGCGCTTCGAGGTCGAGCTGGACGACGCGCGCCGGGTCAGCCTGCGCCGACGGGCGAGCCGGGCGGCGCCGGCCGTCGGCCGCGTCCGGCGGCTCGAGGTCCGCTCGGATCTGCCCGGCCGGATCGTCAGGGTGGCCGTCGCCCCGGGCGACACGATCGTGGCCGGCCAGGAGCTCCTCGTCATCGAGGCGATGAAGATGCACAACGAGGTCCGGGCGACGAGCCCGGGCACGGTCGCCCGGGTCGCCGTCGCGCCGGGCGACGCCGTCGAGCTGGGCGACCTGCTGGTGCTCCTTGACTGAGCAGGCGAAGGAGGGCTCGAGCCAGGATCGGTCCGACGACAGGCCCCACGACGGGCCCGACGACCGGCCCCACGACGGGCCCGACGACCGGACCGACGATCGGACGGACCACCTTGGCCGGCCCCTCGACCCGGGCCGCGAGCGCTGGCGGGCGACCACCCGGGCGGCAGCCATCCGGGCGACGCCGGAGCGCCGGCCGGTGTTCCTGACCAGCTCCGGTACGGAGATCCAGGACCTGTACACGCCGGCCGACCTGGCCGGCCTGGACGAGGATCGGGACCTGGGCCGGCCGGGCGAGTATCCGTTCACCCGGGGCGTCCAGCCCACGATGTACCGGGGCCGCTTCTGGACGATGCGCCAGTACGCCGGCTTTGCCACGGCGGCCGAGACCAACGAGCGCTTCCGCTACCTCCTCGAGCAGGGCCAGACCGGCCTGTCGGTGGCCTTCGACCTGCCGACCCAGATGGGCTACGACTCGGACGCCCCGGAGGCGGTCGGCGAGGTCGGCCGGGTGGGCGTGCCGATCAGCAGCCTGGCCGACATGGAGGTCCTGTTCAAGGGCATCCCTCTCGACCAGGTCAGCACCTCGATGACGATCAACTCGACAGCCGCGATTCTGCTGGCCCTGTACGTCGCTGCGGCCGAGCGCCAGGGCGCCGACCGGGCGGGCCTGAGCGGAACGACCCAGAACGACATCCTGAAGGAGTACATCGCCCGGGGCACCTGGATCTACCCGCCTCGTCCCTCGATGCGCCTGGTCACCGACATCTTCGAGTTCAGCTCGAAGGAGCTGCCCCGCTGGAACACGATCAGCATCTCGGGCTACCACATGCGCGAGGCGGGCGCGACGGCGGCCCAGGAGCTGGCCTTCACCCTGGCCAACGCGATCGCCTACGTCGAGGCGGCGATCGAGCGAGGCCTCACTGTCGACGACGTTGCCGGACGCCTGAGCTTCTTCTTCGCGGCCTGGAGCGAGCTGTTCGAGGAGGTCGCCAAGTTCCGGGCGGCCCGCCGGATGTGGGCCCGGATCGTGCGCGACCGGTTCGGCAGCAGCAGCCCCCGCTCCCAGATGTGCCGGTTCCACGTCCAGACGGCGGGCAGCAGCCTGACCGCCCAGTCGATCGACAACAACGTCGTGCGCACGACCGTCCAGGCCCTTTCGGCGATCCTCGGTGGAGCCCAGAGCCTCCATACCAACGCCCGCGACGAGGCCCTCGCCCTGCCCACCGCCGAGGCTGCCCGGCTGGCCCTGCGCACCCAGCAGATCCTGGCCTACGAGGCAGGCGTGACCGAGACCCCCGATCCGCTCGGGGGCAGCTACTACGTCGAGTCCCTGACCGATGCGCTGGAGCGTTCGGCGCTCGACTACCTGGCCGAGATCGAGGCCATGGGCGGCACCCTGGCGGCCCTCGAGTCGGGGTTCCAGCAGTACCAGATCCAGGAAGCCGCCTACCAGGTCCAGTCGGCCATCGAACGAGGCGACCAGGTGGTCGTCGGGGTCAACAAGTTCCGCGACGAATCCGGGCGCACCCCGCCGACCCAGCGGATTGATCCGGAGGGCGAGCGCCGCCAGGTCGAGGGCCTCCGGCTGGTTCGGTCCGGGCGCGACCCCGGCGCCTGGGCGGCCAGCCTTGAGCGGCTGGAGGACGCTGCTCGCGGGACCGAGAATCTGCTGCCGCCCATGATCGAGGCGGTCCAGGCCTATGCGACCGTGGGCGAGATCAGCGATCGCCTGCGGGCGGTCTGGGGCGAGCATCGCGAGCTGATCACGATCTGAGTGGCGGCCCGGCTGGCCGTCTGGAGGAAATCATGACCTTGCCCAGAGCGTTGCCCGCGGAGCTGCACCGGATCGGACGGATCCATCATGTCGCGCTCGTGGTGCGCGATCTGGCGGCCTCGCTGGGCTTCTACCAGGAGATCCTCGGCCTCGAGCTCGAGCAGGTCCAGGACATCGCCCACGACCGGGTCCGGATCGCCTTCCTGGCCATCGGCGAGTCGAGGATCGAGCTGGTCGAGCCGACCGACGCGACGACCGGTGTGGCCCGCTTCCTGGCGAGCAAGGGCGAGGGCTTCCATCACCTCTGCCTCGAGGTGCCCGACCTCGCGGCCAGCCTGACCCGGCTGGCGATCGACGGGCTCGAGCTGATTGACAGCGCCCCCCGCAAAGGGGCCGAGGGCCCGGTTGCGTTCCTGCACCCGCGCTCCACGGGCGGCGTCCTCATCGAGCTCATCGAGGCTCCCGGCGGGCCTGCCTGGCAGGCCCTGGGGCTGCATCCCGGCTGACCGCCGCTCAGCGGCCGTTCCGTCACCAAGGAACGATTTGGCCGAACCGGGACCGAGCGCCGAACGAGGCGTTCAGCGTTGGCCGTCAGCCCGGGCGCTGAAGCGGCCGGCCCGAACCTCGACCGCGAGGGGCAGGCCGAACGCAGCCGACAGGATCGGGCCGGTCAGGACCTCCTCGATCGGGCCGGCTGCCCGGATCCGGCCGCCGGCCAGGACGAGGGCGCGGTCGAAGCCCGCCGGGATCTCCTCGAGGTGATGGGTCACCAGGACGATGGCCGGCAGGTCTCCGGCGGCGAGGGCGGTCAGCCGCCCGGCGAGGTCCTCGCGCCCGCCAAGGTCGAGCCCGGCCGCCGGCTCGTCGAGCAGGAGCAGCTCTGGCTCGGTCATCAGGGTTCGCGCGATCAGGACCCGGCCGCGCTCGCCCGACGACAGGCTGCCGAACCGGCGCGCCTCGAAGCCGGCCAGGCCCAGACGCGCC
Source organism: uncultured Chloroflexia bacterium (assembly GCA_963718285.1). GTDB lineage: Bacteria > Chloroflexota > Limnocylindria > Limnocylindrales > CSP1-4 > Palsa-1033. Next base: position 22,590 of record CAVQYU010000001.1, on the reverse strand, counting down.
AGGCTGGACGCCGCGAGGTCTCGATCGGCCGCCTCGAACACGGCCCACCATGGCGCCAGGGCCGCCTGGCGGGCGGTCATCACGACATCGAGCGCCGACAGGGCAGGATCCACCTCGGCGGCCAGGGCCGCGCTGACGTAGCCGATCCGGCGGCGAAGCTCGCGGGCGTCGGTCCGGCCGATCGTCTCGCCCAGGACCTCGACCCTGCCCCGGCTGGGCCACAGGTAGGTGCTGGCCACCCGCAGCAAGGTGGTCTTGCCCGAGCCGTTCGCTCCGACCACGGCCCAGCGCCCTCCCGGGTCGACGGTCCAGTCGATCGAATCGAGGATCCAGCGTCCGTCGCGGCGGACGCCGACCCCGCCCAGGCGAAGAACCGGGTCGGCGCTCAGAGCGACCAGGCGAACAGGATGTCGGGGGCCTGGCGCGCGGCCCGGCAGAAGGCCACGAGGTCGCCGGCCATCTGCCGGATCCAGGGCTTCTCCTCGCGCGGCAGGTCGCCCAGCTCCTCGTTGAGGAGGTCGATCCAACGGCCGGCGACCCGGTCGATCTCGAGATCCTCGAGCCGGGCGACTGCCTCGACCCAGCGCGGGTCCACTCGTTCGATCGTTCGCTCCTGGAACTGATCGCCCAGGCTGCCGCCATCGCCCGGGCCGCCCGCCTCGACCGAATCGAGCTCGCGCCGGGCGTCCAGGAAGTCCTGGGGCTGGTCGGAGTCGGTCACGCTACGGACGGCCTCGCTGAACAGGTCCAGCCAGGTCGGGTCGAGGCCGGCTCCCAGGCCGAGGTGCGCAGCGAAGCGGCGCCGGTCGGACAGGCCGGCCAGGTCATCGGTGGCGATCGCGGTCAGGATGTCCCGCTGGACGCCCGCCACGAGGTCCATCATCGTGCTCAAGCGCGGCCGGGCGCGGCCCGCTCCTCGATGTAGTCGATCATGTCCAGGTCGCCCGGCGAGTGGCCGGCCGCGGTCAACAGGACGGCCGCCTCGCTCCGGTGCTGGGTGCCGTGATTGGCCAGGTGGGCGAGGTACTGCCAGAACGGGGCCTCGTCCTCGACGCTCAGCACGGTCGCCTCGTCCAGGCCGGCCAGCCAGCCGTCCATGGCATCGAGCTCGGCGGCCCAGGCCGCCGTGAGCGCGCCCACGGAAGGCAGCGGCTCGCGCTCCGGCCGGGGCGATTCGGACCCCCGGGCCAGGCCGTGCCGCCAGCGCTGGTGGGCACCAAGGGTGTGGACCAGGATGCCTCCGAGCCCTCGATCGCCGATCGCGTTCGGGCTCGACCAGGTGGCCTCGTCGATCCCAACGCAGGCAGCCAGGACGCGTTCCATCGCCCAGCGCTCATAGGCGAACAGGAAGCCCAGGTCGGCCAGGTTCATTCGGCCACCGACCGGGCCTCTTCGAGGCCGTGCGCCCGCTCGAATGAGAACCGGACGATGTCGAGGTCGCCGGGCGAGTCGCCCGCGGCGGTCAGGATGACGGCCGCCTCGCTGCGATGCTGGGTGCCGTGGTTGACCAGCTGGACCATCGCCTGCCACAGCGGTGCATCGTTGTAGGTCGAGTCGAGGCGGTCTTCGTCGAGCTGCTCGATGAAGGCCCGGATCGCCAGCCACTCGCTCTCCCAGGCCTCGCGCAGCTCGTCCTGGCTGGGCAGGGCCGCCTCTTCGCGGAGAGCCAGCCGGGGCCGGCCCTCGAAGCCCGACCGCCAGCGCTCGTGGGCACCCAGGGCGTGGACGAGGATCCCGCCGATGCCCCGCTCGCCGATGACCGACTCGGCCGACCATTCGTCCTCGGACAGCTCGAGGCTGGCGTCCAGGATCTGGCCGGTCGCCCAGCGGTCGTAATCGAACAGGAACAGGATCTCGGCTGGGCGCATCGGCCGGCTCAGTCCCGGTGCCCGGCGGCGCGCAGGAGGGCCGGGATCTCGGTCGGCGAGCCGGCCACCTGGATCCCGGCCGCCTCGAGGGCGGCGATCTTGTCGGCCGCGCTGCCCGAGCCGCCCGAGATGATCGCCCCGGCGTGGCCCATCCGGCGGCCCTCGGGCGCGGTCCGGCCGGCAATGAAGGCGGCCATCGGCACGTCGCGCAGGTGCTCGCCGGCCCAAGCCGCGGCCTCCTCCTCGGCCGAGCCGCCGATCTCGCCGATCAGCACGATCGCCTCGGGTCTCGGGATCCGCCGCGAACAGCTGGAGGACGTCGAGGAAGGTCGTGCCGATGATCGGATCGCCGCCGATCCCGACGCAGGTCGATTGGCCGATCCCGGCATCGGTCATCGCCTGGACGGCCTCGTAGGTCAGGGTGCCGGAGCGGGACACGACCCCGACGCTGCCCTCGCGGTGGACCGAGCCCGGGATGATCCCGACCTTGGCCCGGCCGGGCGAGGTGGCGCCCGGGCAGTTGGGGCCGATCAGGCGGGCGCCGGCCATCCGGACGACCTCGACCACCCTGAGCATGTCGAGGGCGGGAATGCCCTCGGTGATGCAGAAGATCGTGGCGATGCCCGCCCCGACCGCCTCGAGCACGGCGTCCGGCGCACCGGCCGCGGGCACGTAGATACAGGAGGTGTTCGCGCCGGTTTCGCGGACGGCATCGGCCACCGTGTTGAACACGGGCACCCGCCCGTCGACGGCCATCTGGCCACCCTTGTTGGGGGTGACGCCGGCCACCAGCGGGGTGCCGTACTCGAGCATCGCCCGGGCATGGAAGTCACCCTCGCGCCCCGTGATGCCCTGGACGACGAGGCGGGTGTCGTGCCCGACCAGGATGCTCATCGGCCGGGTTCGGCCGGCGGCGCGGCGCCAGCCGGGAGCGTGGAGCCGGCAGCAGCAAGGGCGGCGGCGACCGCCTTGGCCGCCGCATCGTCAAGGCTGACGGCCGTCGCGAAGTGATTGGCCTCGAGCAGGGCCGCGGCCTCCTCGGCGTTCGTGCCGACGATTCGGACCACCATCGGGACCACCCGGGACTGGACGGCCCGGGCCTCGATCAGGCCCATGGCGACCTCGTCGCCGCGGGTGATCCCGCCGAAGATGTTGACCAGGATCGCGGTGACCTGGGGGTCGGCCAGGATCAGGGCCATCGCGGCCGCCACCTTGTCGGCCCGGGCACCGCCGCCGATATCGAGGAAGTTCGCCGGTTGGCCGCCGGCCCGCTTGACCAGGTCCATCGTGGTCATGGCCAGGCCGGCCCCGTTGACCATGCAGCCGATCGAGCCATCGAGCTTGATGAAGCTGATGCCGTCCTCGCGGGCTTCGCGATCGACCGGATCCTCTTCGTCGAGGTCGCGCAGCGCCTCGAGCCCGGGGTGCCGGAACAGGGCCGAGTCGTCGAGGGTGATCTTGGCGTCGAGGCAGGCCAGGCGCTCGACCGGGCGGCCGTCCGGGCCGGTCTCGCGGATCACGGCCAGGGGATTGACCTCGACCAGGTCGGCATCGTTGGCCAGCATCGTCGCCACCAGGCCCTGGGCGATTCGCACGAACTCGGCCAGCTGGGCGCCGCCCAGGCCGACCGCGAAGGCCAGCTGGCGAGCCTGCCAGTCGAGCAGGCCCAGGTGAGGGTGAGCCGCCAGCCGGTGGATCGCGGCCGGGTTGACCCGGGCGACCTCCTCGATCTCGACCCCGCCTTCGGCCGAGGCCATGACCACGATCCGGCGGCTGGCCCGGTCGAGGATCGCGCCGAGGTAATACTCCTGGACGATGTCGGCGGCCGGCCCGACCAGCAGCTTGCGGACCGGGATGCCCTTGATCTCGAGGCCCAGGATCGTGGCGGCGACGTCCTCGGCCTCGGCCGCATCGCGGGCAACCTTGACGCCGCCGGCCTTGCCCCGGCCGCCGACGAGGACCTGGGCCTTGATCACGACCAGGCGCGGCACCGGCGGCGAACGCCCGCTCGGCCGCCAGGCGCGCCTCGGGCACGCTGCGGACCACCTCCCAGGGCGGCACCGGGCAGGCCCTGGGCGAGCAGCAGCCCCTTCGCGTCGGCTTCCTGGATCTTCACGCGGCTCGGCTCTCCTCGGATCGGGTCGGGCGGGGGTCGATGGTACCGCGCGCCCGCCGACCGGGCTGGCCGTGCCGCGCGGGTGGTCCTTGGGGGCGTTCTCGCCTCTGGGAGGGACATCCTCACGAACGGCCCTCGGCGGGAGGACACTTGTCCGTTCCCCACGCGACAAACGGGCGGTTTCGGCCCGCTTCGACCCTGGACTGGCGCGCCCGACCCACGGATTCATCCCCGCCTGAGCGTGCCCCGGGATGAATTGTCCCGGCCGAGCGGGTCGCCCGGCGTCAGCTGCGAGTGAAACGGCCGTTTTGTCCTACCGCAAGCAACATTGTCCAGTCGCAGGCCTGGGCGCCGGTTCAGTCGCAGGCGCCGGCCACGCGGGCGCGTGGCTCGAGGCGCCGATCGTGATCGGGCTAGAATGAAGGTCCCGGGAGGCTGGTCGAGCCCGTTCGACGGCTGCCCGGTCATCCGGCCACCGTCGGCCGTTCGCCAGGGAGGATCCGTGCTGATCCGGTACCGCGGCAGCGAAGGGATGCTCGCCTGGGCGTTCCACCGGATCTCGGGCGTCGCGATCTGGGTCTTCGTCATCCTCCACGTCATCGACATCTGGCTGGTCGGCGCCGAACCCGAGCGCCTACGACGACGTCCTGCAGATCTACGCCAGCCCGATCGGGCGCGTCTGGAGGCGCTGCTCGGCGCGGCCCTCCTGTACCACGCGCTCAACGGCCTGCGGATCATCATCATGGACTTCTGGCCGGCGATGACCCGCTACCACCGCCAGCTGTGGTACGCCACTGGGTCCTGTTCGTGATCGTCGGCATCCCGGTCGCGTCCAGATCATGCTCAGCCGGTCTTCGGGCATCGGGCAGCCGCCGATGACGTCCAGCGCTACTCGCGCGTGACCGGCAGCGTCCGGCCAAGCCGCCAGGGGCCGCGGCTGGAGCTCGCCATCTGGTACCGCATGCGGCTGACCGGCCTGGGCCTGTTCGTCCTGGCGCTCGCCACTACCTGATCATGCACTTCCTGTACGACCCGGCGGACCAGAACGCCGAGTGGATCGCCGACGTCCGCTGGAGCAACATCGTTCTGGCGGACGATCGACTGGCTGATGCTGACGTTCGTCATGTTCCACGCGTTCATGGGCATGCGGACCGTCGTCCGGCGACTACACGCAGGGCGGCGTCCGGACGGCGCTGACGACTGGCTCTCTACCCTCGGCGCTCGTGCCTGTTCGCGATGGGCACGATCGTGGTCGCGACGCTGCCCGAGTCGCCGGCGCCGTGAGCACGGCGATGGATCCAGCGACGCACGACGCGCTCATCGTCGGCGCCGGCGGCGCCGGCCTGTGGGCCGCCCTCGAGCTCGCCAAGGCGGGCGTCGACGCGGCGGTCCTGACCAAGCTCTACCCGACCCGCTCCCACACCGGCGCCGCGCAGGGCGGCGTGTGTGCCGCCCTGGGCAACCAGGAGGAGGACCACTGGGAGTGGCACATGTTCGACACGATCAAGGGCGGCGACTACCTCGTCGACCAGGACGCCGCCGAGATCCTGGCCCGCGAGGCGATCGAGACGGTGATCGAGCTCGAGCACATGGGCCTGCCGTTCAACCGGACGCCGGACGGGCAGATCGACCAGCGCCGGTTCGGCGGCCACACCCGCAACTACGGCGAGGGCGCCGGTCAAGCGCGTCGTGCTTCGCGGCCGACCGGACCGGCCACATGATCCTGCAGACCCTCTACCAGCAGTGCATCAAGCACGGCGTCCAGTTCTACGACGAGTACCACGTCGTCGACCTGCTGTTCCGAGGGCGGCGACCTGGGCGACGGCGGCCGGGCGGCCGGGGTGGTCGCCTACCGGATCGCCGACGGCGACCTCACGTCTTCCGGGCCAAGGCGCGTGCTGCTCGCGACCGGCGGCTTCGGCCGGATGTTCCGGATCACGTCGAACGCGTGGACGCTGACCGGCGACGGGGTCGCGCTGGCCTACCGCCACGGCATCCCGATGGAGGACATGGAGTTCTACCAGTTCCACCCGACCGGGATCGTCGGGCTCGGGATCCTGCTGTCCGAGGCGGCCCGCGGCGAGGGCGGCTACCTGCTCAACGACGACGGCGAGCGGTTCATGGAGCGCTACGCCCCGACGCTCATGGAGCTCGCGCCGCGCGACATGGTCAGCCGGGCGATCTACCAGGAGATCCGCGCCGGGCCGGGGGATCGACGGCAAGGACTACGTCTACCTCGACGTCCGCCACCTCGGCCGCAAGGTGATCGAGGAGAAGCTGCCCGACATCACCGACTTCGCCCGCGTCTACCAGGGCGTCGAGCCGATCACCGAGCCGGTGCCGATCCAGCCGACCGCCCACTACGCGATGGGCGGCATCCCGACCGACCTCCACGCCCGGGTCACCCGCGACGCGAGCGGACACGTCGTGCCCGGGCTGTACGCGGCCGGCGAGTGCGCCTGCGTCAGCGTCCACGGCGCCAACCGGCTGGGCACCAACTCGCTCGTCGACCTGCTCGTCTTCGGCCGCCGCGCGGGCCGCCAGATGGCTCGAGGACGTGCAGGGGCGTCGGCATGCCCGACGTCGCCGACGACGCCGACCGAGCCGGTGCGGGCCGAGCTCGAGGCGATCTCGCGGCCGCCAGTCCGGCGAGAGCGCGCGCCAGGATCCGCGAGCGACCTGGCCGACGTGATGATGGACGACGTCGGGGTCTACCGCGACGAGACGGCGCTGCGCCGGGCGCAGCCGGCCGGTCGCGCGCGCTCCAGGACCGCTACGCCCGGGTCCGCGTCGCACGACAAGGGCTCGATCTTCAACACGGACCTGCTCGAGGCGCGCGAGGTCGGCTACCTGCTCGACTGCGCCGAGACGACGGTCGCCGCGGCGCTGGCCCGCAAGGAGAGCCGCGGCGCGCACGCCGCGAGGACTTCCCCGAGCGCGACGACGCGAACTTCCTGACGCACTCGCTGGCGTACCGAGGCGCGACGGCGCGGTCCCGCTCGCCTACAAGCCGGTCACGATCACCACGTTCCAGCCCAAGCCGCGGACCTACTGAGCGGCGGACGTCGACGCATGCAGGTCGAGCTGCGCATCCTCCGCTACGACCCCGAGCACGACGCGAAGCCGCACTGGGAGCGCTACTCGGTCGAGGCCGAGCCGATGGACCGCGTGCTCGACCTGCTCCACAAGGTCAAGTACGAGCAGGACGGCACGCTGACCTTCCGCCGCTCGTGCGCGCACGGCGTCTGCGGCTCGGACGCGATGCTGATCAACGGCCGCAACCGGCTGGCCTGCAAGATCCGGGTCGACCAGCTGGGCCGACGCGGATCACCGTCGCGCCGCTGCCCGGGCTGCCGGTGATCAAGGACCTCGTCGTCGACATGGAGGGGTTCTTCGCCAAGTACCGGAGCGTCCAGCCGTACCTGCTCACGACGACTGGCCCGTGCCCGACGCGCGAGCGGCGCCAGTCGCCCGCGGACCGGGCCGCGCTTCGACGACACCACCAAGTGCATCCTGTGCGCCGCCTGCACGTCGTCGTGCCCGTCGTTCTGGGCGCAGCCCGCGTACGTCGGGCCGGCGGCGATCGTGAACGCCCACCGGTTCATCTTCGACACCCGCGACGACGGGCGCCGAGGAGCGGCTCGAGATCCTCGCCGACAAGGACGGCGTGTGGCGCTGCCGGACGATCTTCAACTGCACCGACGCCTGCCCGCGCGGGATCCACATCACCCAGGCGATCCTCGAGGTGTCGGCGGCGATCGTGGAGCGACGCGCCTGAGCGCGGCCTGGTCGACGGGCGAGCCGGACGACGTCCCGGTCGACCGGCACCTGATCATCCGGACCGACGGCGCGGCCCGCGGCAATCCCGGGCCGGCGTCGCTCGGGCGCGGCCCTGATCGACGGGCGCGCGGCCCGGACGCCCTGCGACCCGCCGGCCCGGCCCGACGCCACGATCTCCGAGGCGCTCGGCATCCAGACCAACAACGTCGCCGAGTAGACGGGCGTCGTGCGGGCGCTCGAGCTCGCCCGCGGCTCGGGGCGCGACAGAGGTCGACCTGTTCCTGGACTCGAAGCTGATCGTCGAGCAGCTGCACGGCCGCTGGCGGGTCAAGGACGCAAGCTGCGCCGCTGTGGGCCGAGGTCCGGGCGTCGCTCGGCGGGTTCACGCGCTGGTCGGCGACGCACGTGCCGCGGGCCCAGAACTCGGCCGCCGACGCGCTGGCCAACGAGGCGCTCGACCGGGTCCGGGCCGGCGGCCCGCCGGTCGTCGTCCGGCGGCCCGACGCGGCCGTAGGCCGGGTCGGACCCGCGGGGACCTCAGCGGTCGCGGCGTAGCATACCGCGGGCCAGCGAGGCGGCCGGACGGTCGCGCGGCGGGTCACCCGGCGGCCGCTGAGGAAAGTCCGAGCTCCACAGCGCAGGGTAGCGGGTAACGCCCGTCCGCCGCGAGGCGAGGACCAGTGCCACAGTGACGATGCCGGCCCTTCGGGGCCGGAGTGAAACGCGGCAAACTCTACCCGGAGCAAGGCCAAATAGGAGGGCGCAACCCCGGTTCGCCGGGGGGAGAGGTGCGCTGCCCAGCCCTCGGGTCGGCTGCATGAGCCGTCGGGCGACCGGCGGTCGAGATGGATGACCGTCGCCGCGGCGATCGCGGCACAGAACTCGGCTTACAGGCCGCCTCGCTGGCGCCTTCCCGACCGGCCGGTGGCGCGCCGTCAGTCCTCGTCGGGACGGAAGATGTGCGGCGCCGTGCACGCGTTGCAGATCGGCATGGCCGACTCGAGGTCGCCCAGGGGGATCGGCACCTTCCGCTCGGGGAACAGGCACTCGACCTCGTAGATCCGCTCGCGGGCGCGATGACCGCGATCAGCCGGCGGTAGGTGCAGCGCCGGATCCGGGCCTTTGCCAGGTGAGACGGCTCGGCCTCGAGGACGGCCTCGGGCGGCGCCATGGGCAGCTGAATCGCCATCTGAGCTCGCCGTCCCTCCACCCTGCCTCGCTCCGGCCGGCCATTCGGCCCGCCTGGAGTTGACCCTAGCACTGCCCGACGCGGCCTTCAACGAGCGGAAAGTACTGCCGCCGCGCCGTCCTTCGTGTCGAAATCCGCATTGACGGATCCCCGTCGGCCGCTATAGTACGCCGAAGTGGCACAAAGTGGTGTCAAGTGGGGAACAATCCCATTGATCGGGACGATCCCCGCAGCAGCACGGTCCGCCTTCACAGCGCAGACGACAGGGAAACCCGAACGGTGTTCACCGGCGAGTACCGGCACTCGGTGGACGACAAGGGACGAATCGCGGTCCCCGCGAAGTTCCGCGTCCAGCTCGAGGGCGGCGCATACGTGGCCCGCTGGCTCGATGCCTGCCTGGCGATCTTCCCGCGCTCCGCCTGGGAGGAGCTGGCGGACAAGGTCGGCAGCCTGCCGATCGGCGACGCGAACGCCCGCACCTTCAGCCGGACCCTGTTCGCCAGCGCGTACGAGGTCGAGCCCGACCGCCAGGGCCGGGTCGTGCTGCCGGCCAGCCTGCGCGAGGCCGCCGGCCTGACCACCGACGCGGTCGTCGTCGGGGCCCGCGACCACGCCGAGATCTGGGCGCCCGAACGCTGGGACGTCTACCGCCAGGCGATGGACGCCCCGGAGGCCATGGCCGAACACCTGAGCGGGCTCGGGATCTGAGCCGCGCGGCTGGACTCCACGCGCGTCCCGGATCCCTCGGATCCAGCCAGCGAGCCGGGGGTGAGCCTCCGGCGGGCACCTGCCGGTGATGCGTCGACGAGGTCGTCGCGATGCTCGCGCCGGCGCCCGGCAGCCTCCAGGTCGACGCGACCCTGGGCGGTGGCGGCCACGCCGACGGATCCTGGAGGCGCCCGCGCCCTGACGGCCGGCTGCTCGGTCTCGACGCCGACCCGGCGCGCCATCGCCAGGGTCGGGGCGCGCCTGGCCCGCGCTTCGGCGAGCGCCTCGTCCTCCGCCAGGCCAACTTCCGGGAGCTCGCCGACGGTGGCCCCCGAGGCCGGCTTCGGGCAGGTCGACGGCCTGCCTCTTCGACCTCGGCCTGTCGAGCTACCAGCTCGCCGATCACGATCGCGGCTTCGGCTTCCGGACCGGCGGGCCGCTCGACATGCGCTTCGACCCGAGCCGCGGCGTCCCGGCGGCGGAGCTGCTCGCGACCCTCGACGCCGCCGAGCTGACCGCGCTCTTCCGGCGCTATGGCGAGGAGCCGTACGGCGGCCGGATCGCCCGGGCGATCGTCGGCCGGCCGGGCCGCACCCCGATCGCACCGCCGAGGAGCTGGCCGAGCTCATCGCCCGCGTCGCGCCCGGCGGCCCCCCGGCCGGCGCCGGATCCACCCGGCGACGCGCGTCTTCCAGGCGCTCCGGATCGCGGTCAACGCGGAGCTCGACGCGCTCCAGGACGGCGCTCGCGGCCGCCGTCGACCTGCTCCGGCCCGGTGGCCGGCTCGTCGTCCTGAGCTACCACTCGCTCGAGGACCGGATCGTCAAGCGCTTCCTCCAGGCCGAGCGGCGGGGCTGCATCTGCCCGCCCGAGCCTGCCGGTCTGCGTCTGCGGCCGGTCGCCCGCGCCTGCGCCTGGTGACCCGCCCGTCGACTGACCCCAGCGCGGCCGAGATCGCCGCCAACCCACGCGCCCGGAGCGCCCGCCTGCGGGCCGCCGAGCGCCTCGCAGCCTGACCGTCAGCCGGAGGAGAGGACCCCATGAGCAAGCACCACCAGTCGCATCGCCGCCGCTCCTATGGCCGGCGCCAGCACGAGCTGCACGAGCGCCCGTTGAGCAACGCAGCCAGCACGCAGGTCGACCTCGACGCCACGGGTCGGCGACGAGCGCGAGCCGTCGGCCACTCTCGCTACGACCTGGAGCAGGCCGGCCAGCCGCTGAGCTTCTCGGTGGGCGACTGATGGCGGTCCAGGCCGGCCGCCGCGGTCGCTCGGGCTGCGCAGCGCGGGCGACGCCGTCGCCCTGCCGCGGATCGGGCCGGCCGTCCAGCCCCGGCCCCGGGTCGAGGCCGCGCCCGACGATCGCCCGCCGCCGGGCCCGGACCGCCGTCCGCGCCGGCCGCCGGGCGAACCGGGTCGGGATCCTGCTCGGGGCGATCGCGATCATCTTCGTGCTCGGCTTCTTCTCGCTGGCGCAGACCGTCCAGGTCTCGACCACCGGGTCGACATCGACCGCCTGACCAACGAGCAGGCCGCCCTGCGAGGGCCAGCGCCAGCAGGTGATCAGCGACCTGAACCGGCTCGGCGGCGCCTCGGCGATCCGCAAGGAAGGGATCGACCTGGGCCTCGACCAGCTCGGCGCCCCGCTCATCGTCCCGGCCCGGTAGACCGGATCGATCGATGCTTGGACGGACCGATTCGCGGCGGCGCCTGCTCGTCGTCCTGCTCGTCTTCATCATCACCGGCGCCGGGCTGACCGCCCGCCTCGCGTGGTGGCAGGTCGCCCAGCAGCCGATGCTCGCCGCCCGGGCCCAGGACCAGACCCTGACCCAGGTCTCGATCCCCAGCCGGCGCGGCACGATCTACGACCGGAGCGGGACCGTCGTCCTGGCGACGACCGTCGACCAGTACATGCTCGAGGCGAATCCCAACCTGCTCAGCTCGATCGCCGCGCACCGGACGCAGCTGGCCAACGACCTGATCGCGATCCTGGGCCTGGACCCGACCGACGCCGCCGCCTTCAGCCAGAAGATCAACTCGGACCGGCCAGTACGTCATCCTTGCCCACGGCCTCGACCAGGCCACCGCCGACCGGCTCCAGGCGACGATCACGGCCGACGGCGCCGCGGACGGGCGTCGACCTGGCGACCGAGCCCGCCCGGGTCGATCCCGCAGGTCGGGGGCGCGCCCGAACACGTCGCTCGCGGCGCAGCTGCTCGGGCTTCGTGAACCGCGACGGCGTCGGCCAGTACGGCGTCGAGCAGTACTACCAGGACATGCTCGCCGGCCAGCCCAAGGTCGTCCTGGCCGCTCGCTCGATCAGCGGCCGGCCGCCTGATCCGACACGGCGCAGGTCGTCGACCCAGGCGCGCCCGGCCAGGACATCACGCCTCACGATCGACGCAGGCCTCCAGCTCGCGCTCGAGCAGGAGGTGATGGCCGCCTCGGTCGCCGACCGGGCCCAGTCCGTCTCCGCGATCGTGATCGACCCGTAGACCGGCGAGGTCTACGCCGAGGCGCAGCTATCCGTCCTACGACGCCAACGACTACGCCGCAGATCGCCGCCGAGACCTGTCCGTTCGGACCCGGTCGTCAGCGTGCGTCTACGAGCCGGGCTCGGTGTTCAAGATGCTGACCGCCCTGGCCGCCCTCGAGCAGGGCACGATCACGCCGACGAGCATCGTCGACGACACCGGCTCCCTGTCGCTCGACGACGGCCGCGACCCGGATCTACGACTCGGACAAGCGGCCGATGGGCAACATCACGTTCGAGGACGTCGCTCGCCTACTCGCGCAACGTCGTCGCCGCGCGGGTCGCCCTCGGGCCTGGCCCCGACGACCAACGGCGCGGCCGCGATCCTCAAGGCGACCTGGACGCGGCTCGGGCTTCGGCCAGCCGACCGGGATCGACGTCGCCGGCGAGGCCAAGGGCATCGTCCACGACCCGGCGATCCAGCCCTGGCACCAGATCGACCTCGCCAACGGCGTCGTTCGGGCAGGGCGTCGCGGTGACCCTGGTCCAGCTCGCCACGGCCTACGCGGCGATGGTCAACGGCGGGCACCCTGGTCCACGCCCCACGTCGTCGCCGTCGATCGGCAACCAGCCGGTCCCCGCGACGCCCGGGCCCCAGGTCATCTCGCCCGACCATCTCGGCCACCCTGACCAACCTGATGTCGTACGTCGTCCACACGGTGCCCTGGTACGCGGCCGGCACCCTGGTCAAGGGCTACACGATCGGGGGCAAGACGGGCACGGCCCAGATCTGGGACCCGCCGCCAACCACGGCCGCGGCGCCTGGCAGCACGACACCGCTACAACTACTCGTTCGTCGGCTACATCGGCCAGGACGCGCCCCGGACCTGGTCATCGCGATCGAGATCCACGAGGGCAAGCCGCTCGGTCATCCGGCAGGGCGACCTGCCCCTGCGCGGTCGAGTCGTACGAGCTCTTCCGGCGGATCGCCACGGACTCGATGAAGATGCCCGACCTCATCCGACCGGCGCCCGGACTCGACCAGCCGGCCCGCGGTCAGCCTGACCCCGGCCGATGCGGCCCGTCGCCGACCGTGACCGGACGCGGCGCATGCCACACTGGTCGCCGTGACCGACCCGCCCGGCCCGCCGCTCGGGCACGAGTCGTTCGACGCCGACGAGCTCGCGCCGCCTGAGCGGCGGCCGCCTCGTCCACGATGCCGGCCGGCCGATCCGCGGCGCCGCCGTCGACTCCCGCGCGTCGTCCAGCCGGGCAACCTGTTCGTGGCCCTGCCGGGCGAGCGGACCGACGGCCACGGCCCTCGCCGAGGCCGTCGCCGAACGGCGCCGCGGCGCGTCCTCGTCAGCCGGCCCGGCCGGCCGCTCGAGGCGCCTCGGCGCGGTCAGCGTCGATCGGGTCGGCCGGACCGTCGACGCGCTCGGGGCGATCGCCGCCGGCTGGCGCTCGCGGTTCGAGCCGCTCGCCGTCGGGATCACCGGCAGCATCGCCAAGACCTCGACCAAGGAGGCCATCGCCGCCGTCCTCGGCGGTCCGCTTCCGGACGCTCCGCAGCGAGGGCAACCAGAACAACGAGATCGGCCTGCCGCTGACCGTCCTCCGGCTCGACGCGGAGCACCGCGCCGCTCGTCCTCGAGATGGGCATGTACGTCGGCGGCGAGATCGCCGACCTGGCCCGGATCGCCCGCCCCGAGATCGGCGTCGTGACGGCCGTCCAGCCGGTCCACCTGTCGCGGATCGGCTCGATCGAGGCGATCGAGCAGGCCAAGGGCGAGCTCGTCGAGGCGCTGCCCGTCGAACGGCACGGCGCGATCCTCAACGCCGACGACGAGCGGGTCGCGCCGGATGGCCGGCCGGACCGCGCGCCCGCGTGCTGACCTACGGCTTCGGCGCCGGACGCCGACGTGACGCGCGGAGGCGATCGAGTCGCGCCGGCGCCGACGGCATGCGCTTCGACCCGTGCGAACGGCCGCCGGCGACGCGGGCCGATCAGCCTGCCCGAGCCTCGGGCCGGCACGCCGTCCACAACGCGCTCGCGGCCGCCGCGGTCGGGCGGCGCCGCCGGGCTCGACGCTCGACGAGATCGCCCGGGGCCTCGCGGTCGCGCCGCCGGCGGCGCATCGGGGCCAGCTGATCCGTCTGGGCGACGTGACGATTGTCGACGACAGCTACAACGCGGCGCCGGCCTCGATGCGGGCCGCCCTGGAGCTGCTGGCCGGCCTGCCCGGGCGGCGGATCGCCGTCCTCGGCGAGATGCTCGAGCTGGGCGACGGGCCACGAGGCGGGCCATCTCGAGGTCGGCGCCGGCGGCCGCGGCGTCGCCGACCTGCTGGTCGTCGTCGGCGCCGGGCGGCCGGCCGATCGGCCGAGCGGCGCGCGACGGCGGGCATGCGCCCGGCCGGGTGATCGAGGTCGCCGACCGCGAGGCCGCGCTCGAGCGCTCCTGCCTCGCCTGGCGCCGGGCGACGTCGTCCTCGTCAAGGCCTCGCGCGGGATCGCCCTCGACGCTGCTCGTCGACGAGCTGGGGTCGAGCTCGAGCCGCGACGACGGCGACGATCGAGCTGATCCAGGGCCTGCTGATCGCGTTCGCTGCTGGTCGTGATCCTGATGCCGCCCTACATCCGGTTGCTCGGCGCGACCGGCTTCAGCAAGCACATCCGCGAAGAGGGCCCCGAGAGCCACCACATCAAGGAAGGCACGCCGACCGGGGCCGGGATCCTGATCGTCGCTGGTCCTCGCCCTGTCGCCGTCCTGCTGCGGTGCCGTCGGCCGAACACGGCGGCACCTTCGCCCCTGGCGGCCCTGCTCGGCGTCGGCGGCGCTGGGCGCCTTCGACGACTACCTCAACGCGCAGGACCGGCGAGGGCATCCGGGCCCGGCAGAAGCTGCTCTGGCAGGTCGTGGTCGCCTTCGCTGCCGCGCTCCACATCCAGCGCCACTTCCACATCGACCCGATCGCGGTCCCGTTCGTGGGCGACGTCCTGATCGACCGCCGCTGTGGATCGTCTTCGCCGCGTTCGCGATCGTCGCCGCCAGCAACGGCGTCAACATCACCGACGGGCTCGACGGGCTCGCCGGCGGGACGCTCGCCTTCGCCTTCGTGGCCTACATGATCGTCGCCCTGCTCAACGTGCCGGCCCAGCCGAACCTGGCCCTGCTGTGCGCGCTGATCATCGGGGCGCTGCTCGGCTTCCTGTGGTTCAACGTCCACCCGGCCCAGGTCTTCATGGGCGACTCGGGCTCGCTCTCGCTGGGGGCCACCTGGCGGTCATCGCCCTGATCACCGGCCAGATCCTCGTGCTGCCCCTGATCGGGCTGGTCTTCGTCATCGAGACCGGCTCGGTCATCATCCAGGTCGCCTACTTCAAGGCAACCGGCGGCAAGCGGATCTTCCGGATGAGCCCGATCCACCACCACTTCGAGCTGGCGGGCTGGGACGAGGAGAAGATCACGCTCCGCTTCTGGATCGTCGGCATCCTCGCCGGCCTGATCGGCGTGACCCTGTTCCTCGCCTCGATCCACGCGGCTGGACGATGATGACGCGAGCGACCGATCGACCTCGACCGAGCTGACGCCTGGCCGACGTCCGCGGCGGCGCCCTCGCGGTCGAGCCGGTGCCGTCCTGGGCTTCGCCCGCAGCGGGATCGCCCTGGCCCGCTTCCTCGCCGACGCCGGCGCCGCGCGTGACGGTCTACGACGCGGCGACCGGCGGACGAGCTGGCCGACGCGATCGGCGCGCTCGAGGGCCGGCCGATCCGCCTGCTGGCCGGTCCCGACGGTCGATCCGGCGAGCGCCTGGGCGGCGCTGGCGCTGGTCAGCGACCTCGCCCGTCGATCAACCCGGACTACCCGACGACCGAGCCCCGCCTCCGCGGGCGCCCTCCGGGCGCTCGTCGCGGCCCGGGCCGCCGGCGACCCGGCGCGCCCGGCCGATCGTCTCCGAGGTCGACCTGTTCCTGCGCCTCTGCCCGGCGCCGACGATCGGCGTCACCGGGACGAAGGGCAAGACGACGACCTCGGCGCTGATCGCGCACCTGCTCGGCGGCGATCCGGGCCACCGGGTGATCCTGGGCGGGAACATCGGGCCGGCCGCTCGTCGAGCGGCTGCCCGAGCTGACGCCGGCCCACCGGGTCGTGGTCGAGCTGTCCGAGCTGCAGCTGCCGACCCTGTCCCGCGGCACGACGGTCGCGGTCTACACGAACGTGACCTCCGACCACCTCGACCGGCACGGCAGCCTCGCGGCTACCGGCGCGGTCAAGCGCCGGCTCGCCGAGCTGGTCGACCCGGACGGCGCGCTCGTCCTCAACGCCGACGATCCGGTCGTCGCCGCCTACGCCGGCCTGGCCCGCGCGCCGGCCGTCCTGTACCGGCTCGGCGCGACCGTGCCGGCGGCGTCGGCATCGTCGACGACTGGATCGTGGCCGCCTCGTCGAACGCCTGCCCGGACCGGCGGCGGGCTGGCCGCGACGGCCGGCGGCCGGTCCTGCCGCGTCGCCGAGCTGGCCCTGCCCGGCCGCCACAACGTCTCGAACGCGCTGGCCGCCGTCTGCGGTCGCCCTGCTGCTTCGGCATCGCCCGCCGACGCGATCCGCCGGGCGAGCGCCGGCTTCACCGGCGTCGAGCACCGCCTCGAGCCCGTCGGCGAGCTCGACGGCGTGCGCTTCGTCAACGACTCGCAGGGCACCCAGCCCGACGCCGTGATCGCGCGCCCTGCGCGTTCGATCCGCCCCGATCGTGCTGATCGCCGGCGGCCGGGACAAGGGCGTCGACCTGGCCGCGCTCGGCCCGGTCGTCGCCGAGCGGGCCGCCGCGGCCGTGCTGATCGGCGAGAGCGGCCCCGAGCTCGAGCGCCTGTTCCGCGCCGCCGGCCTCGCCCGGACGGAGCGGGCCGCCAGCCTCGACGAGGCCGTCGGCGCGCGATCGCGCGCGACGCCGTCGCCCGCGAGCGGATCGGCGGCCGGGTGCGACACCGCCAGCGACCGTGCTCCTCAGCCCGGCCGCGGCCAGCTTCGACATGTTCGTGGACTACGCCGCCCGGGGACGGGCGTTCAAGGAGGCGGTCGCCGCGATCGCCGCGGAGCGAGAGCGAGGGAGGACCCTGACCGACGCCCTTCGGCGGACGTGCCGGCCGCGGCCGGCGCGGCGCCATCGACGGGCCGGCGGTCGGCGCGACGCCGCGCCGCCGCGGCCGCCCGCCCGGCAGCACGCCACGTCCTCCGCCGCGAACGCCACCAGCCGGACTACGCGATCCTCGTCATCGTCGTCGCCCTGACCGCGATCGGCATCCTGATGGTCTACTCGTGCTCGGCGATGAAGGCCTACATCGCGCACGGACGACACGCTTTGCGATCGTCGGCCCGCAGATCGGCTGGGCGCGCTCGGGCCTGGTCGCGATGGCCGGGATGATGCGGGTCGACTATCGCTAGCTCCGGTTCGTCTCGGTCCCGCTCTACGTGATCGCCCTCGGCCTGCTCGTCCTCGTCTTCGTCCCGAGCCTGAACATCGTGGTCGGCGGCTCCGCCCGCTGGCTGAAGCTCGGGCCGCTGCCGGCGCTCCACCCGGCCGAGTTCGCGAAGCTCGCCCTGATCGTCTATCTCGCCCACTGGTTCGCGAAGCGCGGCGGCCGGATCAAGGGCTTCTGGGCCGGCACGATCCCGTTCCTCATCATCCTCGCGCCGATCGTGGCGCTCGTCTTCAAGGAGCCGGACCTGGGCACGACGATGGTCATCGGGCTCACCGGGCTGACGATGTTCTTCGTCGCCGGCGGCAGCCTGATCCACCTCGCGATCATGGGCGTCGTCGGCCTCGGGGCGATGATCATGGTCGGCCTGCGCGGCCTACCAGCTCGAGCGGATCCGGACCTGGCTCGACCCGTGGACCGACCCGCTCGGGACCGGCTTCCACACGATCCAGGGGCTGCTCGCGCTCGGGCTGGGCGGGCTGCTCGGCGCGGGGCTGGGCGAGAGCCGCCTGGCCGGCGGGCTGTTCCTCCCGAACGCGAGCAACGACTACATCTTCGCGATCATCGGCGAGGAGTTCGGCCTCGTCGGGGCCGGGATCGTGATCCTCCTGTTCGTCGCTCTGGCCTACTCTGGCATCCGGTCTCGCTGGCGGCCCCCGACACGTTCGGGGCGCTGCTCGCGGCGGGCATCACGGCCTGGCTGTGCATCCAGGCGTTCATCAACATCGGCGTCGTCGTCGCGCTCATCCCGGTGACCGGCATCACGCTGCCGTTCATCAGCGCCGGGGGCTCGTCGCTGACCATCAGCCTCGCCGCGGTCGGCATCCTGTTGTCGATCTCGCGCGAGACCGTCGTACGAGGGACGTGGAACGATGCGGCTGCTGATCGCGGGGGGCGGAACGGGCGGGCACATCTACCCGGCCCTCGCCGTGGCCCGCTCGCTCCGCGAACGGCCCGACGTCGAGCCCGAGACTCGTCTGGGTGGGCGGCCATCGTGGCCTCGAGGCCGACCTCGTCCGCGACGCGGGCATCCCGTTCGGCGGCTCGCCCTGCGCTCCCTCCGGACGGTCGACCTGTCGGTCAACACTGTCCTCGATCCGGTCCGGCTGGCGCTGTCGATCCCGCAGGCCGCGGCGATCCTCGCGGCCGACGGCCCGCGGCGATCCTGACCACCGGCGGCTACGTGGCGATCCCGGTCCTCCTCGCCGCCGCCCCGCTCCGGATCCCGGTCGTCCTGTGGGAGGGCAACGCGATCCCGGGCCGGGCGTCCGGGCGACGGCCCGGCTGGCCGACGCGCTCGCGGTGTCGTACGACGCCGCCGGCCGAGCGCTCGCCTCCGCCGGCGTGCCGGTCTATCGAACCGGGACCCCGATCCGCGACGTGACGGCGATCGACCCGGGAGGCGGCGCGTGCCCGGCTCGAGGTTCCGGCGGACCTTCCGGCGATCCTGATCTTCGGCGGCTCGCAGGCCGTGCGCCGGTTCAATGCGGCGGTCGCCGCGGCGCTGCCGCGGCTCGTCCAGCGGGTCGCTGTCCTCCACGTCAGCGGCGAGACCGGCTACGCGGCCGCACTCGCCGAGCGCGAGCATCTGCCCGCCGGCGCGTCCGCGCGCGCTATCGGCCCTACCCGTTCCTCCGCGAGGACATGCTGGCCGCGCTCGTCGCGACCGATCTCGTCGTGGGCCGGGCGGGCTCGTCCACCCTCGCGGAGGTCACCGCGCTCGGGGTCCCGTTGGTCATCGTCCCGTACCCGCACGCCGGCGCCCACCAGGGCGCCAACGCGCGGACGCTCGCCGAGGCGGGCGCCGCGCGGGTGATCCCGGACGAGCAGCTCGACGCCGACGCGCTCGTCGCCGCCGCCGACATCCTGTTCGACGACCCGGCCGGGCGGCGATGGCCGCGGCCGCCCGCTCGCTGGGCCGGCCCGGGGCCGCCGACGCGGTCGCGACCCTGACCCTCGCCCTCGCCGATCGCCGGCCCCTGCCGCCGGCCGAGGCGATCGCGGCGATCGCGGCGCGGGCCGACGCTGACGACGGCGGCCGCCGCGGCACGTTCGACGCGACGCGCCGTCGGGACCGCGATCCAGCGACGGATCGGCGTCAAGACGTCCCGCGACGAGCCGCTCGCCCGGTTCACGACGATGCGGGTCGGGGGACCGGCCGACCTGTTCGCGACGGTCCACAACATCCACGAGCTGCGGGCCTCGTCCGGTTCGCCCGCGCCCAGGGGATCGCCCTGACGCTCCTCGGCCGCGGGAGCGACGTCGTCATCGCCGACGCCGGCATCCGTGGGCTCGTCGTCCAGAACCGGGCGGAGGGCTCGCGGATCGAGGGCGAGCGCTATGTCGCGGAGTCCGGCGTGCCGATGGCGCGTGCCGCGACCGAGACCCAGAAGGCGGGTCTGACCGGGCTGGAGTTCGGGCTGGCGATCCCGGGCACGGTCGGCGGGGCCGTCTGGGCGAATGCCGGGCGCACGACGACGACGTCGCGGCGGTCCTCGAGTCGGCGCAGGTCCTGCTCGCCGACGGCACCGAGGCGCGGCTGACCGCCGACGAGCTCGACCTCCGCTACCGCGACAGCCGCGCTGAAGCACCGCGCCGCCGACGCCGGGAGGTCGTCCTGGGCGCGACGTTCCGGCTCGCGGCCGCGGAGCGGCCGTGATCACGGGTCGGCTCGACGAGATCCGCCGCTGGCGGCAGGAGCACCAGCCGCTCGGGATCCCGTCGGCCGGCTCGACTTCCGCAACCCGCCGGGCGACTCGGCCGGGCGCGCTGATCGACTCCATCGGGCTGGAAGGGCCGGACCCGCGGCGGCGCCACCGGTCTGCGAGAAGCACGCGAACTTCATCGTCAACGACCGGACGGCACGGCCGCCGACGTCCGCGGCCTGCCGACGTTGTCCCGGCCGCCAGGTCGCCCGGCGGTCCGGCTCGAGCTCGGAAGTCGTCTTCCTCGGGCGACTGGGGCGACCGGCAGCCGGCGGCGCGTGACGTGACCGGCCGCCCACCCGCCGATCGTCGCGCTGCTGGGCGGGCCGTCCGCCGAGCACGACGTGTCGCTCGTGTCGGGAACGGCGATCGCCGACGCATTGCCGGAGCGCGGCGACGACGTCCGCCAGGTCCTGATCGACCTCGACGGCCGCTGGTGGTGCTGCCCGCGCGACCATCCACGGGGCGAGCGCCCGCCCCGGCCGCCTACGATGACCCGGCTGACCTCGGTGCCACGGCCGTCCGTCGAGCGGGCGCGGCGCTCGACCGGCTGGCGGGGGAGTAGCCCCGGCCGCTCGTCTTCATCGCCCTGCATGGCCCGTTCGGCGAGGACGGCACGGTCCAGGCGCTCCTCGAGTCGGCCGACCTGGCCTACACCGGATCCGGGGTCACGGCATCGGCGATCGGCATGGACAAGGCGCTGTTCAAGCGCCTGGTCCGCGGGCCTCGGGCCTCCGGTCGTCGACTGGCTCGAGGTCCGGGCGGACCGCTGGCGGGCGATGCGGCGGACGTCCTGGCCGAGCTCGAGGCGTTCGCGCCGGGACCGGCGACCGCGGCTGATGGTCAAGCCAGCCCGCCTCGGGTCGCTCGGTCGGGATCACCCTCGTCCACGCGCCGCCGAGCTCCCGGCCGCCCTGGAGACGGCCTTCAGCCACGACAGGCTCGCCCTCGCCGAGGCTACCTGCGGGAGCCCGCGATCTCGAGGTCGCGTGATCGGGAACGACCACGCGCCGGCTCGAGCATGTACGGGCCGGGCGAGATCCTCGCCGGCCACGAGTTCTACGACTACGCCGCGAAATACACGCCCGGGCCTGTCCGAGACGTCGATCAGCGCCGAGATCCCCCCCGCTGCGAGCGGCGATCCTGAAGATCGCCCGCGACACGTACCGGGCGATCGGCGCCGAGGGCTTTGCCCGGATCGACTTCCTGTGAGCGGCGAGACGTCTTCCTGTCGGAGATCAACACGATCCCGGGCTTCACCCCGATCAGCCTCTTCCCGGCGATGCCCGCCGCCGGCGGCCATGACTTCGGGGCCCTCGCCGGCCGGATCGTGGAGCTCGGACTGGAACGCTGGCAGGGCCGAATCCACCGCCGGCTCGTGCCCGGCGACCTGCCCCGGTGAGCCGGCTGCCGACCCGCCGGGTAGCCAGCCTCGTGCTGGCCGGCCGATTCGGCGCTCGTCCGCGGGGCTCTCCCGGACCCGCGCCCTGGCCGCCCTGGTCCTGGTCCTCACCGGCCTGGCGATCTACGGCGTCGGCGCCTCGCCGGTCTTCTCGTTCCACTCGCCGGTCCAGCTCGAGGGCGCGACCTGGACCAGCCAGGCCGCGGTCGAGAACCTGCTGGCGATCAGCGACGGGACCAACCTGATCACCCTGCGCACCGACGACCTGGCCAGCCGCCTCGAGACCCTGCCGGCCGTCCGCTCGGCCTCGGTCAAGGTCGTCCTGCCCAACACCGTCCGGGTCGAGCTCGACGAGCGCCAGCCCATCCTGGTCTGGCAACGTCAAGCGGCCGCTTCCTGGTCGACGCGACGGGCGTGGCCTTCCTCGAGCTGGCCAGCGGCGCAGCCCCGCCGGGCGGCATGCCCACGATCAGCGACAACCGGACCGGAGGGGCGGTCAGCGTTGGCACCTCGATCGATCCGGTTTCCTTTGACGCGGCGACCCGCCTCGGCTCGCTCAAGCCCGCCGACCTGGGCTCGGCGGCCAACGGCCTGATCGTGAGCCTGACCGACGACCAGGGCTTCACCCTCGAGCGCGGTGCCCAACCTGTGGACCGCGACCTTCGGCTTCTACACGACCAGCCTGCGCCCGACGTCGATGATCCCCGGCCAGGTCCGCGTCCTGGGCAGCCTGCTGGCCAAGGTCGGCGAGCCAAATGTCGAGTCGCTGATCCTGGCCGATGACCAGAACGGCACCTACGTCCTGAAGGCCAAGCCGTGACCAGCGGGCGGCCTGGGCTGGACCGTTCCCGAGCGGGCCTCGACCGCCG